>NZ_BAFR01000222.1 GCF_000308435.1 Nocardia araoensis NBRC 100135 | reverse complement strand
CCCTAAGTTTGTAGGTGTCTGGGGTTGGTGCCCTGGATGCCCAGGGCGGTGGGGTGTAGCTGATGGTTGTTTGCCTCTATCGAGGCTTGATAGGACTTGCTGCCCCGCCGTGTT
>NZ_BAFR01000223.1 GCF_000308435.1 Nocardia araoensis NBRC 100135 | reverse complement strand
AGCACGGCGGGGCAGCCAGTCCTTTCAAGCCTCGATAGAGGCAAACAACCATCAGCTACACCCCACCGCCCTGGGCATCCAGGGCACCAACCCCAGACACCTACAAACTTAGGGA
>NZ_BAFR01000224.1 GCF_000308435.1 Nocardia araoensis NBRC 100135 | reverse complement strand
CAACGGGCCCTCGCGGCGGTTCTACGACCGAAAACGCGGGGAGCGACTCATCCATACCCAAGCCCTCCTAGCCCTGGCCCGACGCCTGGTCGACGTGCTGTGGGCACTGCTGCGCGACGG
>NZ_BAFR01000225.1 GCF_000308435.1 Nocardia araoensis NBRC 100135 | reverse complement strand
CGACGTCCAACCGTTGCGGTTGTTGCCCGAACCGCGGCCGGCCGGATCGCCCTTCTCATACCCCAGATGCTCGGTCAATTCCGCGTCCAATGCCCGGTTGAGCACTCTTTGGGTCAGCTGCGTCAGCAGCCCGTCCGGTCCTAGT
>NZ_BAFR01000226.1 GCF_000308435.1 Nocardia araoensis NBRC 100135 | reverse complement strand
AAGTGGGAGCGGATGTCGCGCACCGACATGCCGCGGGCATACAGCGACAAGATCTGCTCGTTGAACCCGGCCAGCCGGCGGGCGTGTTTCGGGACGATCTTCGGCTCGAAACTGCCGTTACGGTCGCGCGGCACGCTCACCGGCACCGCACCGATATCGGTCAGCACCGTCTT
>NZ_BAFR01000227.1 GCF_000308435.1 Nocardia araoensis NBRC 100135 | reverse complement strand
TAAGTTAGGTCGTTACCGTTAAACGTAAAGTTTAAGGTTTAACGTTAACTTTACGTTTACGGTAAGTAGTCCGGAACCCGTTAACGGTTAGGGGTAAGGGTTACGTACTAGTACCGGTACCCGGTCCGGGTCGGGTACCGGGAACCGGGACCGACCGTAGGGTACGGAACGACGTCGGGTCCGGGGACCCGTACCGTTCGGTTGGTA
>NZ_BAFR01000228.1 GCF_000308435.1 Nocardia araoensis NBRC 100135 | reverse complement strand
TGCGATGCGTTTGACCAGCATCGCGGTGTCGGTCTCACCGGGCAGGGCCAGGCTCTGGCGTCCGGCGGCGTCGAGGGCGGCAGCGGCAGTCTTGGCGATGCCCGGTTTCCAGGCCCCGTGTTCGGTGAGATGTGTTGTGACACCGTCGATTCCGGCTGTCCTGATCTCGGCTGGGGTGCACATCCCGGCGACCAGGATCAGCGGAGTCCGGTTC
>NZ_BAFR01000229.1 GCF_000308435.1 Nocardia araoensis NBRC 100135 | reverse complement strand
GGGTACCGTACCCCCTAGGTCGGGTCGACCGTTCGTACCCGTTCCCGAACGTACCGGTCCGTTCGACCCGACGGTCCTACCGTCGGCCCGGTCCGGCCGGGGGGCCTTACCGGGCCGGACCGACGGGGTCGGAAGGGACCCCGGGCCGAACTAGGGTACGGTTCGGTAGGCCCGACCGTTACGCCGAAGCTGTTGGACCGCCACCGCGGCCCGTCCGTCGTCGTTGGGCAGC
>NZ_BAFR01000230.1 GCF_000308435.1 Nocardia araoensis NBRC 100135 | reverse complement strand
TCAGTGGCGGCAAGGACAGCCAGGCCCTTCTGGATGTCCTCGCAGAACTGTTCTCCAAGACCGGTGTTCTCGACCGGGTCACGACGGTACATGCCGACATGGGACGCTCGGATTGGCCGGGCACGGTCGAGCTCGCTCGTGAGCACGCCGAACACTATCGGCTGCGTCATGAACTGGTGGCCCGTACCGGCTGCGATCTACTCGACCGCGTCGCCGAACGCGGCAAGTGGCCGGACCGCGAGAGGCGCTGGTGCACGTCGGATTTCAAGCG
>NZ_BAFR01000231.1 GCF_000308435.1 Nocardia araoensis NBRC 100135 | reverse complement strand
GTGGTCAGCACACACACCGGGGCGGCGTCTTCGAGCATGAACTCCAACCGCTGCACCGGATACCCGGTATCGATCGGCAGATACGCCGCACCCGCGATCAACACCCCCAACAACGCGACCGGCAACTCCTCCGTCCGCCCCACCGCCACCGCCACCAACGACTCCGGACCCGCACCCCGCGCGATCAACGCCCGCGCCACCCGATTCGCCCGCCCATGCAACTCACCGAACGTCAGCGACCGCTCCCCGGAACGGATCGCGACCGCGTCCGGACGG
>NZ_BAFR01000232.1 GCF_000308435.1 Nocardia araoensis NBRC 100135 | reverse complement strand
GCGAAGTCGAACGCGGCCTCCAACGCGGGAAAGATCGACCCGAGCAGGGCACGCAACCGGTTGATCCCGGCCACCCAATCCGCCATCAGGTCGGTGCGGTAGCTGGTCAGCTGGGTCAGTCCGACCACGAGCTCATCAGGCATCACGACCTGGTTCAGGTCCTCGCGCAGACGGGCGCTCTGCGCGATCACTCGCGCGTCCTTGGCGTCGGTCTTCCCCTCGCCGCGGAAGCTGCCGGTCATCGAATTCACCACCCGGCCCGGCACATACGTCACCGTCTGATC
>NZ_BAFR01000233.1 GCF_000308435.1 Nocardia araoensis NBRC 100135 | reverse complement strand
GCGAAGTCGAACGCGGCTTCCAACGCGGGAAAGATCGACCCGAGCATGGCACGCAACCGGTTGATCCCGGCCACCCAGTCAGCCATCAGGTCGGTGCGGTAGCTGGTCAGCTGGGTCAGTCCGACCACGAGCTCATCAGGCATCACGACCTGGTTCAGGTCCTCGCGCAGACGGGCGCTCTGCGCGATCACTCGCGCGTCCTTGGCGTCGGTCTTCCCCTCGCCGCGGAAGCTGCCGGTCATCGAATTCACCACCCGGCCCGGCACATACGTCACCGTTTGATC
>NZ_BAFR01000234.1 GCF_000308435.1 Nocardia araoensis NBRC 100135 | reverse complement strand
TTGTAGGATTCGGCGGTGGCGAGGACGGGGCGGCCGAGATCGGGCCCGGATTTGGTGGTGACCGAGGCTCAGCGTCGGGAGTTGGTGCGGGGTGCGCGGGCGGCGACGTCGACGCAGGCGTATGCGTTACGGTGCCGGATCGTGCTGGCGTGCGCGGAGCCTGGAGCAGCGAACGCGCATGTGGCGGCAGCGGTCGGTGTCACGCCGATGACCGTGGCGAAGTGGCGAAAACGGTTCATCGAGCACGGCTTGGCCGGGCTCGCCGACGAACCCCGGCCGGGACGGCCGCCGTCGAT
>NZ_BAFR01000235.1 GCF_000308435.1 Nocardia araoensis NBRC 100135 | reverse complement strand
GCCATCGGGCTGGTCAGATCGATCGCCCACCACACCCGGTCGGCGGCCTGGCCGGCACGGGCGATCAACGCCTCGATCGCGGCCTGGTCATTACCGAACTTCTGACTGAACACCGTCTTGCCGGTCTCATCGACCCCGCACGCGTGATGCGCGTGCTTGCCGACATCGATCCCGACCCAGATCTGAGGGCGAGTTGCCACCCACATGCTCCTGACCTTGCAGTTCCAGCCCGTGGACAACCCCGCCGTCAGATCCCTAACCAGCGACGACCGCAACAAGCTCTCAATCAGCAGCCGGAGCGTCC
>NZ_BAFR01000236.1 GCF_000308435.1 Nocardia araoensis NBRC 100135 | reverse complement strand
TCGTAGCGCAGGCTGGACAGGGCGGCCATGAAGAACACGCGCCGCATGCGCCGGTTGTAGCGTTTCGGGCGGTGCAGATTGCCGCTGACGCGGCCCGAATCGCGAGAGACCGGGACCAGCCCGGCGTAGGAGGCCAAACGGCCCGCGCTGGCGAAATTAGCGAGGTCACCGCCGGTGCCGACGAGGAATTCCGCCCCGAGCCCGGGGCCCATGCCGGGCAGGGATTCGATGATGGCCGCCCACGGGTGCTCCCGGAATCGGGTCGTGATGAGTTTGTCGGTGTCTTTGATCTCACGGTCCAGATCGAGGAGCTTGCG
>NZ_BAFR01000237.1 GCF_000308435.1 Nocardia araoensis NBRC 100135 | reverse complement strand
TGGTGGTGGTGATGCCGAGGGTGGTGTGGGAGTTGGTGGTGATGTGGGTGATTCGTTGGGTGGGGTGTGTGGGGTCGATGGGGAGGAAGGCGGCGCCGGTTTTGGTGATGGCCCAGATGGCGAGGATGGTTTCGGGGGAGCGGGGGATGGCGATGGCGACGACGTCTTCGGGGCCGATGTGGTGGTGGAGGAGTTGGCGGGCGAGGTGGTTGGAGTGTTGGTCGAGTTGTTGGTAGGTGAGGTGGTGGTTGTTGTGGGTGAGGGCGGTGTGGTGGGGGTGGTTGTGGGCGGTGGTGGTGAGGAGGTCGGGCAGTGTGGTGGGTGGTGTGGGT
>NZ_BAFR01000238.1 GCF_000308435.1 Nocardia araoensis NBRC 100135 | reverse complement strand
TTCGACCGGGTCATCGCCGACGCCTCGCATGTGCGGGCGAAAAAAAGGTGCGCCGCGACCGGCCCGAGCCCGGTCGACCGCCGCAAGACCGGCTCGAAACACCACATCCTGACCTGCGGAAACGGGCTACCTCTCGCGGTCGCGCTGTCGGGTGCCAACGTCAACGACCACCTGATGCTGCCCGAGTTGCTCGACCGGGTCCGGCCGCTGCGCGGCAGAGCGGGTCGGCCACGCTACCGGATCAAGGCACTGATCGCGGACAAGGGCTACGACTATCCGCGCGTGTATGCCGACCTGCGGCAACGTCGTATCACCGGGTACATCCCGCGCCGCGGCACCCGCGACACGGTG
>NZ_BAFR01000239.1 GCF_000308435.1 Nocardia araoensis NBRC 100135 | reverse complement strand
GAGCATCCCACCAGCGAGGGCAAGCTGTATCTGTGCGCGATCAAGGACTGCTATTCCAACAGGATCGTCGGCTACAGCATCGACTCGCGCATGAAGGCCTCACTGGCGGTCAACGCTTTGAGCAATGCCATCGCGGTGCGGGCACCGGCCGGCACGATCGTGCACTCCGACAGAGGCAGCCAATTCCGGTCACGAAGGTTCGTCAGCCTGCTGTCCCGCAATGGTTTGCGCGGTTCCATGGGAAGGGTCGGAGCATGTGGTGACAACGCTGCCATGGAGTCGTTCTTCGCGCTGCTCCAGCGCAATGTGCTCGACCGGCAGCGCTGGTCGACCAGGGCCGAACTGCGTCTGGCGATCGTGACCTGGATCGAGAGAACCTACCACCGCAAACGGCGACAACGCGGACTCGGCAAACTCACCCCAATCGAG
>NZ_BAFR01000240.1 GCF_000308435.1 Nocardia araoensis NBRC 100135 | reverse complement strand
TCACCGCCGTCGCACCCGCAGGAACCGGAACGGTATCCGTCACCGTCACCACAGCGGGCGGAACCAGCAACGGCCTGCCCTACACCTACATTCCGGTTCCGACCCTCACCGCGGTGGTCCCGAACGTGGGTCCGGTGTCGGGCGGGACGACGGTCGTCCTCACCGGAACCAACCTGTCCGGAGCCACAGCAGTGAACTTCGGTGGTACACCGGCGACCTCGTTCACCGTCAACTCCGCCACCCAGATCACCGCCGTCGCACCCGCAGGAACCGGAACGGTATCCGTCACCGTCACCACAGCGGGCGGAACCAGCAATGGCATCGCCTACACCTACATCGCGGTCCCCACCCTGACTGCGGTGGTCCCGAACGCGGGTCTGGCAGCCGGTGGGACGACGGTCGTCATCACTGGCCTCGGGTTGTCGACGGCTACCGCGGTCGGCTTCGGCGCTACCCCGGCGACCTCGTTCACGGTCGACTCCAATACCCAGA
>NZ_BAFR01000241.1 GCF_000308435.1 Nocardia araoensis NBRC 100135 | reverse complement strand
CCTCGATGCCCGGCATCGGAGTCAGGACCGGCACCCGCATCCTGCTCGAAGTCGGTGACGCCACGGCGTTCGCCTCGGCCGGCCACCTCGCCTCCTACGCCGGCATCGCCCCGATCACCCACCGCTCCGGCAGCTCCATCCGCGGTGAGCACCCCGCCCGCTCCGGCAACCACAAACTCAAACGAGCGCTGTTCCTGTCCGCATTCGCCGCCCTGCACGACCCGGCCAGCCGCGCCTACTACGACAAAAAGGTGCGCGCCATGAGGCGCTGGTGCGCCGTGAGGCGCCAGGAATCGAGGGAGGTGAGAGACCTTCTCGCCGAGCTGTCGCAGCAGCTCGGTAGGAGCGGAGCGCAGTCCGACCCGGGAGGCGCCGGGGAGGGCGGGAAGCAGCGCTGCCGAAGCCTGGACGGTCCGGAACTACCAGACGGGTCGGGTCCGGCGAGCGAGATCGGACGGTATACGACAGGAACCAGTGGTTAAAGCTTCGTAAGCGAGGCACCGGCTCAAATC
>NZ_BAFR01000242.1 GCF_000308435.1 Nocardia araoensis NBRC 100135 | reverse complement strand
TGAACCGTCCTGGATCCGGTAGAGACTCGGGTTCAGGCCGCCTCGGTCGAGATGGTCTGTTGATGGTAGAGGTGTTCGTATTCGACCGGCGGTAGGTATCCGATCGCAGAGTGCAGGCGCCCGGTGTTGTACCAATGCACCCACGAGGCTGTTTCCCGTTCGAGTTCGGCTCGGCTGGTGAAGGCGGGGTGGCGGTCGATCAGCTCGGTTTTGTAGAGCCCGATCGCCGATTCCATGAGCGCGTTATCGAGGGCGTCGCCGACGCTGCCGATGGACCCGGTGATCCCGGAATCCTGTAATGCTTCGGTGAAGGCCAGTGAGGTGTATTGAGCTCCGGCATCGGAATGATGTATCAACCCTGTTGCCGTGAAACGGAAATTGGTCCTGCGGCGAGTGAACAGAGCTTGCTCGAGCACTGAGGTCACCAACGGCGTCGCCTTCGAGGTCATCACACGCCAGCCCAGGATCCGCCGCGAGTACACGTCCACGCAGAACGCGGTGTAGCAGAACCCGGCCAGCGTCCAGCAGTA
>NZ_BAFR01000243.1 GCF_000308435.1 Nocardia araoensis NBRC 100135 | reverse complement strand
GAGCATCCAAGCCCGTGAAGGGAAGGTGTATTGCTGCGCGGTGATCGACGCCTACTCCCGACGCATCGTGGGCTGGGCCATCGACTCCCGCCAGACGGCATCGCTGGTACTGGCCGCGCTCGACATGGCCATCGCCGCACGCTCACCCGATCGGACGGTCATCCACAGCGACCACGGCGCTCAATTCACCTCATGGGCCTTCAGCCGTCGCATCACCGAGGCCGGCTTGGCCGGATCGATGGGCACCATCGGTGACGGCTACGACAATGCGATGATCGAATCTTTCTGGAGCAGAATGCAAATCGAGCTACTCGACCGCAAGAAATGGAAGACCCGCACCGAGCTGGCCGACGCGATCTTCGATTACATCGAGATCTTCCACAACAGACAACGCCGCCACTCCAGCATCGGCTGGCTTAGAGCTCCTATCAGGTTCGGTTGCGGGCTCTTCGCCAGCAGATGAGGGCGGCGGCGAGGTCGAGGAGTCCTTGGTGGATGTCGGTGCGTCGTTCCCAGCGGGTGGCGAGGCGGCGGTACTGGTGCAGCAGGGCCAAAGATTGTTCGACGATCCATCGCCCTGT
>NZ_BAFR01000244.1 GCF_000308435.1 Nocardia araoensis NBRC 100135 | reverse complement strand
TTGACCGGTGAACTGGATGTCGCCGCGCTGGGTGCGGCGCTGCACGACGTGGTCGCCCGCCACGAGGTGTTGCGCACGGTGTATCCGGAGACCCCCGATGGTCCGGTGCAGGTGGTGCTACCCGCGGGGCAGGTGGCGCTGGATGTGGCCGCGCATGCGATCGGTGTGGACGAGGTCGCTGGCGAGGTCTACGCGCTGGCGGCGACTCCCTTCGACGTGACCGCCGAAGTGCCCGTGCGGGTGCGGCTCCTGCGGATCGCGGATGTGGCGCGGGAGCACGTGCTGGCGGTGGTGGTGCATCATATTGCGGCGGATGCGTCGTCGATGGGTCCGTTGGTGCGGGATGTGATGGTGGCGTATGCGGCGCGTACTTCGGGTGGGGTTCCGGGGTGGTCGCCGTTGCGGGTGCAGTATGCGGATTATGCGTTGTGGCAGCGCGAAGTGTTGGGTGATGAGAGCGATCCGGCATCGATCGCGGCGCAGCAGATCGCGTTCTGGCGTGTGGAGTTGGGTGGGTTGCCGGATCTGCTGGAGTTGCCGACGGATCGGCCGCGTCCGGCGGTGGCGTCGCTGGCCGGTGGGCGAGTGGGTATCGAGATCGACGCGGCGACGCACGCGGGGCTGGTGAACCT
>NZ_BAFR01000245.1 GCF_000308435.1 Nocardia araoensis NBRC 100135 | reverse complement strand
GAGTTCCGTCAAACCGGCATGCGTCGCGGCATCCACGGCCACCGGCACCCGAGAACCCGCCAGCGACGCCACCGCTGGACGCGGCCGATCGGTCGGCAACTCGAGCAAGTCGGGCAGATCGGCCAGCTCCGCACGCCAGAACGCGATCTGCTGCGCCGCGATCGATGCCGGATCGCTCTCATCACCCAACACTTCGCGCTGCCACAACGCATAATCCGCATACTGCACCCGCAACGGCGACCACCCCGGAACCTCACCCGAAGTACGCGCCGCATACGCCACCATCACATCCCGCACCAACGGACCCATCGACGACGCATCCGCCGCAATATGATGCACCACCACCGCCAGCACATACGTCTCGGGCGCTCCGTCGACCTGGATCAGGACGGCCCGCAACGGCACCTCGGCCGTCACATCGAACGGAGTAGCCGCCAGCGCGTACACGGTGCTCGGCACGTCGGACTCGGCCAGCACCCGCGGGGTGAGGTCCAAGTCGACCTGCCCGGCGGGTAGCACCACCTGCACCGGACCATCGGGGGTCTCCGGATACACCGTGCGCAACACCTCGTGACGCGCCGCCACGTCGTGCAGCGCCGCACCCAGCGCGGCGACATCCAGTTCACCGGTCAAT
>NZ_BAFR01000246.1 GCF_000308435.1 Nocardia araoensis NBRC 100135 | reverse complement strand
CGTCGTTGCCGTAGTTCGGAATACACGCTGGGATAGTCGTATCCCTTGTCCGCGATCAGGGTGGTGATCCGGTGGCGGGGCCGGCCCCCGCGCCCGCGCAGAGGGCGGACTCGGTCGAGGAGCGTGGGCAGCATCAGGTGGTCGTTGACGTTGGCCGCGGACAGCGCGACGGCGAGCGGGAATCCGTTAGCGCAGGTCAGGATGTGGTGCTTGGAACCGGTCTTGGCGCGGTCGACCGGGCTCGGACCTGTTGCGGCGCCCCTTTTTTCGCCCGCACGTGCGAGCCGTCGATCATGACGCGGTCGAAGTCGATCAGCCTGGCGGCGTGGGCGCGGGTGAGCACGGCCTGATGGATCTTCTCGAATGCCCCGGCGGCCTGCCAGTCCCGTAACCTGCGCCAGCACGTCATCCCGGACCCGAATCCCAGTTCCTGGGGCAGGTCTTCCCAGCCGATCCCGGTGATCAGCACGAACAAGATCCCCTGCAGCACCAGACGGGAGTCCATCTGCGCCGGTCCCGGCGTCCCTGCCGGTTTCACCGGCAGTAGCGGCTCGATTACCGCCCACAACTCGTCATCCACGATCCAAGGCGCTGCCACAACGAAATATCCTGCATCGCAAAAGAACCCGACGCCACCCGACAGAACCTGTTAGGAGCTCTTA
>NZ_BAFR01000247.1 GCF_000308435.1 Nocardia araoensis NBRC 100135 | reverse complement strand
CCGCATTCCACTTTGCCGGTGACTGCTTGCAGGTCGCACAACCAGATCTGGCCACGCTGTTCACGCCCGTACACGGTGTGCCGATAGAGGTCGGGCTTGTTGCTGGTGGCCAAGCATGGACCCCACGCTGAGAGCACGGCCGGGATCGCCCACGCCATGGTCTTGCCGGTGCGTGTGCCCGCGGCGATCGTCACCCCCAGCTCGGCGGGCACGAAGAGTTGCACCCCGCCGATGACGGTTTTACCCAGCGGTGGTCCTTTGAGGGCTTGGATGTGCGGGGGCGCATCGCGCAGCAGCCGCTTGTTGGCGCGCAGGATGTCCCGCGCCCGCGCCATCCGAATGTCGCGGGGGCGTTGCATGGTGCGGGCGGCGGCGTCGATCTCGCTGCCCGATGCGAGTGTCCGCCAGCCGAACACTGCCAGCCCGCTGCCGGCGAGCAAGTAGACGACGCCGATGAGGCTCGCTTGCCACGGCCAGGGGGGTTTCCCGGTGGCGATTTCCAACAGGGCTGCAACGGGGTGGCGGGTGACGGGCAATCCGGCCCAGCGGCTGCCCAGGCTCAGCGCTGACCACGCTGCCAGCGCGATCAGCACCACTACGAGAAGCAGCAGCAACAGGGTGGTTTCCTCGCCGAGTCCGCGTTTGGCGCGGCGGCGGGTTTCCCGAGTCGAGAACATGATTCAGT
>NZ_BAFR01000248.1 GCF_000308435.1 Nocardia araoensis NBRC 100135 | reverse complement strand
GCTGTCGCCGCCGAGGGTGAAGAAGCTGTCGTCGAGTCCGATGGTGGGGGTGTGGAGGATGTCGGTGAAGGCTTGGGTGATGGTGTGTTCGAGGGGTGTTCGGGGTGGTCGGTAGGGTTTGTGGTCGGTGGGTTGGGGTGTGGGGAGTGCTGTGCGGTCGAGTTTTCCGGTGGGGGTGAGGGGGATGTGGTCGAGGGGGATGATCGTGGGGATCATGTAGGGGGGTAGGTGGGTGGTGAGGTGTTGGGTGAGGGTGGTGGTGTCGATGGTGTGGCCGGGGGTGGGGACGACGTAGGCGGTGAGGGTGGGGTTTCCGTTGGTGTCGTGGTGGCCGATGGTGGTGGCGTAGTCGACGGTGGGGTGGTTGGTGAGGGTGGTGTCGATTTCGCCGAGTTCGATGCGTTGGCCGCGGATTTTGATTTGGAAGTCGGTGCGTCCGAGGTGTTGGAGGGTGTGGTCGGGTTGCCATCGGACGATGTCGCCGGTGCGGTACATGCGGGTGCCGGGTTGGTAGGGGCAGGCGATGAAGCGTTCGGCGGTGAGGGCTGGGTGGTGGTGGTATCCGCGGGCGAGGAGTGGTCCGGCGATGTAGAGTTCGCCTGCGACGCCGGTGGGTACGGGTTGTAGGTGTTGGTCGAGGACCCATTCGTGGGCGCCGGGGACGGGGTGGCCGATGGTGACGACCTCACCCGCCACCAACGGGG
>NZ_BAFR01000249.1 GCF_000308435.1 Nocardia araoensis NBRC 100135 | reverse complement strand
GCAGCAGATGTACGGGGTCGAGGTCTCAGGCGATGTCATTTCCCGGGTGACCGACGCGGTCTGCGAGGAGATCACCATCTGGCAGAACCGGCCTCTGGACCCGGTCTGGCCGATCGTCTATATCGACGCCATGTGGATCAAGGTCCGCGACGGCGCCGTGGTCAACCGGCCCGTCTACCTGGCCGTCGGCGTCGACCTGGACGGGTGCGAACACGTGCTCGGGTTGTGGCTGGGCAACACTGAGGGCGAGGGAGCACGGTTCTGGATGACCGTGCTTGCCGAGTTGCGTAACCGCGGCGTCGCCGACGTGCTGATCTGCTGCTGTGACGGGTTGTCCGGGCTGCCGGAGGCGATCACCGCCACCTGGCCGCAGGCCACGGTGCGAACCTGCTGCGTGCACCTCATGCGGGCCAGTTTGCGGTTCGCCGCACGGCAGGATCACCCGAAACTGATCCCGGCGCTGAAAGCGATCTACACCGCCCCGACCGAGGCCGCCGCCGAACAAGCACTGGCCGAGCTCGAGGACTCGCCGCTGGGCCGCAAGTATCCGGCGATCGGGCGGACCTGGCGGTCGGCGTGGCCGGAGTTTGTTCCGTTCCTGGCGTTCCCGCCCGAGCTGCGGCGCGTTGTATACAGCACCAATCTGATCGAGTCGATCAACGCCAGGCTGCGGAAGGTGACCAGAAACCGCGGGCACTTCCCGTCCGAGCAGGCCG
>NZ_BAFR01000250.1 GCF_000308435.1 Nocardia araoensis NBRC 100135 | reverse complement strand
GCCCCACATCGGTCACTAGCACCGCCATATACCTAAATCGGCCACCTATCTGGTCGCGTATCTCTGGAGTACAACCCAGAGTCACAGCACAAAGGCCGTCTCACTCGGGCCGTTGAACCGTCGACTTATCTGATGGCAGCGGTTCGTGGCGGGGTCAGCTGCCTCGTAGCGTGCCGTAGGAGACCGGGCGGGGTTGACTCGTGAACCGTCTGTCGCCCTTGCGGTTGACTTGCCCGCGATGTGTCTGCCGTCCGGTCCCGTTCACGGTCTGACTCGACAGAGGTGTGACGACAAGGTGGGATGTCCCGGGTAAGTGTCCGCCGGGTTGTGAGAGTCAGGACACTGATTGTAGGTGCCGGTTGGCCTTTTCGAAGTCGGCCGGGGTAAGAGCTCCTAACAGGTTCGGGAGTGGCGGTGACTGTCGTTGCGGTGCAGTATGTTTCGTCGTGGCGGCACCGTGGATCGTGGACGACGAGTTGCGGACAGTGATCGAACCGCTACTGCCGGTCCGGGCGCCGGGCACGCCGGGGCCGGCGCGGATGGACGACCGGCTCGTGTTGCAAGGGATCCTGTTCGTGCTGTTCACCGGGATCGGGTGGGAAGACCTGCCCCAGGAACTCGGTTTCGGGTCCGGCATGACCTGTTGGCGGCGGGTGCGCGACTGGCAAGCAGCCGGAGTGTTCGAGGCGATGCATCAGGCGATGCTCACCCACTGCCATACCGCCGGGTTGATCGAC
>NZ_BAFR01000251.1 GCF_000308435.1 Nocardia araoensis NBRC 100135 | reverse complement strand
GAGCGCCACGAGGCGTTCCTGAACCCTGCGGTGTGGAAGGACGCCGCCGCCGGTTGGTCGCAGCCGATCGGTTGAAGCTGAGGACAACTCGGCTCGTGGGATGACGGGCGCGGGTGGAAGCAGTCCTGACAACGACGGGACGGGCCAGTACTGCCAGATGGTCCGGGTCCGGCAAGCAAGACGGAAAGGCGTACGTGAGGAACCAGCGGCTGAACGCCTCTCAAGAGAGCCACCAGCTCGAACCTGGCGGATCCGGGCTGGATAGCAGCGCGCACCTACACGACGGTGTCGTGCGGGGAACTCCTGGATCGGGTGATGTCGCCGGTCGGGAGGCCACGGTGAAAGTCTGCGGCGTAGCCGTGGCGATGCTGCAGGGGCATAGCTGGGCGCCGACCCCGTCGAAGGGTTCGGGAGTGAACGTGGGAACCACCCCGGCGGTCCCTGACCCGGTCAGCAGCCTGCTGTCCGGCGGGAACGCTCATCGCCGGCCGATGCCGCCGGGGTGGGGCGGAGGACCCGTAGTAGTCCGAGACCGGGAAAGCCGGTCACATGGCGAAGGGGTCCAGTGTGTTCGCGGCATCGACGCATCGTGGGGAGGTCGCTGGTGAATACCGGCGATCCGGAGCTCGACCTCGCCGAGGCCGAGTTCCGGGTACTCAGGATGCAGAAGAAGCTGCATCGATGGGCGGCGGCCGATCCGGGTCGTCGTCTCGATGATCTCGCAAACCTCGTCTATGACCCGGCG
>NZ_BAFR01000252.1 GCF_000308435.1 Nocardia araoensis NBRC 100135 | reverse complement strand
GGGACTGCCCCCGGTTCGGTTGACTCCTGATCTGTGATGACTTCGGTCTTCGCAGTGGAAGGATCGTCATCATGCCCAAGCCGTTCCCTGAGGAGTTCCGTCGCGACGTAGTCGCGGTCGCCCGCAAGGGCGAAGCGCCGTTGACTCAGATCGCCAAGGATTTCGGCATCTCGCAGAGCTGCCTGAAGAACTGGCTGAAACGGGCCGACATCGAAGACGGGGCCCGGCCTGGCGCCACCCCGGAGGAGTCCACCGAGCTGCGCGAGGCCCGCAAACGGATCCGGCAACTCGAACAGGAAGCCGAGGTAATGCGTCGCGCGGTCGCCTACCTGTCGCGCGATGTCAACCCAAAATGATGTACCCGCTGGTCCTCGACCTCGCTGCCGACACCGCACCTGTGCAGGTGCCCGTCGCGGTGACCTGCCGGGTATTGGGCTTCACCCCACAAGCTTTCTATAAGTGGAAGAAGAACCCTGTATCGCAACGTGATTGGGATGACGCGCATCTGATCAACGCCGCCTATGACATCCACGCCGACGACCCGGCGTTCGGGTATCGGTTCATCGCCGACGAACTGTCCGCGCGCGGGATCAGCGCCGGTGAGAACAGGGTGGCCAGACTCTGCTCGATCCAGCGGATCTGGAGCAGCTTCGCCAAGAAACGAGGGTTGAACCGCAAGGCCGGGCCGCCAGTGCACGACGACCTCGTCCAACGCGAGTTCACCGCGACCGCGCCGGACCAGCGATGGCTCACCGACATC
>NZ_BAFR01000253.1 GCF_000308435.1 Nocardia araoensis NBRC 100135 | reverse complement strand
GCCGATGCCCAGGAGTTACACCGAAAAAATTACAGTCCCCTCCAGCCGGATTTCGCCGTCAGGTGGTGGTTGCTCCACCGTCGACGGCTGGGTCGACTAACCCTCAGCGCTGCCGGATCGGCTTGGTGTCCGGGCGAAGTGCCTGATTGGAGAGGCTTGCCGATTCATCGGCTCAGCTGTCGGGTGTCAGCAATTCCCACGACAGTAGAGTTTCCAGCTGAGGATCTTCGGTCCGCCATGCACGATACACGGTGTACACGATGTACGCGAGGTCCTTTCCGGCGATAGTGTGCCCGCCGGTGACCCTTGCGCGGTAGTGCTTGTCCGGGCCGCCGTCGCGGAACTCGACGTCGTAATCGACGTCGACCTCTTTGTCGGCGTCCGGGTCCTGGTCACCGACGTATTCGAGGTGAATTTGGAAGTAGAACTGGTCCGTCGGCTCGCGATCGAGCCTTTCCACGATCGCGAACGGCCAGCGTGCGTTCAGGCACGCGAACAGGTCGTGCACCTGGGTGTCGGTCGGATCATCCAGTGTCTGTCCGCTTGCATCAGATGCTCGAAGTTTTGGGGCACTCACACGAATGATCGTAGCTATTCGGGAGCAGTACTCCATCGAAGGTTCGTGGCCGGGCGCGTCTACCAGAAAGTAGGACGGACACCGGGTGATGATCCACGTTTGTGTGTGCTCTGGATGAGGCGCGGTGGCCGTGGGTCACAACGTAGAGGTTGGCTGCTGGACTGTATTATTCGACAAGCTGATGGAT
>NZ_BAFR01000254.1 GCF_000308435.1 Nocardia araoensis NBRC 100135 | reverse complement strand
GGTGAAATCGGCGACCCACCACTGATCCGGACGCGTCGGCCGCGACCAGGCCCGCCCGATCAGATCCGGGTGCCGCGCGGGTCGGTCACGGCCGCGGTCGGTTGTGACCGTGGTGCGCCGCCCACGCACCACCCCGTCGACCCCGACCAGCCGCATCAAGCGCGCGACCTGATCACGGCCGAGAATGTGGCCGGCTCGGCGTGCGGCGAGCCAGAGTTTGCGCACACCGTAGACACCCCGGTTGGCCATCCACAGGTCCAACAAGGCGTTCGCGGTGTGCGCGTCGGCCCACACCGCGGCGCTGATACCGCGCTTGCGTGCGGCGTAGTAGGTGGACGGGGCGATCGCCACGCCGTGCTCGGTCAACACGCGGCAGATCGGGTCGACCCCGAACCGGTTCTTGTGAGCGTCGATGTAGTCGACGATCACCGCAGTCGGCGGTCGACCTCCGCCGCCGCGAAAAACGCGCTCGCCGTCCGCAAAATACCGTTGGCCCTTCGCAATTCGGCCACCTCGCGGCGCAGCGCCTTCAGCTCCTCGGACTCCGACACCGACGCCGGCACCGGATCGTCGGCTGGTTGTTCAGTCTTCTCGACCCAGTTCCGCAGCGTCGCCGGCTTGATATCCAGCAACGCGCCCACATGCCGTCGCGCCGCGGCCATCGACTCGCCGTGCTCGCGGACCGGTCCTCATACATCCGAACCGCCCGAGCACGGGTCTCCTCGTCGAACTTCCGTGGTGCACCCATGAATGCAGTCTCCCTTGCAAAAACGGGAGTCTCCAACCAACCCAGGACGGTTCA
>NZ_BAFR01000255.1 GCF_000308435.1 Nocardia araoensis NBRC 100135 | reverse complement strand
AAGCCGATCCCGCGCTCCGCGCGGAAAGCCGCCCGACCGGCCACCGCGACGTCGCAGTGGCGGCAAGCGGCTCTGGTCGCGGACGCCTGTACCCCGCAGGTCGGCCGGCGTGCGCTAGGGTTCGAATCCGTGTCCAAGCTGCGGCGGCGAGTGGTCGAGGCTGCGGAAGCGGCTCTGGTCCAACGCAAATATGTGTCGGCGGTCGATGTGTTCGCCACTCTGGGGTGGGTGCGATCCGGTCAGGTCGATCGCTGGCGGCAGGGGCAGGTGCGGTCGCTGGAGCAGGTCACGGCGGTGGACGGGCGGCGGATGCGTGAGGCGGCGGATCTGCTGGGCGCGTGGGCCCGCGAGCACGGGCTCGCCGTGAGCACCGCGGCGTATCTGTCGAGCGGGCGCGATCGCGAGGCGCTGCGGTTCGTCGACGACGGCGAGGACGCGGTGTTCCGGGTGCACTGGCTGTCCGCGGAGCTCAGCCCGGCGCGGCGCGAGCAGGTCGTTCAGCGCCAGAACCGGGCCCCCGATCTGACGGTGGTCGAGGCCGCGGAGCCGTGGATGTGCGCGGAATGCGCCGAGACCGGCCCATACCTGATCGCCTCCGCGGCCGGGCCACTGTGCCTGACCTGTTCGGACGTCGACCATCTGGAATTCCTGCCCGCGGGGAATGCCGCGTTGAGCCGGCGCGCCAAGAAGGAGAGCACCCTCGCCGCCGTGGTGGTCCGCTTCAACCGGCGGCGCAAGCGCTACGAACGGCTGGGCATTCTCGTCGAGGAAGCCGCTCTCACCCGCGCCGAACAGCAATGCCTGGCCGAC
>NZ_BAFR01000256.1 GCF_000308435.1 Nocardia araoensis NBRC 100135 | reverse complement strand
TGCCGCCCGTGCCGTTGGTGCCGGTGGGTGGTGTGTAGTTCTTGCCCGCGATGTTGTACAGATACTGCTTGGTCAACCGGTTGATCGCGGCAGCGGTGTCGCTGGAGGTGACGTTCCCGCCGGAGACGATCGACTGCGCTTTCAGCAACGCCGCGGTCAGGATCTGATGCACCTTCTGCTGCCCGGCTTTGGTGTACGCCTGCGGCCCCAACTCCGCCAACGCCACGTTCACCTCACGCACCAGCTTGATGATCGCTTTCCTGTCGACCTTGTTCGACCCCTTCAACCCCTGGACATACGACACCAACTGGTTGTCCACATTGTTGAACGCCTTCGCCGCGTTGCGCTGGAACAACTGCTTGGCCCGAATCGCCCGCGTCGTCGCACCACTCCCCGACGAACCCCCCGACTGCTGCGGCAACTCCCGCGCCTGCGGATCGGCCGGCTCCCCCTCCCCGTACACCCCCTCCAACTGCTTCAACACATCCATCGCCCGCGCCGCCTCCGGCGACATACCCGCCGCCCCCGAACCATCGGCCCCACCCGAAGCCACCGGCGCCGAACCCCCACCGTTACCACCCCCACCACCCAACCCCGCCAACGCCGAAGCGATCAACGGCAACATCCCCATCGCCATCATCCCCGCCATCGGCGCCACACCCGCCACCACCTCCGGATCCACCAACGGCTCCGGCTCCCGCTCCTCCTCCCGACCCGCACCCCCACCACGCCCCGGCGCCGACTCCACCCGCGGAGCCACCACACCACCCGGCTGCCCAGGCACACCAACCTGACCAGGCACACCCTGACC
>NZ_BAFR01000257.1 GCF_000308435.1 Nocardia araoensis NBRC 100135 | reverse complement strand
CCTAGTGTTCCGCGCCTGAAATCCGTTGGATATATCGGGCGAGGGAGTCGAGGATCTCCTCGGCGGTCTTCTTCCAGACGAACGGCCGGGGATTCTCGTTCCAGTGCTCGATCCAGGTGGTGACGTCTTTCTCGAGCGCCGCGACGCTTTTGTGGACGCCGCGGCGGGTGAGCTGGTCGGTGAGGTAGCCGAACCAGCGTTCGACCTGGTTGAGCCAGGACGACCCGGTCGGGGTGAAATGGACGCGGAAACGGGGGTGGCGGGCGAGCCATTCGTTGACGATCGGGGTCTTGTGTGTGGCGAGGTTGTCGCAGACAAGGTGGACATCCAGTTCGGCGGGCACGGTCTTGTCGATCGTGACCAGGAACTTGCGGAACTCGGTCGCCCGGTGGCGGCGGTGCAGCTCGCCGATCACAGTGCCGTCGGCGATATTGAACGCGGCGAACAGGCTCGTGGTGCCGTGACGGGCGTAGTCGTGGGTGCGGCGCTCGGGCATGCCCGGCATCATCGGCAACACCGGCTGGGAACGATCCAAAGCCTGCATCTGCGACTTCTCGTCCACACACAACACGACAGCCCGCTCGGGCGGATTGTGATAGAGGCCGACGACATCCACCACTTTCTCCACGAACAACGGATCGGTCGACAGTTTGAACCCGTCGACCAGATGCGGTTTCAGATCGAACCGCCGCCAGATCCGCCCGATCGTCGATTTCGACAGCCCGGTCCGCTCGGCCATCGACGACCGGGACCAATGCGTGGCATCACGCGGTGTCTGCTCCAGGGTCGACGCCAGCACCTGTTCCACCCGGTCCAAAAGG
>NZ_BAFR01000258.1 GCF_000308435.1 Nocardia araoensis NBRC 100135 | reverse complement strand
CTGCGGATGTCTGGCCGATGATTCAGGAGTAAAAGAACGGAATCCCGGGTGTCCGACGGCAAGGCGATGCCGAGCCGGTGCTCCGCGGCAATGATCAGCGCGCCGACCAGCAGAGATCTGTCCTGTCCTGCTCGAGCCGGGGGTATGAGAAGATCGCCAGGGGACCTTCGTACTTAGCTTCGAGCAGCTCTGCGCTTGCTCGGTTGTGAGGACCGCAATTGAGAGTTGCCAACGCTATGCACGCACGTCCGACAAGCCGATGTTGGAGGCGTGCATGCAATAGTGAGCTGGCTAACCGCTATCGAGCGAACTCAATTGTCCTGAATAAGATTGTCGCCCCCGATGTTGTCACGAGGGCGACAACACTTACCCAGGCCGCTGGTCTGCTTCCATCCCGTCGAGGGCATACCCGCCGCCTTGGGCTCCTACTCCTCGGTCTGGAGCGCGCCCGATGAACTGTCACGGGTTGGGGGCCGCGGCTCCTAACAGGTTCGTCCGGGTGGCGTTGACTCCTGTTGCAGTGCAGTATGTTTCGTGGTGGCGGCACCGTGGGTCGTGGATGACGAGTTGTGGGCAGTGATCGAACCGCTACTGCCGGTCCGGGCTCCGGGCACGCCGGGGCCGGCGCGGATGGACGACCGGCTGGTGTTGCAGGGGATCTTGTTCGTGCTGTTCACCGGTATCGGGTGGGAAGGCCTGCCCCAAGAACTGGGATTCGGGTCCGGCATGACCTGTTGGCGGCGAGTGCGGGACTGGCAAGCGTCCGGGGTGTTCGAGGCGATGCACCAGGCGATGCTCGCCCACGCCAACAGCGCCGGATTGATCGAT
>NZ_BAFR01000259.1 GCF_000308435.1 Nocardia araoensis NBRC 100135 | reverse complement strand
CCCCGTTACCTTTTTCGTGGGTACCGAGATCGGGCCCACGGTCGCCAGGCTCGGTATGACTTCTTGCCCCTGTCTTTCGAATGATCCGGGGGGTGGTGTCGCCGGGCCCTGGTGGCGTCGACGGACCGCTGATGGGGACAGGGCTGCTGGTAGGTCTCTTCGTAACGTCACGGCCGGTTGTTGATCGTGGTCGATCAACCCAACACGATCGGCGCCCTGCCGGTGACCGTCGCCCGCGCCTGCGGCCACGATGTCGCCTATCTGCCCGGGCTGGCGATGCGCCGCATCGCCGACCCTTACCCAGGTCAGGCCAAGACCGATGCCCGCGACGCCCACATCATCGCCGACGCCGCCCGCACCATGCCGCACACGCTGCGTCGCGTCGATATCGGTGACGAGGCCCTCACCGAACTCGCTGTTCTGGCCGGGTTCGACGACGACCTCGCCGGTGAAGCGACCCGCACCAGCAACCGCATCCGCGGCCTGCTCACCGGCATCCACCCCGCTCTCGAACGCGTCCTCGGACCCCGCATCGCCCATCCAGCGGTGCTGGAGATCCTGTCGCGCTGCGGCGGTCCCGAAGGAATCCGGACCGCCGGGCGGCGCAAACTCACCGCCATCGCCACCACACACGCCCCACGCATGGGCGCCCGGCTGGTCGAGGAAATCCTGGCCGCGTTGCCCGCGCAAACCGTCACCGTTCCCGGCACCAAAGCCGCTGAAACAGTGCTCCCGAAACTGGCAGATTCGTTGAAAGTAATTCTACTGCAATGCAAGCAGATCGCCGGGGACATCGAGGAGATGTTCGCCGACCACCCTCTTGCCGAGGT
>NZ_BAFR01000260.1 GCF_000308435.1 Nocardia araoensis NBRC 100135 | reverse complement strand
CCCACCGGCGGCAACGACCCCGGCGCCACCAGATCCGGCGACACCCGCACCGGCGTCGGCGAACCACCCGTCCGATACGCCCGAGACCAACTCAGCACATTCGCCGCATACGCCATCGAGTTGTTGTACCGCAACACCGCCCGCAACTCCTGCGCCGGATCCCGCAGATCCGAACCCCCCGCACACAAATACTTCCCCGCCGCCAACGCCGCATCGAACACATTGTGCGGATCGGCCACCCCGTCCCCATTACCATCCGCCCCGTACACCCCCCACGTCCCCGGCAAGAACTGCATCGGACCCACCGCCCGCACAAACCCCCCATCCACCGCCCGGATCACCTCGTTACCCGGCAAACTCCCATCCAACGCCGGACCGAAGATCGGCGACACCGTCGTCCCCGCCGCATCCGTCCGCCCACCCCCCGCATGCCCCGACTCGATCCGCCCGATCCCCGCCAGCAAACTCCACGACAACCCACACCCCGGCGCCGAAGACGCCAACGCCAACTCCGCATTCCGATACGCCGCCAACACCACCTCCGGAATCCCCAACGCACCCCCCACCGCAGGCAACGACAACTCCTGCACCGGCACCATCCCCGCGAACGGCGCCACCCCCGGCGTCACCGCACGCAACCGCCGCGGCCCCTCCGCCGCCACCGGCAACAACCCCACCACCCGGGACTCCGCACTCGCCGCCGCCGCCAACACCTCCGGCGCCCGCGGCGCCGACACCCCCACCGGAGACTGCACCCCCGAACCACTCACCACCACACCAGCAACAACCAAAGCCGAGACCGTTATCGGAGCAGATACACGCATTCGGCCACACCCAATCCTCGACGTCGT
>NZ_BAFR01000261.1 GCF_000308435.1 Nocardia araoensis NBRC 100135 | reverse complement strand
AGGTTCTGACCGACAAGCAGTGGGAACTGCTGGAGTTGCTGCTACCGAAGTCCGAGGGCCACGTGGGCCGTAACTTCGCCAACAATCGCCTGGTGGTGGAGGGGATGCTGTATCGGCTGCGCACCAGTCTGCCGTGGCGGGATCTGCCGGAACATTTCGGGCCGTGGCAGACGGTGTGGAAACGCCACCGCCGCTATGCCGCCGACGGCACCTGGGACCGGGTGCTGACCGCTCTGGTCGCCCTGGCCGACACCACCGGTGACCTGGACTGGGTTGTCTCGGTCGACTCGACAATCGTGCGGGCACATCAGCACGCCGCCGGCGCGGCCGCCGACTCGGTGACCGGGCTATGAACCGGCCGACCATGCCATCGGGCGCTCCCGTGGTGGGCTGACCACCAAGATCCATCTCGCCGCCGACGGCGCCGGTCGCGGCCTGGCCGTGCTGCTCACGCCCGGTCAAACCAACGACTCGCCGCTGCTGGGGCCGCTGCTGGACGCGGTGGTGGTGCCGAGACTGGCCGGTGGGGCGCCGCGGCGCAATCCGGAGGTGGTGATCGCCGACCGCGCCTACTCGGCGGCGTCGAACCGATCCTTGTTGCGCCGCAGACGTATCCGGACCGTGATTCCCGAACGTCGGGACCAGATCGCCAACCGCAAACGCAAGGGCCGCGCAGGTGGGCGGGCACCGAGCTTCGATGCCGAGATCTACAAACGCCGCAATGTCATCGAACGTGCCTTCAACAGGGCCAAGCACTGGCGGGCGGTGGCCACTCGCTACGACAAGCTCGCGATCACCTACCGGGCCGGATTCGTCCTGGCCCTCATCGTCGAATGGCTCAAATCATTGGGAGACACGACCTAGT
>NZ_BAFR01000262.1 GCF_000308435.1 Nocardia araoensis NBRC 100135 | reverse complement strand
CCTAGGGTCCGTCCTCAAAGTTAGCGTGCTTGATGTGGTGTGATTCTCCGTTGTGGTGCGTAGGCACGAGTTGACCGAGGAGCAGTGGCGGGTGATCGAGCCGCTGCTGCCGGTGTCCGGAGCGAAGGGTCGTCCGCGGGTGGATGACCGGCGGGTGATCAACGGCATGTTGTACAAGGCCAAGACCGGGGTGGCGTGGCGGGATCTGCCCGAACGCTACGGGCCGTGGAAAACGGTCTACAACCGGTTTTGGCGGTGGTCGCGCAACGGCACCCTGGGCATGCTCGTAGCGAAGGTACGTGTGATCGCCGAGGCCGTCGCCGAACTCGATCGAGAGGTCTCGGTGGATTCGACGATCGTGCGTGCCCACCAGCATTCCGCTGGCGGGCGTGCGCGTGTGGTTCACACAGGGGGACAACGGATCCGGCGGCGAACACAGCGAACCAGTTGATCATGCTATCGGTCGTTCCCGTGGCGGGCCGACGACGAAGATTCATTTGGCCTGCGACGGGCTCGGACGCCCGTTGAGCCTGGTGTTGACCGCGGGCAATGTCAACGACTGCACCATGTTCACCCAGGTGTTGGCCGGTATCCGGATGCCACGTCCGGGTCGGGGCCGCCCATGGACGCGGCCGCGGCGGGTGTTGGCCGACAAGGGCTATTCGACTCGCGCGATCCGCGAGCACCTTCGCCGGCGCGGTATCACCGCCACGATCCCCGAACGCAGCGATCAGCAAGCCAACCGTCGTCGCCGGGGCAGTGCTGGTGGGCGCCCACCGACCTTCGACCGGACTGTGTATCGGCGCCGCAATGTGGTCGAACGCTGCTTCAACCGGCTCAAGCAGTACCAGGCCATCGCCACCCGATACGACAAGACCGCGACCTCCTACCGAGGCATGCTCGACCTGGCCACCCTGCTCATATGGCTTTGAGGACGGACCCTAG
>NZ_BAFR01000263.1 GCF_000308435.1 Nocardia araoensis NBRC 100135 | reverse complement strand
ACAGGGCGATGGATCGTCGAACAATCCTTGCCCTGCTGCACCAGTACCGCTGCCTGGCCACCCGCTGGGAACGACGCACCGACATCCACCAAGGACTCCTCGACCTCGCCGCCGCCCTCATCTGCTGGCGAAGGCTCCGCAACCGAACCTGATAGGTGCTCTTAGGGGAAGATGGTCGCCATCATGTCGAAGCGTTACCCGCCCGAGGTTCGCGAGAAGGCTGTGCGTCTGGCTCTCGAGCGCCTCGATGAGTACGGGACTCCGTATGCTGCCGCCCAAGCTCTCGCGCCGTTGGTCGATGTCCATTTCGAGACGCTGCGGATCTGGATCAAGAAGGCCCTGGCCGATGGGGCGCGGCCGGACGGGCAAGCGGCCCGGCCTGTCTTCGGCCGAGCGTGAGGAGTTGACGAAGCTGCGGCGAGAGGTCCGAGATCTCAAGCAGGCCAACGAGATCCTGAAACTGGCTTCGGCTTTCTTCGCGTCAATGTCACGATCATGAGTGCCCGGCGGGGTTCGCTCTTTTCTTCGCTGCCCCAGCTGTGAATGCTGGTGGCTTGTCACGATGTGCGACCTCGCCGGGCCCGACCGGCGAGGTGCGTGGCCTGATAGGAGCGCGCCGCAAACGCCCGATTGACACGTGCCCGTCCTCACCTGGTCGCATTTATCCCGTTTGCGCGTGAGAGGACCGAAAACCGTTGAGCCATCGTGTGGACGCCCACAAACGCACCCATACCCTGGTCGCCGCCGATCCCGTGGGCCGCCAGTTGGCCGAGAAGACGATCGGAACTACCAGCGAGGATCATTTGAAGGCGGTCGAGTGGGCTGCCCAGTGGCCGGGTGCCCGCTTCGCGTTAGAGGACTGCCGACACGTTCACACGCCGACTGGAGCGGGACCTGCTGGCCGCCGGGTTCGAGGTGGTTCGGGTGCCGACCCATCTCATGGCCGTCG
>NZ_BAFR01000264.1 GCF_000308435.1 Nocardia araoensis NBRC 100135 | reverse complement strand
CCACCGCGCCCCAGCGGATCAACACCGATCTGCTCGCCGCGCTCTGCGACATCCTGCACTGCCAGCCCAACGACCTGCTGGAACCGGTCGCCACCCACACCGAGCAGACCCGCACCGGCACCGACGGGAACCACGTGGAAGGTCTTGGGATCGGAGACCTACGGCCCGTCCGAGCCGTCGTGCGCCGACCACACGAACCGAACGCATAGATGGGGCGCACGCCTGCCCCCACGACCGGTTGCGCGCACTGCGGCCAGCTCAAACGCTGCACACGAATCATCCTCGGGCAGAGTGTCTGTCCGAACTGCGTGCTGCGGTTCCGGCGCGCTCCCGGCTGCTGCCCGCACTGCGGCCAAGCGAAAGTGCTGGCGTTTCACGACGATCACCGCAGACCCGCCTGCGCGAGCTGCACCGGCAACGACCCCGTCTACGCCTGCCCGCGATGCGGCCGCGAAGACAGGCCCTACGGCCACCTCTGCTCGGTCTGCACGCTGCAGGACCGAGCTACCGCGCTGCTCGCCGACGCCTCCGGCCACATCCATCCGCGCCTGCAGCCCGTCTTCGACGCGTGGATGGCCGGCAAGGACCCGCGTTCCACGCTGCAATGGATCCGCAAACGATCCAGCAGCCCAGAAATCCTGCGCGCGATGGCTCTCGGTGAGCTTCCCATCTCTCACACCACATTCGACGATCTGCCCAGCACTCGACCGGTCAACTACGTTCGTGATCTGCTCACAGCCACCGGTGTCCTCGAGCCCTACCAGCCGCTCATCGCGCGAACCACGCACTGGCTGGGCGAGGTCCTCGAACTGCTGCCCAAACACCACGCCGACCTCATCCACCGCTTCGCCCGATGGCACCTGTTGCGTCGGCTGCGACTTCTCGAAGCACAGGACAAAGTCACTCGCGGCGCCGTGCAGAACGCCCGAGCCACCGTGCTCACAGCGATC
>NZ_BAFR01000265.1 GCF_000308435.1 Nocardia araoensis NBRC 100135 | reverse complement strand
CAGGATCGGCGGCACACCGCCACCTCCGGCCCCGCCGCTTCGAACGCGCCCGGCACCAAAGGCACAGCACCTTCCGGACCAGCGAACACACCGGCAGGCAGGATCGGCGGCACACCGCCACCCTCCGGCCCCGCCGCTTCGAACACGCCCGGCGCCAAAGGCACGGCACCTTCCGGACCAGCGAACACACCGGCAGCGAAGGGCGACGGCACACCAGCGCCCAACAGCCCAGCCGCTTCGAACGCACCCGGCGCCAAAGGTACAGCGCCTTCCGGACCGAGCGCCCCAGCCGGAAAGATCGGCGGCGCGCCAGCACCCTCCGGGCCGGGCGCATCCAGCCCACGCCCGGCACCGGGCCCCGACGCGGAAAAGGCCGCGTCCGAGCGCAAGTCCGCGCCGGAGACCGGCGGTAGCACCGCGCAGCCTGGTTCCGCTCCGGACCAGTCACGCACCGTGGTGATCAAACGGGATCAGCTTCCGACCGGCACGGCACCCGCTGGTGGGTCCGCTTCGAAAGACGCCGGGGCGCAGCCGGATCGACCGGCCGCGGACAAAGCACCGGCGTCCGGCACGAAGGCGGGACAGGCGGCCGCCGGTGGTACCACCCCGCCCGGTGGCAAGCCCGACTCCGAGGTCGAGACCGGGGCGACCCCCGAGGGCGGCGAATCCGCGACCGTCGTGATACGCAAACCGCAGCCGTCGGCCGGGCAGGCTCCCGCGCCGGAGCGGACCGGTGCGTCCACCCCGGCTCAGCCGCAGAACCCGCCCGGTTCGGACGACGTGACGATGGCGATGCCGGTAGTCGGCTCGGACGACGCGAAGACCGTCGCGCTGCCCATCCAACGCCCCGGTGACGGTGGCAGGCCCGGTACCGATCGCGTGGTCACACCGCCGGCGGGTCCGGTGCCGGTCACCAAGCCGCCGAGCACGCCGCGGCCTGCTCCCGGTCCCAAACAGCCCGGCCCGCACGGCCCCGCCGCG
>NZ_BAFR01000266.1 GCF_000308435.1 Nocardia araoensis NBRC 100135 | reverse complement strand
ACTTTTGGACGGCGTGGAACAGGTACTGGCGTTGACCCTGGAACAGACACCGCGTGACGCCACGTATTGGTCCCGGTCGTCGATGGCCGAGCGGACCGGGCTGTCGAAATCGACGATCGGGGGGATCTGGCGGCGGTTCGAGCTGAAACCACATCTGGTCGACGGGTTCAAACTGTCGACCGATCCGTCGGGTTCGCGACCAAGCCACGGCTGGCGATGGCCATGCTGGAACGGGCACTGGCCGCGAAGATGCCGTTTGGGTGGTTCACCGCGGACGAAGCCTACGGACAGGTCGAATACCTGCGGGTTTGGCTCGAACAACACGACATCGCCCACGTCCTGGCCACCCGCCGCAACGACACCCTGATCACTACCGGTTTCGGCCAGGCCCGCGCTGAGGAGCTCGTCGCCGCGCTCCCGGCCCGAGCCTGGCAGCGGATCTGCGCCGGTGCCGGCGCGCACGGACCCCGCGACTACGACTGGGCGAAGGTCCCGATCCGCATCGGCTGGCAACCCGGCCGCGGGCACTGGCTCCTGGCCCGGCGCAGCCTCAGCGACCCCGCCGAGATCGCCTACTACGTCTGCTACGGGCCGCGCCGGTCCACGATCGCTGATCTGGCGTGGATCGCGAGGTCACGGTGGCGGATCGAAGAGTGTTCCAGCAGGCCAACAACGAAGCCGGGCTGGACCACTACCAGGTCCCCAGCTGGCGGGCCTGGTATGCCCACATCACCCTGTCCATGCTCGCCCTGGCCTGGCTCACCGGGACGAAAGCCGTTGCCGCAAAAGGGGAACCACCGCCAGCGATCAAGACATGATCGCACTCACGCTACCGCAGATCCGACGCCTCACCATCGCCCTGCTCCTACCCGCCATCCGCTGCACCCACCGCGTCTGGGCATGGTCGAACCGGCGCCGCCGACGACAACACCAAGCCCGCCTATCCCACTACCGACGACGCGGCCACCCACTCACATAACTGCCGTTGCAGTACTAGT
>NZ_BAFR01000267.1 GCF_000308435.1 Nocardia araoensis NBRC 100135 | reverse complement strand
GAACCGTCGACTTATCTAGTGGCAGCGGTTCGTGGTCGGGGTCAGCTGCCCCGTAACGTGCCGCAGGAGGCTGGGTGGGCTGGCTCGTGAACCGTCTGTCGCCGTCGCAGGTTGACTTGCTCGTGATGTGTCGCCCCGCCCGGTCTCCGTTCACGGTCTGACTCGACAGAGGTGTGACGACGACCCGCTGTGTGTAGTTCTGGAAGTCGACATGTCGGCCGTGGATTCTCCGCCCGGCGACGACAAGGACGATTACCTGATGATGCTGATCGGCATCGACCCGCACAAGTCCAGCCACACCGCGACGGTGATCGAACCGTCGACGAATTCTGATCTCGGCTCGATCCGTATCGATGCCAGCAACAACGGATATCGTCAGTTGCTGGCGTGGGCACGACAGTGGCCGAAACGTCGGTGGGCGGTGGAAAACGCGGAAGGCCTGGGGCACCATCTGGCGCTGTGGCTGGTCGCCATGGGCGAGGCAGTCGTTGACGTTGCGCCGGCCGCGACCGCGCGGGTGCGGCAGCTTTCGCGTGGCGGCCGCCGGAAGAACGACCGAATCGACGCGGCCGCGGCGGCATGTGTCGCAGCGTTGCACGGCGACGCACGTCCGGTGCGTGCCGAAACCCATACCGATTCGCTGGCCCTTCTCGATGAACGGCGAAAGACCCTGTCTGAGAAAAGGACTCGATCGGTCAACCAGCTCCACGCACTGCTGCGAGAATTGCTGCCGGGCGGGGCGCCGACAAGCCTGACCGCTACCACCGCCGGCGGCCATCCTGCGCAATCTGCGGCCGGTCACGCCCACCGATCAGGTGCGCAAATCACTCGCCAAGGATCTCGTCTCCGATATCAAGCGCTACGACGCCCAGCTCGCCGAGAACTCCGCGGCCATGGACGAGTTGCTCGACCGGCACGGCACCTCGCTGCGAACCATTGCCGGTATCGGCCCGGTCATGGCCGCACGGATCATCGGTCGCACCGGCCCTGCGACCCGGTTCCCGA
>NZ_BAFR01000268.1 GCF_000308435.1 Nocardia araoensis NBRC 100135 | reverse complement strand
CTTAGGTTCAGGGGGTCAACGCAACACCCGCCGTGACGAGGGAGTTGGTGTTGGGACGTCCTGCGATATCGGTTGAGGTTCAGCGTTCGTTCTGGGCGTGGATCCGCCGAGGCGAGATCATCGACACCGCGGCCGCGGCGGTTGGTGTGTCGAAGACGGTTGGCTGGCGGTGGTTCCGTGAGGCTGGCGGAGTGATGCCGCCACAATGGTGTGAACATTCGACTCGCCCGGTCCGTTTGTCGTTCGCCGAGCGGGAAGAGATCGCCTGTCGCCGTGCGGCGGGTGAGGGTGTCCGAGCGATTGCCAGGACCATCGGAAGGTCTGCCTCGACCGTCAGCCGCGAACTCGCCCGTGGCACTCGCCGACCGAAGACCGGATACCGGGCCACTGTCGCTCAAGCACTCGCCGACAAGCGCGCCCGCCGTCCCAAGACCGCATTGCTTCGCCGCGATTCCCGACTGGGCGCCTATGTCGAGCGACAGTTGCTGTTGAAGCACAGTCCCGAGCAGATCAGCCGACGGCTACTGGTCGATTTTCCCGACGATCCGCGGATGCGGGTGTCTCACGAGACGATCTATCAGTCGCTCTACGTTCGAAGACGAGAAGCGCTCAAACGTGAACTGGCACAGTGCCTGCGAACCGGACGCGCGCTGCGCAAGCCGCACCGTAAGCCCGACCAGCGTCGAAGTAGGCATGCCGGTGCGGTCTCGATCAGCCAACGGCCGGCCGAAGCCGAGGACCGGACAGTGCCGGGGCACTGGGAGGGCGATCTCATTACTGGGGCTGGGAACGGCTCCGCCATCGGCACGCTCGTCGAACGAGCGACCGGATTCGTCGTGTTGCTGCATTTACCGAACACCCACAAGGCCCTCGATGTCCAGGAAGCGTTAACCGCGACGATGTCCACGTTGCCGCGGACTCTGCGTCGGACGTTGACCTGGGACCAAGGACAAGAGATGGCCAACCACGTCCAGATCACCGCGGCGACCGGTCTCGACATCTACTTCTGTGACCCGCACTCGCCCTGGCAGCGCGGCTTGAACGAGAACACGAATGGTCTGCTCCGGCAGTATTTTCCGAAGTTCACCGACCTGTCCGGCTACCACGCCGACTACCTTGAGTTCGTCGCCGCCGAACTCAACAACCGGCCCCGCAAACGTCTCGGCTGGCGTAGCCCTGCTGAAGCACTCGAGCAGCTACTCTCAGAACCAGACAGCAATCCACCCGGTGTTGCGTTGGCCAGTTGAATCCA
>NZ_BAFR01000269.1 GCF_000308435.1 Nocardia araoensis NBRC 100135 | reverse complement strand
ACTCCAGCATCACTTCGTGATGTTGTTGGGTAGCATGTGGTTTCGTGGTGGTTGATGAGGATTTGGTGGCGTGGTCGGCGGGGTTGGATGAGTTGTTCGGTCGGGTGGCGGGCCGGTTTGTGCGGGCGGAGCCGCGGCGGCGGGCTCGGGCGTATGTGCGGGGGTTGCTGGCGCCGTTGGCGGGCAAGAACGGCTGGACATTGGCCGAGGTCGCGGGTGAGTTCACGCCGACCGGGATGCAGCGTCTTCTGAATGCGGCGGCGTGGGATGTCGATGGGATGCGTGATGACGCGCGGGCGTATGCGGTCGAGCATCTGGGTGATCCGGATGGTGTGCTGGTCGTCGATGAGACCGGGTTTCTGAAGAAGGGTGTGAAATCTGCTGGGGTGCAACGGCAGTACTCGGGAACCGCGGGTCGGGTCGAGAATTGTCAGCTCGGTGTGTTCTGCGCGTACACGAGCGTGAAGGGACGCACACTGATCGACCGGGAGTTGTATTTGCCCAAGTCGTGGATCGATGATCGAGACCGGTGCCGCGATGCCGGGGTGCCCGAGGATGTCGAGTTCGCGACGAAACAGGTTCTGGCCCAGCGGATGCTGGCTCGCGCGCTGGATGCCGGGGTGCCTGCACGGTGGGTGACTGCTGACGAGGCATACGGTGGTGATTCGAAGTTCCGCAGGTGGCTCGAGCGGCGGCGGATCGGGTATGTGGTCGCGGTGCCCAGCAGTGCGCCGGTTGTCATGTCGCTTGCCGGTAGCAGCCGCGCCGGCCAGATCGTCGCCGACGCGCCACCGCAGGCATGGAAGCGTCGTAGCTGCGGAAACGGCGCGAAAGGCCCTCGGATGTTCGACTGGGCCGTGGCCACGGTGCCGACCGTGAGCGAGGCCGGACCCGGCTGGGGACGCTGGCTGCTGGCTCGCCGGTCACTGGCTCCCAACGCCAAAGGCGAACTCGAAACGGCCTACTACCTGTGTGGTGCCCCGATCGGCACCAGCGACGACGAGCTCATCCAGGTCGCCGGCGCACGCTGGGCAGTCGAGGACTGCTTCCAAACCGCGAAAACCGAAGTCGGGCTCGACCAATACCAAGTCCGCCGCTACGACGCCTGGTACCGCCACATCACACTCGCACTGCTGGCACACACATACCTTGCCGTGACAGCCGCCATCTCCCCAAAAGCATTGGCAGCGGCCTCGTTCCACTCACACTCGGCGAGATCAGACGTCTCCTGGCACACCTGACCACACCGTCACCGAACCTCACCACTGCGTTGCACTGGTCGGCCTGGCGCAGAAGACACCAATACCAGGCTAAACAGGCCCACTATCAGC
>NZ_BAFR01000270.1 GCF_000308435.1 Nocardia araoensis NBRC 100135 | reverse complement strand
GTTGAACCGTCACGAGTTGGGGACCGGCTTCGGTTTCAGATCCGCGCCGGTCGGCGTGGTGGTTGTTGAGCGTAGTAGGCGGCTTCGTACTCGGCCGGGGTCAGGTAGTCCAAGCGGGAATGCAGGCGGGCGTTGTTGTACCAGTCGCACCATTCCATAAGCGCGAACTCGACCTCGGTGAGAGTCTTGAACGGGCCGTGCCGGTTGATCACCTCGGTCTTGAACAGGCCGATGATCGATTCTGCGAGCGCGTTGTCGTAGGCATCGCCGACCGAGCCGACCGATGCCGACAGGCCGTGCAGGGCAAGCGATTCAGTGAACTTCACCGAGACGTACTGGCTGCCCGCGTCGGTGTGAAATATGAGTCCGGGCTCGACCGGGTGCCCGTAGTGGCCGCGCCGCCACACCGCCATGTTGAGAGCCTTGTCCACCAACGCTGTCGTCTTGGTGGCCGCGGCGGTCCAGCCCACGATCGCGCGAGAGTAAGCGTCGAACACGAACGCCACATACGCCCATCCGGTCCAGGTCGAGACGTAGGTGAAATCCGCGACCCACACCCGGTCCGGAGCGGGGGCGGTGAAGTCGCGGTTGAGCTTGTCGGTGGCACGCACGCCGTCCTTGCCCGGGATGGTGGTGCGATGCTTGCGGCCTCGCACGACACCGTTGAGCCCGAGTTCGCCCATGATCCGGTCGACGGTGCAGAACGCCACGTCGTGGCCTTGGCGGCGCAGGTAGCGGGTCATTTTGCGGCGGCCGTACATTTGCTCGGGCTTGCCCGCGAGGTCTCGTAACGCGTTCTCGAGGTAGGCGTCGGTGATATCGCGGGCCGAGGGTGGTCGGTGGCGGGCTTTGCGGTAGGTCCGCGGCGCGATCTGGACTCCGTGCGCAGACAGCGCGCGGCAGATCGACTCGACGCCGTAGACCTGGCGGTACTCGTCGATGAACCCGACGATCACCGGTGTCGCGGGTCGAGTTCCCGCGCGAAGAAAGCCGAGGCCAGCTTCAGGATCTCGTTGGCCTGCTTGAGGTCTCGGACCTCTCGCCTCAGTTTGGTCAGCTCCTCGCGCTCGGTCGAGGACAGGCCCGAGCCGGCCGCCCCGCTCGGCCGGGCGCCCTCGGCCAACGCCTTCTTGATCCAGATCCGCAGCGTCTCGAAATGGACATCCACCAACGGCGCGATTGCCTGCGCAGCGGCATACGGGGTGCCGTACTCATCGAGGCGCTCGAGAGCCAGACGCACAGCCTTCTCGCGAACCTCGGGCGGGTAACGCTTCGACATGATGGGAACCATCTTCCTCTAGGAAGAAGCGGTCCCCAACTCGTGACGGTTCAA
>NZ_BAFR01000271.1 GCF_000308435.1 Nocardia araoensis NBRC 100135 | reverse complement strand
TACCCCGATCCGGACGCTGTGCTGGGTGTGGAGGGCGCCGGTGTGGTGGTCGAGGTGGGTTCCGGAGTGACGAACCTCGTGCCGGGTGAACGTGTTTTCGGTTTCTTGACCGGCGTGGGGTCGGTCGTGGTGGCCGACTGCCGGTTGGTGGTGCCGATGCCCGCGGGGTGGTCGTTTGCGGAGGCGGCGGCGGTGCCTGCGGTGTTTGCTACGGCGTTTTATGGGTTGGTGGATGTGGCGGGGGTTCGCGCTGGGGAGCGGGTGTTGGTGCATGCGGCGACGGGTGGGGTGGGGTTGGCTGCGGTGCAGTTGGGGCGGTGGTTGGGTGCGCGGTTGGTGGTGACGGCGAGTCGTCCGAAGTGGGATGTTCTGCGGGGGTTGGGGTTCGGTGACGAGGAGATCGGTGATTCGCGGTCGTTGGATTTCGAGGGGAAGTTCCGTGCGGGGTTGGGTGGGGTGGATGTGGTGTTGGATTCGTTGGCGGGTGAGTTCGTGGATGCCTCGTTGCGGTTGCTGGGGGTTGGTGGCCGGTTCGTGGAGATGGGGTTGCTGGATCGGCGTGATCCCGAGCGGGTAGCCGCCGAACATCCCGGGGTCACCTACAGCGGTTTCATGCTCATGGACGTGGCGCCCGACCGGCTCCACGAGATCTTGACTCGCATCGTCGACCTGTTCGAGGAGGGTGTGCTCACCGCGTCTCCGCTCACCGCGTGGGATCTGCGGCAGGTGCCGGAGGCGTTGCGTTTCATGAGTCAGGCCCGGCATATCGGTAAGAACGTGTTGACGGTGCCTGCGCCGTTGCGGCCCGAGGGCACGGTGTTGATCACGGGTGGTACCGGTGGGTTGGGTGGGTTGGCTGCTCGTCATCTGGTGGCCGAGTACGGGGTGCGCAGGCTGGTGCTGGCGAGCCGACGCGGCCCGCATACGCCCGGTGCGGCCGAACTCCGTGACGAACTCGTGGCTCTGGGCGCGCACGTGGACGTGGTCGCTTGCGATGCGGCGGACCGCGATTCGTTGGATGCGCTGCTGGCGGCGATCCCGCCGGAGCATCCGTTGACCGGTGTCGTGCATGCGGCCGGTGTGCTGGCCGACGCGCTCCTGGAGAACATGACCGCGGAGCGGATCGAGCGGGTGTTGCGGCCGAAGGTGGATGCGGCGTGGAATCTGCACGAGGCGACGCGGCATCTGGATTTGTCGATGTTCGTGTTGTATTCGTCGATCGCGGGTGTGATCGGTAATGCGGGGCAGGCGAATTACGCGGCGGCGAATGTGTTCCTCGACGCGTTGGCGCAGTACCGGCGGGTGCACGGCCTGCCGGCGACCTCCATCGCCTGGGGG
>NZ_BAFR01000272.1 GCF_000308435.1 Nocardia araoensis NBRC 100135 | reverse complement strand
TGAATCGCCCCGGCGGGTCGGGAGACTTCATCTGTTGAGGAAGGATGAAGTCCGTGAGTTCGAAGAAGTACCCGCCGGAGCTGCGTGAGAGGGCTGTCCGCATGGTCGCGGAGGTTCGTGAGCAGTACGAGTCGGAATGGGCCGCGATCGGCGCGGTCGCTGACCTGCTCGGGGTGGGGACCGCGGAAACGGTCCGCAAATGGGTTCGCCAGGAACAGGTCGACGCCGGCGCCAGGGCGGGGGTGACCAGCGAGGAGTCCGCGGAGTTGAAGCGATTGCGACGGGAGAACGCAGAGCTCAAGCGTGCCAACGCGATTCTGAAGGCGGCGTCGGCTTTCTTCGCCGCCGAGATCGACCGGCCGCAGCGCTGATTACGAGGTTCATCACCGAACACCAAGGCCGCCGCGAGGGCGGCGGGCTTCGGTGGAGCGTCGAGTCGATCTGCGCCGGGCTCTGCGAGCTCGGCGTGAAAGCCGCTCCCTCAACATATTACGAACATCGCAAGCGAGTACCCACGAGACGTCAGGTCCGCGATGAGAAACTGAAACCGCAGATCGTGCGGGTTCATCGTGAGAACTTCGGTGTCTACGGCGCCCGCAAGGTATGGCTGCAGCTGAACCGGGAAGGCCATCGGGTCGCCCGCTGCACGATTGAACGCCTGATGCGGGAGCTTCACCTGCGCGGAGTGCGGCGCGGCCGGGTCAAGCGCACCACGATCGCCGATCCGGCGGCTGAACGGCCTGCGGATCTGGTGCACCGCCGGTTCGCGCCGACAGCGCCGAACCATGTCTGGGTTGCCGATATCACCTACGTGTCGACCTGGTCCGGCTGGGTCTACGTGGCGTTCGTGATCGACGCCTACGCCCGGCGGATCATCGGCTGGCGCACCGGCACCACGATGACCACCAGCCTGGTCCTCGACGCGATCGAGCACGCGATCTGGACCCGCGAAAGAGCGGGACGGGATGTGAAAAATGTTGTGCACCATACTGATAGAGGTTCTCAGTATACGTCGATTGCCTTCACCGAACGTCTCGCCGAGGCCGGGATCCAGCCCAGCGTGGGGGCGGTGGGATCGAGCTTCGACAATGCTCTCGCCGAAACGATCAACGGCCTCTACAAGACCGAACTGATCAAGCCGCGCGGCCCGTGGCGCAGTGTCGATCACGTCGAGTTCGCCACTGCGGAATGGGTGGACTGGTTCAACCACCGGCGGCTCTACCGGTACTGCGGCGACATCCCACCCGCCGAGATGGAGGCCGCCTACTACGCTCAAAACCCTGCCCAGCCATCCGCTGGGCTGTCACACCAATAGGTCTCCGGACTCGCCGGGGCGATTCACAC
>NZ_BAFR01000273.1 GCF_000308435.1 Nocardia araoensis NBRC 100135 | reverse complement strand
CACGACAGTTGTAGTTCGTTACTTTGTAGTCGATTTCGTTGGTAGCGGGTTTGTTGGGCACGGTTTTGGTGGTGTCGGCGCCAGCGGGAGGCGGCGAGGGCATGGGTGAGGGTGCGGGCGGGGTGGAGCACTATCGCCAGGAGACGGCGGATTTCGGCGACTGTGATTCGGCCCAGCCCGCGTGGGCTTTTGGGCCGGTGGCGGCGGTGACGGCGAGGAAGGCGTGGGCGAGCATGGCAAGGGTGATGTGCCGGTACCAGGCGTCGTACTTGCGGACCTGGTAGTGGTCGAGACCGCATTGGCCTTTGGCTGGAAGCATTCCTCGATCGCCCACCTCGCGCCGGCGACGGCCACGATCTGGCCGCGGTCGATGGTGTCGGGGTGGAAGCACACGTAGTAGGCGATATCCGCGGGATGGTCGAGAGATCGCCGGGCCAGCAGGGTGCGTACGAAACCGGCCGGGATGTCATCGAAGGCCGGCAGGGTGGCCCAGGCGAAGTCGTATTCGCGTTCACCCCGGACTCCCGGACCGGCCGAGACCCGGTGCCATGCTTCGGCGGGGGCGCGGCTGATCAGGGTATCGACTCTTCGGCGGCCATCGACGTCGGTGATGGTGTGCCTGACCGGCACCTCCACCACATACGACATCCGATGCGACTCCAGGAACGCCCTGAATCTGCCGTCACGTCCATAGGCCGAATCGGCGGTCACCCACCCGGCGGTCACACCCGCGGCCAGCGCCCGGCCGATCATCGCTTCAGCCAACCGTGGCTTGGTCAAAACTCCTCGGGTCCAGCGGTCTTCGGGAACACCGGCACCCGCGCAGCGGTCGCGATCCGCAATCCATGACTCCGGCAGATACAGCTCACGGTCGATCAACGCCCGGCCCGAGCGACCGGCATACGCGAGGAACACACCCAGTTGGCAGTTCTCGATCCGGCCCGCGGTGCCCGAATACTGCCGCTGCACCCCGGCTGAGCGCAGTCCCTTCTTCACAAATCCCGTCTCATCGACCACCAGCACCCCATCCGGCGAAGCCAGCGCCTCGACCACGTACGAGCGGACCTGATCGCGCACCTCATCGGCACTCCAACGCGCCCGGTTCAGCAGATGCTGGCACCCATCCGGACTTACCGCTCCCGCCGCCTCGGCCAGCTGCCAGGAGTTCTTCCGCTCCACCGGCGCCAGCAACCCCGTCACATACGCCCTCGCCCACCCTCGCGGCTCCGCCCGGCCGAACGCCCCCGCAACGCGGGCGAACACGTCATCCAGACTCGCCCGCCACACCGCAATATCCTGCGGCACAACATCTTCCAGCACGCCACAATCTACAGGTAACGAACTACAACTGTCGTGCTAA
>NZ_BAFR01000274.1 GCF_000308435.1 Nocardia araoensis NBRC 100135 | reverse complement strand
GGTGTAGGGGTCGGACCGCAGCGCCCTGCCAGCCTTTCGGTTGATGGGTTTCTGCGGCCCGCCCTCCGAACCGACGTGCGGCTTCCACCGCATCCGGCTCTCCATGTGTTCATGCCGTTGGAGCGGGTGATCGGGCTGCCGGAGTGCTCGACCATGGCGTGGGAATCTTGGTGCCCCGGTATCGGTATCGCTCGATGGCGACCGATTCGGGCCGGAACATTTCGATTCCTCCGGCGCGGATCTGCCAGCCAGGCAGGTAGCGTCGGACCAGGGTGTGCATGTTCAGCCCGGGGTGTCGTTTGCGGAGCCAGCCGACGATCCGCCAGACGGCGAAGTGGTCGACGTATCCGAAAGTCCGCGACGACACCCCGTGGCGGAAATAGTTGCACCAGCCTCGCATCACCGGGTTGAGCCGATGCAGCAAGTCCGCGAGCGTTCGATGTCTCTAGCGGCGAGTCAGTGTCCGCACCTTGTCGATGATCGAGGCCAACGCCTTCTTCGACGGGTAGGTGTAGACAGTTTGTTTGCCGGTCCGGCTTCGCCAAGCTCGGCGCTGGATGCGCCAGCCCAGGAAGTCGAACCCCTCATCGATGTGACAGACCCTCGTCTTCTCCACCGACAGGCGCAAACCTATCGGAGCGAGCACCGTGCCGACCTCATCCCACAGCGCTTCGGCATCACTGCGTTTCCCGGCGACCATGACCACGAAGTCGTCCGCGTAGCGGACGAGTTTCATGACCGGGACGCCAGCGCGGCGACGTTTGGCGCGTGTCCAATACGGTCCGAGCGCGGCCCACCGGGCCGCGAAATGCTCGTCCAGCACGGACAAGGCGATATTGGCCAGCAGCGGTGAGAGGATCCCGCCCTGGGGTGTGCCGGTGATCGTTTCCCGGTTGTGGCCCTGTTCGGTCAGGACCCCGGCCCGCAGGAACGCCTTCACCCAACCCAGCACGCGTTTGTCCCCGACGCGTCGACGCACCCGGCCCATCAGGGCGGTGTGGTCGATTTCGTCGAAGCATGCCGTGATGTCCGCCTCGAACACCCACTCGTAGTTGCGGGCAGGTGTCGCAAGGTGGTGGATCTCGGCGATCGCGTCCTGGGCCCGGCGCTTCGGGCGGAACCCGTAGGAACACGGTTGGAAATCCGCCTCGAAGATCGGTTCGAGCACCAGTTTCAACGCGGCCTGCACGACCCGGTCCGCGGCCGTCGGGATGCCCAGGCGGCGCCGAATCTTGCCCGACGCTTTGGGAATCGCCTTCTCTCGCACCCGCTGGGGAATGAACAGGTTCGCCTTCAGATCATGTCGCAGACACTCCAGCAGTTCCTCAGCGCCGAGGCCGACCGATCGCGGTGCGATCCCATCGACCCCGGCGGTTCGTGCGCCCTTGTTGCCCCGCACCCGCGCCCATGCCACCAGCAGGAA
>NZ_BAFR01000275.1 GCF_000308435.1 Nocardia araoensis NBRC 100135 | reverse complement strand
GAATGAGGTGTGAAACAGGACACACTGATCAAGTGTCCATTAAAGATCGCTGATAGCATTCAGCCAGCGTGCCCGGCGACCCGGGCTCTCCTGTCGACACGGTTGTCGTGCGACTTGTAGCGCAGTGGTGAACCCACCCGGGTCGGTGGGTGGGCGAGCGTGTTAGGCAGGAGGTATCACGGTGTCGTACGTGCAGTCGGGTGTGCACGGGCCCAAGGGCCGGATCAGCGTCGCCGACATCGCGGCCCAACCCGGCGGAGTCGAGGCGCTCCAGCGCCGGGTTCATGAATTGCGTTCCCGCGGTGTGGATTTCGCCGCGAATGCGATCGAGAAGGAAATGGCCGAGCTGGATCTGCCGCGCCAATGATCTCGACGCCACGGTCACCGCGGATCACGATGCCGCGGTGACCGTGGCGAGTCCGGCCGTGGTGTGCTGATCCAGCGCCATCAACGCCGCCCGTATCCGTACCGGTTGCCAGCCGCCGTCGATCCGGCGCACGCGCACAGTGCCCTCGGTCCGGTGCCGCGCCAGGTTTCGCGACATGGTGCGCGCGGTCGCCAGGTCATCCGGATGAATCTGCGGCCGCGGCTGTCCCGGCAGATCCGCCCAGGCGATATCCGGCATCGGTGGACCGATCCACCGGATCAGACGCAACGAGCGCAGATTGACGATCGCGCGGTACTCGCCGGGTTCGGTGGCGGCCTCGAGCACCGCGTACTCCAAGATCGTCGGCGGTGGGGCGGCGGAGACGGCGGTGGCCGCGCCGATGTCCTGGGTCACGCCGCGCAGCAGCACGTGACGCTCACCCGCGTCATCCGGCTCGGCGATGATCCGGCAGGCGAAATGCCCGGCGCGCAGGGCATCGTCGTCGCGCCGGATGGTCCAGACCGCCTGATGCTCGGTACCCGGCGCCGAGTTGACGATCTTGGCCAGCGCCTCGCTCTCGTCACGGTTGGCGACCAACCGGGTGAACGCGCCCGCGATGGCCAGCTCGGCGGCACGGTTCTCCGGCGCGACGCCGTACAGGTCCAGCAGGTCGTCACTGCGCACCGATCGGTTGGTCGTGAGGTCGAAGTACCACGCCCCCATCGGGTCGGCCGCCGCCACCGGCTCGTCCCGGGGGCCCACCCACAGTCGTACGGCATGCGCCCGCCCCGGCGCGACGAGCAACGGCTCGGCCAGCACCGTACGCCGCCCGTCGCCGGAGACGCACGTGACCGGCCCACCGGTGGCGCACGCCCGGCGCAGCGCCGACTCCGCGTCTGCCCGCGACAGCGGATTGCGCACGATGTTGCTCAACGGCACGAACGACTTCGGCGTCGACCCTACGGCGATCACTCGTCCCGGCTCACCCGAAAAGCACTCCAGCAGCAGCCATTTCGTCACAACCCGCGCCCCCGCGCGCCGTCATCGGCGCTTTCCCGCAACTC
>NZ_BAFR01000276.1 GCF_000308435.1 Nocardia araoensis NBRC 100135 | reverse complement strand
CTCAATGACGATGTCAAGCCGCGACGGGTACTGCGTTGATGCTCGGGGGCTTGGTGTCGAAGGGCCGGTTGTCGCGCAGCAGGGCCCACAGCACGTCGACCAGGCGCCGGGCCAAGGCTAGGAGGGCCTGCGTATGGATGAGCCGTTCATTCCGTTTGCGCTGGTAGAACGTCCGCGATGGTCCTTCGGCTCTGATGGAGGACAGTGCGGCCATGTAGAACACGCGGCGCAGTCGCCGGTTGAAGCGTTTTGGTCGGTGCAGGTTGCCGCTGACACGGCCGGAATCGCGGGGCACGGGCACGAGTCCGGCGTAGGAGGCCAACCGGCCGGGGGTGGCGAACGTAGTGAGGTCGCCACCGGTGGTGACCAGGAACTCGGTACCCAGATGAGGTCCCATTCCGGGCAGCGACTCGATGATCGATGCCTGCGGGTGCTCCCGGAAACGCATGGTGATCTGTTTGTCGAGGTCCTTGATTTCACGGTCCAAGTCGAGCAGTTTGGCTGCCAGTCGTTTGATCAATGTCGCAGTAGCCCTCTCGCCGGGTACGGCGATGTCCTGCTCGCCGGCGGCAGCGACGGCTGTGGTGGCGATGGTGTCGATGCTCTTGCGCCAGGCGCCTTTGTTGGTGAGATGTGTTGTGACACCGTTGATTCCGGCGGCACGGATTTCGGACGGGGTGCACAGACCGGCGACCAGGATCAGCGGGGACCGGGCCGAGTAGTCGAATGCGGCCTCGAGCGCGGGAAAGATCGCGGCGAGCATGCCGCGCAGCTGGTTGACCCCGCGCACCCAGTCGCTCATGAGATCGGCGCGGTAGCTCGAGAGCTGGGTCAGCTCGGCGACCAGCTCGTCGGGTGCGGTCACCGGCGTCAGGTCGTTGCGCATGCGGGCGGTGTCGGCGATGACGCGGGCGTCCTTGGCGTCGGTCTTTCCCTCACCGCGCAGGATTCCGGTCATGGTGGCCACCACCCGGCCGGGCACGTACGCCACCGACTCCCCAGCGGTCAGCAGCACGGTGATCAGCAGCGCAGCCAGCGGGCTGATCAGATCGATCGCCCACTGCACCTCGATCCCGGTTTCGTGTGCTCGGGCGATGATCGCCTCGATCGCCCGCTGATCGTTGCCGAACTTGCCCGACCAGCACACCTTGCCGGTCTCATCCATCACGCACACGTGATGGGTTGCCTTGCCGACATCGATACCAACCCAAATCCGTTGGCGCAGTCCCACTCCCGATCTCCGCTCTCCACAATCCGAGCCCGCGGACAACCCCGCCATCAGGTCCCTAACCAGCGACGATTCGCATCAGATCTCAATAAGTGGCCGGAGTGTCCAGCACGGTGGGGCAGCCATTCCTCCCGAGCCATAACAGCTGCAACCAATCATCAGCTACACCCCACCGCCCTGGGCATCCAGGGCACCAACCCCAGACACCTACAAACTTAGGG
>NZ_BAFR01000277.1 GCF_000308435.1 Nocardia araoensis NBRC 100135 | reverse complement strand
TCATGCCGCCCTACCTTTCTGATGTGCCTCCGGTCGTCCGGAATGATCGGGGTGTGCAGGCGGGGCGGGTATGGCTTTCATGCGTGCTGCCCTGGATGGCTCAGGTGGCTCGGCCGCTCGCCCCGCCCCCTTGTTCCGACCGCTGATTAGGCACTGCGGACCATCGCTGTGTAGGGCGTTGCCGGCGGAGCGGGGACGCACCGCACGCACGCCGAAACGAGTGAGGGTTACATGGCAGTTGTCGTGGGCATCGACGTCGCCAAGGAGTTCCACTGGGTCGCGATCGTCGTCGCCGAAACCGGGAAAGTCCTTGTCTCCCGACGGGTGAACAATGATCCCGACAGTATCGACGGGTTGATCGAACACCTGCGCGCCATCGGCGCCGACCATGGTGAGATCACCGTCGCGATCGACCTGATGGGCGGGATCGCCAGCCTGCTGACCGCGATGCTCGTCGAGGCAGGTATCCGCCTGGTCCACATCCCGGGCCTGGTGGTCAACCGCGCCCGCCGCGCCACCAAGGGCGGCGAAACCAAATCCGACCCCCGAGACGCCAAAACCATCGCCGACCAGCTGCGCCTGCGAGACGACTGGCGCGAGGTCACCGCCGAAGACGAAACCACCATCGACCTGCGCATCCTCGTCGGTCGCCGACGTGAGCTGGTTGTGGACCAAACACGCCGTCTGCAGCGACTGCGAGAAACCCTGACCAGTATCTTCCCGGGTCTGGAACGCGCCGTCGATGTCACCAACCTCGGTGACCTGCACCTTTTGGCCCGCTACGTGACCCCCGAGGAGATCCGCCGCGCCGGACGTCGCCGCATCACCGAGCACCTGCTGCGACTCGGTGTCCGCCGAAACTACGCCGAACCCTTGGTCGACAAGGCGCTCACCGCGGCCCAGGCCCAACGCACCGTCGTGCCCGGACAGGCTCGCATGGCCGAGTTCGCCCGCGAATTCGCGACCGAAGCCGTCTCGGCTCGCCGTCGCATCGGTGAGCTCGAATCCCAGATCAGGGACGATCTCGACCGCCACCCTGACGCGGCCCTCATCACAAGCATGCCGGGGATGGGGGCCATCCTGACTGCCGAATTCCTGGCCGAAGCAGGCGATCTCGCCCGCTTCGCCAGCGCTGACCAGCTGGCTTCGGCCGCCGGGCTGGCGCCGGTGTTGCAACAGTCGGGCAAGATGCACTACCTGCGACGCGCGACCGCGGGCAGCAAGACGCTGAAGTTCGTCTTCTACCAGTCGGCGTTCGCCGCGATCCGCTCCGACCCGGCCAGCAAAGCCTTCTACGCCCGAAAACGCGCCGAGGGCAAACGACACCACCAAGCCCTCATCGCGCTGGCCAGACGCCGCATCAACGTCCTGCACGCACTGCTGCACACCCGCCAGCCCTATCGGGCTGACTACCGCGCAACCGCTACTGCCGCTTGACAAAACCATTAGGCAGCC
>NZ_BAFR01000278.1 GCF_000308435.1 Nocardia araoensis NBRC 100135 | reverse complement strand
GCCTTCCAGACTGCTCGACAAACCCGCACCCGCATTGCCCGCAGCGCCCAGACCTGTCTCCAGGCCCGAGCCGAGGTGTGCGCCCGCGCTGGACGCACCCTCCAGACCACTCGACAAACCCGCACCCGCATTGCCCGCAGCACCCAGACCGGTCGACAAGCCCGTCTCCAGGCCCGAAGCGAGCCCGGCGCCCGCCTGAACTCCCGCGTTCAGCCCGGCCGACAGGCCCGAACCCAGCCCCGCACCCGCCTGGGTTCCGGCATCTACGGCACCGGTCAGCCCGGTACCGGCCTGCACCGCTCCGCCCACGCCGGTGGACAGGCCCCCTCCGATGCCGGTGGACAAGCCCGCCGCCAGGCCGCTCGCACCGTGGACCCCGGCATCGAACGCACCGCCGAGCCCGGTCTCCAGGCCCGTGCCGACCTGCCCGCCGGTGTGCAGCGAGCTGTCCAGTCGGCCGCCGAGCTCGGCTCCGGTGTTCACGGCCGCGCCGAGACCCGTCGCCAGTCCGGTCTCCAGACCCGCCGTCGCCTGCGTGCCGAGGTTTCCGGCGCCGCCGATGGCGGAGGAGAAGTTGCCTCCGAGTCCGGCCCCGAGATTGCCGGATCCCTGTGCCGCGGTGTCGATTCCGCCGGTGAGCCCGGTCGTCGCCTGCCCCGTGGCATCGAGTGCGCCACCGAGCCCGGTCTCCAGACCGGAGCCGATCTGCGCGCCCGCGTCGGCCGCCCCGTGCAATCCGGTGGACACCCCGGCGCCGAGACCGGCGCCCGCCTGCGCACCGCTGTCGATGGCCGACCCCAGACCGGTGGTCACCCCGCCGACTCCGTTCAGCGCGCCCTCCAGTCCGGCCCCCGCACCGGCACCGAGATCAGCAGCCGCATCCGAAGCCCCTTCCAGCCCCGCGCCGACTCCGGCGGTCAAGTCCGTCGCGGCACCAATGGAGCCGTCCACAGCGCCTCCGAGGCTCGTACCCACGCCGGTACCAAGATCCGCAACCCCGCCGATCGCGCTCCCGACACCCGCGGTCAGATCGGTCGCCGCACCGGCGGCACCCCCGAGACCCGCCTCCAAGCCCGTGCCGACCTCAGCCGCACCACCCAGGCCCGCGCCGACTCCGGCGGTCAAGTCCGTCGCGGCACCGATGGAGCCGTCCACAGCGCCTCCGAGGTTCGCACCCAGGCCGGTCGACGTGTCGACAGCACCCTCCAGACCAGCCCCGACACCGGCGCCCAGCCCTGCGGTCACGTCGGTCGCCGCGCCCAGACCGCTCTCGAGGCCCGCACCCACACCGGTGGCGAGGTCTACCGCACCATCGACCGTGCTTTCGAGACCCGCGCCGAGACCGGTCGTCGCGTCGACAGCGCCCTCCAGACCGACGCCCAGGCCCGAGGTCACATCGGTCGCGGCGCCCAGACCACCTTCCAAGCCCGCGCCCAAGCCCGCGGAGATGTCCGTGGCGCCCTGCACAGCTCCCTCGAGACCTGCGCCGACACCCGTCGTGATGTCCGCCGCGCCACCGATGGCACCTTCCAGGCCCGCACCGAGCCCGGTC
>NZ_BAFR01000279.1 GCF_000308435.1 Nocardia araoensis NBRC 100135 | reverse complement strand
ATCGGCGGCATGATGCGCCGATGCCGAGTCGGCATTCTCCAATCGGGCTGCGGTCAGGGCGATTTCGCCCGCCGCGCCCGGCGGCACGCCGAGTGCGACCAGGCAGGCGCGGGCGGCCGCCACGTCGGGGTCGGCCTCGGTCCAGCTTCCGTCGGTGCGCGCCTCGAGCAGTGCCAGCACCAGCCCGGCGAGCGCGCGGGACAGCGCTTCGGCGGGGAGGTGATCGGAGTACACGCCGAGCTGCTGGCCGTGGCGCAACATCTCCGCGCCGTGCTCGTGCACGGGCGCCAGTCGTTCCTCGATCCGCGCACCCAGGTTCGTCTCCGTCAGCTTGAACAGCAGGCGGTATTTGTCGCCGACCCGCCACAGGGCGATCGTGCACCGGGCGGAGGTCACCGTCACCGGCTCGTCCGGGTCGAGCGAACGCAGCGTGTGCGCGATGTCCTCTGACGCCAGGTCGAGGAGGCCGTCGATCAGTGCCTCGCGGGTCGGGAAGTGGCCGTAGAGAGTTCTGCGCACGACGCCTGCGGCCGAGGCGATCTCCTCCATGCTCGCCGCGGGATTGCGGGTCAGTTCGGCTGCCGCGATATCGAGGATCCGCTTCCGATTGGCCTGCGCTCGCGCGCCGCGGGTCGTAGAAGAAGTCATGGTTCTGGTCGCTGTCATGTGAGTCCCTTCACGTCGAAGCCTCGCACACTTGCGCAGCGTTGTGCAAATTCCTTAGATTGCACATCAATGTGCAAATGCACAACGGTGTGCAGATCGTGAGAGGAACGGATGTGTCTCTGCTAGTCACCTCACCGGTGGAACCGGGTGCCGTATACCGCCGCCGCTGGGCCGCGCTCGCCGTGCTGTGCCTGAGCGTGCTGATCGGCGTCATGACGAATACGTCGTTGATCGTGGCCGCTCCCGATATGACCCGCGATCTGGGTCTGTCCAGCCAGGACCTGCAGTGGGTCGTCGACGCCTACACCATCCCGTACGCCGCCCTGATGCTGCTCATGGGCGCGATCGGCGACAAGTACAGCCGCCGCGGCATGCTGATCCTCGGCCTGGCCGTCTTTGCGGCCGGCGCGGTGCTGGGGTCGGCCGTCGACAGCGCCGACTGGGTGATCGCCGCGCGGGCGATCATGGGGACCGGGGCGGCGATGATCATGCCCGCGACGTTGTCTCTGCTCGTGGCCACCTTCCCGAAACGGGAACGCGCCGTCGCTATTACGATCTGGACCGCTACCACTGGCCTCGCGATCGCGGTCGGTCCGCTGGTGGCGGGCTGGCTGCTCACCGATCACGGCTGGGCGTCGACCTTCCTGATCAACGTTCCCATCGCGGTCGTATCGATCGTCGCGGCGCTGGTAGTGGTTCCACCGTCCCGGGCGCACACGACACAGAAATTGGACTTGATGGGCGGCGCGCTGTCCGTCGTGGCCGTCGCGGCGCTGGTTTACATGATCATCGAAGGCCCGCGCAACGGCTGGCACACCTCCGCGGTGCTCGCCGGGGTGATCGCGGTGGTCGGCCATGGCCGGGTTCATCGCCTGGGAACTGCGGCATCCCAACCCGA
>NZ_BAFR01000280.1 GCF_000308435.1 Nocardia araoensis NBRC 100135 | reverse complement strand
CGTGACTTTTCGCGGATTTGGACCGGTCTCGAATTTCGGATCGACTGCAGAGATGTCTCGGCACTCACGTGCCGCGAGGGGCAACTGGTGGTTGCACCCGGCTCGCCGCGGGTTTTGCGATAGATGGGTCAGGCGTCGCGGGTTGCGGTGGCATCGAGCCATCCGCGGATACCTCCGTCAGCGTCGGCTCATTGCGTCAACGGCACGTGGGGGTGGTCGGGCGATGTCGGGCAGGCACGGATGGTCAAGTCCCAGGCGTCGCCGATGTTGATCTTGGTCGGGCATCCATTGCCCCCGACCACCATGTCAGCAGGCCGATCCTCGTAGGGGACCCAGCTGTGTTGTGCCCCGTCCCACTCCCACGAGGCGATGGTCAACAGCGGTTCGGTGGGCGTCCCGCAGGCCGGGCACGGCTCAGGGTAGGCATCGGAGCGCGACCATCCGATCCAGCCACCGACCTTCCACCCGGGCGCGACAGACAGATCCGACTGGTAGGGACTCTCGACCTCACCGAGGTCCTCCACATCGATGCCGAGGTATCCGGCCTCCCACTGCCTCAGCTGTTCTTGCAGATCTTCGTCGAGTTCCGTGATTGTCGGGTACTCGATCACCTGCTCCGGTGCGATCGTGCACGGTTCGGGGACGAACTGCCCGAGACCGTCTTGAACCACCGCAGGCTCGGGGGGATCGTCCAAAATATCGGTGACCGAGGCCGCGGACCGCCAATGCAAGACGGTCCTGGGGATGAATTCGTCGTCGTGGTCGAATGGGCACCACAACACCTGCAGCAGATCTTTCCCCCCAGGCGGTCGCAGGCCAGGAACATCGCGGACAAACAGTTGCGCAACCGGCAGCATGGCAACCGGGCCGTCGGGAAGCACCGGATCCGGGTCATACAGCTGTTGAAACCTCGCCCGATCCTCCGGGGTGTCTTGCCATTGGTAGTCGTCCTCGCTCAGCGCAGCCTCGTCGCAGACGCTGTCCTGGTCCTGCTGCGTCGACCGTGCCTGCTTCAGCGACATCACCTCCCCCGAGTGCGAGTCGTGACAGTGTGGCCAGGGCTCACCCGCAGGCCACAGCAACGGTCCACCGACGGAACTGTCGAAGCACGAGGGGGCACCGGGGCGAGGATGCAGGCGAGTCGCGGTCCGAGCCAGTGATGCCAGGGCCGGGATCACGGCCGCTATCTCAACCGGCCGGGGCGCAGTGGTGCGGGTCATACAAAAACTCCTAGAAGGCAAGACGGTCGGTGGCCGGCCATACGCGCAGGCTGCCGCGGTCCGAGCCCCCAGGCTAAATGCTGATCTCGTCAGCCTCTTCCCACAACCGGACACCTATCCAACGAGGATTCGGGCCGCACCTCTGCTTAGCGCGACTTTTCTCGTCACTGGACCCCATGGGCCCACCCCTGGCTGCCCTTGACGGCATTCGCCGCGCTCGGCCGAACCATCCACGCGCGCTTGGTCGACGGCACGCTGACACGGCTGACACGGCGACCGAAACCCCTCCCCCACCACCCAGGTACTCCGCAGATCGAGGGTGGTCGGGAAATCGGGGAGCTTGCGGACGAAGGTGCGGGGCGGGACGGAACACCGCAGCTCACCGAGCTGCGCGGGGGTGGATTAGCCCCTGGATTACCCCCTGGAC
>NZ_BAFR01000281.1 GCF_000308435.1 Nocardia araoensis NBRC 100135 | reverse complement strand
CACCATTCATGACCGTCACCGCACTCGACTCGTCCAGCGCGTTGGTACTCATCGACTTGCAGAACGCCATGATCTCCGCACCCACGGTGCCCTACACCGTCCCTGAAGTGGTGGCGCGGGCGGTCGAGCTGGCGTGCGCCTTCCGCGAACACAGCGCCCCGGTCATCCTGGTGCGGGTGACGGCCCGGGCGGACGGATCGGATGCCGCTCCGGGTCGCATCGAGCTTCCCGGCCGGGCGAGTTCCATGCCCGAAGGCTGGGATGCCATCGTCGATGATCTCGTCGGCCACCCTGACGACATCACAGTGACCAAACGCACCTGGGGTGCTTTCCACGGAACCGACCTCGACCTGCAACTGCGCCGCCGCCGCGTCACACAGATCGTGCTGGCCGGTCTCACCACCAGCATCGGCGTGGAGTCGACCGCCCGCGCCGCCCACGAACACGGTTACCACGTCACGCTCGCGACGGATGCCATGGCCGATCTGGAGGCGGAGGCGCACCGCAACAGCGTCGAACGGATCTTCCCTCAGCTCGGCGAGACCGGTCGCACCACCGAGATCGTCGAAATGCTCGTCGCGACCCGCAACTGACGAAGGATCGGGGACCGATCGGCAGACGGGTGACTTCGACGAGTGGCATGCCGCTGGTCGGGTCGGTAGCCCGCGAACGAGTGCCGCGCGGACGGATGGGCGGTGGGTCATACCGGGCGAGCGAGGCGGGTCGGTGCGAGGCGGCCGCGAAGGGTGACGGATTCGCCGAGCTGCCAGTGTCCAGCCTCGGACTCGGCGGCGGCTGTGATGGTCGCGCCGGAGGCGAGCAGTAGACCCTGTCGCTTGGCGAGTTCGCACAGGCGGGCGGCTTCATTGACCGCGTCGCCGATGACGGTGAACTCGTAGCGCTGATGCGCGCCGACATTCCCCGCCACCACCCGGCCCGCGGCCACGCCGATGGCCGCGACGAAGTCGGTCGCGGTGCTGTCGAGCCGCACCCGGATCGCGCGGGCGGCGGCCAGCGCCGCGCCGGGTGCGTCGGCCAGCGGTGCCGGTGTGCCGAAGACGGCGAGGGCCGCGTCACCTTCGAACTTGTTGACCAGCCCGCCGTGGCGTTCCACCTCGTCCACCACGATGCCGAAGAACCGATTGAGAATGGCGACCATCTCCGGCGCGGGGATGGTCGCGGCCATCGTCGTCGAACCGACGATATCGATGAACAGGGCCGCGGCGTCGGTCTCCACACCGCCGAGCGCCGGGTCGCCCGCCAGCGCGGCCGCGGCGACCTCGCGCCCGACATGCCTGCCGAACAGGTCCCTGATCTGCTCCCGCTCGCGCAGCCCCTCCACCATGTGGTTGAAACCGCTCTGCAGCTCACCCAATTCGGTGCCGTCGTAGACGGCCAGCGCGATGTCGAGATCGCCGTCCTCCACCTGACGCATCGCACGGCGCACGCCGAGGATGGGCGCGACGGTCGCGGCCATGGTCTGCGTCATCAGCAGGAGACCGAACACCAGCGTGGCGCCCCCGAGCGACAGCACGCAGACCGCCAGTCGCGCCTTGGTGACGTCCTCCATCGTGAGTGCCAGCACCGCGAGCACCATCATCCCGGCCACCGGCACGCCGGAGCCGACCACCCACACGACCAGCGAGCG
>NZ_BAFR01000282.1 GCF_000308435.1 Nocardia araoensis NBRC 100135 | reverse complement strand
AGACCTCCGATGATTTTAAATGTCAAGCTGCGGCGGGTTGCGGGGCGTGTGTACCGGGCTGTCCGAAGGCTTTGAGCGGGTCGAATTCCCGCCGGTTCTGGAGGCAGTAGTAGAGCTGGCCGAGCATCTTGTTCACGAGGTGGCGCAGGGCGGCGGAGTGGCGGTCGCCGTGGGCGCGGCGGTTGAGGTAGTGCTCTCGGGCTGGGCCGGGGTTGCTGCCGGCGGCGAATCCCCAGACCCAGCCGACGGCAGCCAGCCGGTCGTTCTTGATCCGGCGGAAGGTGATCGAAATGCTGCGCCCGGACGCGCGGGTAACGGGTGCGGTTCCGGCGTAGGCCTTCAACGCGCGGGCGTCGGCGAATCTGTTGCGGTCGTCGCCGACTTCGGCGAGGACGCGGGCGCCGGTGAGGTCGGCCAGGCCGGGGAAACTGGTGATTATTGCGTGATCGGGGTGTGTGCGAAACTTCTCGGCGACGGCTTGCTCGAGGTCGTCGGCGCCGGTGCAGGCGGCGTCGAGGGTGGCGAGTAGGGCGAGGACCTGGCGGCCCATGGCCTGTTCGACCAGGTCGGGTTGGCGCAGGCCGGGACGGCGCAGCTTGGCCACGATCTCGTCGGTCAAGGCGTCGATGCCGCGTTGGCGTCCGGCCCGGCGCAGCGCGGCCGCGACGCGGACCCGGGTCAGTTTCGCCGCCGCGGCAGGGGTCGGCGCGATGGCCAGGATGGCGCGGACCTCGGGTTTAGCGAGGTTGGTGGCGGACTTGTCAGCGAAGGTGGCCAGAAACATCGGGTGGTACTCGCGCAGCAGCGAGCGCAGTTCGTTGCTGGCCTTGGTGCGCCGCCACACGGCGTCCTGCTGAGCGCGGGCCAGGACCGCGATGGCCTGGGCAAGTTCGCTGTCCGCGGGGATCGGGCGGTGCATGTGCGCATCGACGCGCAGAATATTGGCCAAGGTCATCGCGTCAGCATGATCGGACTTGGCGCGTGCCATCGTGTGGCGTTCGCGGTAACGGGCTACGGCCATCGGGTTGATCGCATAGACCGCTCGGCCAGTGGCGCGGATCGCGGCGACCATCAACCCGCGTGGGGTTTCGATCGCGACGGGGATCGGGTCCTCGGCGGTATCGCCGGCATCGGTGAGCAGCTGGGTGAGGGCGGTGAAGCCGGCCGGATCATCGGTGATCCGTCTTTTCGACACCAGGGTGCCGTTCTGGTCGACGATGGCGATGTCGTGATGGCCTTCGGCCCAATCGATCCCGCAGTAACGGCTCATCCGTCCTCCAGTTCTTCGGTTGTTTCCGCAGGTCACAAGACCCAGGCAGGAACGCGCGACGCCCTACTTACGAGCCTCGATGGGCTGGCCTCCGATGAGTTGTTCGCGCTCCCAGCGCACCCGCACGACACCGATCTCCCTGAGAGCTCGCAGCTCGCTGTCTTCGAGGTGTTCGTTCGTGCGGACGGGCTCGGACCACGATCAATGAAACGCCCGAAAATGGCTGGACAACAGTGGAATCAGCTGCCCAGCCACTTCCGGATTTGCCGCCGACGCTCGCGGTCTTGCACGAGGCCTCACCGGACCGGAGGCGTGGCAGGAGTCGCCGGACGAACAAGTCGGGGGTGGCGGTCCGGCCGCGACGACGCGCTACGTCTTGTCAAAGGGGTCTGGCCCCAGGCGTATTCCATGCGTCGTTCGCCGCGGCCGAACTGCCGAACGATCACTCCCGGACACCGCTCCCGCACGGCCTCACAGGCCAGGATTGACGCAGTCGTCGAACGCTACCGAAAGCTGGTCGTTACCAGCTAAGTAGG
>NZ_BAFR01000283.1 GCF_000308435.1 Nocardia araoensis NBRC 100135 | reverse complement strand
ACTAGAACGCACCTTTGTCGACAAAGCCTCCGGAAAGGACACCACGCGCCCCAAACTCGATGAGATGATCTACTTTGTCCCCGACGGCGACACCGTCGTCGTACACTCCCGGCCTCCAACCTCGACGATCTGCGGCGGCTCGAACGCAACCTCACCGGCAAAGGTGACAGGTCGAATTCGTCAAGGACAGAACAACTTTGACTGGCGAGAAAGCGCCCATGGCGAACCTGCTACTGACCATGATGGGGCGCTTTCGAAGAGTTCGAATGCGCCGTCATCCTCCAATGCCAACGACGACGCGAAGGCGTCGCCGCAGCCAAGTCCTGCGGCGTCTACAGCGGCCGCAACCCCGACCTCACCGCCGAACAGGCACAACGACTGCGCGACCGCGCCGCCGTTGGCGAACCAAGAGCGGCGCTGACCAATAAATTCGGCATCAGCAAGCGAGACCGTCTACAACTATCTGCGCACCGACGTCGCATAGAACGGCCAACTATGAGCAGCTGCGAGAGATCTCGGCCACCGAACTACGAAGATCGCAACCGAACCCGCGGCCTGGTCCCCGTCCCCGGGGGCGTCACCGTCCGGGTGGTCGAATATGAGATCGCCAACCGCGACAACGACTCACTCCGAAACCCACCCACCTGACCAGTTATCGTACGTCCATCCTCAGGCTCTCCCCCACTGTAACATTCAGCGTCGCAGACGATTTGGTTGCAAACAACACCTGAATATTCGCCGGGACTGTCGGAACAACGGCGGATTTGGCCTTGGTCTGACTGGCCGGACCTGATGGTTCGGCGGGAAGGATCGAGCAGTGTCGGAGACACTCGACGCCGTGGCGAAGAAGGACACGGCGGATACCAAGAAGCTGGCCGAGCAGCTGCTGAAGCAGGCCAAGGAGCAGGGCATCGACCTGGTCGGCCCGGGTGGGTTGCTCAACCAGCTGACCAAGACCGTGCTCGAGACCGCGTTGGAAGCGGAGATGACCGAGCATGTCGGCTACGAGAAACACGACCCGGCCGGGCGTGGAACACCGAACTCTCGCAACGGAACTCGCTCGAAGACGGTGGTCACCGAGATCGGTCCGGTCGAGATCGATGTGCCGCGTGATACCAGTTCGACGTTCGAACCGAAGATCGTCAGGAAACGTCAGCGGCGGTTGTCGGGGGTCGATGAGATCGTGTTGTCGCTGACCGCGAAGGGGTTGACGACCGGGGAGATCTCGGCGCATTTCGCTGAGATCTACGGCGCTTCGGTGTCCAAGGACACCGTCTCCGCGATTACCGACAAGGTGGTCGCGGAGATGACCGACTGGTGCAACCGGCCTCTCGATCGTGTGTATCCGGTCGTGTTCATCGATGCGATCCACGTGAAGATCCGAGATGGACAGGTCACCAACCGTCCGATCTACGTGGTCATCGGTGTCACCGTGGCCGGTGAGCGCGACATCCTCGGGTTGTGGGCCGGCGACGGTGGCGAGGGCGCCAAGTTTTGGCTCGCTGTGCTGACCGAGATCAAGAACCGCGGCGTCGCCGATGTGTGCATCGCCGTCTGCGATGGGCTCAAAGGCTTGCCGGAGGCGATCACCACCGTCTGGGAACGGACGATCGTGCAAACGTGTGTGATCCACCTGCTGCGCAACTCGTTCCGATACGCCGCCCGGCAGTATTGGGACCAGATGAGCCGTGACCTCAAGCCGGTCTACACCGCACCGACCGAGGCCGCGGCAAAAGAACGGTTCGGTGAGTTCGCCACGAAGTGGGGGCCACGGTATCCGGCGATCGTCAGATTGTGGGAGAACGCGTGGAGTGAGTTCGTGCCCTTCCTCGACTACGACGTCGAGATAAGGCGGGTCATCTGCTCAACCAACGCCATCGAGTCCCTCAACGCCCGCTACCGCAGGGCGGTGCGGGCGCGCGGGCATTTCCCGACCGAGCAGGCAG
>NZ_BAFR01000284.1 GCF_000308435.1 Nocardia araoensis NBRC 100135 | reverse complement strand
TTCGGTGATCGCGGTGTGGTCGACCTCCATCGAGACATGCGCCCGCGAGTAGGTCGCCTCCATGAAATACTGGGTCGCTGCGAGGATGCTCGTTTGGTGACAGACCACCACCACGGTCTCACCGGGATGCGCCCCCGCGATCAGCTCCAGCTCGCGGCCCACCCGCGGCGCCCACTGCTCCCACGCCCGCTCACCCTCACCGACCGCCCTCGAAGCCCCCAGCGGCTCGACCACGGATGACAAATCCTGCGTCGGCTCGCCCAGGCTCGCCCCGTCGGCCCGAGCAGCTGCGTGTGCACCGACAGACCCAGCATGTCGGCCACCACCGCGGCGGTCTGCGCCGCGCGAGGAGCGCACGGGCTGTACACGCGGCTGATCTTGAGGCTGGACTGCTCGGCAGCCAAACGCTCTGCCAACCGCGCAGCCTGACTTCTCCCCGTCGGACTCGAGACGCGCGCGCCATCCTCCCCGCCGACACCATCGTCAATGACCCGCTGTGAGCGCAGCGAATCAGCAGCAGGCGCACACCGCACCGCACGTCAACCCCGGCTTCATCCACCAATCCACCACCTCACCCCGCAATCCGTTGACACGCGGACATTTCGCCCTCGACCACAGCATCGTCGGTATCGACCGCCTACGGCCAACAACAGCGCGTTGTACAACAGCCCGTTGTACTGCTGCCGCAGGGACGGCACCGCGCTGGCGCATCCGATAGCGCGCTGCTCGGACCACGCCGTCGGGGGTGGCAATCAGTTATTGATCAGCGTGCCTACCTCGACGGCCGATCGCCCGGTATGCAATCATTTCGCACGTATGTTCGATAGCTCGCAATTTCCGGTCAGTCGACGGGCCGACGGCACCACAGTCGCAGCACCGCTGACCGACCTCCCGCGCACCGAGCAACTCGCAGCCCTGCGCGCCCGCATGGACGCCATCCACGGCCGAGTCGGCGCCCGCGAAGCCCCACCGATGCCGTCGACCGCACCAGCGAACACACTGCCGATCCCTGGAGCACTGGGTGACGCGCTACCCGCCGGTGGGTTACCACGCGGATCACTGATTGCGTGCACCGGACGCCTCGGCCCCCTACTCGGGTTGCTCGCCGTGGCCACTGCCGCCGGAGAATGGACCGCCGTCCTCGGATCCCCACGGCTCGGGTTGCTCGCGGTCGCGGAAATGGGCGGAAATCTCGCCCGCCTGGCCCACATCGCCGACCCCGGGGACGACCCCCTCCACGTCGCCGCCGTCCTGCTCGACGGCCTGCCCGTCGTCGCGCTCGACCGTCCCATCACCCCGGCAGTCAGCCGCACCCGAGCTGTGCTCGCGCGGATCCGAAGTCACGAGGCCATCCTGGTGACAACGCAGACAGGCTGTGCCCGCCCCGATCTGGAAATCCACACCGAACTGGCCGAGTACGACGGTATCGGCCGCGGCCGCGGCCGGCTGCGATCGATCACCTACACGGTCCATGTATCCGGCCGCGCGGCCCGTCGCCCACGCAGCACCGCGCTGCGGCTGGGCCCCGACGGAACACAACGGTCATGCTGGACACGTCCACCAGCGGACTCACACATCTCTGTTACTGCGATCAGCCGAACCGGGTGACCCATGAGTCGATCCGGATTCACCTCGTTACGCCACCACCAGGCTGCTCACGCATCCACGCCGTGGTCCTAGTCGTTCTCTGAACTACGCGGCCTGAGGATTCGATTGCTTCGACACAGCATTCGGGCATTGTGTGGGTAGTCCAGGACGGCACCACAAGAGTGGCGCCAGAGAGCATGTACTCAAGGACTTCCGAGTTCTTTTGACGCCCACTGCTTTTCAACGCGTTTATCGACGTATGCCCGGTCCGGTCGACCTGGGCTTCCGGACGACACCGCTCGTTGGCGCTGGGGTGTCGGACCGAACGGGGCGTGTACGGATCTCTGTGTAAGCGCTCGTGGTTCAACGAATGGTGATTCGGTCTCCGAAGTAGAGGGTCAGTGCGTTGAGCGCTCCTTTCCAGCCTGGCGCGACTTGGTTGCGGTCGGTTGCTTTCGGTTCGATCATGTGCCGGATCGCGAGGTAGAGCACCTTGATCG
>NZ_BAFR01000285.1 GCF_000308435.1 Nocardia araoensis NBRC 100135 | reverse complement strand
AGGCCCGATCCGGCGGGTGATCACCGCGCTGGTCTCCGAGTCTCGCGCCGCGGGGCTGACCGGTCGGCAGGTGCGGCTACTCAACATCATGGGCCACCGCGCCGAGGAATCGCCTCAGCGCCGCCGCTCGTCGCCGTTCGTACACGAACCCGGCGCCACCTGCCTGTGCGCGATCTGTAGAAGAGCGCGTGCCGAGGGTCGCGCGGTCAGGAGCGGTGTGTCCAATACGCGCCGTCACGTCGATACGTGGCTGCCGATCCATGGCTGGACCGCGCAGGATGTGTGGGCGCGTATCGCTTCCGCTGGCACCCGCCCGCACCCCGCCTACGCTGCCGGATTCCCGCGGGCGTCCTGCGTTTTCTGTGTCCTTTCCTCCCGCGCCGCGCTCGTGCGCGCCGCGCAACTATTTCCCGAATTGGCCGCGCAATACGCCGCCGTGGACGACGCGATCGGCCACCGCTTCCGCGCCGACCGCTCGATGGCCGACATCATCACCGAAGCCACCACCGCCACCACATCCCGGCCGATCCAGGACTGGGCCGCCTGACCGATACGCGGTGCCCCGATTGCGCGGTATGAGCGATCCCGGATGCGGGAGGGCCTTGGTCGTGCATTGCTCGGCCTTCGCCCGGGATCTCCCCGCTACCACTCGCCCCCGCCGCCCTTGCCGAAAGGAGTTTCCGGATGGTTGATCCTACGGAGGGCTTGTTCGCTGTGCCGGATCTTTTCGGCGGCGCGGTTTCGGTGTGCTGGTCCTACGGCATGGGTGTGGAGAGCACTTGTGGAGTGGTGCGCACGCTGCTCGAGCCGGAGTTCCGGCCTGCGGAGCTGCGGGATGACCTGTCGAACCTGATCGTGTTGATCGCCCAGACCGGTGACGAGTGGACCAGTACCTGCGACCTGGTCACCGCCCATGTCCTGCGGTTGCTGCGACAGGCTTCGGTTCGCCTGGTCGAAGTGGCCCGCAGGGGCCCGTCGGCCGCGGACGGGATCGTGGTGTTGCAGGACACCCGGCAACCGGTGCGGCTGCACCCCGACCCGCAGAAGTACGGCTTCTACGCGCTCAGCGACGAACACCGCGGCAACGGCGTGCTGCCCACCCTCGGCGGCAACCGCACCTGTTCGGCCAAGGCGAAAGGAGTACCGCTCGACACGTGGCGGGCCACCCATCTGGGTTCCGCCCGGTATGTGCACGCGGTCGGCTACAACGCCGAGGAGACCCGGCGCATCGCCACGGATTCGTCGGTGACGTTGGGCGGGCGCCGTCACCCGATCTACCCGCTGCACGCCGCAGGCTGGTCCCGCGCCCGCTGCCAGGGATACCTGTTCGGGTTGTTCGGGGTGTGGTGGCCGAAATCCTGCTGCCGCCAATGCTGCTTCGTGTCCCAACCCGGATGGCCGGAGCAGCTGGCGCGGTTCCACGCCGCGCCCGCCGAGGCGTACAAGCATGTGGTGGACGAGTACGTCGCCGTCGCGCTCAACCGCAACTCCGGACTGTTCGGACCGGGTAAATCGCTGACTGACCGGTTGCGCCGCGACGGCGCCCACCACGTCCTCACCCTGGCCGAAGCGCAGCTGGATCGCTGCCGGTGGACGGTCTACCGGGTCCGCCGCTGCTACACCGCACCCGCGCGCGCCTGGCGGGCCGTCGACACCGTGGCCCACGGCAGCCGAACCGAAACCGTGGAGATCCTGCACCGGATCGCCGCAACGTTGCAGGTCCCGTGCGACCTGGACGGTGATCACACCCGGGTGTGGTTGACCGAACCCGCGACGACGTATCCGCGGTTGGAGGAGTTCTTCGTCGCCGCACCCGACTGTGTGATGCCCAAACAGCGGGCTGGGTTCGACGCGCGCTGGCACGGCCACGCCGACGAGCGCCTGCTCGCGGTCGAGCAGGCCGCCCACGACGCCGTGGCAGTTCGCGGCGCGGCATAGCCACGGTTTCCCCGACTGGTAAGGGTCCTGTCGTCACCGACGAATGCGGTGACCACTCCTCCGCGCGAGCCCGCCGACGTGCGGATTCGCGGGGACCACATCACCAACTCCCTGTTGCCCGTGCAACGCCAGACCGGAGAACGCCTTCCGGTCTGGCGTTCTGCCGTTTCCGGAAGGTGGCCCGTCATGCCCGATTCCCTGTCTGTTGCGCTGTGCGCGGTCTGCGGCAGTGGTGAGCCCGGTGACCGGTACCCGGTCGGAGACCAGGTCGTCTGTCCCCACTGCGCAGGGCGGATACCGCGGTGTGATCACTGCCGTGAGTCCTCGCTCACGGTGACCGAAACCGCCGAGGAATATCA
>NZ_BAFR01000286.1 GCF_000308435.1 Nocardia araoensis NBRC 100135 | reverse complement strand
CCGGCGCGACCGGAGCCGCCGCGAAAGCCATCCAGGTGGCACTCGCCCAGCTCGGCGACCCCTACGTCTACGGTGCGGAAGGGCCGAACGCTTTCGACTGCTCGGGCCTGATGCAATACGCCGCGGCAGCCGCCGGTGTGCGGATTCCGCGAGTCGCTGCCGACCAATACCGCACCCTGCCCAAAGTGAATCCCAGAGATATCAAGCCCGGCGATCTGATTTTCCCCTCGAGTTCGTTCAAGGGGCCGAACAACCCAGGCCACGTCATCATGTACATCGGCAACGGCATGTGCGTCGAAGCGCCCCACACCGGCGGCCACGTCCAATACCGGAAACTGCCCAGCAGTTACGCGGCCGCGCGGTGGGCGTGATCAGTCGATCCGGCGTGCCCGCTGTCTGCCGTCGCCGCACCGGTATCGATCGTCCGCGACCGGCGTCAGTACCCCACGTACGAGCCGCCGCCGCGCATCTGCACGATTCCCGGCACGTTGCTGACCGACCCGTAACGTTCGATGGCGTACCGAACGCCCGCGACGATATTGTCCACCGGATTCCAGATATCACGGTGCCCCGGAACGGAATACGCGTTGAACGTCGGATCGATGGTCTGCATCAGGCCTTTCGACGGAATTCCGGCCGCGGCGTTGCTGTCCCAGAGATTGATCGCGTTCGGGTTGCCACCGGACTCGTGCTGGATGATCGCCGCGATGTCGGCCGGATCGATCTGGCGCGTGTCGTAGCCGTGCTGACGCAACACCTGCAAGGCTTCGTTGATCCATTGCCCCTGCTGGCCGGACGGCCGCGTGCGTGGCGGACCGCCGCTGGGCCCGTGCGTGCCCGAGTGCGACGTGCGGCGGGGCCGCCGCGGCTGGACGGGACGCGACTCGCGCAGATAGCGGTCGGCAAGAGCAGCTACGCGATCGGCGGTGAGCACTGCGGCGGCCTGTCCTTGGCCGAGCACGGTTCCCGCCCGTTGTAAGGCGCTGTCCAAGGTCGAGATCACCAATTGCCTGCTCGCATTGGCGTCCTGGACGGTGCCGAGCGCGGTCAGCGCGGTGTTCACCTCGGCGATGATCGCACCGATCGCGGCGCGTCCCTGCGTGCTGTTGTCGACCGCGCCGCCGAGGATGCGTTCCAGCTCGGCGTTCATCGACTGTGTCGCATCGCCGTGGCGTGCTCGATTCTGATTGCTGTCGGCGTACCGCGAACCGAGCGCACCGTCCCACACGACGGGTCCGCTCGGCCGCGCCGCGTCGAGATCGGGCGGCGCGTACGGCTGTCCCGTCACGGCGGTCGGCGGGCCGTCACCGTATTGGGCGGCGATGGCCGCCAGCGCGCCCATCGCCGCGGCCGCCATGGGCGTGGACGAGCCCGCCATGCCCAGCGTGTCCGAGCGCGGAACGGAGGGTGAACCCGCAGCCGCGGAGGTCGTCTCGGATGCCGACGGTGCATTCTGGGTGCGCCCCTGAGCCGTCGCGCCGACCGGCGCCGCCGCTGCGGCCGCACCTGGCTGCGGCCGCGGGATCGGGGTGGGAGCGCCGCGCGTCGCGGACTTGGCGGGGCGGCGCGGCGCGCTGGTGGTGGCGCTCGCACGCACGTCGCGCGGATCGCCGGGATCATCGGAATCTCGCTCGGGACCAGAGCGATCCGTCGGAGCCATCAGTTCCCCCGCTGCGTGCGGACGCTACGCACGGTGACCACAGAGGCAGCCATGACTCACCTTCCGCCGGATGCCCCGGTACGCGCTGCCGATCGCCGGACATGATCGGTGCGTGCTGGAACCGGGAGAGCGCACAGCCGATGTGGCAAGCCCGCGCCGATGCGGTGAACTCATGCCGCTTGCCCGGCTGTCGGCTCACCCGACTCGGAATGCCTCTTCCCCGGCACTCGTCCCGAAGCGTATCCGCAGCCTAATGCAGGTACCTCCCCTGCTGTTCCCGCTTGCGGGAATATCGGTGCCCGGCACGCGGCTGCGGACAACCGCACGGCGCGTCGGTGGAAGAGGGCACCGAGCGACCGGCGAAGGCCGGGCGAGGTCAAACCGCGACGTTGCGCATCGCCGAGGCGATGCTGTTGGCGTAGGCGATGCGCTGCCCTCTCGCCTCACCGGAACTTCTTTCGTAGTACTGATCGAAGACCGCCGCCGCGTAGGCGGGCGTCTGCGCGGCCCGGAGATATCCGTACGCGGTGGATTCATTGCTGCGCAATTCGGCCATCATGAAATCGATCTGGACCTTCCAGTCGGTGACCGGCTTCCCTTGGGCTGCCGCGAACCGCTCCAGGGCCTGCCGCCGCCCGCCCCGCCACTGGCACAGACCGATGGCGCCTTCGCCCGAGTTGTACGCGCTGGTGTTGAAGCCGGACTCGACCTGCAGGTTACCCACGATTCCGGCTGCTTGCGCCGGCGTGAGCCCGTATTTCGAGACGAGGTAGCGATAGACATCCGCCGGATTGGCTTTCGAGCCTCCCGGAATGTTGTCGCCGTTGCCGCGCG
>NZ_BAFR01000287.1 GCF_000308435.1 Nocardia araoensis NBRC 100135 | reverse complement strand
AGCTCACCGTGCCGGGGAATTGCTGGTCGCCTTCCGACAGCGGAACCCCGCGGTGCGGGCAACGGTCGTGCAGCGCGTAGACCTTGCCCGCGTCCCGGATGAGGGCCAGCTTCTCACCACAGATCGTGTAGCTCTCGGGGTTCGCGGTGACGTGACCGGCCCAGGTGACGGGGTACCAGTACCCGCGGTATCCGCTGCCCGCCGCGTTGTACTTGGGCCATGCCGTCCAGTCCTGCCTGCCGGCTGCGCGCGGCCGCTCCGGCACCGCCTGCGCGGCTCCCGGCGCCTCGACACCAGTCATGTGAAGTCCTCTCGAGACGAGATGAGTGATACAGCGAATCCTGGGTGAACCCCGGCCGAGCGCCAACGGATCCGGTTTGCTCAGCAGACCGGGTTCACGTCGCGCCGACCACCACGGCCGCACCGGTCGCGCACAGCGTGCCGTCGCCGTCGCGCTCCTGCAGGCCGAGCGTGACGAGCCCGTCGGCGATCTCGCGTACGACGCCGGTCACGACGAGTTCACACCCCACGTACGCGGGGGCGCGGTTGCGCCATCCGACGGAGACCACACCGCGCGGTCCGCCGGCGAACAAGGCCGCCGCGCGAAAGAACAGCGCCCCGTGCAACTGAGCCATCACCACGGGCGCGTCCAAGCCCTCGAACCCGGCGTACTCGGGGTCGTAGTGGATGCGGTGCGCGTTGTGCGTGGCGGCACCGAAACGCAGCAGCCGCACCGGGTCCGTTCGCAGCACGACGGGGTCGATTTCCTGCCCGACTTCGGCGTGGGCGCTGGGCGCGGTTGTCATCGGACGATGAACCTTTCGGTGACGGTGGCGAGTGGTCCGGCCCGCCTGGCTCGATAGACCTTCGAAACCGTGAGCAGGAGGAATTCCGAGCCCGGCCGCCCTTTCCGATCGACGGCGTCGAGCGTGCGGCGCACCACGATCGGATCCCCCAGCGGCGCAGGCCGATGGAAGGCGATGCTCTGCCCGCCCGCCATCAGCCGCACGTCCAGTCCGTCGGTTCCGGGGACCTCGTCGCGGAACATGCCGTCGTCCCGGTAATCCGTGGCGACGCCGCCCTCGGGACCGCGCAGCAGGCTGGGCAGATACAGGGGATGCACTTCGAAGCCCGCCGCGTCGGGATCGAGCAGACGCGGATCGCGTTCACCGCACGCGCGCGCGAACGCGACCGTCTCGGCTGCCCGGAGGGGGCCGAGATCGCGGTACTCGACGGTGCCGACGAGGGCGCGCGCCCGCTCTTCGGCGGCGCGCAGGTCTGATCTCATGCGCGGCAAGCTAACTCCGCGCGAGAGCGCCGGACCACAGACCGGGACCGGCCAGCGGACCGCGATCCTTCCCACCGCCCGCCGGATGGAGTCAGGTATGCCCATGGCCCAACCACCGAACAGCTTGTACGCCGACGCGGCGGGCGTGAAGTTCCACTACCACGACCTCGGCGCCGGGAATCCCACGATCTTCCTGCACGGCGGCGGACCCGGATGCACCGCGTGGTCGGACTTCGGTCCCGTCGCACCGTTGTTCGCGCGTGACCGCCGGGCGATACTGGTCGACATCCTGCAATACGGCCGGTCGGAAAAATGCACCATCACCGGGCCGATGTGGGATTTCCACGCCGCGAAGATCGTCGCGCTGCTCGACGAATTGGACATCGCGCGCGCCGACTTCGTCTGCAACTCCTGGGGCGGGACGATCGCCCTCAACCTCGCGGCCAAGTACCCCGACCGGGTTCGCGCGTTGGTGATCACGGGCAGCATGCCGGTGTTCTACGGTCCGCTCGCCCCGCTGCCGGAGAACGGCCACCGTGGGCGAACGGCCAGGGACGTCTACTACGGCGGGGAGGGACCGACCCGGGAGAAGATGCGTCAGCTGATCACCCGCCTCGAGTGGTTCGACGGGGACAAGCTTCCGCAGGAGACACTCGATATGCGCTACCAGCAGAGTCTCGACCCGGAGGAGATGGCGCTCGCGGCGGCGTCGGACAACCCGCGCGGCGATTGGCAGGACCTCACCGCCGAACTCGGGACGATCACCGCGCCGGTGCTGTTCGCCTGGGGGATGCACGACGCCTTTCTCACGCCGGACTACCCGTTGATGCTGGCCAGAATGGTCGAGCACGGCCACCTGTACGTGATGGACAAGGCATCCCATCATCTCCAGGAGGAACGGCCGTACGACTTCTACTCCGTGGTGACCGGCTTCCTTGATCAGCAGCATCCCTGACGCCGGCCCGGTGGCCGGGCCCGAGGGCGGAAACCGGATCCGGCTCGTGCTGGTCCTGGGAGTGCTCACCGCCCTCGGACCGTTCACGGTCGACATGTATCTGCCCGCGCTGCCGACGATCACCGCTCATTTCCACACGACCGACACCGCCGTCCAACTCACGCTGACGGGCACGTTGGCGGGTCTGGCGATCGGACAGCTCGTCGTGGGGCCGCTGTCGGACATCTACGGGCGGCGCAGACCACTCGTCGTCGGCACGGCTCTGCACGTCTCGGCGTCCCTGTCGTGCTTCTTCGCTCCGTCCATCGCGGTGCTCGGCGCGCTGCGGGCGGTGCAGGGATTCGGTGCCGCCGCGACCGGTGTGATCGCCATGGCGGTCGTGCGCGACCTGTTCGCCGGTCGCGCCGCGGCTGTCGTCATGTCCCGTTTGATGCTCGTGATGGGCGTGGCACCCATTCTCGCC
>NZ_BAFR01000288.1 GCF_000308435.1 Nocardia araoensis NBRC 100135 | reverse complement strand
CCATGTAGTCATGTGGGAACCGCGTGTCCCATCGCGCCTCTGCTGCGGACCAATCGATTTCCTCGTCCGCGCCGTGGTCTGGCGGCAGGATCTTGGTCAACGCTGCGATACCCGTCGGGTCTTCCATGGCAATCCCTTCGACTATATGGCCGCGAGCCTAGGAGGTCGTACCGACAAGCGCCGCGACTGCCGCGTCATCGGTCCAGTGACTCCGGAAATTGTTCGCGGCAGTACCTCTTGGGCCGCTCGCATTGATAGCCCCAACGCGTGGTGGACTTTTCGCGGATCTGATCCCAGACCCCGTTTCGAACGCGCGACATGTGGCATGTGCGGATGTTCGGATTGGCGGGCGGCTCAACCCCTCAACAGCACGTGGGGGTGCTCCGGCGATGCGGGGCAGGCGCCGATGACCAGATCCCATACGTCACCTATGTTGATCTTGGTGGGTGAGGCAGTGCCGTCGGGGTGCCGGTCCTCGTAGGGGACCCAGCTGTCGTCTTGCCATTCTGTGGAGGCGATGGTCAATACCGGTTCGGTGGGTGTCCCGCAGGCCGGGCACAGCTTGACCCACGGATCGCTGCGTGCCCAGGCGACATAGCCGCCGATCTTCCACCCGGGTGCCACGGATAGCCCCATCTGGTATGGGCTTTCGGTCCACACACCGAGGTCCTTCACCTCGATGCCGAGGTATCCGGCTTCCCATCGCTGCAACTGCTGATAGAGATCTTCGTCGAGTTCGAGCGCTGAGGGGTACTCGGTCACTTGTTCCGGTCGTATGTGTTCACGTCTGTGATCCTGGTCCATTCGGTGCGGTCCGTCTGGATGTTGAGACCGGGTGTCTCGTCGCCGGGAATGATCTGGTCGTACATGACCCAACCCCGCCTGGTAAGTATCGGCACATCCAGCGGAACACCCTGTTCGCCAATAGTTTTCGCACCATACCCCCGGGACCGACAAAGATGGCCGAGATTAGGCGGGGTCTGCCAGACCCTGACGACACCGACGACACCGCATCACCTAAGAACCTTAGGGTCGCACGAGTTGTTCTCAGCAGCAACGGATCTGCCTGTAACTTAGATCAAGAGCTGCAGCCATATCCAGCGATCGGCGTGCTTGCGTTCCGCGTCCTTCGGCCGCGCGGCCCTGGAATGGATGGGCCTGCAGTGTGTTCACGCGCCCCTCCAGCGTTAAGGGCAGACCCTACGGGCAGGCAGGGAGCCTGCCCCCTCCTGCGCAGGCCCATCCATTCCAGGGCCTACCGCGGGCCACTTGGCCGGGCGAGCGGTCACCTTCTCGATTGCCGAACAGTGCTGGGCACGACGATAGCCGCACCCTGTCCGGTCAACTGGCTCGCTCGTTCCACAGCCCGGAGCCGGAGGCAAAGTAACGGAAGGCGGACTATCTACGCATCGTGAAGGTGACGCTCTTGTGGGGCCATGGGTCAGACCAGGTGAAATTTATGCGCTTCTGCACGCCGTCCAGCTCCCACGCCAAGAAGCTGGGCCTCTGAACAGACCCCAACAACGGGTTCTCGGGCCTATGAAATTCTGGCAATTCGCGTCCCTGGTTGAACAGAGTTAGAGCGAACCCCACCCCATTCAGTTCCGCCACCCCACCGCGGAGAGTCTCATCTTCGGTCCCGAAAAAAGGATAGATGGAGCACCAGTCGGTAGTCACCTTGTCGACATCACAGAAGGGGTCGAAGTGCAGGTAGGAATTCGACGGGTCACCTGCTACGCAAAGCCCCCATGTCTCTGGCCACTGGGCTTTATCCAGCAGGAGGTGCACCGACTCCTCCGTGATCTTCCTCTTGACCCGACCCCCGTCGTGAGACAGCGCGTTCGCAGCCGCATGGGTCCCGAGCAGCTTCAAAACCCATCGCTGGAAGTCGTCACCGGAGATGGTGATGGCCGCGTCAGTCCCCCATTCACCATTCCCATTCAGGTAGGTGAGTGCAATCTCACGGAGGAAGCTCGCGAACTGCAAGGCCGCGTCGTCAGCTGCACTCAAGTCGCTGTTATGTTTGGTGCAGAGGACTTTGGCCACGAAGTCCTTCGGCCTGACCGGGCGTGGGATACCGAAACCGTGGTCATGCTGGATGGTGACCGATGGATCATCCCACGTGTACAGCTTGATGAGACTGTGTGAGAGATAGTGTTCGCCAGAAATTCTGGTGGAACATCCGCCATGCAGATTCGTGTAGCATCTCGGATGCTTGTAATCGTCCGGAGTCTGAGCTTCGCTCACCATAACGGTCAGCGTACTTCCGAAGCGTCGTTGAACGCAGAGAATTTTGCACTCTCCGGAGGCGTGGCCTTCCTCGGTGGTGGCCTGCATCGCGTCCCCTCCCACGTCGTCCAACCCGAGCGCTCCTGCGGTGGTGTTCGGATCTGCGGGGGTCCGCTATTTTGGCCGCCGAGACTCAACGCCTTCAGATTCGAAAGCGACGGCGATACCGATGCCGCCGAACCCGGCGCCGACTATGGCGACGGTGACGGGTTCGGGTTCGGCATCGCGGGGGTCAACTGCGGTCTCGATTCAGTGCGGGGAGGGCGGCGGCATGGGCCGGTAGCGGTGAGGGGCAGGGGTGGAAACGCAGGGTGACCGCATCGGAGGTCGGCCGGGTTCGGCAGGCGAGGACTTTGCCTGCGGCCAGGTCGGTGTCGCTGACTCGGGGCTGGCTGATTGGAAGTCTTGCCGCAGCCTCCGACTGAGTGCCTGTCGGCCAATCCGCGATGGGCGCGAAGGTCGTCCAGGTCTAGT
>NZ_BAFR01000289.1 GCF_000308435.1 Nocardia araoensis NBRC 100135 | reverse complement strand
CGGTGAGTCACCGCTTCGGCGAGCGAAAGGTGCTGCGCGACATCGACTTGCGGATCACCGAGCGCCGCGTGGGCGTCATCGGGTCCAACGGTTCCGGCAAATCCACCCTGGCGCGCATGATCAACGGCCTGCTGACGCCGAGCTCCGGCACGGTCACGGTGGACGGCGTGGACGCCTCGCGCAAGGGCGCGCAGGTGCGGCGCAAGGTCGGGTTCGTCTTCACCGACCCCGACACCCAGATCGTGATGCCCACGGTCGCCGAGGATCTCGCCTTCTCGCTGCGGCGGACCGGGCTGAGCAAGCAGGAGACCGCGGAGCGGGTCCGGGAGATCCTGGAACGATTCGGGCTCGCGGGCCACGCCGAGCACCCGTCGCACCTGTTGTCCGGCGGGCAGAAACAGCTGCTCGCCCTCGGCGCGGTCTTGATCCGGCGGCCGGAGGTGATCGTCGCCGACGAGCCGACCACCCTGCTGGACCTGCGCAACGCCAGGGTCGTCGCCGACGCGCTGGACGCGGTGGACCAGCAGGTGATCGTGGTGACGCATCAGCTGTCGCTGCTGGAGAGTTTCGAACGTGTCATCGTGATCGACGACGGGGCGGTGGTGTTCGACGGAACACCCGGCGACGCCGTTGCGGCATACCGGGCGTCGGTCGAATGATCGGCCTGTACCGTCCGGGCGATTCGCCGCTGCACCGGATACCCGCCGGGGTGAAGCTGGTGCTGCTGCTGGCGTCGATCGTCGCGACCACGGTGTTCGTGCGCACTCCGCCGCAGGTGGCGGCCGCCGCGGTGGTGGTGGCGGGATTGTTCGCGGTGGCCCGGATCCCGTGGCGGGTCGCCGTGGCCCAACTGCGTCCGCTGGTGTGGATGCTGTTGCTCATCGCCGTGTTCCAGGTGCTGATCACCTCGCCTGCGCGAGCCGCGGTGGTGTGCGGTGTGCTGGTGGTCTCGGTGGCGCTCGCGGCGTTGTTCACCCTCACCACCCGGGTGACCGACATGCTCGACGCTGTGACCCGGTGGCTCGGGCCGCTGCGCCGGGTGGGTGTCGATCCCGAGCGGGTCGGCTTGCTGCTGGCGCTGGCGATCCGGTGTGTCCCGCTGCTGGCGGGGATCGTGCACGAGGTCGCCGAGGCACGGCGCGCTCGCGGCCTGCAATGGTCGATGACGGCGCTGGTCACGCCGGTGCTGGTGCGCGCGCTGCGGACGGCCGACGCGATGGGCGACGCGCTGGCCGCGCGGGGAGTGGACGATGAGTGAACTGCTCGCCGCGCGGATCGCTCGGCGGGTCGCGACGAATCCCGCCGCGACCGCCGTGATCTCCGGACGCGAGCGGGTCGATTACGAGCGGTTCTGGTCGAAGGTCCTGCGCACCGCCGCCGGGCTCGACGGCATGCGCCGGGTCGCCGTGCTTCCCACGTCCGATGTCGAATCGCTGGTGACGGTGACCGCGGCGATGCACGCGGGGGTGAGTGTCGTCCTGCTGCACCGTCATCTGTTGCCCGAGCAGCTCGCCCGGGTGCTCGCGCTGGCCGAGCCGGGAGCCGTGGTGGCCGCGCCGCACCAGCACCGGCGGTTGCGGCGGCTGGGATTCGACGGCGTCGTGCGAACGGCTGCCGCACTGGAATCCGATGCGGCGGCGGGCAAGGCGCAACCGGGCGCCGAACTGCTGGTGGGCATCACCTCAGGCACCACCGGTGAGCCGAAGCTCTTCGTGCGCGATCAGCTGTCGTGGGCCGCCACGCTGGATCGCTCCGACCGCACGTTCGACATCGGAGCCGGGGACCGGGTTTCGGTGCCGGGCGTGCTCGACCACACGCATTTCCTCTACGGCGCTTTGCACGCCTTGACCCGCGGCGCCACGGTCGATCTGCGGCCGGCGGCCGAGGCGCTGAACGACGGTGCGACGCAGCTGTATTCGGTGCCGACGATCGCCTGGGACGTGGTGCGGGCGGGAATCGGCCCGGTCGGCGAGGTCCGGGAAGTGCTGTCCTCGGCGGCCCGGTGGCCGCGCGCGGGACGGCAGGCGTTGCGGGAAGTCCTGCCGAACGCCTCGCTCGTGCACTTCTACGGTGCGTCCGAATTGAGCTTCGTGTCGTTCGATCGCGGACTCGGCAGCGCCGACGAGAAGTCGGCGGGCGAACTGTTCTCCGGTGTCGAGGCCCGCGTCCGCGACGGCCTGGTGTACGTGCGCAGCGACATGCTGTTCGACGGCTACCTGACCGCGGACGGCGTGACCGGCGGTCCCGTCGACGGCTGGATGACGGTCGGCGATCGGGGCGAGGTGATCGGCAACCGCCTGCGGCTGTTCGGCCGCGACAGTGAGATGTTGATCCGGGCCGGCCTCAACGTCGAACCCGCCGCCGTCGAAGCGGCGCTCACGGCGATACCGGGTGTCGCCGAGGCCGCCTGCGTCGGCGTGCCCGACGCGCGCATGGGGGAAGCGCCCGCGGCGGCGATCGTGGTCGGGGCGGGCGCGCCTGCTGCCGAAGAGATCTGGCGGCGGCTGCGCGCGACCTTGCCGAGTCCGAGTATGCCGGTGCAGGTGCTGGTCGTGGACCGGCTGCCGCGCACGCCGCGGGGCAAGCTCGATCGAGCGGCGCTGGCCTCGACGCTGGCTGCTCACCGCCGTGGTGATCACCCCCGGCCCGATCGCTGACTACAGCAGCGTCGACGGGACAACGGCACGTCGTCGCGGACACGCGGCTCGGTCAGGCTCCGCCTGGACGCGACCATCCTTCCCGGGGCACCGGCGCGCAACCCGTCGGGCTCCCCCCGATCTCCCTCTCACC
>NZ_BAFR01000290.1 GCF_000308435.1 Nocardia araoensis NBRC 100135 | reverse complement strand
GTGGAACGGACCGGCCGAGACAGGCCGAACAACACGACGACCGCGCCGATCACCACTGCGCCGGCGTCCGGGAGCAGCTCCGTCCGCACCGCCGAATGCCCGGGAATCCCTTGCGCGATGAGCAGGATCAGCCCCGCGCACACCGCCGACATCCCCGCCCAATCCCGGGCGAGCAGCGCGCGACCGCGCCGCATCGCCGCGAACGGCAGCGCGAACAACAACTGCACGACCAGCAGCGCCTGCACCACCGCGATGGCCCCGAAGCGCAGCGCGACGGCGTGCACGACGAATCCGGCCACGTTCGCGCCCTGTCCGGCCAGCCAGCGGCGGTCGGTGATCAGACGACGAGCGATCGCGGCGATCATCAGGAATCGTCCCTGCCCCGACGCGGTGGCCGCCTGCCTCGCCGCGCCCTGTTGCAGGAACGCCGACACCGCGAACAGGAACGCGGCCGACAACGCCAGGCCGACCGTTCCCACCGAGTCGACGGACCCGAAACCGCGCTCCGGCATGGCCTCGATGCTGGCCCGTCCGGATGAACACCGGATGGCGTCTGCCCGGCTACTGGACGACCACCCCGGTTCCGGGGGCTGGACGGTCGTCCGGGCACACTCGATAGTCCTATGGTGATCGAACGAGCCGTCCTGTCTCGTGCCCTGTGCGGCCTGTTGTTGCTGCTGGCCGCGTTCGCCCCGATACCGGCGACCGCCGAACCGCTGCCGGTGCCCTACCAGTGGCGGCAGGCGTTCATCGACGGCGCCGACGGCACTCGGCTGCACGCCGACATCCTGCGCCCGGCCGGTGTCTCCGACGACACCCGCACACCCGTCATTCTCACCGTCAGCCCGTATCGCGCGCACCTGGCGTATCTGAGCGAGCCACGTCCGACCGGCGGCCCGTCCACCGACAACCTCACCGCCGACCTGTTCCTGAACGCGGGCTACACCTACGTCATCGTCGACCTGCGCGGGTTCGGCGGCTCCAACGGTTGCCCCGACTTCGGCGGACCCGGGGAACGAGCCGACGTCGCCGCGGCCGTGGAGTGGGCGGCGAGCCAGCCGTGGTCCACCGGCAGAGTCGGGCTGTTCGGCACGTCGTACGAAGCATGGACCGGCCTCATGGGCCTGGCCGCGGCACCGAAGGGCCTCGCCGCGGTGGGCGCGTTCGAGCCGGTCGTCGATCCCTACTCCTACCTGTACATGCAGGGCGTCTCCTGGAAGTTCTCCGGCAAGCCGATCACCGAGAGCGGCGTGCGCCCCGCCGACTTCGCGGGACTGGAGCACCTGCTCATCGCCTCAACACCACCGCGTCCGGAGGACTCCGGCGAATACCAGGCGAACGCGACGGAGCTGCCGTGGCAGTGCTACCGGCAGTACCTGGCCGAGATCGGCGACCACAATCCCGACACCGCTTTCTGGCGCGATCGCGACCTGGTCGCACGGCTGCGCGGCAACACGATTCCGCTGTTCCTCGGTCAAGGCTTCGTCGACTACAACACCCGGGCCTACCGAGTGTTCGATCTGTGGAACGGCCTCGGGCCCGGCGAGCACCGCGCCTGGTTCGGCCAGTGGGGACACCGCACCTGCCACGACAAATGCGGCACACCCCACTTCGACACCGAGCTGCTCGCGTTCTTCGACAAGCACGTCGCCGCCCGTGACGTGCAGGTGCCGGGCCCGCGGATCACCGTCGGCCAGTTCGACGGCCGCTGGCGTGCGGAGACGGCGTGGCCGCCCGCCGACGCCCTGCGGGTTCCGGTCGAGCTGCGGACCGGCGATTACACCGACCGCGGGCTGATCCCCGGATCCGATCGCGAGATCTGGTCGGTCTCCGCGCCGCTGACCGGGGACCAGCACCTGTCCGGCATTCCCACCGCCGCGCTCCGGCTCAGCGGACCGCCGAGCGCGACGGTGGCGGTCGAGCTCTACGACATCGCACCCGACCTGCGCGCGACCGTCATCACCCGCGGGATCGCCCCGGTCCGCGACACCGCCGAGATCAGGCTGCTCGCGCAGGACTGGCCGATCGCCGCGGGCCACCGGATCGGCGTCCGCATCACCGACGTGGTCGACGACGTGTGGTCGCACTCCCCCGCCCTCGCGTCGGTCACGGTGACCTCCGCGCGCATCGAGCTGCCCCTGTTGACCGGAACGCGTCGTCCCGACCTGCCGGGCGAGCTCACCGAAGGCATCGTGAAGTGGCGAAACGAGAAGACGATCGCCCTGGACCCGAGCATGTTGAACAATGCAACAGTGCCCATGAACCTGCCCGACCGCACCGGTGACCGATGACGGAGCCGGTCGACGACCTGACCGCCGAACGCCTCGCCGCCGCGCTGCGCTGTGCGACGGTGTCCACCGACGACCCGCGTGACGCCGACAGCGCGGCGTTCGACCGCCTCGACGCGCACCTGCGGGCCTCGTTCCCCCGGGTGCACGACGAGCTCGAATTGCGGAAGTTCGCGCACAGCAGGCTCTACCGCTGGCCGGGCGCCGAACCCGACCGGGTGGCCGCGATCCTGCTCGCGCACCAGGACGTGGTGCCGGTGGACGACGCGCAGCGCTGGACCCACCCGCCGTTCGCGGGGGTGGTGGACGGCGAGTTCATCTGGGGCCGAGGGGCGATCGACGACAAGAGCCGCGTGCTCGCCATCCTGGAGGCGGTCGAGGCGGCGCTCGCCGCGGGCCTGCGTCCTCGCCGCACCGTCTACCTGGCCTTCGGGCACGACGAGGAGGTCTTCGGCGGCGAGGGCGCCGAGCGGATGGCCGAGCATCTGCGGGAGGCGGATGTGCGCGCGGATCTGCTGCTGGACGAAGGGGG
>NZ_BAFR01000291.1 GCF_000308435.1 Nocardia araoensis NBRC 100135 | reverse complement strand
CCATGTCGGGATTGACCGTGGAACTGGATACGCGGGTCAAGACACCCGCGATCATGCGCGCGGAGACCGGGCATGTGGTGGACGTGCTGGAAGTGGGCATGCTGGATGGCCAGAAGGTCGAGGACTGGGCGGCGAAATCCGAAGAGCTACGGCACGCGTTCCGGGCTATCGGGCTGCGGGTGCGCCACACCCGGCCGGGTTTCGTGCACCTGGAGGTTATCCACAAAGACCTGCTGCGCACACCGATCCCCCTGCCCCGTGACCGGCGCGGCGCGGAATCTGTTGATCTACAAGCGATTCCGGTGGGTGTCACCGAGTTGGAGCGTCCGTGGAAGCTGACGATTCTGGGTACGCATCTGTTGATCGCGGGCGAGACCGGCTCCGGTAAAGGGTCGGTGGCGTGGTCGATCATTGCCGCGCTGGCACCGGCGATCGCCGCCGCAACGGTGGTGGTGTGGGTGATCGACCCGAAAGGGGGCGTGGAGTTCGGGCTCGGGATGGGCTGGTTCGACCGGTTCGCCTACGACAACTCCGAGATGGCCTTGCAGCTGCTGCGGGAGCTGGTGAAGACCATGAAAGCGCGGATGGACCGCATGCGCGGAAAGGTCCGCAAACTGATCCCCTCGGCCGATGAGCCGATGATTCTGCTGATCGTGGACGAGTTCGCCTCTCTCACGGAGTACTTCACCGACAAGAAGACTAGAGACGAAATCGAACGCCTGCTCGGTCTGCTGACCACCCAAGGGCGGGCAGCGGGCATCGTGGTCGTCGGCTGCATCCAAGACCCCAGCAAGGACGTGTTGCGGCTCAGGCAGCTGTTTCCGACCCGCGTCGGACTCAGGGTTGCCGAACCGACGCAAGTTCAGATGATCTTCGGGCTCAGCGGCCGGGAACGCGGCGCGTTGTGTGACCTGATCCCGGTCAGCATGCCCGGCACGGCCTATGTGCAGATCACCCCCGGCCTGGATCTGAGCGACCCAGGGACCAACGAAGCCGAGGAACACGCCGCCGACATCGTGCGGGTACGCGCGTACGAAGTCACCGACAACGACATCAGATGGTTGATTTCCACCTACCGCCCACCTCGGCGCTACACCGGCGACAACCCCACTCCAACGCCCGGCCACGACACGGGCAGGCAGGCAACGGCGCTGCTCGAGAAGACTGACGTTGCGGACTTCCCTTACGGCTCGGATGAGGGAGTAGGCGCGTGAGCGACGACGAACTGACCTGGGTGGTTATCACGGTGCTCGCTGCGTGCCTGCGTGACCGGACACTGAAAGTCGGTGTGGATGATCGGCCGGTCCGTCCGGGAAAGCGGTGGGAGCATCCCGGCTACGTGCGTCAATGGCAGATAGCGGTAGAGGTCTCCCCGTTCGCGGACGAGCCGCTCGGGCCACTGCATCCGGGGGAGTCAGCCCGCCGTCTGGCCGCATTGATCATCAAACTCATCCGCCTCATCCGGGGGGAGGTCTCGCCGTGGTGAACGACGAACCAACCGAGCTACCCGACACCTACCCGGACAGGATTCAACCGGGCGGGGATGCTGATGGTGTCGGTCGGCCACCGACATTCGATGACATCGCGATGGACGCCGCCCGCACCCACGGCGTGTGCATCCGGCCGATGGTGCTCGAGCAAACCGACACCGAGACCGGGCGGGTGGAATTCGTGGCGGTGCCGTGCGGCAACACGATGGCCGCGATCTGCCCGGCGTGCGCGGCCAAGGCCAAAGCGTTGCGGCAAACGCAGCTGCGGGAGGGCTGGCACCTGGACACCGAACCACAGAAGCCCAAACCACGCCCCACCCTCGATCAGCTCGAGCTGATCCTGTACCGGGCCGATCAAACCGCCGCCTACCAAACCGCTCTCGCCGAAGAGCGCGACAGCGACGCAGCGGAGATACGCGCCGAAATCGACTGGGCCGACAAACAACTCAAAACCTTGGGTGCACGCGGCACGCCACCGTCCCCGGAACCGCCGGCCGCGTCGTCATCGGAGCAGGCCGGCGAGGACGGCGCGGACGATCCTGACGAGCCGGGGCCGGTGGGTCGTTCCACCAAACGGCCCGAAGGGATGCCAGAGTTACCTCGACTGCCGATCCATTCCCACACCATCGGACGGGAGTACGCCGGACGGTACAAACCCTCCACGTTCGTCACCCTCACCCTGGACACCTACGGGCCGGTGCACAGCGACGACGGCACACCGATCGACCCGGAGAGCTACGACTACGCGCGGGCAGCGTGGGACGCGATCAGCTTTGCGGCGTTGTTCGACCGGTGGATACAGAACCTCCGCCGCGCGGTCGGCTGGAACGTCCAATACTTCGCCACCGTCGAGCCGCAACGGCGCGGCGCCCCACACATCCACATCGCAATCCGCGGCAGCATCCCCCGCCGCATCCTGCGACAGGTCACCGCCGGGACCTACCGGCAGATCTGGTGGCCCCGCCGTACCGAGATGGTCTACACCCCGGATCGGGTGCCACTGTGGGACCGCGCACAACGCACGTTCGTCGACCCCGACACCCGCGAGCCGTTGCAGTCCTGGGACGACGCGGTAGCCGACATCGGCCCCGACGATGAACCGGCGCACATGGCGGTGTTCGGCTCCCAGATGGACATCCGGGGCGTTCTCGGTGGCAGCGAGGAAGCCAAACGGCATATCGGGTATCTGTGCAAGTACCTCACCAAATCCGTAGATGAGGTCCTCGAAGCGCGGACGGCGCGCCAGCAGACCCACTACGACCGGTTGCACACCGCGTTGTGCCGTACGCCGTGTTCGCCTCGGTGTGCGGTGTGGCTGATGTACGGGATCGTGCCC
>NZ_BAFR01000292.1 GCF_000308435.1 Nocardia araoensis NBRC 100135 | reverse complement strand
GAGGTCGGACCGGCGCGGCTGCTCCACCCTGGCGCGGAACTCGACCGGCCCGCCCGGAGACAACTCGCCCCACTCCGGACCCGAAGCAAGGACGACCACCCCACCGCCGGCGCGTATCGTCACCCCACCGCGCCGGTACTCTCGCAGATCCGCCCGAACCGTCCACCCCCGATCCTCACCCGCCCCTTTGGCGCGCAACGGCTTCGGATCGTCTGTCGGAATGACCACCACACGCAGTGATTGCCCGGCCGCCGCCCGCAGCGGATGCGTCGCCACGCGATGTTCCCGCCATGCCGCCGCGGCCGCGAACCCCGCCCCGAGCACCACCGCCGCGAGCGCCACCGCCGCCACCGCTCGCCGGCGTTCGCCGGCGTGCGCGACCGCCCACAGCAGCAGCACCCACAATCCGATGGCCAGAATCGTCAACGCGAGCGCCAGCACCATCCCGGCCCGCCACCCCGCCGTCACCGCCACAAGGGTTGCGCCCCAACAGCACAAGGCAGCGGGCAACAGGCGAGCGTCGAGTGCCTGAACGGCGCCGGGCTCTTCCGGCGCCGCACCGTCGTTCTGACTTCGAGCGGCGCCGGCGCCCGTGCCGACCCGCATCGATTCCGTATCGGCGCCCAACTTCCGGCGAACCAGTTCGAGCAACCGCGCGGCGCTCATACCCGCACCAGATCACGCAGCCGGGCCAGGCGGGCGGGGCCGATGCCGTCGACCTCGCCGAGCTGCTCGACGGAGGTGAAGCGACCGTTGGTCGTACGCCAGCTGACGATGGCGCGTGCGGTGACGGGCCCGACGCCGGGGAGAGCATCGAGTTCGGCCTCGGACGCCGTATTGAGGTCGATCCGTCCCGCCGGGCTCGCAGGGCGGCTCGGCGCGGCGGCGGACCCGCTGGACGGACGACCGCCTGGGCCGATCGTGCCGCTGGCCTGCTGCGGCGCGGCCGGATTCGGTGCGACCGGCCCGACCAGCACTTGATCGCCGTCCGACAAACGCTGCGCCAGATTCAGTCCGGTGGTGTCCGCGCCTTCACTCGGGCCGCCCGCCGCGGCGAGCGCATCGGCGACACGCGAACCTTCGGGGAGCCGAACCAAACCGGTGCGCTGCACCAAGCCGACCACACTGACGACCAGTTCGGTGGTCGGCGGGCCGGGATCGGCTCGTCCCGATCGATCCCCGGCCGCGCTCGCCGTGGCGGTGGCACCGGTCGTGGCTGCGGCGACGCTCTGCCCGATCGGCAACGGCGGCACCGTGTGCGCGATGGGGCGCTCACGGAACGCGACCACTCCGGCGACGACCATCGCGGCAAGGCCGACGAACACGAGCGTGCGGACCCCGCGACGACCCGGATCGAGCCGGACGCCCCGGAATCGTTCGGGCACAAGGCGGTGCAGCCGGTTCGCTCCGTGCGTCGACTCCTCCAGCCAGCCTGGGGATCGGACTCGACCGACATCGTCTCCGGCCTCCCGGTCGGGCGCGGGACAGCCGGACAACCGCATGTGATCCCATTTCCCCGCCGCACCCGAAAAGTTCTCGGGCCCTGGCTCATCCGTTCGCGGAGCACCGGCGGTGGGGCTACCCACGGGCGTCGACCGGCGCTGGTCTTCGTCGTCCTCGGATTCGGCGGGACGGAAATGCACCACAGACTCGCCATCCGGTGGGTGCTGCGTCTGGCCTGCCATAGGACCGGGGCGGACGACGGGCGGTTTTCGGCTCGTCTGCTGCCAGGTCCCCGGTGGACGCGGGGCCTTTTCGTCCGAAGGCGATGGGCGTGTGACGGTGCCCGTTCCTCCCCGGCGTGGGGCGGCGGGCGCGGTGCGGCTCGGACGATCCGGCTGCCCGGTCTCGTCCACGCGCCCACCGCGCGGAGAGCGCACCGTCCCCCATCCGGACGGGTCGCGTTCCGCTCCCTGCCCGGCGGTCCCGGTGCCCGCACCGGCCGTCATGCTCACGCCGACCCGGGCGGTCAGCTCACCCAATCGCCGGCGTACCCGCTCGCGTTCGTCCTGTCGTGACATGGCCGCGACGGTAGTGCCGGCACGCGCCGGAAGAATCCGTTCGACCAGCCGATTCGACGAAGCTGTTGACAACCGCCGCCCTGTGGACAACTCGCCGGTCCTGCGCGACAGCGCATCCGGCGACGTGCCGTCTCAGCCCAGATCTTTGGCGAAGCAGTTCGACAGCGGAAGGACCTCGTACGGCGCGAAGATCGGGATGCGGTGGTAGCCGCTGCGTTCGTAGAAGCGAACGGCCTCCGGTTGCAGGTGACCGGTCTGCAGGATCAGTCGGGGGCGTCCGGCCGCGCGGGCGGCATCCTCGGTGGCGGCGAGCAACAGCGCCGCGGCGCCCGAACCGCGATACGCGGGGCGGACGAACATCCGTTTGACCTCGAGTTCCTCCCCGTTCCACCGCAGCGCGGCGTGGCCCACCGGACCGGCCGAGTACGCCACGAAAGTGCTGTGCACGGTGGCGGGGTCCACCGCGTTCGGGTTCGTGGGCAACTGCCTGGCCAGATGCGCGTAGCGCGGCCCGACCTCGGCGGCCATCTCCGCGCGCAACGTCGCCGCGTCCGGATGGTCCCAGTCCACCGCGGCCACGGTGAGCGGCGGACGGACCGGCGGCTTCACGGAACTCATGTTCCGACGCTAGCCGTACGCCGGGCGACCCGCCCGCATTCGGATCACCGAGATCGTAGTCCGACTGAACGATCGCACCTGCTCAGTGACACCCGCCGGGGACGACGAGCACGCCGAGCGCCCCCAACCCGAGGTGCACCGCCAGTGCGGGCCCGAACTCGGCGACGATGAGTTCTTTCAGGCCGGGCACGAGTTCGCGCAACTGGCCTGCGATGGTGTGCGGCCGCGTCCGCGGCGCCCACGATGCCTGCACGGCCACCGCGGCGGCCGTCCTCGCCGGCCGCGTCGACCGCCGCGGCGA
>NZ_BAFR01000293.1 GCF_000308435.1 Nocardia araoensis NBRC 100135 | reverse complement strand
GCTGCGCGATGTGGTGGTCGAGGTGCCAGAACTCGCGATCATCTCCATTCCCCTGGTTGCTTTCATCATGAGTGAGTCCGGCTCCATCAAGGCTGTCGCAGCGGAATCCGAAACCGGTGCTGTTGCACTGGAAGGCGTGTTCCCCTCCCCATTGGCCATGCCGTTCCCAGAGGACCCCGGGTTCTGGCCCGAGGACCACCCACACGATCGCGGCAACTCCGATCCAGGCGGAGGCGGCGGAAACGGCGGTGACGACGATCCGTGGCATCTCGACGACGGCGGCGGGCGCAAGGGCCCCGGCGACATCTGGGGACGGGAACGATGTCTGACTCCCCGAGACGCACCGCATGCCGGCTGAGTCCCAGCCAACCGGATTGCCGGAGGTGCAGTCCTCGTGGCTATCGCGCTCCTGGACGCCGAGGTGGGCTCACCACATCGCAGGTTTCCGAGCAACTAATTAGCGATGGATTCCGCGTTTAAGGCTTCGCTCGGGGCGAAGCGCCCGGTGAGAGCCTATTTCTCCCAGCTAAAGACGGATGCAAGGCGACTGGACCCAACCCCGCCCCAACGAATTGGCTGCCACAACGAGACAAACCCGCACCCGATAGCTATCCATCAGCTATGTTCGGTGTGGGTCCGTTTCTACAACGTGGAGGCAGAGCATGGCGGTCGGCACGTTCAGGTATCAGAACTCTTATGGGTACTCCGATCAGATTCAGAACCCCGAGGAGTACAGCACTTACAACATCGAGATCACGCGAGGCTCGGTAGAGAACAACACCAACGCCACGGTCCGCATGTACACCGAAGAGGACGGCCGCGGAGACTCCGACTACCTCAACCCTGGAAACAGCAGGTACATCACCACCAGCTACCGAAGCTGCGTTTTCACGATCTAGCTGGGGACTGTGAATGCAACGGCTTCTCTCTGTGTCAAGCCGTCGTGAGCAGAGAGGTACCGGCCTCTCGCAGCATGGTGCGGTAGACGACGTCGGCGAGGCGTCGTTTCAGGCATCGGAGTGCTCTCTTTATGGCCTTTCGGGCTGCACGGTGAGGTCGGCCCGGAGTGAACCGCCCCGGCTTTGCTGCCGCCCCGTTATGGGGTAGCAGGAAGGATATGGGCCATGCCCAAAAGATCGACCCAGTGCTTCGGTTGCGTCCAATAGTGTGGTGTACGACCAGATGCCAGCAACGTCTGGGCGTGTCGTAGCCGAATGGGGAACGGTCACCGCGTGATTCTTCAAGAGACCGACCAAAGTCACTCGAAGGAGAACCACGCGATGACCGATCTCCAGCCTATCGACCCATCGGAGCTGCTGTCGGACCAACTCGCCGCGGCGAGTCCTGATCTGCTGCGCAACATGCTTTCGACGTTCATTCAGACGTTGATGAGCGCCGCGGCCGACACGATCTGCGGCGCCGGCTACGGCGAACACAGCAACGACCGCGTCAACCACCGCAACGGCTACCGCCACCGCGACTTCGACACCCGCGTCGGCACGATCGACGTCGCGATCCCGAAGCTGCGATCAGGCAGCTACTTTCCGGATTGGTTGCGCGAACGCCGCAAACGCGCCGAACGAGCACTGACCAGGGTGGTGGCGACCTGCTATCTGCTCGGTGTCTCGACCCGCCACATGGAGAAACTCGTCGAATCGTTGGGGGTGACCAGGCTGTCGAAGTCGCAGGTATCGATCATGGCCGCCGACCTCGACGCCCAGGTAGAAGCGTTCCGCACCCGCCCCCTCGATCAAGGGCCTTACACGTTCGTCGCCGCCGACGCACTCGTGCTGAAAGTCCGCGAGAACGGGCGCGTGGTCAACGTCCACGCCCTGGTCGCGACCGGCGTCAACGCCGAGGGCTACCGCGAAATCCTCGGCCTGCGGATCACCAGCGGCGAAGACGGCGCCGGCTGGCTGGCGTTCTTCCGCGATCTGGTCGCCCGCGGCCTGACCGGGGTCGAGCTGGTCACCTCCGACGCCCACGCCGGGCTGGTCGCCGCGATCGGCGCGACCCTGCCGGGCGCGTCCTGGCAGCGCTGTCGCACCCACTACACGGTGAATGTGATGAGCGTTTGCCCCAAAACCTCCTGGCCCTGGGTGCGGACACAGCAGCGCTGGGCTGCCCACGCCATCATCACAGTCGTGAACGCGCCCCTTGGCCAAGCCGGTCTAGGACAGGGCGACTCGCCGATCGAGTCTTGAGGTAGCCGACCCTGAGACTAGTAGATTCTTTACCCGACTTCGTGGACGACGGCCTCGGCACGCACTTGCAGGACCGCCGCCAGTACCATCCGGGACATCGACATGTTCGACATGTGCCCGGAGAGTGTGATCACTGCGTGCGCTGCCGCGCGCCGGCATTCCTGGATCAGATCGACGAACGCTGGCGGCAGCAGTCCAGTCTCCGGCGGCGGTTCATGGAACACGGTACCCAGCTCGTAGCCGAGCGAGCGGGCAGCAGTTCGCAACGTGTCCTCACCGGCATCGCGGTCGCGATCACCGAGCAAGTCATCGCGCAGGTATCCGTAGGCAAGAGGTAGCAGTGCACTCATCTCAGAAGCCAATTCCGCATCGACCGACCACCGCAGACCATCGCCTGCGCCAGCCGGATGGTTATGTTCGCCGCAGCTCGCTCGCAAAGGCCAGCCCGGCACCCGTAGCCACTCGTATCCAGTTGATGACCGCGACCCCACTGAGCGTCATTGCCCGACTCGGCTCCACATCGTTGTGCACCGCAGGGGTCGCGATCGTCGCTAACGGGCATCAACCGATCGGTGGAACGCTCAACTCCGACGCCCGTGCCCGCCGACACCTCTTACGGTCGTCGCATAGGTAAACAAGGCACATCAGCAAGGAACGACTTTTTCCGGACCACTACCTTAGGTGTACTGCCCTGAGAGGTTTGGGAACGCGACTGGTCGGGGGGCTGTCCGCCGTGACTGTCGGAACAACGGCGGATTTGACCTTTGGTCTGACTAGT
>NZ_BAFR01000294.1 GCF_000308435.1 Nocardia araoensis NBRC 100135 | reverse complement strand
CGGCCCGATCCGGCGGGTGATCACCGCGCTGGTCTCCGAGTCTCGCGCCGCGGGGCTGACCGGTCGGCAGGTGCGGGTGCTCAACATCATGGGCCACCGCGCCGAGGAATCGCCTCAGCGCCGCCGCTCGTCGCCGTTCGTACACGAACCCGGCGCCACCTGCCTGTGCGCGATCTGTAGAAGAGCGCGGGCCGAGGGTCGCGCGGCCACGAGCGGTGTGTCCAATACGCGCCGTCACGTCGATACGTGGCTGCCGATCCATGGCTGGACCGTGCAGGATGTGTGGGCGCGTATCGCTTCCGCTGGCACCCGCCCCCACCCGGCCTACGCTGCCGGATTCTCGCAGGCGTCCTGCGTTTTCTGTGTCCTTTCCTCCCGCGCCGCGCTCGTACGCGCCGCGCAACTATTTCCCGAGCTGGCCGCGCAATACGCCGCCGTGGAACACGCGATCGGCCACCGCTTCCGCGCCGACCGCTCGATGGCCGACATCATCACCGAAGCCACCACCGCCACCACATCCCCGCCGATCGAGCACTGGACCGCCTGACCGATGCCCGGTCCCCGAAATCCACGGTGTCAGCGGCCCAAGGCGAAAAGCGGCTTCACCGCATACATCGGCACACACCCGACGCCCACCACTCATCCCCGACCCCTTGCCGAAAGGAGATCCCGCACGGTCGACCCCACAGACGGCTTGTTCGCCGTGCCGGACCTTTTCGGCGGCGCGGACCCGGTGTGCTGGTCCTACGGCATGGGGGTGGAAAGCACCTGCGGCATAGTGCGCACGCTACTCGAGCCGGAGTTCCGGCCCGCGGAACTACGGGGCGACCTGTCGAACCTGATCGTGTTGATCGCCCAGACCGGTGACGAGTGGACCAGCACCTGCGACCTGGTCGCCACCCACGTCCTGCCGCTGTTGCAGCGGCATTCGGTCCGCCTGGTCGAAGTGGCCCGCAAGGGCCCCTCGGCCGCGGACGGCATTGTCGTATTGCAGGACACCCGGCAACCGGTGCAGTTGCACCCCGACCCCGAGAAGTACGGCTTCTACGCGCTCAGCGACGAACACCGCGGCAACGGCGTGCTGCCCACCCTCGGCGGCAACCGCACCTGTTCGGCCAAGGCGAAAGGAATGCCGCTCGACACATGGCGGGCCACCCACCTGGGTTCCGCGCCGTATGTGCACGCGGTCGGCTACAACGCCGAGGAGACCCGGCGCATCGCCACGGATTCGTCGGTGACGTTGGGCGGGCGCCGGCACCCGATCTACCCGCTGCACGCCGCAGGCTGGTCCCGCGCCCACCGCCAGGGATACCTGTTCGGGGTGTGGTGGCCGAAATCCTGCTGCCGACAATGCTGCTTCGTCTCCCAACCCGGATGGCCCGAGCAGCTGGCGCGGTTCCACGCCGCGCCCGCCGAGGCGTACAAGCATGTGGTGGACGAGTACGTCGCCGTCGCGCTCAACCGCAACTCCGGACTGTTCGGCCCGGGTAGATCGCTGACTGACCGGTTGCGCCGCGACGGCGCCCACCACGTCCTCGCCCTGGCCGAAGCCCAGCTGGATCGCTGCCGATGGGCGGTCTACCGGGTCCGCCGCTGCTACACCGCACCCGCCCGCGCCTGGCGGGCCGTCGACACCGTGGCCCACGGCCGCCGAACCGAAACCGTGGAGATCCTGCACCGGATCGCCGCAACGTTGCAGGTCCCGTGCGACCTGGACGGTGATCACACCCGGGTGTGGTTGACCGAACCCGCGACGACGTATCCGCGGTTGGAGGAGTTCTTCGTCGCCGCACCCGACGGTGTGATGCACAAACAGCGGGCGGGGTTCGACGCGCGCTGGCACGGCCACGCCGACGAGCGCCTGCTCGCGCTCGAGCAGGCCGCCCACGACGCCGTGGCAGTTCGCGGCGCGGCATAGCCACGGTCTGCCGACTGGTAGCGGTCCTGTCGTCACCGACGAATGCGGTGACCACTCCTCCGCGCGAGCCCGCCGACGTGCGGATTCGCGGGGACCACATCACCAACTCCCTGTTGCCCGTACAACGCCAGACCGGAGAACGCCTTCCGGTCTGGCGTTCTGCCGTTTCCGGAAGGTGGCCCGTCATGCCCGATTCCCTCTCTGTTGCGCTGTGCGCGGTCTGCGGCAGCGGTGAGCCCGGTGACCGGTACCCGGTCGACAACCAGGTCGTCTGTCCCCACTGCGCAGGGCGGATACCGCGGTGTGATCACTGCCGTGAGCCCTCGCTCAAGTTGACCGAAACCGCCGAGGAATACCAGGTCTGCGCCCGGTGCGTTTCGGGCTGGCGGCCGTGTGTGTGCTGCCGCAAACCCACCAGCCCCGCAGTGCGGACCGACACCGACGACCCAGTGTGCCTGCGCTGCGCGACCGTGTTGTTCGACGTCTGCCTCCAGTGCAGCCGCTACACCGCCAACGGCCGCTACGTCGCCGGCGGGTACCGCGCCTGCCCCCGCTGCGCCCACCGCCTCACCCCGTGCCCGCACTGCGACACCCTCACCCGCCCCGGCCACGCCTGCGACTGCCGGACAGGCCGAGACCATGTCTGGCACTACACCTACAAACCCGACCCCCGCTTCCACGGCGAAGGCCCACTATTTCTGGGTTTGGAGCTGGAGATCATCGTCCCCGGCTACCGCTACGGCGAATGCGTCACCCTCGCCACCGAACACCTCGGGCGGCTCGGCTACTTGAAGCAGGATTCCTCGATCCGGCCCACGGGATTCGAGTTGGTGACCCACCCCATGTCCTACCGGTATGCGATCGACCGGTTCCCGTGGCCGCTGCTCGAGGCGCTGGAAGACCTCGACTGCGACACCGACTCCTCAGTCGGTTTGCACGTGCACGCCAGCCGCGCCGGGTTCGACTCACCTGCGCATATCTACCGGTGGATGAAGCTGTTGTACCGCAACGAATCCGCCGTCTCCACCATCGCGCGGCGCCGATCCCGATACGCACCGTTCGACCGCACGGCTCGGGCACGCGCGAAGGACACCGCCAAAGGCCCCCAGCACGCGCTGGGTTTGGAGCGGTATCA
>NZ_BAFR01000295.1 GCF_000308435.1 Nocardia araoensis NBRC 100135 | reverse complement strand
CCTGGTGTATCGGACCCGCAACAAGATCCTCGACATCGTCGAGGAGGCGACGGCGAGGGTCAACGCGACCAAGCGCGCTGCCGCGGCGGAGGACGACGAATCCGACGCCCAGGCCATCCGTAGCCGGATTCCCGGAATGATCGCCGCCGCACGGGAAGACGTGGAGGACGTCGTCCGGGCGGCGCTCAATTCGATCAGCCCTCAGGGGCTGCCCAGTTTGGGCTTGATCGCCGACGCGCTGGGGCAGCCGGGGCCCTGGGAGCCGGGCCATCGCAACGCGCACGACCACAGCGGCGGCGACCACGGTGCAGGCGACCGGGGACAGCACCGGCCCGCGACGGACCACTCCGGCGATCCACGGCACAACGGATCACCCCGGACCGATCGGCCGAAGGACGATACGCCCGTTGTGGTGCTCCCGGAGAACGCCGACGAGCAGCCGGTCGCCGGTACCGTCGACCCATCGGCGCCCGGAGACGAGGTCGGCAGGCAGCCGGATCCTCGCACCACCCAGGACACTTCGACCGAATCTCCGGTCACGGACCCGGTGCCCGGCCAGTATCCGCCCGGCGGAACGACGGCCGTCCCCGTCGGTCATACGCCCGGCGGGGCATCCGACGGCGGACCCGGCCTGACCGCCGCGGGCGGCCCGCCTCGCGGACAGCTCACGGACACCGAGCCCATGACTTCGGATCGGGAAGTGCCTGCGGGCGGCGGCGACCACGATGCGCCCGGCTCGGACGCGCAGGATCCGCACGGAAGGGGTTCGGATATCTCGGTCGACGAGGCCGAATCCGGGACCCACGACCGCTCCACCACCGTTTCGGCGGCGGAAACGCACGACGCCGCCGCACCCCACCAGACCGGCGATGTCGCTGTGTCCGCGGGCAGCCCGGCGGCGTCGGTGGCACCGCCCATGGTCCTTCCGCCACCCGTGGTGACGCCGGGTTCCCTGGCAGCATCGGCACCGGCCGCCTCGGCCGTCTCCAGCGGCCCGTCCGGCCCGGCGGTCTCCGCTCCAGCGGCACAGGCCGGCTCGGGTCCGCCGCAAGTGCAGGCGAAGCAGACCACGGCTCCACCCGGCGAATCGCGCGGACCGGCCGCCGCGCCCAAGGTCACGGCGGTGAGCGCGGGACCGCCCCCCGGTGCGGGCGCCGTGGGGAAGACACAGCCGCCCGAGCGGACCGCGCAGCGCGCGGACGCGGGCAAGGACGATGCGGACGACCGCGACGATTCGATGCGCAATGTCGTCGGCGCTGCCATGACCTCGGCGGCGGCCCCCGCGTTCGTCCTGGGCGCGCGAGTGGACGGAGACCTGGTGCTGGCCCGCACACTGCTCGCGGGCGTCCTTGCCGCGGGCGGCGAGGCGGTCCTCGGACTCGGGTGGGCGGTTTCGGTGATGCGCCACCAGAGCGGGATCACCGCGTTCGTCACCTCGAACGAAGGACGCGGCTGGATACCCGCCGGGCTGTACCTGCCGCGTGAGATGTCCACGCCGTGGGTGTGGGAGGTGGCCGAGAGCGCGTGGGAGGGCGTCGCGGATCCCGCGCGCGTGCTGGCGGAGTTCGGGATCGCCTGGGGGCGCAAGTCCGGTGCGCGGTTGACCGCCGTCGTCTCCTCTCGAGAAGTCGACGCCGAACTGCGACGGCAGTTGGGCGAGGTGCCGATCGAAGGGGAAGTGGCCGCCTCGTCGGCGATGGACTTCAGCGCGCCGCGGCCCAGTCTGGTCGACCGCCTCGAACTCGTCGCGGCCCCGGCGCTGGTGCAGCGCGCCGCGGCCACGCCGGAGTCGGAGATCGGGCTGCGCTGCTGGGAGTTGGCCTCCGACGCACACGTTCGGGTCCACAGCGCCGGCCTGGGTTCCCCGGCCGCGCTGGGAGCGCCCGCGGCACGCGAGCGGATTCTCGGCGCGCTGCGGCAGCGCCGCGAAGTGCCGCAGGAGTGGTGGGAGGAGCTCCGGGATGCCGACGATCTGCTCACGGCGACGATGTTGTCGCGGCGCGCCGATGTCTCGCGGGTCGCGTTGGGTGAGTTGCGTGCCGACCAAGCCGACGGCCGATACGCGTCGGAGATGAGCGGCCTGCGGGCCATGGTCTTCGAACGGCGTTGCGACGAACTCGTGCTGCTGCTGGCGGAGGCGGCGACACGACAGGTTCTGCGCGACGCGATATACGCGCACACGCAGATCGTGGGTCATCCGGCCTTCGTAGCACCGGCTCCCGCGCCCGCCGCGGCTGCGCCTCGCCGCCCGACCATCACCGCGGGGCCGGGCCGCTGATCAGTAGCTGGGATACCGCGATCGTCGAAAAGCGTTGCCACCCAAGGCCAGTGCGCAAGTGCCGGAACGGGCGACCGCCGTGTACTCCCCACTCATGGGAAGGATCGACAATAGGGGGACGTGTGGTGGGAAAGGATCTGATCGAGCATGCCGAACAGCATGGAAATCGACCCTGCGGTTTTGCGTCAGCTGGCCGACCAACACAGTCGGGTGGCCGCCGATACCAGGGAATGGGCCAAGCCGCCGGTGGATTGGCTCGCGAGCTTCCTGCCCACCTATGGCAAGATCGCCTACCCCGTCTATGAAGCGCTGGAGCGATACTACGACGCACGGCAGCGTGCGGGCGAAGCGCTGGCCAGCGAACACGATCGCACCGCCGCATCGTTGCGTGCGTCCGCGGACGCCTACGAGCAATCCGACGACCAGTTCGCCCAGCACATCCGGCAGGTGGCCGGCCTCACCGATCAGCCGTCCCCGGTGCCGGGAAGCTCGACCGATCCGTTCGGTACGGACCGGCCCACGACGCCGTCCGTGTCCACGCTAGGGGCATCGCCCGATGCCGACCCGGTGACGGCCGGTCCCGGTTCCGCCGGTCGCGATTCGGCCGCCCCCGACGGCACTCAGACCGACCCGCTCGCCACTTCGCAGGGCAAACCCGGCGAGGCGTCCCCGACCGCAGCGGGCGTGCCCGGCGCGACCGCCGCGTCGACGGACCCGGTGAGCGCCAACGGCACCGGCACGCCGAACGCGACGGGAACGACGACACCGGGTGGCCCGTCGAGCACCGGCGTGACAGCGCCCTCGGCCGCGGGCATGCCGCCCGCCGGGGTCGGCCCGCTCAACGGAGCCCCGGACGATCGAGGCGCTACGCAACCGCCCACCGGCGCGACGGGCCGGTCGGATCTGCCGCCCATGCCGGTGCCGGTGGGGAGCCCGTTCGCGGCCGCCGTCGCCTCGGCGAAGGACAAGGAGGCCGAACCCGCGTACGTGGTGG
>NZ_BAFR01000296.1 GCF_000308435.1 Nocardia araoensis NBRC 100135 | reverse complement strand
ATTCCTCCTGTGCGGAGCATCGACGCCGGTCGATGCTGCCGGTAGTCGAGATGGGTCAGCGATCGGAAGGGATGGACGGTCGCGGGTCCGGCGACGGACCCGATCCGCGAAGGGGTCCGGGACCGGTGGGACGGATGTTCGGTGCGGCCGCGTGGGTGCGGCCGCGCAGCAGTACTCGTCCCGCCACCGCTGGGTGCAGCAGCGCCGCGGGCGGTTCGACCAGGTTCGCCACCCGCAGGAAGGTCCGGGACACCTGCGGGTCGACGTGCGCGGCGCGATGCACGCGGGCCACATACGCGTTGGTGAGCCGCGTGCGCACCGTGCGCGGCCCCACCACATCCGGATGCGCCAGATCCGCGCCGGCCGACAGCTGCCAGGCGACGTCGAGCGCCTTGTCCGCCGCCGCGTAGAACCGCGCGGGAAGATCCGGCGTCGGTCCGCAGGCACGCAGACAGGCGCGTAACGCCAGCGCCTGCTGGGCGGCGACCGCCATGCCCTGGGCGTAGAGCGGGTTGAAACTGCACAGCGCGTCGCCGAGCAGCAGGAAGCCCGGTGGCGCCTCGGCACGGTGCCGGTAGGCCCTGCGTACCGGAGCGCGGAAGCGATGCGGCACCGCGTCGCCGAGCGGTTCGGACCGGGTGATCAGATCGAGGATGTCCGGCGCGGCGAGCGAGGCGGCGAAACGGGTGAACCCGTCGGAATCGGTAGGCGGATGGTCACCGAGTATTCCGGCCAGCGTCACGTGCCAGCGATCGTTCTCCACCCGCACCGCGCCGCCGCCGCGGCCGTTCGCCCCGGTGGAGATGATCACCGACGCGTGCCCGTCGAGCTGGCCTTCGATGCGGCGGTAGAACCGCGAGGCGTAACCCAGATCCACCTCCAGCCGCTGTTCCCGGGGTGGCTCGGCGCCGAGCGCGGTGAGCCACACCGACGCCCGCGATCCGCGTCCGGTCGCGTCGACCACGAGGTCGGTCGCGTGCGTCTCGACACCGGAGTCACCGGACACCGACACCGCGCGCACGCCGTGCCGGTCACCGATCAGGCCGCGCGCGGTTCCCGCCACGAGCCGCACCCGGGGCAGCTCCGAAATACGCTGCCGCAAAACGGACTCCAACAGCGGCCGGGTCGCGATCAGCGACGTGAGCCCGGTCGCGGCCGGGGCGGCCCGCAGCCCGCCCACATACCACCTGGTTCCGACCAGGGCCTCGACCTCGGTCGCGCCGCGGGCGGTCATCTCGTCGGTGAATCCGGGCAACAATTCCTCGATGATGGTGCGGCCGCGATCCAGCAGGCCGTGCAGGTGCCGCGCCTGCGGAACGCCTTTGCGCATGCCCTCGGCGTCGAAGCCGTCCCGCTCGAACACCGTGACCCGCGCGAAGTGCTCGGCCAGGACTCGTGCCGCCAGCAGCCCGGCGACGCCCGCACCGAGCACCACCGCGTGCCGTGTCCCGTTCACAACGTCACCGGCAGCGACACGATGCCGCGGTGGATCAAGCTCGGCCGGTACTCGATCGCGTCGGTCGCGGGCGCGAGCTTCGGCGCCCTGGCGAGCAGCGCGCCGATCGCGGCCTCGGCCTCGATTCGCGCCAGCGGTGCGCCCACGCAGTAGTGGATGCCGAGGCTGAAGCCGAGATGCTTGCGCGCGGGGTGGTTTCCGGCGTAGCGGGTGACGTCGAAGCGGTCGGCGTCCGGATACACCCGGTCGTCCCGGCCGGCCGAGGCCGTGAGCACCACGACTCCGTCGCCCCGGCGGAACCGGTGTTCGCCGACCACGGTGTCGGCCAGCGCGACGCGAATGGTGAATTGGGTGGGCGCGTCGTAGCGGAGCATCTCGTCCAGCGCGGGCACGATCAGTTCGGACTGGTCCCGCAGCAGGGCGAGCTGGTCCGGGTTGCGCAGTAGCGCGAGCATTCCGTTGCCGATGAGATTGATCGAGGTCTCCATCCCCGCCACCAGGGTGAGCAGGGCCATGCCGATCACCTCCGGCTCGGTGAGCCGGTCGCTGTCCGCGCTCGCGGCCACCAGCGCGCTCAACAGATCCGGCGTCGGATTCTCCTTCTTCCGCTGGACCAGCCGGGCGAAGTAGCCCATGCACTCGACCGCCGCCGCGGTGCGGGCCGCGACATCCTGCGGCCCGAGCAGCGAGTCGGGGTCACTGCCCCGCGCGATGGCCAGCTGCCACTCCCGGAACTTCGGGCCGTCGGCCGGGTCGGCGCCCAGCAGCCGGACCGGCACCATCGCCACCGCCAGCGGCACCGCCAAGCCGTCGAGCACGTCGAGCTCGCCGCGGGCGAGGGCCGCGTCCACGATCTCCCGCACGACCTGCCCCGCGACCGGAACCATCTCGGCCATCAGCCGCGGGGTGAACGCCTTCGCGACCAGCTTGCGGTAGCGGCCGTGCTCGGGTGGATCCATGCGGACGAAGGAACCGGGAATCGCCGCCGTGGTGTCCCGGAACGGACTGATGCCCGCCCCGTAGCCGTGCCCCCAGTCGGCGCCGGTGAGGATCGCGGCGCACTCCTCGTAGCGGGTGACCAACGTGACCGGCACGTCGCCGAACGCGTACGGGAACAGCGCCGCCGCGTCCCGCACCCGCCGGTAGGCCGGATACGGGTCGGCGCGCTCGCTCGGATCGAAAGCATCGAAGGTCACATCGGCGGGCGTAGCGGTGTTCATCGGGCCTCCATCCGGACACGCAATTGCGACATGCCGCGCACGACCACGTTCGGCCGGTACAGCGGCTCCTCGAGCAGGGACAGCGACGCCACCCGGGCCGCGATCGCCCGCAGCACCACGCCCATCTCCAGCCGGGCCAGCGGCGCGCCCAGGCAGTAGTGCAGGCCGAGACCGAAGGACAAGTGCCGTTCGGCCTTTCGGCCACGCGCATAGCGAGCGATGTCGAACTCGCCGGCCCGCGGGAACGCCGCCGGATCGCGGTTGGCCGACGCCAGCAGCACGATCACCGCCTCGCCCGGCGCGAAAGTCTTTCCCGACACGGTTATCTCGTCGTGCGCGGTGCGTGTGGTCAGATGCACCGGGGCGTCGTAGCGCAACACCTCGTCCACGGCGGGCTCGGACAACTCGGGGAAGCCGCGCAACCGCTCGAACTGCTCCGGGTTGCGGATGAAGGCCAGCACGCCGTTGCCGATCAGGTTGACTGTGGTCTCGTGCCCGGCGACGACGAGGATCAGCAGCGTGCCGAGCAATTCGGTGCGCGTCAGCCGGGCGCCCGCGTCGTCGGCCTGCACCAGCGCGGTGATCAAGTCGGCGCGCGGGGCGCGGCGGCGCTGTTCGACCAGGTCGCCGAAGAATTCGCCGAAGGCGTGCACGGCGGCGGTGCGCGCGTCCAGCTCCTGTTCCGACAGCAGCACGTCGGGGTCGAGCCCGCGCGCGATGCTCGCGGAGATCGCGCGCACGTGCCCGTGCGCCTCGGGCGGCACGCCGAGCAGTTCGCACACCATGGTCAGCGGCAGTGGATAGGCCAATGCCTCCAGCAGGTCGATGTCGCGCTCGGCG
>NZ_BAFR01000297.1 GCF_000308435.1 Nocardia araoensis NBRC 100135 | reverse complement strand
GGCTGATCACGTAGTGGTCATAGCTGCGCAGGTCGGGGCCGGACGCCAGCACAGCACCACCAGCAGAGGCCAGCAGTTCCCCACCGGGGAGTGGCGCCATTGTTCGCCGTGGCGGGCGAACAACTGCTGCCATGACACGACCTCCTCGATGTCGGATGGACAAAATTGGGGGTGGGCGAGGATGGGCGAGTGCGCCGGGTTTCGCGCGCAGGGCGGTAGCCGGGAGCGGGTAGCATCGAGTTCGGGAGAATCGGCAGGCGGGCCCGACATTCAGGAGGCCGGTCATGTCATCGCGTCACCCACCGCGGTCCCCGCGGATCGCTCGATCCCCGGAAGTCGCCGCGCGACTGGAACGCTCACGCGCCCGCAGCAAGCAACGCCGGGAACTGGCGCGCCAGCGCGAGCGCGCCATCCATGAAGCGGTCAAACGCTACCTCGCCTGTTGGGCAGCGATCACCGCGTGTGAAACCGCCCGAGATCGCGACGTCGCCGCGCTGCGCCAGCAGATCAGCGACCTCGAAGCGCGCGCCGCGAGCGAGATCGCCCGCTACCGCGCCGACCAGGCCGAGGCCGCAGCCGTCATCCGTGAGCGTGGTGGCTCCGAGGAGGACATCGCCGACCTGCTCGAGATCAGCCTGAAAGAAGTCCGGCAACTGCTCACCGCCGCACGCACCCACCCCAACCCCACCACACCGCAGCCACCATCACGGGCCGCCGCGTCGAGCGAACCGTCCCCGAGCGGCGACCCCGCCGCCGCGTCGGCCCGTCCACGCACACCACCGATCACCAGCACCGCCTCTCCCGGCGAGCCACCGGTGCCGCAGCATTCCGTGGACGGTGATGAGGGAAGGGGGTGATGTCCGCCAGCAGGCGGGGACAGCGGGCGCGGACGGGCGGGCGGCTAGGGCTGGTCGGCGGGCACCGCGTAGGTCAGATCGGTCGTCCACGGATAGCTGCCAGAGGCGTCGCCGACGGCTTGCACCACCGCTTTGGTCGGGTCGCCGTCGACGCCGAGTTCGATGATGCGGAACACGCTCATCCCGCCTGCGACCAGGTGGATCAGGGAGCCTTCCTCGAACTGCACACGCCCGAGCTTAGCGAACCACACCATTTGGTTGGTATTCGCTAGGAATACGCTGAGGGGTGTGTCCGTGCCTGCGCCGATGCTCGCGACAGCCGGTCGGCCGCCCGATACCCCGGGACGGTGGGCGATCGAGATGAAATGGGACGGCATGCGGGCGGTGTGCCGCCTCGCTGGTGGGCGGGTGGAGTTGTTCAGCCGCAACCGCAACAACGTCACTTCTCTGGGGGAGTCTCAGGCGTGATGCCTTGCTTTGAGAGAGTTTGTGCAGCTCAGTGACTTTCGCGCAGACGTTAGCAGATGGCGACAGGTGTGGTGCACGGTTTCGGCGCTGCGGCTGCTCGATCGGTGTCGAGGAACATCTTTGAGAAATCCGGCGCTTGAGTGTCATTTGCCACCTCCATGGGACCAGCACGTTGCCAGTTGTGGGACCACCGATAGCTGTGCAGAAGTGGAACGGGTTGTCGCTCTGGTGATTGGCGGATGCTGCGTGCTCGAACGCCCGCTCAGCTGCAGATTAGTGCGTTTGGTGTAATCCCGGCGAGTTCTGCAAACGAAGGGCGTCACCCCCCGACGGAGACGGGACCCTCAGGTCACCGTGCCGAAGCCGCCCCCGGGTATGGCCGTCGACCATGTTCGAGGGTTCACTGCCACTGCTGCTTCGACAGTCACCCCAAGGGGCATAATCACGGCCATCGACGACCTGCTTCGTCCCGTCGGGAACAACGTCCCCATGGTACGGATACTGTTCCGTCACCGCCGCCAGCAGGAACTCCAGGAAGCCGCCCTCGAACAGGTCCCACTCCCGCATCGAGTCGAACTTGGCGACGACCGGCCACCGGTCTGGGTCCGGGTCGCGCATCAGCCAGAAAAACTGGTCGGAGCACCAGTTGTTGCCCCACTTCAAAAGCCCGCCCTCGGCCGGGAACAGCGGATACGGGCACTCGTCGTAATCCCCGCCTTGGTAGGCCTGAGCCAGCATGGCGCAGTAGCCGTAGGGATCCGTCGTGTAATAGAGGAATCCCTCGAAGCCCAGCGGCTGCCCGGTCTTGGGGCTGGGCGCGGCCGAGGGCGCGAAGATGTGCAGCTCGTTGCGGATGCTCACCATCCCGTACCGGTCGATGAACGCCCGGTAGTCCGTGGGCAGTTGGAAACCGATCGCCTCGGGCCCGAGCTCCCACGGAACCGGGACCACTCCGCCCACAGGCGGCGGCCCGATCGCCGAGCCGAGCCGGTCCAGCATTTCCTCGATGTTCATGTCCGCTCCCATCAGCGGTCCATTCTCGCTGGAGGCCATCCATTTCCCAGAGTTGGAAGCCTGGAGTCAGGTCCCGCAGGCCCTGACGGTCGCTGGTCAGCTCGCTCATCGCCATTATGGGATATTCAGCCGCGGCCACCACGATCGGACCGCGCGGCAAATCTGGAACACGTTCCCGTAGCGGATCGCCTGCTTTCGGTGGTCCCATGACTGACAACGTGGTGGTCCCTCGACGGTGGCAAACGACACTTGAGGATCTTGATTCGGTGAACGGGGTTAGATGCTGGCCATTCCGGCCTCGGACTTACTGCATGTTTTCCAGGTGCGGGTGGTCGAAGGATGTGGGACAGATATAGATCTGCAGGTTGTAGTTGGGGGCCGATCGACACCATCGCCGGGTCATGCGGCTGGCGCAGCCCGACAGGTCCTGAAGAGGCTTGTCGATCTTCGAGAGGGATCCAGCTACCACTGCCCCCGTCCCATTCGCCAGAACTGATAGTGAGCAGCGGCTGATACTCGGCGTTGCAGATTTTGCAGTTCAGGGGAACAGAGTCGTTGCCGCTCCACGGAGCCCAACCACCGACTTTCCAACCGGGAGCGACGGAGTGCTCGTACTGGTAGTAGGCGTAGCCGGGGCTCATATCCTCCGGATCGTCCTCGGGAAATTGCCTGGCTCCCCAGTCGCGGAGGCGCTGCGCGAGCTCCTCTGGCAACTCGACTGGTTCGGGGTACTCGCTCACGACCTCGGGATGCAGGATGCAGGGCTCGGGAACGTAGCGGCCGTAGTGGTCGACATCGGCAGGCGCTGGCGGATCAGTGAGCAGCTCGTCGACGCCGCTGGAATCTCGCCAGACGAGATGGGCTGTGGGATGCCAATGTTCGTGATCCAGCGGGCACCACAGCACTTGCAGCAGGTCGGTTCCCTCGGGCCCGGACAGACCAGGTATGTCGCGCAGGTAGAGCTGAGCGACCGGGAGCAGCGCATTCGGCTCGATATGACCCGGATGTCCCGCTTCGAGTTCAGCGAGGTATGCCCGCTGTTCGGAGTCGAGGAAGGCGCCGCCGGAAGCGTTATGACGAAGCCAGGCCGCCTCCAGCAGTGCCCGGCTTCGCCGGACATCGTCAAGGGAGACAGGCAGGTCCCGGTGGTAGTGCTCTTTGCCGCAGACCGGCCATTGCTCATCAGCAGGCCACAACAGCGGCCCGCCGATGGAACTCTCACGAACAGTCGGCTCACCAGGACGGGGGTGCAAGCGGACTGCCCGACGCGCCAACGGAGCCAGCTCGGGGAACACCGACGCGATATCGACCGGC
>NZ_BAFR01000298.1 GCF_000308435.1 Nocardia araoensis NBRC 100135 | reverse complement strand
GGAGATCGGGCCCGAGGACACGGTTCTGGTGGAGGCGGCAGGCGGAGGAATCGGAACCCTGTTGATCCAGTTGGCCAAACGAGCCGGAGCCCGGGTCGTCGCCGGTGCGAGCGGGGCCGCGAAGCGGCAGCTGGCCGCCGACCTCGGCGCCGATGCCACCGTGGACTACACGCGACCGGGATGGACCGAGGAGGCCGGTCCGGTGTCGGTCGTGCTCGAGACCGTCGGCGGACGGACGGCGCGGGAGGCTTACAGCCTGCTCACGAAACCGCGCGCCCGCATGGTGGTCTTCGGTTCGGCCAGCGGCGTCGCGGTCGAGATCAGCTCGGAGCAACTCCTACCGGTCGGCGCCTCGCTGATTCCCTTCAGCCTCGGATATCGCCCGCAACGGTGGCCGGAGCTGGCCCGCCGAGCCGCGGACCTCACGGTGCGCGGTGAACTCACCCCCGTCATCGGCACGGTGCTGCCCCTGGCCGAAGCGGCGACCGCCCATCGGGCGTTCGAAGACCGCACGGCCATCGGGAAGACCATCCTCACCCCCTGACCGCGCATCGGAAACGTGCGGCCATCGAGCTCGAACGGCGCACGGCAAGGTACGCCGGCCGGCCGACGCGCGACAGCATCCGCACCGGTGGCGATGCCGCCGGTGCGAAATGCCGTCGCGGTGCCCGCGAACTTCCCGCGCGGCGCGTCAATCCCAGCTGTCGATCTTGACGTCGTGGGGATGCGGGGCGCCCTTCTCGGTTTCGATCAGCGATTTCAGGCTCAGCAGGTAGACCGCCCACTTGGTGCTGCAGTGGTGCATGAAGTCCACCGGCTCCTTCCACCCTCGGTGCGCGAAGAGCACGGTGGTGTAGTCGCCCGCCTGATCGAGGCTCCAGTCCACCTGGGTGCCGATCCACTCATCGGGCCCGCCGACCACCTCCCACAGCACTCGCTTTCCCGGGTCGAGCTCGCGCACCCGCATGTCGAATCCACCTGCCGCGAAGCGGAATTCGAGCAGGCCGCCGAGCTCGCCGCCGTCCCCCTCGGTATCGGCCGTCCACCACCCGGCGAGCCCCTCGGTGGTGGTCAAGGCGGCGTAGACCTCGTCCACCGGCGACTTGATGCCCACTTTGTGCAGAATGTCCACCATTTCGATTCCTCTTTCCGTTGTTCTCGTAACCGCGTGATCTCACTGCTGATCTTGTTTGCGCTGAATCGCCTCCGCGATGCGCTTGATGCGCCGGAGCCTGGCGTCCCACGCCGCCCCGACCGCGGACAACTGAGCGACCGCGCGCGCGAGTTGCGCCTCGTCCACTTGGTACCGCCGCTCCCGCCCGGCGGGCGTGCCGTGCACCAAACCGACGCGGTCGAGCACGACGAGATGTTTGGCGACCGCCTGCCGCGTGACGGGCAGCCGCTCACTGAGGCTGGTGGCCGTGCCGTTCCCCTCCGCGAGGAGCAGATCGAGCATCCGCCTGCGCATCGGGTCCCCGATGGCGGACCACAGGTCGTCGTCGACTGCGGCGGTCACGGCGTCGACACCAGCCGCACGATGTACTCCCCGAGCCGGGGGACGAAGGTGTCCCATCCCATGCTGTGGTCGCGGTACAGCTCCTCGAGCTTCGCCGCCTCCCAACCCATTTCCCGGAAACCCGTCTCGGTGAGCCGGATCTTGGTACCAGCGCCCGACGGGGTGAGCTCGAAGGTCACCAGCAGCGAACCGGCGGAATCGTCGATCGCGCCGCCCGCATAGCACCAGCGGAACGAGAACAATCGGGGTGGCTCGGCCCGTACCACCTTGATGGGGACGACCTCGGCCCGGTCACCCCAGACGAGTTCACCGACCGCGCCCGGCGCCGTTTCGAACTCGGCGCCGTCGCTCCACCATTCCGCGATGTGCTCCGGGCTGCTGACGACCTCGAAGACCACCTCGGGCGAGGCGTCGACGTGCATCTCCCGTTCGATACTGCCGTACTCCATATCCAGGACCTCCATATGCAACGTTTGGTTGCGCATGACGTTAGTCGGCCAACTCTCGCGACGCAACCATTGGTTGCATATTTGATCGACGGCCGGCCCGTGGGCCACATGTCTCGAACTGCCGACTCGGCGCCCAGCGGCCGCCACGAAACGCCGACGCGACTATCGCTTCCGGGCAGTGGCAGCCGGCGCCGTCGGCGGGCACGCCCTCTCGGCGCAGCCGGACGCGCTACCGATGCTGACCCGCCACGCGGAGGCCGGCTTCATACTCGCAGCACCGCAACGCTTGCAGCCGAATGTCCTTCGCGGCGGGGAAGCCGTCCGCCGGGTTGCCCACCTCGTCCGGTGTCGCCGGATCCAGTGGAAGTCGGCGGCACGAGAACGCCGTTACGATTCCGGTTTTCGGGGCATGTCTCCACCTTGTGACCGTCCTGTCGAACCACAGCCTTGCCGACGCCGCCGAAATGCGGTGCGCCTCCGACTTTCGAGACGTTCGTGCCGTGATCGGTAAGGTCGGGCGGGTGAGTAGCTGGGTGCGCCGGAAGTTCCACGGCATCGGACGAATCGATAGAGCGATCGGCGCGGCGGTCGCCGAACTGCCCGCTTCGGCGGTCGACCACGGTTTGCTGCGGCTCACCGGCAGCGCCGATTTCAGCGGACTGTGGCTGGTTCTCGCGACGCTGCTGGCCACCCGCCAAGGCGCGCCGCGGCGGGCCGCGCTGCGCGGTGTCGTCTCCGTCGCGGGAGCCAGTTTCGTCGTCAACGTCGGCCTCAAGTCACTGATCGCACGGCGCAGGCCGGCCGCCGAACTCCTGCCGGTGCACCGGCGACTCGTTCCGGCCCCGAGGTCCTCCTCGTTCCCCTCGGGACACAGCGCCTGCGCCGCGGCGTTCGCCACCGCTGTCGCGCTGGAAAGTCCGCGTACCGCACTGGTTGTCGCCCCGCTGGCCGCCACCGTCGCCTACTCGCGGGTGCACACCGGCGTGCACTGGAGCTCCGATGTGCTCGTCGGGGCGGCCGTCGGCTCCGGTGTCGCCCTCGCCACGCGGCGCTGGTGGCCGGTGCGCGAATCCGACGAGGCGCAGGCCCGCCCGGTCCGCGAGGTGCCCGCGCTGGTGGAGGGCAAAGGCTTGGTGGTCATGGTGAATCCGGTATCCGGCGACCCGAATTACGATCCCACCGACGATGTCGCCGCCGCCCTGCCCGCCGCCACCGTGCTGCGCACGCAGCCCGACCTGGACTGTGCCGACCAACTCGAGCAGGCCATCGCCGAGCACGGTGAGCCCGTGCTGGCGGTCGGCGTCGCCGGCGGTGACGGCACGGTGGCCGCGGTGGCCGCGGTCGCGTTGCGCCACGAGCTGCCGCTGGTCGTCATCCCCACCGGCACGCTCAACCACTTCGCCCGCGATCTCGGCGTCTACGATCTGCGCGAGGTGATCGACGCCACCGGGGCAGGCGAGGCGGTGGCGGTGGACATCGCCAGCGTCGAATGCCAGGACGGCACCGGTTCCCGCACCCGGCATCTGATCAACACCGCCAGCCTCGGCGCCTATCCGGACCTGGTGCAGCTGCGCGAGAAGTGGCAGTCGCGCTGGGGCAAGTGGCCCGCGTTCGCCGCCGCGCTCGTGGTGACCCTGCACCGGGCCGAGCCGCTGGAGATCTGCCTGGACGGGCGCTGGCAGCGGGTGTGGTTCCTGTTCGTCGGCAACGGTCCCTACCACCCGCACGGCGCGGTGCCCGCATTTCGCGACCGGCTGGACGCCGGACTGCTCGACATCC
>NZ_BAFR01000299.1 GCF_000308435.1 Nocardia araoensis NBRC 100135 | reverse complement strand
ATCTACCGCAGATAATAGCTTATTATCTGCGATAGACTCCGATCCGGAATGGCGCGATGCCCCGCCCGGAGCGGGGTGACTCCGTAAATTATCTGCGATAGTGTGGGTGATCTTGGAAGGTGGGGTGCCGGTAAGGATCGTGTCATCAGCCGCAGACGGGATCAGAGCGGGATGTACTCGCGGAGTTTGCCTTTGACGTGGGGGCGTGGGTCGCCGAGCTGAAGTTCGAGGGTAGGCAGTTGCTTGGCGATTTGGATGTCGGTGAGTGGTTTGGTGACTGGTACGTCGGCATAGCCGCGGTCGTCTTCGTGCCACTGCCCTGCGGGTTCGACAGCGCGGACCCGGGTGACCACACCGTCGACGACGTAGACGATGGCCTTGAGCTTCGGGCGCCGCGCCGCGGCGATGGGCCACCATTTCCGGTCGGCGTCGAGTTGCACCTTTTCCGATTGCTTCGTCTCGCCGTAGCGGCGGTTGGTGTCCGGATTGACCTTGGGTTTGCTGTTTCGATAGACGACCAGGGCGCAGTCACCCTCGTAGGCGCCGAGCTGCCGGTAGAGGGTGGAGCGACCGACTTTGAGAGTGTGGGCGATCTGATCGATGGTGAGGTTGTCTTCGTCGTACATGCGCTGGGCCTGGTCGAGTTGGAGCTGGGACAGGGCGCGGGGCCGACCACCGACCCGGCCGCGGGCTTTGGCGGCGGCGAGACCGTCGAGGGTGCCCTCGACGATGAGCTCGCGGTCGTACTCGGCCAGGGCGGCGAGGAAGTGGAAGATCAATCGTCCGCCCGGGGTGGAGGTGTCGATGCCCTGTTCCAGCACGATGAAGTCGATGTCGTTCTCGCCGAACCTGCGCACCAGGTCGAGTAGATGCGCGTGGCTGCGGCCGATGCGCCGGAGCCGGGTGACCACTACCTGGTCGCCAGGTTGCAGCTTGGCCAGCAGTGCGTCGAGCTGTGGGCGGGAAGAGAGCTTGCCGCTGACCTTTTCGATGAACAGGCCCTCCACCGCGACACCGGCGGCCCGCAGAGCATCAACCTGATGGTCTGTCGACTGGTCGCGGGTGGATACCCGCGCATAGCCGTAGCGGGTCACCGCGCCTCGCTGCGGGTATAGCCGCCGAGCTTGTGGTAGGCGGCGCCGAGCTGGTTCCTCGCCCGCGACAGCGCCTCACGCGCCATGGTCACGTACTGCGCCGCGAGTTCCTTGTCCTCATCGGCGACGTCGGGCAGACCGGCGATCAACTCCGGGAAGTCGATCAAACGGCTGAAGGACTGCTCGGTCGCCGTGGAGGCGTCGCGAAGCTCCAGCAGTACTTGTTCGGTGCGGGGCGTGCCGATCATCTATGGGTCTCCAAACTGGCGAACATCATTTTAGGAACGATGTTTTCGGGATCGAGTTACGCAAACCATGCTATCTGGGTGTTCCCGTACACGTGGAAGGTTCGTGAAAACGATTCGTTTTAGAGATCCATACGAGGACATCAGCACTGAAGCGACTCCGAAAATTCATACTGCCCCATCGGTCCTCCAGGGGGCGCCGACTGGCAGGGGTCGAAAATCAGGAGGATATGACGGAGCTTCTTGGTAGAGAACAGTTTTCGTATTCGTGGTGTGGGTGTGGCGGGTTGGTGCTTGGGTTGGTTGCCGATGATGTTGGTCGGCGGGCTGAAGGCCGGGGTTCGTGGCGACGCGGGTGTTCGCGGACGAGGAGTTGGAGTGTCTGCGGGGGTCCGGAGATCAGCCGTGAAGAGTTGTTCCGGTATTTCACGCTGACTCCGGCGGATGTGGTGTTTGTGGATCCCGGCCGTGGTCGGGGCCCGGCGGACGGTTGGGGCTGGCGGTGGAGCAGATGCGGCGGTCCGGCCGCCGCATCGACTACACGTGCTCGCTCACATCTGCCCGGCGCACAGCGAGAACATCAATTTCTTCGACGCGATCGAGGTGGATATCGACGCCGAACTCGCCGCACTCGGCCCGGCCGGGTACCGGCCGCTGCGTGTGCGCGACACATTGTTCTGATCGCAGTCTCTGTGCTGGTGCCTCGACTGTCTCGCGAGCCCTTGGATCGGAGCCCGGCACGGAGACTGGCGTTGGCCATGGGATTCGGCATCAGCTGTGAAACGGTCTGTAGCTACTTGCGCGCCGCGTCTGCCGGCGCGCCGCTCATCCGCTGAACTATTCGGGGGGTGCGGCCGAGGGGGAAAGGGACTGGGATCGGGCTGCTGGCCGGTGTGCCTGGATGACGCCGAGATGCGTGGTGAACCGCCGCCGCGCCGAAGACTCCACGGCGGTCGCCGAAGCGTTGCGGGAACTCATCGAACACGGCTACCTGGCCCGCGAACGCCAGTTCGACGGCGAACTCAGCGAATCGTCATGGGCCGTCACCGACGCCCCCGATCAGCCCGCAACACCCTGAACCCCCGGAGGCCAGTTCCGCTGGCCGGAGTCCCTGTGGCCTGGAGCGCCCGGACATGTCGCCGCCCAGGACGTCATGCGCGCGGGCGTCCTGGGCGGGTAGGGAGACGAGTCGCGTAAAGCTCCCTCGAACCGGTCGCCGGATGTAAAGGAGGGAGATCCGGCGACCCATCCACGATAACACCGATCGGTCTGTTTGCGGTCGGCCATTTTGCCCTCGGAATGCGCTGGTTTCGGATGTGTTGCATGGCTGGTTCCCGGCGTGTTTCGCCACCGTTTCCGGTAGATTGCTTCAAAGTTACTGACGGCCGGTGGTGGTGATGGGAGTATGTGCCGGTCGAGCCAGTTCGTCCCCAGTTGGAAATGCAACCGTCCACACTTTTGGAAGGGAACTCAGATGGCAGCGCAGGACACGGGCACGGAGAACCGATCGGCGTCGTCGCAGGGCCAGCGTCAGGATGTGGTGGATGTGCGTGGGGAGGTGGAGATGCTGCGGCTGCGGCTGGACGAAGCCCGCCAGGAGGCCCAAAGCGCGCGCCAGTACGCGATGCAAGCGGCCGGTTTGGCTCGCCAGGCCCAGTCCCAGGCCCGGCAGGTGCAGAACCAGGCTCAGACCGCGCAGCAGAACGCCAATCAGGCCAATCAGCAGGCGCAGCAGGCCCGTCAGGCCGCGCTGTTGGCGTCGAATCAGGCCCAGCAGGCCCAAAGCGAGGCCGACCGTGCCCAAGCCCAAGCCCAGCAGGCCCAAGGCGAAGCCGGCCAGTCCCAGCAACGCGCGTCCTCGGCGGCCGATCAGGCCGATCAGGCCACCCAGCTCGCCCAGCAGGCCGAGGACCAGGCCACCCGCGCCCAGGACCGCGCCGGGCAATGGGAGTTGCAGCTGCACCAGATCCGCCAGCAGGCCCGCCAGCTGGAAGGCCGCTGACCGGGGTGAGGCCCGGAAGAGGATGGCTTCTGTGAGGACGGTGCCGGCGTGGCGGCGCATCGGGAAACCGGTGCGGCCGCTGCCCGGCACCACCCCCGGTGGTGAGCGGTCGTGAGCGATGCCCCGAACTCGCCCGGCCCGCCCGAGGGCGACATCGATGTCGAGGTGATCGTGCCCGACGCCTGGAGTGCGGGAGTGTATGCCAACGGGTTCACCTGCTGGTACAACCGCACCGACTTCACCCTGGATTTCCTGGTCTACCTGCCCGCCGAACCCGCCGCCGCCGACAGCCGCGGCCCGGTGATGCGCCAACCTGTAGAAGTCACCGCCCGGGTGAAGTTCCCGCCCGCGTTGATCTTCCGGTTGATGCAAAACCTCAACGACGCGATGAGCAACTACGAACACCAATTCGGGCCCATCACCCACCTCGGCGAATAGATCCCCACTGGTTGCGCGAAGCTCTAGCAGTGCAGGAGAAAAAGCTGTGATGATGACCGTGCCCGGGCCGATCACTTTTGTCGGCTGCCGTCGTGACTGCACGATCGTGCCCGACCCGCGAGTGCGCTACCGGCCGACACCGGTCGGCGGCCGCCGCTACCGACCAACCCTCATCGCCCCGCGCCCACGACCCACACCCTGAAAACACCGCCGCCCGAGGCGCATCACCGAATCGCGCCGGGGCCCGGCAACACTTCGACCCCGGTGCAGGGTCCCGGGGCCGAAGCGGCTGTGAGGCGTCCTCGACTCTGGATCGAGGACCAGCCGAGACTATCGCGGCCGCCCCGATCGACAGCGGATCCCGAC
>NZ_BAFR01000300.1 GCF_000308435.1 Nocardia araoensis NBRC 100135 | reverse complement strand
TACTGCAACAGCACTCAGGTGAGTGGGTGTCCTCGTCGTCGGTAGTGGGATAGGCGGGCTTGGTGTTGTCGGCGGCGTCGCCAGTTCGACCAGGCCCAGACGTGGCGGGTCGGTCGGATTCCGGTGAGCAGAAGGTTCATGGTCAAACGGCGGATCTCCGGTAGCGTGAGAGCGATCATGTCCTCGTCGCTGGTGAGGTTCCCCCTTTTGCCGCAACAACTTTCGCCCCGGCGATCCAGGCCAGGGCGAGCATCGACAGGGTGATGTGGGCATACCAGGCCCGCCAGCTGCGGACCTGGTAGTGGTCCAGCCCGGCTTCGTTCTTGGCTTGCTGGAAGCATTCCTCGATCCGCCACCGAGACCCGGCGATCCAGGCCAGGTCGGCGATGGTGGATCGGCGGGGTCCGTAGCAGACGTAGTAGGCGATCTCGGCAGGGTTGGAGATGCTGCGTCGGGCCAGCAGCCAGTGCCCGCGCCCGGGTTCCCAACCGATGCGGATCGGCACCCGCGCCCAGTCGTAGTCTCGCGGTCCGCGCGCACCGGCACCGGCGGAGATCCGCTGCCACGCCCTGGCCGGGAGCGCGGCGACCAGGTCGTCGGCGCGGGCTTCGGCGAACAAGCCGGTGATCAGGGTGTCGTTGCGGCGGGTTGCCAGCACGTGGGCGATGTCGTGTTGTTCGAGCCATACCCGCAGGTATTTGACCTGACCGTAGGCTTCGTCGGCGGTGAACCAGCGAAACGGCACCTTCGCCGACAAGGCCCGTTCCAGCATGGCCATCACCAGACGAGGCTTGGTCGCGAACTGGACCTCGTCGGGAATCCCGGCCGCGCGGCAGCGATCACGGTCGGTGGTCCAGGACTCCGGTAAATACAGTTCCCGGTCGACCAGGGCGTGACCGTAGCGGGAGGCATAGGCGAGGAACACTCCGATCTGGCAGTTCTCGGTGCGCCCGGCCGTGCCAGAGTACTGGCGTTGCACCCCCGCCGAGCGGATGCCTTTCTTCAGGAACCCGGTGTCATCAGCGATGAGCACCGCATCCTTCTCACCGAGCCGCTCGGCCACATAGCCACAGACGTCGTCACGAACTCCATCGATGTCCCAGTCCGCCCACCGCAGCAGCCGCTGCATCCCGTCCGGACTCACCTCACCGGCCTGCTCGGCCAGCGTCCACCCGTTCTTGCGCTCCAGCCCTGCCGCCAACCCGGTCACATACTCGCGAGCTCGGCCCCGCGGCTCTGATCGTGTGAACCGGCCACCGATCCTCGCGCGCAACGAATCCAACTCCGCCGCAACAACATCCACAACCACCCCAGAACACTACCGAACCGAGTGCCGTTGCAGTACTAGACCATGAACTCGAGCTTCATAATATTGTTCGAAGTTGACGTTGATGCCGAGTCGGGTAGTCGACAAACTGAGAATATTCAGCACAGGGGGTTGACCCATGCCCAAATCGACAAGGAGATCAATTCTGCCCATAGGCGCAAACGTTACCGGCCGAGTGATATTCTGAGGCTATATTCTCTTTATGCCTGCATAGTACGGAAGTCACCCATGGCAGAAAGTGCGTCGAACGCTCCGGTACTAGCACATGAGCGATGTGATGCGACCTTGAGCCGCCCAGGCAGCATGCGAGAGACTTCGCAAAATTCTGTCGCGGATACCCTGAGACCGTAAGGCGAAGCGTCGGGGGCTCACTCATGCTTCTGTCAGATTTGTTCATGACGCCTAATATCTGATGAATACCCCTTCGAGCCGTCCGTCGCAGGCGACAAAGCGAACGTTGCGGAAAATTGCTCGCATGATCGAATCCCTGACTTTAAGGTAAGACATGTTGGAACGCTACGAAATTGAGGCATTTTTGACACTTTGCGAAGAGCTACATTTTGGTCGGACTGCGGAACGACTGAGGCTGACGACGACGCGAGTTAGTCAGACAATCAGAAAATTGGAACGTCGTATCGGCGCGGAACTATTCAATCGCACCAGTAGGCGAGTGGAGATGACGCCGATCGGCCGGCAGTTGGAGCAGGAAATCAGGCCAACGTGGAACACAATTATCGACGCCTATTCCCGGACGGTCCAGGCGGGTCGAGGAGTGACAGGAGTTCTGCGCGTCGCTTTCATTCACGCTGCTGGCGGTGTGCTTCTGACGTCGGTAATAAAGAAGTTCCGCGCTGACCAGCCGAGCTGTGCTGTTCATCTGCGCGAGGCGCAGCTGGCCGAAGCCATGCCATGGCTCCGAGAAGGCAAGGTGGATATAGTTTTGTGCTCGTTTCCAGTACGAGAAGCCGGCATCGTTACAGGGCCACCCCTCATCAACGAGCCACGCCTGCTTGCCGTGTCTTCCCGTCACCAGTTCGCGCGACGCAATGCGGTATCGACAGACGAGCTGGCCTCGATCACTATCCTGAGGCTACCGGAAACCATGCCAGAATCATTACGCGAGGACCGTGGATCGCGCATTGTCTCATCTCGCGGAGCGGATGAATCTGAGCCAGCTTCGACATTTCAAGACTTGCTCATGCTGATTGGCGCCGGCCGCGGAGCTCTACCGGTCGGCGCAAGCGCAGCAGAATACTATGCCCGACCTGAAATTGTCTACGTGCCGATCGTCGATGCCAAGCCGATTGAATGGGGACTGATCTGGCGCTCGGACAACGCAACCGCTCGGGTTAGAGCCTTCTGCACAACGGCATCCGAAGTGAGCATGAACCGAATATCGAATTGAAGCCATATCGCATTTTGCCGATGTCGGAAGATTGCTAATACAGAACTTTTTCGGGTCGGTGGCGTGTTGGGAGTTCACACGGTCCGGCGGTGCTCGACGTGGGGCATGGCGAGGGCTGCGGCGAGGATGTCGGCGATTCAGCAGCGGCAGTAGGCTGACTCGCGGCAATGCTTTGAATATGGTCGTCGGCGGGAGGTTCCCGCATTTACCGCGGGCGGTCTTGACCGCGACGGTGATCAGGCCGGACTCACCCTTGTCGCCAAGGTCGCCGAGGACCGGCAATCTGTGTCGGGTCCAGCAGTCGACCTGGCGCGCATGCCGGGCTTGGTGCGCAGCACAGTGATGTCGCGTTCGCGGACGGCCGCACTGGTGATGGCATGAATACCGAGAATTTCCTCGGCCGCCCCGCAATCTCGCAATGACTGACAGCTCGGCGCACGCTGGTCAGGCCCCACTTCGCAACACGAATGTCTGCATCGAACTCGCCGTCCGCGCATGCCGGGTTGACAACGGGTTGCGTCCAGCAGAGTGGTGTATCAGCGACTCGGTAGCGACCGTGTGAGCGTGTCGTAGCCGGAGAGTGGGCGGTCACCGCGTGATCCTTCTTGAACCGCCAAGCTCAACGAAGGGAAAGTTCACGCGATGACCAGGATCGAGCCTATCGACCCGGGCAAGTCGTTCGCCGAGCAACTCGCCGCAACCAGCCCCGACCTGCTGCGTGAGATGCTGTCGACGGTCGTTCACTCGCTGATGAGCGCCGAAGCAGATGCGATGTGCGGCGCTGACTACGGTGAACGCAGCCAGCAGCGGGTCAACTCCCGTAACGGATACCGGCATCGCGATTTCGACACCCGAGTCGGCACGATCGATGTCGCCATCCCGAAATTGCGGTCGGGCAGCTACTTTCCCGACTGGCTGCTCGAACGCCGCAAACGCGCCGAACGAGCCCTCACCAGCGTGGTGGCGACCTGCTACCTGCTCGGCGTATCGACCCGGCGGATGGAGAAACTCGTCGAGTCCCTCGGTATTACCAGCCTGTCGAAATCGCAGGTGTCGATGATGGCCCGCGACCTGGACACTCAGGTCGAGGCGTTCCGCACCCGCCCGCTCGACCACAGCCCATACACGTTCGTCGCCGCCGACGCCCTGGTGCTGAAAGTCCGCGAGAACGGGCGCGTGGTCAACGTGCACTGTCTGGTCGCGACCGGCGTCAACGCCGAGGGCTACCGCGAAATCCTCGGCGTCCAGGTCACCTCCGGCGAGGACGGTGCCGGCTGGCTGGCGTTCTTCCGTGACCTGGTTGCCCGCGGCCTCTCGGGCGTCCAGCTCGTCACCAGCGACGCCCACGCCTGCTCGTTGCCGCGATCGGCGCGACCCTGCCCGGTGCGTCCTGGCAGCGCTGCCGCACCCACTGTGGAGTCGTAAAGTAAAAACGTGTTGTATTGCGTCTCAAGGTGTTTCGTTGTGCTATGGCGGTGGTGAACGGCGTCGTCGCTGGTCTGGCCGAGCGTTTTGCGGCGTTACTGCCGCATCTGAACGAACGGCAGCGGCGTCTGGCGTTGGCAAGCGAGGCCCGGGCG
>NZ_BAFR01000301.1 GCF_000308435.1 Nocardia araoensis NBRC 100135 | reverse complement strand
AGAGAGAGACCAGCGCCGAGTGCCGATGCCCTCGGTTGGGTTCGTCCTTGTGGTCGCCGATCACCGGGCCTTGAGCAGGCTGGTCCAATGGTTGCGGTCCAGTCATTCGGTGCGCAGCCGCCGGTTGAACGATTCGACGAAAACGCGCCCCTGCTCCTCGGCGACGCGGTCCGCCCCGGCGGGTGATCACCGCCAGCGAGGGACGCGGCCGTATCAACAACTCGCGAAGCCTTCAGGAGTTACCGGCACAGCGCTCGCCTCCGACGCCATCGCAAAGGCGTGCACGCGGGCGGTGGCGTTGTCCGCGCGCCAGATCAGTCCCCACTCGATCGGCTCGGCATCGATGATCGGGATAAAGGCGATCTCGGGTCGGGCATAGTACCTCGCCGCGCTCGCGCCGACCGGCAGGGCGCCGTGGCCAGCACCGATCAGTACCAGCAACTCCTGAAACGTCGAAACCGACCAACCAGGCGGGGATCCTTGCCTGGACGAGGCGCTAGTGGGAGCGCGATCCTCGCGCAGCGATTCGGGCATGGTCTCGGGCAACCGCAGGATGGTGATTAAGTCTAGCTCGGCGGTCGATATCGCGTTTCGCTGCGCGAAGTGATGCTGAGAAGACACCGCAAGCATGCGCGGTTCGCTGATCAGGGGCAGCCCGGCAACGATGCCTTCTTCCCTTACCGGGAAAGCGCACAACAACATATCCAACTTGCCCTCGCGAAGCCATGGCAGGGCTTCGGCCAGCTGTGCTTCATGAAGCTGGACGACACAGCCGGGCTGGTCGGCTTGAAATTTCTTCACCACCGATGCAAGGAACACGCCACCAGCGGCATGTATGAAGCCGACATGGAGGCTTCCAGTCATTCCACGACCGACTTGAACTGTCTTACGAAAAGCACTGAGAATCTGATCCCACGCGGGTCGAAGATCATGCTCGAATTGCCGCCCGATATGCGTCAATTCCACGCGCCGACTGGTGCGTACGAACAAGTCTGCGCCGACACGGCGCTCCAATTTCTTGATCGTCTGGCTGACACGGGTAGGAGTGACTCGCAACCGCTTCGCGGTACGACCGAAATGAAGCTCTTCCGCCAGAGTCAGAAAAGCCTCCACCTCATAACGTTCCAACAACCCGCACCTCTGATTGTTTAGCCCAACGCCGAGTGACAATCTGCGCTGGCATATCCGTCTCTGTGAATCACGTCTCGAACTTGTGCCATGACGCGGAGCGCAATGCCGCCAGGCCGGCACGGCCGCGTGAACCGCGTGTTCCGCTCTTGCGCCGCTTCGGTCAACCACTGATAGAATCGATGATGCGATCCATAATTGAATAGGCAGAACGGTCCCGTACAGTAGAGGCTCCCCTTTGGCAACACTGCGATATTCCCTCTGCGGGGGAATATGGCTTCCGAGCATCAGCAGGCCGACACCGACCTTCTCATCGGCGGCCTGCGGGGACTACTCTGGTCCCATCTGCCCCAATGCATGGGACCTATACGGATCGAGCCAACCGGCCACCGCTTTCCAATCGGCGGCAGTCATTCTCGCATCACGGCCCCTCTGCAATTCGACCGAGCGTATTTGGAGATGTCGACATCGGTCCGTTTCCGATACCAGCGCTCTCCCACATCGTGAACAGAATCTATTCGTCATTTGTGTAGCTATCTTCGTCCATTGTTTCTCATCAGCAGAGTCGCAGATAGGTTTGGGCGGCTAGCTTTGCGCAAGCGCCGCCGATCCTGCGCGCCGCGTCGACGTCCATGGGGCTGTTGACCACCATCGATCAAAACCATATTTTGACTTGGCTGCACCCGCTGTATGGCGCAGTGCCGCAGATGTCACATACTGGCCTTTGTTGACCCGATTGGCAGTTTGCGGGAGGGTATGACGCCTTCCTTGTGTGTGATGTCACATTGAGTTCAGGCTATGAGGGCGGCTGTGCTTGATCGACCGCGTTCGCGCATGGGACGCACGGAAACACGCAAGCCGCTGAGGGTGTGACCTGTCTCCGATGAGTGAGACCACTCCCCGATTGGCCCTGGCGAGGGGCTGGAAGGGACACTGAGAAACATGGCAGGACGGAAGCGGCATTCCGCGGAGGAAATCGTGCGGAAGCTGCGCCGTACCGACGAGTTGGCCGCTGCCGGCCACTCGGGCGAGGAGATCGCGGCCGAGTTGGAGGTCTCGGCGGCGACGCTGTACAACTGGCGCCGCCAGTATGGCGGGATGGATACCGACGCGGCCCGCGAGCTCAAGGAGCTGCGAGAACAGAACGCCCAGTTGAAGCGGCTGCTGGCCGATGCGGAGCTGGAGAAGGATGCGCTGCGGGAGATCGCCAAGGGAAAATGGTGAGCCCAGCGGCCGGGCGCCGCGTCGGGGACATGCTTCCAGTGCGGCGATCCGCTTCTTCGCCGAGGCCAGCTCATCAGCTTCCACGCTCGGAATGCCCTCGCGGACTCCTGCATCTACGAGGACCTGCGCCTTCCACCGGCACAACGTGGCAGGCGAGATCCCTGTCTCGGCCGCTATCTCGGCGACGGGCTCGCCGGCTCGCAGCCGAGCGCTTACCTGCCGTCGCATCGCCAGCGAAAAGGATTTCGGCATCGTGACCTCCGGCGGGTCAGTCTGCCATAACTCTCGTAACCGCGGCCCCCTCAGCGGGGGCCAGATCATCCCATCCGGCGTCGTATCATCAGCCGCTTTCGCCAAGGTCCAGCAGTTCTTCCCGGCCAACGACGCCAGCAGACCCCGCACATACAACCGCGCCTGGGCCCGGGGCTCCGCTAGAACCGGCCCGTCACCCCCCCGAACAGATCATCAAGCCCAGCCACCCAGGCGGCCAGATCCTGATCGATCGACACATCCGCAGCTCCTGCACAGGATCGTCCTCGGATAAGCCCGGGAGCCGCTACCACCGTACATGGGCAGAGCCGACTATCCGGCAGTCCCTACTAGTAGGTAAGTGGTACGGAAGAAGGTCGTTCCTTGCTGATGTGCCTTGTTTACCTATGCGACGACCGTAAGAGGTGTCGGCGGGCACGGGCGTCGGAGTTGAGCGTTCCACCGATCGGTTGATGCCCGTTAGCGACGATCGCGACCCCTGCGGTGCACAACGATGTGGAGCCGAGTCGGGCAATGACGCTCAGTGGGGTCGCGGTTATCAACTGGATACGAGTGGCTACGGGTGCCGGGCTGGCCTTTGCGAGCGAGCTGCGGCGAACATAACCATCCGGCTGGCGCAGGCGATGGTCTGCGGTGGTCGGTCGATGCGGAATTGGCTTCTGAGATGAGTGCACTGCTACCTCTTGCCTACGGATACCTGCGCGATGGCTTGCTCGGTGATCGCGACCGCGATGCCGGTGAGGACACGTTGCGAACTGCTGCCCGCTCGCTCGGCTACGAGCTGGGTACCGTGTTCCATGAACCGCCGCCGGAGACTGGACTGCTGCCGCCAGCGTTCGTCGATCTGATCCAGGAATGCCGGCGCGCGGCAGCGCACGCAGTGATCACACTCTCCGGGCACATGTCGAACATGTCGATGTCCCGGATGGTACTGGCGGCGGTCCTGCAAGTGCGTGCCGAGGCCGTCGTCCACGAAGTCGGGTAAAGAATCTACTAGTCTCAGGGTCGGCTACCTCAAGACTCGATCGGCGAGTCGCCCTGTCCTAGCTTGAGTTTTAACCTGTGAACCATCAACGGGTTTGGGGCCGCTTTGGGCTGTCCTGAGATTCTGTCCGCTGGGTTGTGAGACTCCTACCCGGTGAATGGAAGGATCTCCACCCGTGCCGATGATGTACTCACCGCAGTTTCGTGAGCGTGCTGTAGCTCTGATCCTCGACGACGGTCGGCGGGTCGCCGATGTTGCCCGCGATCTGGGAGTCACCGAGGGCTCGCTGTACCGATGGAAGCAGCAGGCCCTGATTGACCGCGGTGAGGCGCCGGGCACTCCGACGGTCGAATCGGTCCAGCTACGAGACGCATTGAACCGGATCGAGCAGCTCGAGGAAGAGTTGCGTGCGACACGACTGGCGGCCGAGATCCTTCACGACACCACGATCAGCCCAAAAGGCGGTTCCCGGTTGTCACGGCCTTGACCGGGCAAGGAATCAACATCCGCACCGCATGCCGTGTGCTCGGGATCTCCGAGCGTGGCTACCGCCATCACCGCAACCGGCCACCCAGCCAGCACCGACGACGCCACGACATGCTTGCCGAAACTATTCGCGCCGTGCACTCCGCGTCACGCGGCTGCTACGGCGTGCGCCGCATCCACGCCGAGCTCACCATTGGCATGGGTATCGAAGTGGGGTCCGGTCAAGTGCACTTGATCATGAAACGCATTGGACTGCAGCGCCTCGGGCTCCAGGAAACGCTATATCAGCAAACAGGACCAGGCCACGCACTCGGATCTGGTGAACCGGAACTTCACCGCAGAGCGGGAGAACCAGCTGTGGTGCACCGACATC
>NZ_BAFR01000302.1 GCF_000308435.1 Nocardia araoensis NBRC 100135 | reverse complement strand
CCAGGGCGTCGGCGGAGGCGTGGACCCGCAGGACCACGGGACGAACCGGCCTCGAGCGCGCCAGCTGGCTGGTCACGAAGCTCGCCGCGTCCTCGGTGGGCAGCGCGCGAGGTGCGCAGCGTATTCCGATCGGCCGCGGGAGGTCAAACGGTCCACGCGAAAGGTACGCCAATCGGCGCGGTCGACGTCCCAGGCGACCAGGTACCAGCGGCGCCCCGCGGAGACGAGGCTGTGTGGTTCGGCGAGGCGGCTGCTTTCCGCGTCGGTCTTGTCCCGATATCGGAAGCGGATTCGTTCGCCGTCGCGCGCGGCGGCGGCCAGGGCGACCAGCACCTCGGGGTCGATCATCGGACCGGCGGCGGGCCCGCCGAGCGACACGGTCGTCGTGTCCAGCGCGTCGACCCGGCGTCGCAACCGGGACGGCAGGACCTGCTGCAATTTCACCAAGGCGCGGGCAGCCGATTCCTCGATCCCCACGATCGCGCCCTGCGCCGCGCCGCGCAGTCCGAGCGTGATCGCGACCGCTTCCTCGTCGTCGAGCAGCAGCGGCGGCAGCGCCGCGCCCGCTTCCAGACGGTAGCCGCCGATCGCACCGAGGCTCGCGACCACCGGATACTCCAGCTCGCGCAGACGCTCCACATCCCGGCGCACCGTCCGCACCGTGACCCCCAACCGCGCGGCCAGTTCGGGGCCGCTCCATTCGCGGCGGGTCTGCAACAGCGACAGCAGTTGGAGCAGTCGCGCGGCGGTCCGGGTCACATCCTCGAGTATGGCGGCGAACAAGGACAGAATCCGACCTCATCGGTTCCTAGCGTGAGGTCCGTGCATGCAGATCGAGACACCATCAGGATCGTCGGGGCTCGCGAGAACAATCTGCGCGACGTCTCGCTGACGATCCCCAAAGGCAAGATCGTGGTCTTCACCGGCGTCTCCGGTTCGGGCAAATCGTCGATCGTCTTCGGCACCGTCGCGGTCGAATCGCAGCGACAGCTCAACGAGACCTTCACCTGGTTCATCCGCAATCGGCTGCCCAAGTACGAGCGCCCGGAGGCCGACGCGATCGACAACCTGGCACCCGCCGTCGTCGTCGATCAGAAGCCGATCGGCGGCAATTCCCGTTCCACGGTCGGGACCATGACCGACATCCACTCGGTCATCCGCGTGCTGTTCTCCCGGCACAGCGTGCCGAGCGCGGGCGAGGCCACACGCTATTCGTTCAACGACCCGCTGGGCATGTGTCCCGCGTGCGGCGGTCTCGGCCATGTGGTGCGGCCGGATCTGGACAGGCTCCTCGATACCGGTAAGTCGCTCAACGAGGGCGCCATCACCTTCGGGCCGTTCGCGGTCGGAACATTCCAGTGGCAGCTCTACGCCGAGTCGGGACTTTTCGATCCGGACAAGCCGCTGCGGGACTTCACCGCGGAGGAATGGCAGTTGTTCCTGCACGGCAAGGGTTTCCGGGTGCCGCGCAAGAACCGGAACGGATCGGCGGGGAGCAACGCATACGAAGGCCTGCTGGAGCGGTTCGACCGCCTGTACGTCAAGCGTGATCTCACCGCGCTGTCGGACAAGAATCGCGAGGCCGCCCGCGCGGTGGTCACCGAGGAGGTCTGCCCGGACTGCGGGGGTGCCCGGCTCAACGCCGCCGCGCTGGCGAGCCGGATCGACGGGCTCGGCATCGCCGACTACGGCAGGCTGGAGATCACCGATCTCATCGAGGTGCTCGACCGCTTGGACGATCCGGTGGCTCGACCGATCGCTCGGGCCGCTGTCGCCCGGTTGCGCCGGATCGAGGAGGTCGGGCTCGGTTACCTGTCGCTCGATCGGGAGACCGCGACCCTGTCCGGCGGCGAGGCGCAGCGTCTGAAAGTCGTCCGGCATCTGGGCTCCAGCCTGACCGGCATGACCTATATCTTCGACGAGCCCAGCGTCGGCATGCATCCCCGGGACGTGGGGCGGCTGAACACGCTGCTGAGCCGGCTGCGCGACAAGGGCAACACCGTTCTGGTGGTGGAGCACTCCCCCGACGTCATCGCCGTCGCCGACCACGTGGTCGACATGGGTCCCGGCGCCGGTTCCCGCGGCGGGCAGGTGGTGTTCCACGGGACGGTCGATCAACTGCGGCTCGCGAAGACGCCGACCGGTGCGGGTTTGCGCCGGGTGCGTCGGGTGAAGGAAGACGTCCGCACGCCGACGGGATGGCTGACCGTCACCGGTGCCGACGCCTACAACCTGAAGAATCTCACCGCGCGCTTCCCGACCGGTGTGCTCACGGCGGTGACCGGCGTAGCGGGCTCCGGGAAGAGCACGCTGGTGTCCGGCGCGTTCGTCGCGGCGCATCCGCAGGTCGTCGCGGTGGACCAGTCCGCGATCACCGCGTCCCGGCGCTCCAGCCCCGCCACCTATCTCGGCATCATGGATCCGCTGCGTCAGCTTTTCGCCCGGCGGCACGGCGTACGACCGGGCTTGTTCAGTTTCAATTCCGAGGGCGCCTGCGGCGAATGCGACGGCGCCGGAGTGATCTTCACCGACCTGGCGTACATGGATCCGGTCACCACGATCTGCCGGGCCTGCCACGGACGCAGATACCGTCCGGAGGCGCTCGCCTACGAGATCCGCGGGGCGTCCATCGCCGACGTGCTGGAGATGTCCGCGCAGGAGGCGCTGGACTTCTGGGCCGAAGACGGGGACCTGCGGGTCGGCACGCCGTTGCGGTCGCTGCTCGACGTCGGCCTCGGGTATCTCACTCTCGGCAGGTCGCTGTCCTCGCTGTCCGGCGGCGAGCGTCAGCGCGTCAAACTGGCCGATCACCTGCAACGTCGCGCGGAACCCGCTGTCTACGTGCTGGACGAGCCGACCACGGGGCTGCACATGGCCGATGTCGACACCCTGGTCGGGCTGCTCGACCGGCTGGTCGACGCGGGTAACACGGTGATCGTCATCGAGCACGACCTGGATGTCGTCGCCCGAGCCGACTGGGTGATCGACCTGGGGCCCGACGGCGGGAAGCACGGCGGCGAGATCGTTTTCGCCGGGACACCGGCGGAGATGCTGGCGGACGGCCGGTCGCTGACCGCGGAGTACCTGCGGCGCAATGTCGTTGCCCGATGATCCCGCCGCCGCGGACGTGATCGCGGCATCATGAATTCATGGCGACACGGGAGGTGGTCCGGGCGGGGGCTTTCGCGCGGATCTACGACCCGAGCGCCGGGGAGCCGGAAGCCTGGTACATCAACGATCACACGATCGTTCGCGACGATGCGGGGCGGTGGCATCTTTTCGGAATCACCCACCCCGAGCCCGCGGACCCGTTCGACGAGATCGAGTTCGCCCACGCCACCGCCGACCGGCTGCACGGACCGTGGAGCAAACACGCCTCCGCGCTACGGGTGGATCGGGACTACGGCGAGACGCATCTGTGGGCGCCCTATGTGCTCCGCGCCCACGGGCGGTACCACATGTTCTACGCGGCGGGCGGCGCCGACCGCACCGCCGCCGCGATGAACTCGGCGATCTCGCCCGACCTGTTCCACTGGACCCGATCCGCGGCGGGCCCGCTGTTCCGCGACGGCTACGACGCTCGCGACCCCATGGTGGTGCGGGTGGGGGACCAATGGGTGATGTACTACTGCGCGACCAGCGCCCCGGCCGGTGGTCACCATGTCGTCGCCTACCGCACCAGCACCGATCTCGTGCACTGGGGCGAGCGGCACATCGCGTACACGGACCCGGCCAAAGGCACCGAAGCCGGCAACACCGAATCGCCTTACGTCCTCCGGCACGGAGGTTGGTGGTATCTGTTCATCGGTCCGCGGCCGCACTACGTCGGGACGGATGTCTTTCGCAGTGACAACCCTTTCCACTTCCGCATCGGTGACAAGGTGGGCCACATCGCGGCGCACGCCGCCGAAGTGATCGACGAGGACGGTCGCTGGTGGATCACCAGCGCGGGCTGGGGACAGGGCGGGATCCATCTGGCGCCGCTCGGCTTCCCACGATCGCGGGTCGTCAAGACGGTTCCGCGGTGAGCCGGAAACACCGAGCCGGGCGCTGATTCGGCGAAACACGCCTCCGCCCGCGGTCGCTGCTGGTATCTGTTGGAGCGAGTCGAACTTCCGATCACCCACCCTGCGGGAGGGACCGGCATGGCCCGTATCGGCATCATCAGCATCTCCGATGGCCGCGACTATGTGCATGCGGGCATCGCCGATTTCATCGCCTCCACCGAGGACCGGCTCGTGACCGCGCTGACCGCGGCGGGGCACGATGTGGTCCGTGGCGCGGCGCCGATCAGCGACAACGCCCTGGCCGGTTCGGTGGCGCGCACGATCGCCGCGGCGGGCGTCGATCTCACCGTCCTGCATTACGCGGTGTGGGCGTTCCCGCATTTCACCATGCTGGCGGCGGGCGCGATTCCCGGCCCGCTGCTGTTGCTGTCGAATATCGACCCGGTCCAGCCCGGAATGGTGGGCATGCTCGCCGCCGGAGGCGCGCTGGATCAGATCGGACGTAAGCACAGCAGGCTGTGGGGTGATCCGTCCGATCCCGGGCTCATCGACGCCATCGGCGTACACGCGCGGGCCGCGGCAGCCGTGGCGAGCTTGCGCGGATCGACCTCGGCGCTTC
>NZ_BAFR01000303.1 GCF_000308435.1 Nocardia araoensis NBRC 100135 | reverse complement strand
GGACCGGCTCCACCGGTTCCTCAGGTGGCGGCGCCGGACGCGACGGTGCAGTGTTGCGTACCTCCGGCGGCTGCGAGTAGTAGATCGGGGGCGCGGGCTCCGACGGCACGGTTCCCGGCTCGGGCTCCTGTGCCGGTGGAGGAGGCGGAGGCGGAGCGGTTGTGCCGGGCTGCACCGGGCTGGTCACGCCGGGCTGATCAGCGATCGCGGCAAGGTTCTGGCTCGCCGTGGCGGTGCCTGCGGCGGCCATCATCGCCGCGGGCACCACGGCCGCCAAGATCGCCCGGCTACTGCGGCCAAGGCTGCTCGGGCAGCCTCGCCCCCAGGGCGCGTTGTTGTCGTGATCCTCGTGTACTGCGTCGTCACTATAGACGGCTCCAGTAAGTTCTCTGATCTTGCGCATGCCGAATAAACCCCCGTCTGGTAGGTATAAGAAAAATCCGAATCTTGGATTGCGCCTAGCGCGACTGTTCCGCCGCCGACCTCCCAGCAGCGAATCACTGCTGGGAGGCAGCATCTCGAGGCGAGACGGTCAGATGAAGGGAAGGATGAGCGCCAGAGCCTGGCCCGCCAGGGACAATCCGTTGGCGAGCACAGACAGGCCGGTATTCACCCATCCCAGAATGACTAATGGGTCCATCAGTTTCCTTTCAACGGTCGAACTTGCGTATCCATCAAAACCTGTCCTATGCAGCGAAATCCAGTGTTTCGGCCCACCGAATTTGCGTTAACGCAGCCAGCGTGAACTTGCAAAGTGGGCGACAACCTGGGACGTTTCGAACCGTTTTACGCAGCCAGCGGTAACCGAAATTCTTTGTACACCCGGACCGTCTGACACAGGAACGACTCAAGTTCGCCACAGTGAGGTAGATATGTCGAGCCGATGCGGCGCCTTACCGATCAGCGCGCAGGGGCCAACGATCGAAGCAGCAGGCGTCCGGAAAGCTCTGTTACAAGGGATAGCCGCAGCAGGTAACGCGCATTGACGCGCGTACTGATGCAGTTTGGAGTCATGGCATCAACTGCACGTCCTCGTACTGCTGACATGAGCCATGAAAGGGCGGCCAACTATTGGAAACCGCGTTGTGGCGGTACAGGGCGGCGGCGTTGTCTCCGCCTACGAGTCGGACGTCGGCGATCGGCTGTTTGCGGTTTCGCAAGATCCGGCACCGAGCGGGAGCGCGGATGGCTGGCGGTCGACTGAATTGCTGCAGCGATGTCGCTTGCGGTCAGGTACCACGACCGACCGGCCTTATGACCTGGCAGACGTCCCTTCCGCAGCTGTTCTTCATACCAGCGTGTGGATTTCCGCAACGCTTGAGCGCCTGCCTCGACGGGATATGTCGGCTCAAGCGGCTGATTCTCGGCGCTGCACGCCGACGGGTCCGCTGATCCCCCGTTTGCGTCCTCACTCATATCTCACACCTGCCTGACATTGTCGCCAGTGCAGATACGGGCTCGAGATTTCGATGACGACGAACTGGTGGCGACTACGAGACTCGCGGATTTATAGTACCCGCGCAGCCGATACGAGTAATTCGATGAGATAGACAGTCCACTGCTGCCGGCAGACCACGAACATCCGCGCTCGTCGCGAAGCGGCATTCGTGGGCGCACCCGGCAGCGCCGACAATCACTACCCACGTCATTTCTCACCGGAAGCAGCGTCTAGGCCACCTCGACGTTCGGCCCGCAGTATGGCACCGGAAGGGCGGTAAGCAGCAGTACGTCTCCGGTCTGACTGATCTCGGACATGGTGAGGCTATAGGACATCGCCTCGCCGGTATCGGCGTCGCGCCAGTGGAGTTGGTCACCGGTGCCCCGGCCGTAGGAGATGCTGATGCTGCTGGCCCATAGCCGAGCGAACGTACTATTGGGACGCAGCTGTCGCATCATCTCTCGGGCCTGCTCCGACGTCCGGTAGCGTCCCAATACCGCCTTGGTGGTTGCGACCGAGTGCGCGGCCTCACGATCCCAATCGATCACGATGTCTCTTGCAGCCGGACTGAACAGCCACACCGGCACCGACTCGCTGGCATCCAGCCCTGGTAGTGCTGACCGGAACGAACCATTACAGGCCAAGACGTTCCACATGGGATCCATGTAGGCCCCGAGCACTCCCCGTTCCTCGAGGGCATGGATATGGGTCATCAGGCGGTCGTTGTCGCACACGAGCCGACGAAGTTCCTTGGCGGGGGCAAGATCCTCCGCGGGCGCGCGAAGCTCGAGAAGGTGACGTGCTTGCGCGCTATCGAGTCGGTACCCCCGGATGAGCTTGTCAAGCGTTTCCAAGCTGGGTACTCGCTCGCCGCTCTCGATTTGACTCAGGTAAGAAGCACTGACCCTGGTGCGCTCGTAGCTGCCGGCGCGCGACAGCCCCAGGTGATTTCTGATCATCCAGCATGTCATCGACAGCGTCGGTATGCTCGGCTGCGTGCTGCGTCTTGGCTGGCGATGTGCTGGATGCCGGTTCAAGCGAACTCCCCCTCTCATGCACTGACCTCCGATATGGTGAGCGCGGGAGGCACGACCAACGATTGCCCCCGCAATTTGCCTTGGATCCCCTGGGCGGCAACAGTGTTGCTGCAGCCCGGTGGTCCTTTCTGCTCAACCTTTGCCGCCCCGCCGCCGGGCGTCAATATCACAATCGTTGATACCTACGCACCCGCCACTGAGCATGGTCAGCCGTTAGTGTGCGAGAAGTCGATCATGCGCAGATGGGGGATCTGATGTCCTTAGGTGAAGTGTCTTCGAGCCTGCTGGCCGGCAAGACAGCGATCGTCACTGGAGCTAGCCGAGGAATCGGTGCTGCGATCGCGATACGGCTGGCTGCGGAGGAAGCCAACGTGACGATGATCGGCCGCACGACCACACCGCATCCCAGGTACAGCGGCACGATCCATACCATGGCCGCAGAGGCGGAGGCCGCAGGCGGGGATATCCTGCCCATCGCCGCCGACGTGCGCGACGACAAGGCGATGGCGGATGCCGTGCAGCTGACCATAGACCGGTTCGGCGGTATTGACATGCTGCTGAACGTGGCGGCGGTGATCGAGCCCACACCAGCGATCACACTGACAATGAACCAATACGATCACATGCAGGACATCAATTGCCGCGCAACGCTTTTGATGACCAAGCTGTGCCTGCCAGCGCTCCAGGACTCGGCGCGAGCCGGCCGAGCACCGCAGGTCCTGAACATCTCGCCACCGATCAACCTGGCTCGGGAGCAGATCGGCAGGTTCGCCGGGTACACCGTCAGCAAGTACGGCACCTCATTGCTGACCATCGGGCTGGCACAGGAACTCGCTGATCAGGGCATCGCGGTCAATTCGTTGTGGCCGCGTACCACGATCGACACCGCGGCCGTGCGGAACAAGATCGGCGGCGACCAGGTCGCCGCAACCTCGCGCAACGTGTGGGTCATGGCCGATGCGGCACTGCTGATGCTCACACGCTCGACCTGCACCGGCGAGCTGATGCTCGACGAGGAAGTACTTGTCGCCCATGGAATAGCCGATCTGGACAGCTACCGCGCAACTCCGGGCACCGGTCCGCTGACCAACGACATCTTCATCGATGACTAGATCGGCCGGCACATCCCGCTCAACTCATCACACTATCGGGATCAGATGAAACTTGTTGTGCACCAATATGATTTGCGCCACGTTCAGGCCACCAGCCACCGATTCATTGAGAGACGATTGGTGCCTTTGCCTTAGCCTGGCCTGTTAGGCAGCCACGAAGCGTCTCGCGAGTCTGCACCCCTGACGATGTACCGCGCACGCTCCCACGGGCTGCTGGAAGCCGAGCAAAGGCGGATTCAATGGTTGACGATGACGATCTACCCGTGCTGGCCAAGCTACTGCGGGCCGAGCGCGAAGCTGCGGATCTGACGCGCGAAGAAGCTGCCCAGATCGTGAAGGTCTCCAAGACCCTCATCTACGCGTGGGAGCGCCAAGGACGGACTCCTTCGGCCGAGACACTCGAGGCGTTCTTGAACGGCCTCGAGGTTCCGCAGTGGCGAAGACCCAAGTACGCCGCGCTGACACAGCCGCTGCTCAACCAGCTCAACTGGGATATGGCGCCCGTGGTCACCCCGGACGATCAGCTCGGCTTGGACCACAACCTCGATCCCGCCTGCTACCACGACGACGCCTTCGACCTGTACGCCGCCAACCAACCGCTACTGACTCGCTTCCCCGGACTTGTTGCCCCCGCGCCCGACGCCGAGGTGCGGCCGAATCTGCTCGAGTGGGTGGTCCGGGATCCCGCTGCGAAGAAGGTCATCAGGAACTGGGAGGAGCGGGCCATCGTCATGGCCAACGCCTTCCTCGTTGTCGCGCCCGGCCGGATCCCCGAGCGGCGCATCCAGCAGATCATCGCTTCCTGCGAGCAGGCACCCGAATGGCCCGAGCTCTCCAGGATCCGCGCCACCGACGAGCACGTGCTCAACCAGCGCATTTTCCTCTGGGACCCTCAGACCGAGCGCTACGAGAACCGCATCATCACCGCCTACACCTTCAAATACCCTCCACGGCCGTACAACGTTCTCGTGATGCAGGCAATGGTGCCGCACAACTGACCCGCGCGAGAACCGATCGCACGAGCCATCGCCGTTTCCGGTCGGGTGCACATGCCGATGGTTGCGGCGATTCGATGGTTATGAGTGTCGTCGGCGCCGCGTGACGCCGCGCAGTGGTGGCCTCAGGTGTTCGGCATCGTTCGCGCGCCGCAACACCCACCGCGGTCCCACTCCCCTGCTAGCCTTGGGATCGAGCGGGCGCAGCTGCCATTC
>NZ_BAFR01000304.1 GCF_000308435.1 Nocardia araoensis NBRC 100135 | reverse complement strand
TTGTGGAGCCGTAGCACCGGTATGACCGGTGCGCTGGGTGATGCCGATATCGCCCGTTTGCGGCGGGAGGGTTTCCCGCCGTTGGACGAGCGAGAAGGCATGGCCCTGTTCGACGCCGCACTCGCGGGCGGCGCATCCGGGTTCGTCGCTGTCCGCGTGGACCGCGACGCACTGGCGGAATCGAAACCCCGTGCCATGACACGTGATCTGGTGCGGCCGTCCCGTCGCCGGGTCGCCGGTGACGCGGCGCGACAACCGGAACTGGCCGCGCGGCTGGCGGGTCGTCCGGCTGCCGAACAGGACCGCGTCGTCCTCGATCTCATCCGCGCCCAGGCCGCGGCGGTGCTGGGGCATACGAGCGCCGAGTCGATCCCTGCGGACAAACCCTTCCGCGACATCGGATTCGACTCCCTCGGTGTGATGGAATTCCGCAACAGGCTGACCGAAGCCACCGGCCTGCCACTGCCGTCGACACTGGTCTTCGACCACCCGACCGCCATCGCGATGGCGAAGCTGGTGCGTTCCCTGGCGGTGCCGACCGCCGCGCAGCAGCCCGCCGAACAGGCGCCGCGCCGGGACCGCGCGGTCGACGAACCGATCGCCATCGTGGGCATGAGCTGCCGCTTCCCCGGCGGAGTCGCCTCACCGGAGGATCTCTGGGACCTGCTGGCCGCGGGCGTGGACGCGAGCGGGGACTTTCCCACCGACCGCGGCTGGGATCTCGAGCGACTGTTCGACGCCGATCCGGACACCCCGGGTACCTCCTACACCCGACGTGGCGGCTTCCTGCCCGACGCGGGCGATTTCGACGCCGGATTCTTCGGCATCGGTCCCCGGGAGGCGTCCGCGATGGATCCCCAGCAGCGCCTGCTGCTGGAAGCGACCTGGGAGGCGCTCGAGGACGCCGGTGTCGATCCGGTCGCGTTGCGCGGCAGCGACACCGGCGTCTTCGCCGGAGCGTGCTCATCGGGCTACGGCGATCGGGTCACCGGAGAACTGGAGGGCTACCGCCTCACCGGCACCACGCACAGCGTGATCTCCGGCCGGGTGGCCTACGTCTTCGGTTTCGAAGGTCCCGCCGTCACCGTGGACACCGCGTGTTCCTCGTCGCTGGTGGCCCTGCACCAGGCCACTCGCGCGCTCCGCAACGGAGAGACCTCGCTGGCCTTGGCGAGCGGTGTGACGGTCGCGGCCGATCCGTACCTCTACGTCGATTTCGCCCGCCAGCGCGGTCTGGCGCCGGACGGACGCTGCAAGTCGTTCTCCGCCGACGCCGACGGCGTGGGTTTCGCCGAGGGCGTCGGAGTGCTCGTGCTCGAACGACTGTCGGATGCCCGGCGTCTCGGGCACCGGGTACTCGCGGTCGTGCGCGGTAGCGCGGTCAATCAGGACGGTGCGAGCAATGGCCTGACGGCGCCGAACGGTCCGTCGCAGGAGCGGGTGATCGCGGCGGCGCTGGCCGACGCGGGGTTGACGCCCGCGGACGTGGACGCGGTCGAGGCGCACGGAACCGGAACGATGTTGGGCGATCCGATCGAGGCAGGCGCGCTGATCAATGCCTACGGGCGCGACCGTGCCGGCCGCCCGCTGTTCATCGGGTCGGTGAAATCCAATCTCGGCCACACCATCGCCGCCGCGGGTGTCGGTGGCGTGATCAAGATGGTGCAGGCGCTGCGGCACGAAACCCTGCCGAAGACACTGCACGCGGAGCAGCCGAGCCCGCATGTGGACTGGTCGGCGGGGAACGTGCGGCTGCTGACCGAGGCCGAGGCCTGGCCCGCCGGGGAACGCGTCCGCCGAGCGGGCGTGTCGTCCTTCGGTGTCAGCGGCACCAACGCGCATGTCATCCTGGAAGAGGCGCCCGCGGCCGCGCCGGACGCGCCCGCTCCCGGTCCCAGGATCGAGACGGTCGTGCCCTGGCTGGTGTCGGCCGATTCCGAGTCGGGCCTGCGGGCGCAGGCCGAACGGCTGCGGCAGTGGTCGATCCGCCACCCCGGCGCCACACCATGGGACACCGCCCACGCGCTGCTCACCACCCGTGCCCAGCTGCCGTGGCGCGGCGCCGTCGTCGGACGCGACCGGGACGAACTGCTGGCCGGGCTGGCCGAATTGGCCGCAGGCGGCCCGGGCGCGATCGCGGCGAAGGCCAATGGGGCAGGCCGGACGGCGTTCCTGTTCACCGGCCAAGGCGCACAACGCGCCGGGATGGGCGCCGGTCTGTACGCGGTGTTCGATGTGTTCGCCACGGCCTTCGACGAAGTCTGCGCCCACATCGATCCGCTGCTCGGCCGGTCGCTGCGGGAACTGGTCTTCGACCCGGACGGCGCAGGCCTCGTGGATCGCACCGAGTTCACCCAGCCCGCCCTGTTCGCGTTCGAGGTGGCGCTGTTCCGGCTGCTGACATCGTTCGGCGTCGTTCCGGATGTGCTCATCGGGCATTCGATCGGCGAACTGACCGCCGCGTATCTCGCCGGGGTGTGGTCGCTGCCGGACGCGTGCTCGTTGGTGGTGGCGCGCGGGCGGTTGATGGGCGCACTGCCCGGCGACGGCGCGATGCTGGCCGCGGCGATGCCCGAGGAACGGGCGGTGGAGCTGCTCGACGAGGTAGCCGGCGGGGTTTCGATCGCCGCGGTGAACGGTCCGGGATCGGTGGTGTTCTCCGGCGCGGCCACCGTGATCGACACGATCGCCGACCGGCTGGCCACGGCGAACGTGCAGACGTCGCGGCTGCGGGTGAGCCATGCGTTCCACTCGGCGGCGATGGAACCGATGCTCGGCGAATTCCGCCGGGTGGCAGAAGGTTTGACCTATCACCGGCCGTCCGTCCCGATCGTGTCGAATGTTTCGGGCGCTCCGGCCGGCGACGAGTTGACCGACCCGGACTACTGGGTCGCCCAGGTGCGCGGGTGCGTGCGGTTCGCACCGGGCATCGCCACCCTGATCGACGACGGCGTCCGGCGGTTCCTGGAGGTCGGTCCGGATGCCGTGCTGGCCGCCATGGTCCGGCAGTGCCTGGCCGAAACGCCTGCCGCGGAGGCGGAGTCGATCGTGGTCGCGACCGCTCGGCGCTCGACCGACGAGCCGGATCGGTTCGTGACCGCGCTGGCGCAGACCGTCACCGGAGGAGTGCCGGTGGACTGGACGCCGCTGTTCGCAGGTCGCGCGGTCGAGCGAGTCGCGCTGCCCACCTACGCGTTCGAGCGTCGGCGGTACTGGTTGCCGCCGGTCCGGGTGTCGGATGTCACGCGTTCGGGTCTGGACGACGCGGGCCATCCACTGCTCGGCGCTCTGGTGCGGTTGCCGGATTCGCCGGAAGTCGTGTTCACCGGGCGATTGTCCCGGGCGGACGCTCCGTGGCTGGCCGATCACGCGGTCGGCGGGGCGGTCGTGTTCCCCGGCGCCGCCTTCGTCGAACTCGTCCTCCACGCGGGTGCGGCTGTGGCCTGCCCCGCGGTGTCGGAGCTGGTGATCGAGGCGCCGCTGCCGGTGCCATCGGCGGGCGCCGTCGAATTGCGGGTGGTCGCCGGTGGGCCGGAGGAATCGGGTGCACGGGCGGTCGCGGTGTATTCGCGGGCGCGGGACGGCGAGGCCGGTGCCGAGTCTGCTGAGTGGGTACGCCACGTGACCGCGACGGTGGCCGCGCGAGCGGATGGCCCGTCGGCCGCCACGGTGGCGACGAGCTGGCCACCGGCCGGCGCGACCGCGCGCGAACTCACCGGCGCGTACTCGGATCTTGCCGAACTCGGCTACGAGTACGGCCCGGCTTTCCAGGGGCTGTCCGCGCTGTGGCGCGGCGACGGTGAAGTCTTCGCGGAGGTCGTGCTACCCGAGGCCGCTCGATCGCAGGTCGGCGGGTACGGACTGCATCCGGCGCTGCTGGACGCGGCGCTGCACTCCGTCCTGGTCGGCGGGCTGGCCGAATCGGAGGCCGGTGCGGTGGCCGTGCCGTACTCGTGGGAGAACGTCAGGTTGTACGCGGCCGGCGCGACCACGGTGCGAGTCCATGCCGCCGTATCCGCCGCGGCGGCGGGAGAAACCCGAATCACGGTGACGCTCAGCGATATCTCGGGGCGGCCGGTGGCCGAGGTCGGTGCGTTGAGCCTGCGCAGTCTCCCGGCCGGTGCGTTCGCGTCGGTGCGCCGCCGCGCCTCCGGCTACGGCCTCGACTGGATCGCATTGCCCGCCGTCGAGCCGAGCGGGACCGCGGTCTGGGACGTCGCCGGTGACCTCGAGACCGTGCACGTCGCGGGCGCGGACGCGACGGTGGTCCGGCTCGAAACCGAGGTCGAGGAGGGCGACCTGCCCGCGACCGTGCGGGCGGTGGTGACCGCGACGACGACCCGCGTACGAGAGCTGCTGGAACGAGACGGTCGAGTCGTCGTGGTGACCCGGAGGGCGGTGCCGGTTCATCCCGGTGAGTCCGTGGATCCGGCCGCGGGAGCGGCGTGGGGGATGCTGCGCACCGCCCAGAGTGAGCATCCGGATCGGATCCTGCTCGTCGACGTCGACGACCGGGCCGATCACCGGGAGAGCGTCGCCCTGGCGCTGACTGTGGACGCCGAACCCCAACTCGCCGTCCGCGGCGGCGTCCCGTACGCCCCGCGCCTGCACCGTGCCGGGCACGCGGATGACGCCCGCCTGCGCGGCACGGAACTCTTGGGCGCCGCCGGGTCTTCCGACCACCGGGAATGGTCGTTCGCGCCGACCGGGAAAGGCACCCTGAGCGCGGACAATTTCGGCCTGAGCGAACTTCGGGACGCCTGGGAGCCACTGGCTCCGGGGCAGGTGCGGGTGCGCACGATGGCGGTGGGCCTGAACTTCCGGGACGTACTCGTCTCGCTCGGCACC
>NZ_BAFR01000305.1 GCF_000308435.1 Nocardia araoensis NBRC 100135 | reverse complement strand
AACCTAGTGGGGGATCTCTCACATCACGGCCGCTGTCGATCGGCTGCTCCGCGGATCGGCAGTGACCACGAAGACAGGGAACCGGTCATCCCATGGTTGAGGCTGGAACCGGACGCGCAGCGCCCCGTCCGGCGACGCGGGGATCTCCCCTTCGAGGGAGGTGTAGACCCACGGGCCTTCGTCGAGCGCCACGATGGCGATCGTCAGCGGCACCAAGCCGCCTGGCCGGTCGGTAGGGGCACGATCCACCACCCGCCACGACACGACCGAACCCGCACCCGACGACGGCACACGCTCGAGCTCGTCGGATCCGCACGACGAACACCCGGACGTGATCGGCGCGAGCAGCTTGGCGCACCGCACGCAGCGGTGAATCATCAACACGTCATCCACGCACAGCCCGATGTCGTCGCCGAGGACATTCGCTGTGTTCTTCAGGTCGGGCGTGTGCATACGGGCCTCCATGAGAGGGTACTGACCGGTTCCGCTCCAGCCTGTTCGGGAATGACGCGTCAGGCGACGGCCGAATGACCCGACGCATACCTATTTCCCGTCCCAGCCGACCGGGGCGACGGAAACAACTCGCCGGCCACTGGCCACCCCGGGCACGCTGCATTCACACCGACCCGCTGACCGAAGCCATCAGCTCGTTCAGAGCAGGCCGTGCGCACGGCCGTTCGTGATCACCTGTGCGCGGTTGCGGGCGTTGAGCTTGTTCATGACATTGGCCAGGTATGTCTTGACGGTACTGATCGACAACCCGAGTTGATGACCGATCTCGACGTTCGTGTGCCCGGCTGCGACGAGCCTGAGGACGTCGTACTCCCGCGGCGTGACGATCGCGGCCGTAGTGGTGGTCGGCCCGTTCCCTCCATAGGCTCCGGTGCGAGCGATCTGTCGTATCGCATCACGCAGCGTGGCACCGGAGGCGTCCTTGACCAGCAAGCCGCACGCGCCTGCCGCCAGCGAGGGCGCGACGGCCGCGTGTTCGGGAAACGCGGTGAACAGCAGGACCCGCGTGGTAGGCGAGACGGCGTGTAGTCGCGGCACCATGTCGGCGGCAAGTCCGTCGGGCAGCCGCAAGTCCAGTAGAACGACGTCGTAGCGATCCGCGGCGCAGGCGCGGATCGCGTCGACAGCCGTGCTGGCGTGGCCGGCGACGTCGATGTCGCGATGCCTGCCGAGTTGTGAGACGACGCCGTCGTGCACGACAGGGTGATCGTCGACGACCAGAACCTTGATCGTTCGAGAAACGCCGCCGCGATGCAGTCGACCGGGTCACCACCATGCAGTTCGATCGGCACGGCGACCGGATCTGGCGCCACGCTCAAGCCCTGCTCGACGACGAGCACCTGCGGCACGCAGTCGGCTCGGTCGCGGTCCCCTACGGCACCTGCAGCGAACCCAGCAACGTCGCAGCCGGCGGCGACGACTGCCCGGTCCGGTTCAGATGCGTCGGCTGCGCCCACTTTTCCACCAACGTGTCCTACCTGCCCGACCTGGAGGCATACCTGGCCGACCTGCTGCGCAGCCGCGAACGACTCCGCAGCACATTCACCGCGGCCGACGACTGGGCCAAGACCGAAGCGATGCCCTCACAAGACGAGATCACCCGGATCCGGCGACTCATCGCACGCATCAAAGCCGACGTCGACGACCTGACCGAACACGATCGCGCACAAATCACCGAGGCGATCGACGTCGTGCGACGCGGCCGCGGCACCATCGTCGGGCTCGGCCTGCCACAGATCCGCCAGCCGTTGCCCGACATCCGACCGGACAGGAGCGCGTAAGCGATGCCGCCCAACCCGATGATCGAGGGCCGCCGCGCCGACTCGGACCGGCGCCGACAGCGAGTCATCAAAGCCATCAACGCCGCGCAGACCAACGGTGGCGAGCTGAACGTGTCGGCAATCGCCCGCACCGCCCGCGTCGACCGCACCTTCCTCTACCGCCACCGGGACTTGCTCGCCCAGATCCACACAGCCCAGCGCACCCCACCCACCGTCGACAACGCGACGCTGGTCACAGCCGCTTCTCTCAAGACCGACCTGGCCAACGCCCAAGCCCGCATGCCCGACTGGCCAGCCACAACCAGCAGCTGGAAAGGAAACTATCGAAATTACTCGGTGAACGAGCCTGGCACGAATCCGGGCTCGGCGCACCGGCCGACATCGACCAGATGCAGCGGCAAATCGTCGCCCTCGAGCAGGAGATCATCGGATTACGCGCCCAGCTCGAAGAACGGGACCAGGAACTCGACGCGGCCCGGGCCGCCAACCGTGAACTGTTCGCGAACATGAACAAGCGACACTGACGCTGCACCAGACGAGCACTTGAGACCGATCACTGACTTCTCAGACGTGGCGGGCCTAACGGCGGCACCTCAGCAGCGAGTTTTCCTAGGCTGTCGTCGGCTTCGTACCACCGTGATTCCCTGCGACGGGGCTGGAAGGAAAGCGTGGACCGCTCCTCCGACTGATTGCCATTGATGGAAGGTTCGCCGGAGCCGGTCTCGAGGAGAGGACATCATGCACTGGGCTGTGGAAGAGCTGACCCACACCATGGCCCCGCCTGCGGGCGGCGGCGACCCGGTCGACTGGGACGCACTGCGTGTCGACACCGGATGGGAACTGCCAGCGGACTATCGCGACTTCGTCGCGGTGTACGGAATGGGGGCGATCAGTGACTCGATCGGCATTTCCACGCCGCGCTTCGAGGGCTATCCCTACGAGTACCACCTGTTATTGCACGCCGCGCAAGCGCTCGCGGACGGAGAGCTGACCTGGGCGTCGAACGAGGCTGGTGACGACTTCCTGTGGCGATGTGTCGGCGAGCCAGAGCGGTGGCAGGTGATCGTCCGGCCCAGGAGCCGTCACCAGGACCACACATACGACATGGGAATGGCCGAGTTCCTGCTGCGCCTGGTGCGAGCCGAGATCCATCCACCACTCGAAGCGGAACTCGCAATACCTGCCACGTTCGAATCGTGGCGGGAAGAAGAACGGTTACTCGAGGAGATCGGCGATCGTGAGGGATTCTGATCCAGGCGCTCTGGCCGCTCCTTGCGGCGCGAGCGGAAGTCAGGTGATGGGTTGAGTCTGCGAGAACTGGAGGAGCCGTACCAGCCTTGCTGGACATTCGGTCGGCCGAACGCCGGAGCATCGACTGCGAGTACATCCGGCGCGAGACCGGTGTCCAATTGCCCCCGGACTTCGTCGCCCTCGCCGAGGCATACCCGCCTTTCACGATGGCCGATTTCCTGGGGGTGCACATCCCGTCCCCCGGCGAAGAGAAGTATTTCGTCCGCGGCGTGCAGGAGTTCCGCGGCTATTTGGCGGAGTTTCGTGACGCTGGGATGTCGCATGGTCATGTTCCGTTCCCCGAGCCGGGCGGACTCCTTCCCTGGGGCGATTCCGCAGAAGGGGACCGCTTCTGCTGGAAGACATCGGAAGCCGACAGCGCTTCGTGGTCGGTTCTGGTCATTGGTCGTAACGACGACTGGTGCGGATATGCGGGAGACTTGACCTCCTATCTCGCGGGGTTGGCGCGCGGGACTGTTCCCCCGGACGGCCTGCCGCCGGACTTCCCGGGGCGGACACCGGTCATCGAAGCCGATTGACGTACAGTGCCGGGCTCGCCTTGCCTGGCGGGCTCGAGTGGCCGATATCCGAGCTGTGGAAACCGGGCCGGTTCGACGGTGGCGCCGGTCTTCTTCGCGCTGCGGCGGGGCTCTCGCCTCACCACAGGCGGGAACGCCGCGCTCCGCTGTGAGGCCAAACGTATAGGGAGCCCGCGAAATTCGCGGGGGAGTGTTGAAGGAGTTCCAATGGTGAGGACCACCCCACCTAGGTGTACTGACCTGAGAGGTTGGGGACGCGGCTGGCTGGTGGGTGTCCGCCGAGTGCGGTGTGGCCGCGGTGGTGATTGTAGGCGTGGAGCCAGTCGGTGAACGCGGCGCGGCGTTCGGTTTCGGACCGGTAGGGGCGGGCGTAGGCCCATTCCTCGAGCAGGGTGCGGTTGAACCGTTCGACCTTGCCGTTGGTCTGCGGCCGGTAGGGCCGTGTGCGTTTGTGCGTGATACCGGTCGTGGCCAGCTCGGCCCGCCAGAGCTGTGAGATGTAGCAGGAACCGTTGTCAGTGAGGACGCGTTTGACGGTGATCCCCTTGGAAGCGAAATATTTCCGCGCTCGACGCCAGAACATGACAGCGGTTTCCTTGCGTTCGTCGGGCAGGATTTCGCTGTAGGCCAGTCGTGAGTGGTCATCGACTGCGTTGTGCAGGTAGCTGCAGCCGACATGGCTTTTACCGTTGCTGCGCAGTGTTTTTCCGGGCGTACTGGTGCGGTTGCGGGCGCCGGCGCGGCGGCCGACCACGCGGTGGCCGCCGCCGTCGGGGATGTTGCCGAGTTTCTTGATGTCGACGTGCACCAGCTCTCCCGGTGCGCAGTGTTCGTAGCGGCGTACCGGTGCTGCGGTGACACGGTCGAGCCATCGCAGTCTGGCCATCCGGTAGCGGGCCAGGACGCGGTGCACTGTCGAGGGATGCAGTCCGAGCAGGTAGGCGATGCGGGCCGGTCCCCACCGGCGCAGTAGCCGGACCTTGATGATGCGGCGCTCGGTGCGGGTGGGTATGCGGGTCGGGCTGCGGTGCGGGCGGCTGGACCGGTCGCTCATCCCGGCGGTGCCGACTGTGCGGTAGCGGTCGGCCCACCGTTTAGCGGTGGTCGGTGACACTTGGAATCGTTCGGCGGCTCGGCGCAGCGGCCAGCCATCGTCGACGACGCACCGCGCCAGACGCAACCGACCCAGTTCTGACAGCGGGGCATTACGGTGGGACACGAAGACCTCCGGCAGGTGAATGCGTTCCTAGACAGCTCGCACTTCACCCGGAGGTCTTCGCCATGTCAGCCCGACACGCCGCTACCAACGTCCGTGGTCAGTACA
>NZ_BAFR01000306.1 GCF_000308435.1 Nocardia araoensis NBRC 100135 | reverse complement strand
CCTATCCGGAACTGATCCGGCAGGAGAAACCCGTAGGCAACCGTGTGGCGGTCATCGGCGCGGGCGGCATCGGATTCGACGTCGGCGAATTCCTGACCGCACTCCACCAGCGCCCGCTCACGCTCGACGAATGGCGCGACGAGTGGGGCGTCACCGACGACATCCACGCTCCCGGCCAGTTGCGCACCCCGCGGCCGGCCCGGGCGAACCGGGAAGTGACCTTGCTGCAACGTAAGTCGGGTCCGTTCGGACTGACCTTGGGGAAGACGACCGGCTGGATCCATCGCGCCGCGCTGGACGCGCGCGGGGTCCGGCAGATCGGCGGCGTCAACTACGAGCGAATCGACGATCGCGGACTGCATGTCAGCTTCGGCCCGCAGCGGCAGGACCCGCGGGTGCTCGAGGTCGACAACGTGGTGGTGTGCGCGGGACAGGAATCGGTCCGCGACCTCTACGACCAGCTCGAATCACGTGGAATGCGGGTGCATCTCATCGGCGGCGCCGACGAGGCGAAGGAACTCGACGCCAAGCGCGCCATCCAGCAGGGCACCCAGCTCGCGGCCGAACTCTGATCCGGACGGCCCGGGGCACCGGTCCCCGGGCCATCGGGATTCACCCGTTACCGCCGCCCATCCGGACGAACGTGGCGGTAGCGGTGGCGTAGACCTTCCCCGCGGCGTCGACCAGACGGCTTTCGGCGGTGGCCGTCGTCCGGCCGACGTGCACCGCCTCCGCGACCGCATGCAACGCCCCCTGGGTGTGCGAGACCCCGCGCACCAGATTGGACGTCATGCTCACCGTCGTGAGCATCGACTTGTCCTGCACCGACAGTTGCACCGCGCCCCACATCGCGACGTCGAGCACCGTGCTGACGACGCCGCCACCGACCACGCCGAGGAAGTTCACATGCCGCTCGTCCGGCGTGAGACTCAGCGTCATCCGGCCCGGCGCCGCATCGACGACCTCGATGTTGAGCAGTTTGGCCAGTGGCGGCAGCGGCAGTTCACCCGTGCGAATGCGCTCGACGAGTTCGTCCCTGGTCAGCTGGATCATGCCCAGCACGGCGATGCCGGGATCGTCCCACTCCAGGTGCAGCGATCGCACACCATCGGTCACCTCGATCGCCGGCCCGTCGTTGTGTGTCATGACCATCCTCTACTTTCCGCTGATCTGCTGGTCGATGAGCGCGAACAGTTCGTCCGCGGTGGCGGCCGCCTCGACCGCGTCGCGGCCCTGGTCAGCGGCGGGGGCGGGCTCGGGTTCGGGTTCGTCCACGGCGTCGGTCAGCGTGGCGCGGATGCGCTCGGCCAGCCGGGCCTTGTCCTCCTCGGACGGCAGGGTCGCCAGCAGCGCGGCGAGCGCGGCGATCTGGTCGTCGATCGCCGACGTGGTCGCGGTCGCCTCCCATTGCGACCGCAGCAGTTTCGCCACCGCGCTCACCGTCGGGTAGTTGAACACCAGCGTCGAGGGCAGTCGCGTGCCCGTGCCCTCCGACAACCGGTTGCGCAGCTCGACGCCGCCGAGTGAATCGAAACCCATCTCGTTGAACGGCGTTTCGGGATCGATGGCCGCCGCGGACTGGTATCCCAGCACCGCCGCGGCGTGTTCCCGGACGAATGCGAGCACCACCGCGTCGCGTTCGTCCTCCGGTGCGGCGGCGAGCCGGTCGGCCAGCAGACCGGCGGTGCCGGTTGCACTGGAGACCCGCCGGGGGCGGCCGGGCACCAGGCCGCCGAGCACCTCGGGCAGCAGCCCCGCGCGTGCCTGCGCGGCCAGGGCGGACTTGTCGAACTCGACGCAGGCGACCACGGCCGCGTCCGCGGCGAGCGCGGCGTCGAACAGCGCCGTACCGTCGGTGTCACCGAGAATCCGCAGGCCCATGCGCTCCAGCCGCGCCAGCGCGGCCCGGTCCATGTCGGCGGTCATGCCCGTGTCCTGGTTCCACAGACCCCAGGCGACCGACAAGGCGGGCAGCCCCTGCATGCGGCGGGCGTGCGCGAGTCCGTCGAGGAACGCGTTCGCGGCCGCGTAGTTGCCCTGTCCCGGCGATCCGAGAATCGCCGCGGCGGAGGAGAACACGACGAACGCGGCCAGGTCGTGGCCCCGGGTGAGCTCGTCCAGGTGCAGCGCGCCGTCGACCTTGGGCGCGAGCACGCGATCGATCCGTTCGGCGGTCAGCGTCTCGATGGTGGCGTCGTCGATCACGCCCGCGGAATGGATCACGGCCGTCAGGGGGTGCTCGTTCCCGATCGAGTCGAGCACGGCGGCCACGTCGGCGCGATCGGCCACATCGCACGCGGCGACCCGGGTGCGCGCACCGAGCCGTTCCAGCTCGGCGATCAGCTCCGCGACCCCGTCGGCCGCCGCGCCGCGCCGCGATACCAGCAGCAGTTGCCGGACACCGTGTGCGACGACCACGTGCCGCGCGATCACCGCGCCCAAGCCGCTGGTGCCGCCGGTGATCAGCACAGTCCCGTCGCCGAAAGCGCCAGCGCTCTGGGGCTCTTCCGCAGGTAGGTCACCATAGGCCAGGCGCGGGAGGTACATCTCGCCCGTGCGGACCGCCACCTGGGCCTGCCCCGATTCCAGAACACCGAGCACCGTCGCGGCGTCCAGGTCCTCGTCGTGGTCCAGCAGCACGATGCGACCCGGTTGTTCCGATTGCGCGCTGCGGACCAGACCGGTCACCGCGGCGGCGGCCGGATCGACCGGTTCGCCGTTCAGGCCCGTGGCCCGGCGGGTCGCCACCACGAGGCGAGTGTCCGCCAGCCGCTCGAGCGACAACCAGGACCGCAGTAGCTCCCAGGCCGTGCGGGTGGCATCTCGTACCGTGCTCGGCTCGACCGGGTTCGCGACGTCGCCCTCGGCGGGCGACCAGACCACGATGTCCGGAACCTGTTCGGCCGCAGCCACTTCCGCCGCGTCGGCGTAGTGACGGTCGACGCCGGGTACCCGCGCTTGCCCCATCGTCGCCACGCGGTCGGGCCGGGCCCGTAGCGCGGGTAGCTCCGCACGCGTCCAGCGCAGGGTCAGGGGTGTCGCACGACCCTCCGCGGGCGCCGCGCCCAACGCGTCGGCCGCGATCGGACGTGCGGAGACCGCGTCGATCCGCGCCACGAGCGAGCCGCTGTCGTCGGCGACGTCGATGGCGATCTGCCCCTCGGCATCCCGGACGACGCGAACGCGCGCCGCGGTGACACCGGATCGCCACAGGCGCACTCCGGCGAAGGAGAAGGGCAACGGCACCTGCCCGGCGGGCAGGCCGTCGATCAGCTCGCCGAGCGCCGCGTGCAGGCAGGCGTCCAGTAGCGCGGGATGGATGACGAACGGGGCTGCCGCCACGCTCACGGATTCGTCGAGGGAGACCTCGGCGAAGGTCTGCTCGCCGCGCGTCCACAGCGCGGTGACGCCCTGGAAGCCGGGACCGTAGTCGAACCCGCGTTCGGCCAGCCGGTCGTAGAGCGATCCGTCGGACGGTTCGGCGCCGGACGGCGGCCACACCGGTTCGCTCCACACCGGCGCGAGGTCGTCGTCGGCGGTGGTCAGCACGCCGCTCGCGTGCTGCACCCAGGGCTCCGCGTCATCGGGCTCCCGCCCGGCCGCGCGGGAGTGCACGGCGAAACCGCGTCGCCCTTGTTCGTCGCGCGCCCCGACGCTCAGCTGGATCTCGATCTCGGCGCCTGCGGTGAGCGGCAACGGCGCCCGCAGCAACAGTTCGCCGACCACCCCGGCGCCCACCTGCGCGCCCGCGGCCAAGGCCAGCTCCGCGAAGGCCGTTCCCGGCAGCAAGACCGTGCCGAACACCGCATGGTCGCCGATCCAGGGCTGGGTGCGCGCGGAGAACCGGCCGGTGAACAACCATTCGTCCTTTCCGGCGACCGGCACCGCGCTGGTGAGGAGGGGATGGCCGGACGAGCCGGTGACAGCTTCTGGAGCCGGTTGCACCCAGTATCGGCGGCGCTGGAACGCGTACGTCGGCAGCGTCACCCGCGCGTCTCCTGCGGGCAGCAGCGACCGCAGCCGCACCGGTGCGCCCGCCGCGAAGGTCTGGGCGAGGAGGGTGACGAACTGGGTCACCTCGTCGACCGAACGCCGCGACGAGGCCGCCACCAGCGACTTCGCCGCCACACCCGGACGCTCGGCCAGGCATTCTCCGATCATCGCGGTGAGCGCCGCGTCCGGTCCGACCTCGACGAAACGCCGCACGCCGGAGTCGAGGAGGCTGCGCACCCCGGGGGCGAAGCGCACACAGCTGCGCACCTGCGCCACCCAGTAACCCGGATCTCGTATCTCGGCACCGGCCAGCGCGCCGGATACGTTGGACACGATCGGCACGGTGGGCTCGTGATAGGTCAGTCCCTCGGCCACCGCTCGGAATTCGTCGAGGACGGGTTCCATCAGCATCGAATGGGACGCGTGCGAGATCCGCAGCAGGGTGTTCTTCCGTCCCGCCTCGGTCAGCCGCCCCCGCATCTCCTCGACCGCATCGGCGTACCCCGAGAACACCACCGACTCCGGACCGTTCACCGCCCCGATGGCCAGCCGGTCGCCGAGACCGGTCAGCAGTTCCTCCCCTTCCGTCTCCGACACCGCGGCCGCCAGCATCGCCCCACCGGCCGGCGCCGCTCCCATCAACCGTCCTCGCGCCGCCACCAGGACACAGGCGTCGGCGAGCGACCAGACGCCGGACACATGCGCCGCGACGAGTTCGCCCAGCGAGTGACCCGCGAGCACGTCCGGTTCGAGACCGTAGGACGCGAGCAGCCGGAACATCGCCACTTCGAAAGCGAACAGCGCGGGCTGCATCCAGTCCATCCGGTCCAGCACCTGCGCCTCATCGGTGAACATCACTTCGCGCAGCGAACCACCGAGATGCCGGTCGAACTCCGCGCACACCTCGTCCAGCGCGGTCGCGAAGACCGGGAACACCCGGTACAGCTCCGCACCCATGCCGACGCGCTGCGCGCCGCCGCCGGTGAACAGGAAGGCGGTCGTACCCGACACCACCTGTGCCTCGACCGCGTGTGGCGACGCCGTCCCCGCAGCCAGCGCGGCCAGCCCGGCGAGCAGTTCCTCCCGGTCGCGGCCGACGACCACACCGCGGCGATCCAGCAGCGCGCGCGAGTCGAGCAGCGCGCGCGCCACGGCCCACGAGT
>NZ_BAFR01000307.1 GCF_000308435.1 Nocardia araoensis NBRC 100135 | reverse complement strand
CCAGGCCTTCATGTCCGTCTATGGCTCTGGCCAGTTCGACACCGCCGACGGGAACCACGGGATCTGCATCCTGATGCCGCTGCCCAAAGAGAGCATTTACCTCGATGATGAGACCTTCGAAGAGGAGACGGAGAACGCCCGCGGCATCTGGGAGATGCTGGGAGGTCAGGAAGGCCTCGACATCGACCCGCAACACATCCTCGCTTGGGGCGTCACCTCAGGCCCCGACATCCTGTGCTGGCTGACCACCGATCCCGACCCCGACCGGTGGCCGGTCCTGGTTTGCGGCCGACACACCGATGAGACCTTCACGCTCTTTCCCTGCGGCATGGTCGAATTCCTCCGCCGGCTGATCCTGGACGAGCACGACCCCTGCCCTCTCAGCATCGACCTGCAGGGCGACTCGCTGCGCTACGTGCACAGGCTCGAAATACAAAAGCGTGGAGCCGGACACGAACCCCTTCTCTACCAATCGATAACGACAAACCTGCCCGATTCTCGGTGAAAATCTCCGGAACCAGGCCCGCAACGACCGGGCAGCAGGCCGTGAATGGGGCGCGGCAGGTACGCATCCGGCAGGCACCTGAAGCCGAGATCACCGATGGGGCAGCATCGAGCGGCCGGTGTCCGCGGCCCCGATACCGGCCAACTGGGCCGCGCCGGGTACGGCGAGCCCGGTGTCGTACGTCAATCGGCTTCGATGACCGGCCTCGGACCCTGGAAGTCCGGCGGCAAACCGTCCGGGGGAACAGTCCCGCGCACCAACCCCGCGAGATAAGAGGTCAGGTTACCCGCATATCCGCACCAGTCGTCGTTATGACCACTGACTAGAACCGACCACGACGCACTGTCCTCTGTCGATGTCTTCCAATAGAAGTAATCACCCCCGTTGGAACCGCCCAGGGGAACAGTCCGCCCGGCTCGGGGAACGGAACATGACCATGCGACATCCCGGCATCACGAAGCATCGCCAGATCACCCAGTAGCTCCCGCGCGCCGCTGACGAAGTACTTCTCCTCGCCGGGGGACGGAATGCGCACTCCCAGGAAATCGTCCACCGTGAAAGGCGGGTACGCCTCCGCGAGGGCGACGAAGTCCGGAGGCAATAGGATTCCGGTCTCGCGCCGGATGAACTCCCAGTCGATGCTCCGACGTTCGGCCGACCGGATGTCCAGCAAGGCAGGAACGGCCTTTTCCAGTTCTCGCAGACTCAACACATCACCTGACTTCCCGCGACGAACAGGACCCATAGTCCTGGCGATCCGGTCGAACGGCAGGCCCGGGCCGGCGTTCTCCGCCTCGATGAGGGCCTCACGCACCGCGCGCAGTTTGGTCTCACGATCCTCGAGCAACCGCAGGGCAGCACGGACCACGTCACTGACCGAGCCGTAGCGGCCCGAACCGACCTCGGCTTCGATGAACTCGAGGTAGTGGCCGTAAGGGTGAATTCCGACGTCAGTTATCGGTGAATCCTGGCATCACTTGGGCTCGATCAGGGCCTGGTGTATCGGTGCATTTTTACGTCACCTCGGTCGGCGTGTCCGGTCTTGGGCGTGTCATGTCCCATCGAGGCTAGGCTTCCGGGATGAGCACGGCGCAGTCCGACAATCTTCCCGGTGGGCGAGACAAGCGACGACTTGGGGCACGGCTCGCCTGGCATTTGTTTCTCGCCTGCACGGTTGTGTCTTGCCTGGCCTTGCTCGTGCATGCCAGCGACCCGGCCGGCGCCGAGTCGTTGCTGTTGCGAATGTTGTTGATCAGCGCATCGTTTGGGTTGTTCTGCGTCATCATCGGCTACCTGACCCGGGTAGTCGTATCCCGGAGGCTTCGGGTGCCCGAACTCGGTCCCCTGCTTGTGCCTGCGTTGGTGGTTGCGTTCACGGTAGCTGCGTGGAGCACAGACCTACCGATCGCTGTGCGTTGGCAGTTCTCCGAGCACAGCTTCGAAGATGCCGCACGGCAGGTGCGCGATGGTGTCGATCCGCGGACGTTCGAAGGTCACCGGCTCGGCCTCTACCACGTTGACGATTCGGACCATCCGACCTCGAGCATCCGCCGCGACGCCTCGGGTATCCACTTCGCGACCAGCCCCGCAGCGGGCTACTGCTCGAGCGGAGCCGGATTCGCCCAGCTCACCGGCGTCCCTCCCACTAGCGGCGGACTCCATCACCTCAACAGTGACTGGTATTGGTTCTGCTTCGACAGCGGTGGTAAGAGAACAGTGGTGCCAGACCATCCGATCGGGGGATAGCGTTAGGGGCCCCGGAATCCCGATTCTAGAGGTAGGACGTGTTGGTTTCGCCGAAGAAACAGGGCGATAGGACCGCGACAGTGGCGACGGCGGCGGGGTGGGCAGGGGGCCGGGACAAGGGCAGCCGCAGTGACCGGTGGATCGGCCATGGTGCCTCAACTGCATGAAACAAATCCGAGAATGCCTCGAATAGGCGAGACTGCCTCAACTACAACGAGATCGGACGGACATGTCAGTAGGGTTCGTTGTCGAGGTAGCGGTCTGCGGTGGTGGCGCCGCCGAGTATGCCGACGAACCGGTCCAAGTTGGCTCGTAAGTCTGTGAGTGTGTAGCCGTTCGAGCCGACGAACGCGGTGAACGATTGTGTGATGGCCGGGGCGGCGCCGGCGAGCCAGTCGTCGATTGTTAGTGGCCAGTTGAAAATCCCCACTGGCGGCCACTTAGTGGGGAACTATCTGACCGTCGAAGCTATCGTGCGGCAACGGTCTGATGACGGAGTGCGGCGTGACCGGATGTCGCGTTCTCGTTAATCGCGCATCGCCTGGGTTCTCAGCACGTCGACTTCGCAGCCTGGCGAGGTCGGGTCGAAGCCGTGCTCAACTAGCCAGCGAACCCCGAGCAGGCTGCGCAACGACCACCATGCGCGGATCACGGCGAGGTCGACGTCGGTGCCGTAGCCGGCCACGACGTCGGCAAGGTGCTCCTCGTGTCCGAGCGTCAAGGTGGCAAGGTCGTAGAGGGCATCGCCCTGGCCCGCCTCGGACCAGTCGATCACGCCGGTGATCTCGTCACCGATGGCGAAGACGTGGCTGACTTGCAGGTCGCCGTGCGTGAACACCGGGGTCCACGGCCTGAGCGCGGCCTCGGCGGCTCGGCGGTTACGTGCGACCAGGCCTGCGGGAAGGACATCGTTCGTGACGAGCCAGGCACATTCGACGTCGAGCTGCGCCGCCAACTCGTCGAGACCTCGGCCGCTGTGGCCGGGCCATGGTGGCAGCGGTGCGTCGTGCAGCACCCGTATGGGTGGCACCCGCGGCGGCCCATGCCGCCGGCGACGCGGCCGACGGCGCCCCGAGGCGGCCGAGCGCCCTTCCTGGGAGGGCAGCGAGCGCGAGCAGAGGCGGTTTGCGCCACAGGATCTCTGGGGTTGGGATCGGGGCCCGGGCCATCGCTTCGACCTCGGCGTCGGTGCGTGTCTGATCGGCGTCGATTTTCAGGAATACGTCGCCGGCGCGCAGGGTCGCGCGCTCGTGATGGGCGACGATAACTTCGACTTCTTCCACGCTGGAGATTGTCGTGGCGGTGACCACCAATGTCGCCGGGTTCTTGGCGTTTCGGGTGACCGGCCGGGCTTCGCGGAGGGCGGTGCTAAAGACGGTCTGCAATGGGCATCACCGAGCATTCAAGTCGTTGCTAGCAGTGTGCCGGATCGAGTCAGCTGGCCGCCTGTGGGGATTCGGAACAGGCCGTCCCTGGGGAACTTTCGCTGGCCGCTGACAGTCGATGAATGTCAGCATTTCGGCGAGTTCGATCGCGTCGCTGGTGGTGATGCGGAAGTCGAGGCCCTCGGGTGTGCTCACTGGTGACGTGCCTTCCTGTGCTGGTCGGGCGCGGGCCGTCGGTGTGGACGGCCCCGTTGTCTGCCGATCCAGGTTGTCCTGTGGTGTCGTGATTCGCCGATAGCCTGCTGGTCAGGGCACGATTTCCAGTGTCTGCTGAGCATCGGTGAATACCGCTTTCTGCGGTGCGGGTACCTGCGCGGGAATGCTTGTGGCCTGGGCGAGGGCGGTGCGGGTGGAGTTCGTGAAGGAGTCGCTGACCTTTACCGGGGAGGATTCGCCGATGGCGAATCTGCTGCTGTCGGTGATGGGTGCCTTCGCTGAATTTGAGCGCGCCCTCATCCTCGAACGCTAGCGCGAGGGCATCACCGCGTCCAAGGCCCGCGGCGCCTATACCGGCCGCAAACCCGCCCTCACCACCGAACAGGCCGCCCAACTGCGCGCTCGCGCGGCCGCCGGAGTGTCGAAAGCGGCGCTGGCCAGAGAGTTCGGCGTCAGCCGCGAAGCGGTCTACGCCAGAAGACAGGAGAGGCCCCTTCTCGGCCCTGACGCAGTGAGCGGGGATGTGGGTTCGTTCGTACTCTACGGGGCTGAGCATTCCGATCTTCGAGTGTCGCCTTGTCGGGTTGTAGAAGGATTCGATGTAGTTGGAGATCGCGTTCGCCAGTTCCTGACGCGTGGCCCATGCCTTTCGGTCGAGCAACTCCGACGAGGTGCTCACGCTCCCATTCGGCGAGGGCGCGGCACTGCTCGCTCAGCAGCCGGGATCGGTACGCTTTCGCGATCCACTCGGACACCTCGCCGTCGGCCGCGGCCTCGACTTGCGCCCATCAGGACATCGTCGAGACAGTCAGCGGGTAATGGGACTGGCGGTCTCGCTGGTGTGGATGTTCGTGTTCGGCATCGGCGTAGCGTGCCTTCCGAATACCGCACCCGCACACCCCTTGGTGTATGCGAGGACCCGCTGGCCGGCCGGGATCAGAGCCGCTGCTGCCGAGGGACAGGACGCTGCTTCCGGCGCTGAGCAGCAGCGACAAGCAGGATCGACAGGATATTCACTGCGGACTCTCTTTCTCCTGGCCGTCGCCAGGGCATTCTTGGGCCGGTCCGGGAAGGCTCCGAATGCTTCGGCGCCTCGCTGGCGGACCGCTGGGCTGCAGCGCAAACACTCACCACGGTTCGCCGACGGGGTTGCACTGCCCACGTCTGGCAACAACAGCCACCGAGCACGTTCCTCGGCGTGGCCCCCCGGTTACTCTTTCCGGATCGTCGGGTCCTCACTCGTCGGTGCTGTTGCGCTGCGGCCGCGAGATCCGTGGTGCCCGGCGCGCCGCGCCTGGTGACGGGGCTGGTGGGGGTGTGCTGGCACGGTGATGGGTGTGGACGGCGATTACCGGTCGATAACCGATATGGGGG
>NZ_BAFR01000308.1 GCF_000308435.1 Nocardia araoensis NBRC 100135 | reverse complement strand
CCTGTGGTCAAAGTGCTCTACCTCGCCATCCGGCACATGATCGAACCGAAAACAACCGACCGCAACCAAGTCGCGCCAGGCTGGAAAGGAGCGCTCAACGCACTAACCCTCTACTTCGGAGACCGAATCACCATTCGTTGAACCACGAGCGCTTACACAGAGATCCGTACACGCCCGGTTCATGCATGAAGAAGCTGTGGTTACGAATCTTGGTTCGGCGGTGGGCAGGGTCAGCCGCGTGGGGTCGTTCGTGTGTTTAAAGTCAAGCTCGTGCCGGGGGTGACAGCGGCGCAGATCGTGCACAAGCGTGGCCGACGGGTGGTGAGTATCGATCGGATCGGTTCTGCCCATGACGATGCCGCCCTCGGATTTGCTGCTCCACGCCGCTAGGGACAATCCGAGCAACCGACCAACAACACCATAGGTCAGCGCGACACGATACCGAAAGTCCTTACCGGGCGGTGCAACTCAGGTTCGTAGAGGGGATCGGTGACGAAGTGGCAGAGGGCGCGGGCAGCGCTGCCGCCCTATAGCCTTGCGTGGCGCGGCTTGAGGGGCAACAGCGGTGGCGAAGCCGCCTCGGCTGCCCGAATCGCCTTCTACTTGCGCGGTAAGGGCACCGGCCAAGTGGTGGGCAACTTCATCGGCTTGGGCACGGTCGGCACCACCGAGTAGGGCGAGCTGGTGGTCGGTGGATGCGCGATCGTCGGCTTGGACGGTGATGGCGCCGGTCTCCGCGCAGTTGTCGTAATGGTTGTGGTAGTCATCGGAATGGATAGGACCGACGTGGTAGCCGGTACCGTTGTCGTCGCGCTGGTCGATGGTGTTGTTGTACCGATGGATGTTGCCGTTTGCGTGGCGGTCGATGTTGTCGTCATACCAGTCGTTGTTGTTGTCGTGCTGATTCGTGTGGTTGGCTCGATCAGCGAGGGGCTCGCCGAGAAGGGGCTGCTGACCGGATCCTGGCTGGGGCTTACGAAGGGCTGAACGGTCTGACCCACGTCTGATTGAGGGGGAGACTGCACCGAGAAACTCGCACTCACGCTGACCGACAGACTGGGCACTGTGGTCGGTGTATCGGTGGTCGTGGTCGGCTCGCTCATGGTGGTGTCGGTTGCCTCGATCGACTCGTTGCTTGTCGTGTCGGCCGTGGTGTCCGCCCCGCTGTTGGCAGTGTCTGCTGTTGCGGTGTCACCCGGAATGGGTACATCACTCAAGGCTCCCGAGGTGCCGGCAGCGTTGCAGGCCTCAATGGCTCCGATCTGCTGGGTCGGATCTTTCGTGCTCGACGTCTCGGAGAACTCCGACGACGCCATGGCATCGGCTACCCGGTCGCTTCGCCTCGAATCCGTTGCTACCACGCCTCCGATAACGAGCGTGATCAGCGCAAGGATAGCCGCGATATAGGGCAGGTGCCGGCGAAGGTCGCGGGCCATGAGGCTCGGCAAGTGCCGGCGAAGGTTGAAATACCCCGCGTACCCATGCCATCGACCCGAGTCCGAGGATCCGAACCGGTCTTCGCATATACTGTCGCCAAAATCATCGTCGTTGCCTTCACTTCGTGAGTGACGAGGACCGGCCGTGGCATTTTCAGGCGTTCCTATGAGCATCGTTGCGGTGCAATCGCTGTTCCCACTGTCAGAGGTGCTGATCAATTCGGTCGCAATCGGGATCGCCATATCGGTATCAGGCGTGCCGATGATTTCGGTTACACCAGGATCATCTCGGTCGGGTTCGTCACTATCAAATGACTGCATCAGAAATGGCTTCCTTTCACGGCGATTCGAGCCTGTCCGGATTTCCGTGATCCGGTCAGCCGAGTGCAGCCGGGGATCCGGCGTGCGGGATGAGCAGCCATGGACTGCCCGACCCGTCCGCCGCCCAGATGTTCGAGTCCTCAATATCCCGCGGAATGGCGTATCCGATGGAATTCGAATCCAGCCAGGCCGGCTGGTCGTCCACGCTGCGAGTTTCGGCGAGCGAGGGGCCTCGCAGCCGAGACCGGAATAGTACGTACAGCCGCCAGCCTTTCGCGGGTCCCCGTCGATCGCCGAGTTGAAGGCGAACTATCTGCCATTCGCGGACAGCGATGGGCATCCCATGTTCTGCTCGACGTATGGATGGTTTTCGCCGCGATGTCACCTTGGCATTAGAAACCGGTGTCCGTTAGTGGACATAGGGACGTAGAAGGTGTTGCGGTCGGCGACGGACGTGATTACCCCAAATCTCGCGAGGTCGGCCGCAGTTTGTACGAGCCGTCCACCACGAACATCGTCCAGGGCAATCAGCCGCCCGTCTTCGGGTGCGGTTCAACACGCCGACCAACGATCTCCCTTTCATATTTAGTTTACTGTCCGGGATGGCGGCCTGGACGGACTGAGCCAGCTCGATCATGTCGGAGACAGATGCCGATGCCGCCCGCCGCGTCAACCTTGTATTGTGTAAGGAGTTGAACGCAGATATCGAGCGTGGCCCGCCCGGGCCTCCGTGGCCACCATCGCCGGTCGGTGCAGGTACACGAAATCGACTCTCACCCTCAAGTTGAACGATTCCCACACCGAAGCTGCGACACGGCGTTGAACGCAGCGGCGGCGCTATCCGGCGTGATCAACCCGATTGCGCCGGACGTAAACTACGAATGAACACTCACGTAATTGCAGGTTCCCGAAATTTGCGTTGAGCCGCTCATCATGCACACATGCAACTGGCCGTACCATCCCTCCGGGATAGCGAGATCCTTTTTCAAACGCGTGTTGTAGCCCATCGTGTTGACGTAGGGGCCGTACTGGTGAACAGACCCATTGGTATCGACTAATTCGAGCCAAGCCTCAGGACCATGACCGTCAGGGTCACTGTCGTAGATGTACAGAATCTCGCCGTCGGCATAGAACTCCGCCACACCTGCCCCATAAGCGAGGCCGCTGGCGGCCAAGGTATCTACTGACCAAACGCCACTGGCGTGGGCCGGAGCCGCCAACGCTACGAGAGTTGATAGCGCAGCGGCACCCATAACGCCGCGTGCGAGAGTTTTGATAACGTTGCGATATTTCATGACATGACTTCCATAGCAAACAGATCCGATGATGGACCGATAATCACCAGCAGGATATTGAAAGAACGCGGCGATCCTCCGCATCGTCGCCGCGCCGATATAGAGCAGCCCTTCCGTTAACGTTGAATGAACGCGCCCTTGAAGGGCGCGACTCGCCTTCATTGTTTGCAAGACGAGAAGGAAAATAGTGCCGGACGAAATGCCTCGTCAACAGCTACCGAATATGTGACTCAAATTCGCCGTCGGCTGCCCCGGCGCCAGTACAGGCGCGCTCACCGGCCTCGATTACGATCGTTCCTATATCATCAGTCAACTCCTCCGGGCGCTACCCGGTTCCGTGGATGTAAATCCATTGACATAGTTTCCCCGAACGATTCACCGAATCAACTAGTTTATGCGATACGATTGTTTATTAAAGTTTCACGATCTGGGTCGCTTCGTTCGTGGTTTCCGCAACGGTAACGACGGCTGCTACCGATGGAATATCCGCGTTCCCGACGGGGTGCTGGCACTGCAACCCGACCTTCACTCACGCTACACGTTGGATCGGATCGTGAAAATCCTTGCCGGTGAGTCGATTAGCGGAATGGTCGATCGAGACGCGGTCTAGGAAAACAGTTCAGAATGAGTCGGAGTGCGTTTTGGATTGCCGCGCAGGGTTTCCGAAAAATCTCGAAGCGGTTGATGAAGTGATGACCGATGCATTGTGGGCGAGGCTGAGGCCACTGATTCCAAGCGACAGTGACGCTTTCGGTATCCGGACCGCCGCATGGACCGATGTCCCTGCGGCGTTGGCAGGCATCTTTTCGTGACCCGCACCGGTATCGGCTGGAACCAGTTGCCGACCGGACTGTGTGGAGCCTCCGCAACAATGTACTGGCGACGGCTGGCCGAATGGTACGAAGCCTGGGTGTGAGAGCAATGATCGAAACCTGTTGGTGCGCGGCGTGTCCGCTCAAGTTCTGTGTGGGTTTGGTGAATCATGCTGGGGTGTCCGAGGGATCCGCGCCCTTCGTATCAGGAGCTGGGGGCTCTGGTGGCGCAGCTGACCGAGCAACTGTGTGGACTGGTGGAGGTGAAAGGGCTTCTGCAACAGCGTGTTGTGCAGATCGCGGCGTTGATGACAGCGGTGACGGAGCTGATCGCGACCAACAGTGAGCTGGTGGCGAGTAATGCGGAACTGCCGCAGCGGTTGGCTCAGGTCGAGCACCTGCTCAGCTGTAACTCGGGTAACTCGTCGAACCCACTTCCAGGGATGACGATCCTGGCCCGCAGACCGCCTGCGGTGAAACCGGAACGGACTGGCGGGGTGATGCGCAAGCGGGGCAAGCAGCCCGGTGCGCCGGGCGCGAATTTGGCCTGAACCGAGACGAAAGACGTATTCCCGCAGGGGATCTGCGAGTGTGGACGGGATATGGCTGTCGCAGTCGATCTCGGGATGGTCGACCGCTATCAGTAGCACGAGGTCTCGGTCATCAGTGTCACGATCACCCAGTACGACCAGCATGAGGTGCGGTGTGGGTGCGGACTTACCCATACCGCGCGGTCACCGCCAGTGAGCGGCCTTGTGCCACAGGCAGTTCCAGATCCAGCGGTGCTTGCCCGGCATGCAGCTGGTCGCGTGCTCGGGCCAGCAGCAGTGCCAGTTCCTGCTCATCGTGGGCCGACCCCGATGTGGTCGATGCCCTCCACGATCTGGCCGTGTTTGTGCACGATCTGCACCGCCGTCGCCCCCGACGCGGTCGTCACCTTCCGCACGAACCGACCGACCCGACCGCCCGTGGCGCTGCCGTCAACGGGATCGCTCGCCCTCCTACCACCCCCGCCGCGGTCGTCTACGGGTCGGTGCGGGGGCGGTTTCTCCCGGCACGGCGACCGATCCTATCTGGGACCTCACGCAGGTTCAGCCTGCCCGGTTGCGCCTGTTCCTGGCCGAAGGCGCGGGAATCGGCGATGGATACGCTCGATCATCCTGCGGACAGCCACCAACTCCGCGTTGATCGGCCGCCGGGCCACAGCGCCTTGCAGGAATTCCAACTCCCAGACCAGCATCCGCACCCACCGTTCAAGGGTACAGAGGAAAACCCTCGCCTGCTCTGCATCGGGGGCATCGCCCACACCCAACCCGATCACGGACACAGGCGCGACAACTTCCGATCAGCGATCCGCTCCACAAGCAACGGCACGAACTCCCGTACCCGACAATCAGCGAAACCCGCGCCCGCCACAGTGCCTGTGGGGGACTGTCTGATCTTCGGCGGATCTGATCTCGGTCTGATT
>NZ_BAFR01000309.1 GCF_000308435.1 Nocardia araoensis NBRC 100135 | reverse complement strand
CATCTTCCGCAGCCCGGTGATCGCGTTGCTGCCGATCGTGGTGATCGGCGCGATCTCCAGCATGGTCAGTGGGTTGATCGCCATGGTGGCCAAGGCCTTCGACTTGCAGATCGACGCATCGATCAACGCCATCCTGGTGGTGGTGCTGTTCGGTGTCGGCACCGATTACATCCTGTTCCTGATGTTCCGCTACCGCGAGCGGCTGCGCGCCGGCGAGGATTCGAAGACCGCCATGGTCAGCGCCGTCACCCGGGTGGGTGAGGCGATCGCATCCGCGGCGGGCGCGGTGATCATCGCGTTCATGGCGCTGGTGCTGTCCACGCTCGGCATGTTCCGCGCCATGGGCCCGGCGCTGGCGATCGCGGTGGCGGTCGCGCTGCTGGCGGGGCTGACGCTGGTTCCCGCCGTGGTCTCGCTGCTGGGCACCAAAGTGTTCTGGCCGTCCAAGGCGTGGCGTATCGAACCGAAGGGCGCGCGGTTCACCGCGATCGGGAATGCGCTCGGTCGTCGGCCCGGGGCGTTCGCCGCGGCCTCCGGCGGCGTGCTGGTCGTGCTCGGGATCTTCGCCTTGGGTTTCCACCCGACGTTCGATCTCAGCTCCGGCTCCACCTCGCAGGCATCGGAATCCGTCGTCTACAGCAAGGAATTGGTCAAGGGCCTGCCGGCCGGGACCACCCAGCCTTCGGACGTCCTGTTGCAGTCCGACGGTGCGCTGACCGCCGATCAGCTCAGCTCCTACCGCAACGCGCTGGCCGGAGTACCCGGTGTGGGGCAGGTGGCCGAGCCGAAGTTGTCCGCCGACAAGACGATCGCCGACTTCGCGGTGACGCTCGATGCCGCGCCGGAGTCGGATGCCGCGCTGGACACCGTGTCCGGACCGCTGCGCGATGTCGCGCATGCGGCGGCGCCCGCCGGTGCCACCGCCGCGGTCGGCGGTCTGACCTCGATCTTCGTCGACTTCCAGGAGGCGATGGCGCACGACTACGCGATCGTGTTCCCCGTGGCGGCGGTCCTGATCATGATCGTGCTGGGATTGCTGCTGCGCAGTGTGGTCGCGCCCTGGTACCTGATGGCCTCGGTGTTCCTCGGATTCGCCGCCACGCTCGGCGCCGCGGTGGTGGTGTTCCAGCACTTCCGTGGCGAGACCGGCCTGATCTTCACCCTTCCGGTGATCATGTACCTGTTCGTGGTCGCGTTGGGCACCGACTACAACATCCTCATGGTCGCCAGGCTGCGGGAAGAGGCGCGCGAGGGCAACGAGCCGAAACAGGCCGCCGCGCTGGCGGTGCGGCACACCGGTCCGACCATCGCGGCGGCCGGGGTGATCCTGGCGGGCACATTCGCGTCGATGATGCTGGCGGGCAACAACGTCCTCGCCCAGATGGGCTTCGCCATCTCGGTGGGCATCGCGATTGCGGCGTTCGTCATGGCGATGTTCTTCACGCCCGCGCTCACGGCGCTCATCGGGCACAAGGCGTGGTGGCCGGGGCACGGGGACGAGAAGCCCGGTGGGTCGGGATCGGAGTCTCGCGAGGCGGTCGGCACTTCGGTCGGCGAGAGTTGATACCGGAGCCGTTCCACACGGACGACCTACGCGCCTGAGCAGACCGAACTCCAGCTGTGCACTCGGAATATTGCGGGTGCACAGCTTCTGCTAAGTAGTAGAGGCAGCGTTTGTTCGGGCAGTTTGCGTGGCCAGGCGAGTCCTTTGTCTTCTTCCCGCCAGATTGGCCGAGTTGCCTGGGATATGGAGCCGTGCCCCGCTAGAGTTGGGCTGCACAGCATCGAGGGAGGGCATGATGGCGCTGATCACTTCTCTGGCAGGGCGGGTACGGAATACAAGCCTGCCCAAAAGTCATTCGCTCTTGCCCTTATTGGAGGCCGTCGTCAACGGTCTCCAAGCGATCGACGCACGCTTCGGTGAGAATATCGAGCACGGACGCCTTCGAGTTACGCTTCAGCGGAGCGGACAAGATGAGTTCGACTTCGACTTGTCCGACGCGGGCCGTGTGACGCTGAAACCAATACTGGGCTTTCTCATCGAGGACAACGGCGTGGGTTTCACGCCGGCCAACATGAGCTCGTTCGAGACGCTGGACAGTGACTACAAGGCAGAGATGGGTTGCCGCGGCGTCGGACGTCTGCTCTGGCTCAAGGCGTTCGACAGGGTTTCGATACGGAGCGCGTACCTCGATGACGACGGCGATCTTCGCGCCCGGGCATTCAAGTTTTCCGTGGACCGCGAAGTCGAGCACGACGAGGCGCCGGACTGCTTCGATGAAACGGGCACAGTCGTCTATCTCGACGGGTTCAAAGCCGCTTTCCAGAGGAACGCGCCGAAGACCGGCGAGACCATCGCCCGTGCGGTGTTCGAACACTGCATTTGGTACTTCCTGCGGCCGGGCGGCGCCCCTGAGGTGACGATTGTCGATGACGAGGATGTCATCTCCCTCACGAAACTGATGGAAGAATTCGTCTTTTCCGAGTTGCCGCAGACGACCATCGAGGTCAAAGGCAAGAAGTTCGCCATGATCAATCTTCGCCTCAAGTCCTCAACACGCAATCTCACGCCTCGGTTGTGCTGGTGTGCGGCGAGCCGCGTCGTCGTGGAGGAAAACCTCACCGGCAAGATCCCAGGACTGTACGGAAGGTTGAAAGACGACACGGCAACTGAATTCACTTACGTCTGTTACTTGTCATCCGACTTTCTGGACGCCCACGTACGCGCTGACCGCACCGCGTTCGATATCAATGAACGACTGGCGAACCCGACGTTGGAAGACGATATCTCGCTGGAAGATATCCGTTCGGGCGTTCTGCGCGAAGTGGAAAAACTCCTTGCCGATTCACTCGCCGCAGCCCGCGACGCAGGCAAGGCGCGAGTCCTCGAGTTCGTCAGCAACCGCGCACCTCGGTACCGCCCCGTCCTTTCCAGGCTCGAGTCACTCGGCGTGACCGTGGACCCGTCCATCAAGGATTCAGACCTCGAACTCTTGCTTCATCGCAATTTCCAGAAGCTGGAGGCCGATACCATCACGCAGGGACAGGCAATATACGCAGAGGCCGGCTCCACTCCCCTGGAGGACTACCAGGAACGGCTGAACCAGTACCTCGACAAAGTTCGGGACATCAATCAATCCGACCTGGCGGCGTACGTCTCCCGCCGTCGAGTGATTCTCGATCTCTTGTCTAAGCTCATCAGGACGAACGAGCAGGGTAGGTATTCTCGAGAGGACGCTATCCACTCGCTGCTCATGCCAATGCGTACCGACTCGAATGAGATCGGGACCGACGCGGCCAATCTGTGGATCATCGACGAGCGGCTGGCTTTTCACGACTACCTCGCCTCCGATAAGACCCTCAAGAGCATGCCGATCACCGGCTCTCAGTCGACAAGGGAACCGGACATTCTTTCGACGCGGCTGATCGACACGCCGGTGCTAGCAGCGGAGGGTGACACATTGCCGTTGGCATCGATCGTCGTGGTCGAGATCAAGCGACCGATGCGGAACGACGCGTCGGAGGACAAGGACCCGATCCTTCAGTCGCTCGATTACGTGAAGCGCGTGCGAAGCGGCGGTGTAGTGACGGCCGCAGGACGTCCGATCCCGGCGTCACAGGATTCGCCAGCCTTCTGTTACATCCTGGCCGACCTCACAACGACACTGGTGAACAGGTGTGAATACGCGAATCTACGGCGGACTCATGACGGCCTTGGCTACTTCGGTTTCAACGAGCCGGCGAAGGCGTACATAGAGGTCATGTCCTTCGACCGGCTGGTCAACTCCGCCACAGAGCGCAATCGGGCATTTTTCGACAAGCTTGGACTGCCGTCGAGTTGAGCTCGTAGGGCGTGACCGAGGCCGGCAGCCGATCTACTCGGCACGCGCGACCGGGAGCTTGTGGACGACCGGAGCGAGGCTCGACGCGATGATGCTGGTCCGGGTGACGGCTCACCCGATGGTCGCGTAGGGGCGGTGGACTTTGATGGCCGAGTCCAGAACGCGGGTGACTGCGGAGCGGGGGACGCCGAGTTCGTTCGCGATGGCCGGGGTCGAACCGCCCTGATCGGCGAGGGTCAGGATCTCTCTGACCTCCTCGATCGGGAGGGGGGACAGGCGGCGGTCGGTGATCGCGCGTGCGATAGCCGAGATCTCGTCGTCGTCGGTGTCTGCTTCCTCCGGCTCGGTGGGGAATTCGTCGTCCTCGTCGTCGTACGTGCCGATGACCGGCATCGGTTCGACGCGGGGACGCGAAGGCTCGGGGGCTTCCTCGAGCGCCAATTGTTCGCTCTCCGTGTCGGCGGAGTGGTCGTTCTGCTCGGCGGACACCGACTTTCCGCGTTTCGCCGCGCGGGGAGCGGTGGCACTCGGGTGTACCTGCGCGGCGGCGTCGGCGGTCGCGTGCGGAGGGGTGCGCATGGGTTCGGCGGAACCCGGGTGCCGGGCCGAGTCGTCTCCGCGATGCGTGCGGTCGATCGCACGTCCGCCTCGATCGGCATGTGGATGCGGTGATGCCGCACCGTTCCCCCGTGTCGAGGGGTACTCGCCGAATTCGAGACCGTCGTGCAGGTCGGCGAGCGAAATCTGTTGTGCCGCAGGATTGTTGCGATGCGATTCCTGGTTGTCGGACGCAGGCGATTCCGCTGGGCGCGATGTTTCGCGCTCGATGTCGACCGAAGAAGGCTGTGCTGCTTCGGGTTCAGCGGGTCGGGCCGGGTGGTTCGCGGCACGAACCTCCGCGTCTTGCTGTGTGGCGGGGGAGATCGGATGCGCAGGGGGCGTTGTCACCGCGCGGCCACCGACGGCCGATGGAACCGGGCTTCCGTTGGCAGCGCTGGTTTCCCCAGGGTGCTCGGTGACGAGGGGAGCGGTGTGCTCGCTGACCGGGATGGCAAGCGCATCGATGCCAGTGGTCATTTCGATGGAGGGATCATTGGTATTCGGTGCGGCGTGGTGCCCGTTCACTCGCGTTTCTCCGGTCGCGCGGAACTCGCCATCGGTGCCGGGGTAAACGGTCTTCTCGTCCGAGCGTTTCACAGAGCTGTCGGTGGGAGTCGCCATGATGTGGCCGTTGGTGGCCGGACGCAAGGTATGTCCGTTGATGCGCGGATGCCCATTTCCGTTGGCGGGCGCCTGGTCGGTCATACCGTCGATCGGCTGGACGTGGCCGTTCATGGACAGGTCGTGTGTATGGCCGTTGCGAGTGCGCGCGAACGCGGCACCGTTCGGGCCATCGGTAACCGCATGGCCGTTGGTCGGACGCTCGTCGACGGGGCCTGGATTGGCGGTCTTCCCGCGCACTTCGCCATCCATCGCGGCCGACCCCGTGAGCGGAGGGCGGTCGATCGAGATGGGGTGGCCGTTGGTCGGCGTATCGATCGTGTGGCCGTTGATCGGGCGAGCGTTCGCAGGGCCCGAGACGGGGAAGTCTCCGTGCATTCCGCCGCCCCGGTGGTCCGTCGTCGCGGGCCGTGCGCGGTCGATGGTGACAGGGTGGCCGTTGATCAGTGATTCGACCGCGCGACCGTTGGTTGCAGGCTTTTCATCGGCGCCGCGTGCCGGGGCAGGCATGGCCGTTGCGGCCGGGCTGGTGAGTTCGTCGGGACGAGGGCCGGTCGTTTCGCCCGGGACAGTTGGGTGGGCCGAGGTTTCACGTCCGGCGAGATGGACGTGGGCTCCGCCCCGATGGCCGGCTTGTGTTCCGGAGCTCGTGTCGTGGAGGCCCTCGCGACCGTCGGTGACGCGTGCGGCGTAGGTATCGCCTTGCCGAGGGAATCGGCCGCTGTTCGGGGCCGAATCGAGCGGGCGGTAGTCACCGGCCTCCGGCATGCCCGGATCGAATCGCGCGTCGACTCGGGTCATCCGCGGGTCGGGATCGATCACCGGCG
>NZ_BAFR01000310.1 GCF_000308435.1 Nocardia araoensis NBRC 100135 | reverse complement strand
TCGGCAAACTCTGCCGGGCGCTGGCGTCTGCCCCTGCTCAACCATCAGTGGTGATGATCGTCGGTGACGCCGTCGGTCGTCTCACCTTCCTGTACCGTTGTAACGCCCACCTCTCCGGCGCGGCCGGGGGCCGGGACCTTCTTGTCGGGAGTGGCCAGCATGTGGTCGTCGGCGAGTCGGTCGGCATGCCCGGAGGTGATGTCCGTTGTGGCATAGAGTGATTCGCTGCCATGGGTGAAGTAGTGCAGGTGGGCCTGTCCGCTGTAGTAGATCGGTGAGGAGTAGCTCGGTGGTGTTTCGGCCTTGATGCGGGTGGCACCGAAATCCGGGGCGGTGGGGTCGGCCTGACCGCCTAAACTCAAAGCGTTCAGATAGGCGTGGCCGGCGTGCGCGTTGAGGTCGTTGGATGCCTCGCCGACGTACACGTGTCCGCCGTCCAGGTGGTAGTCGGCCGCGTGGTGTGCCTGGTCGGTGCTGACGGGCCCGAGCAACACCATGTCGTTGGTGTGCAGGTGACTCGCGGCCGCGGCGTCGGAGGTGACGATGGCCCCGGCGGAGTATCCCACCGTGGTCACATGCGAGGAACCCTGATGCGTCGCCCACAGCCCATCGACGTCGCGGGCCAAGAGTTGGCCGCCTGCGCGTTCGGCGGTGGGGTCGCCGCTGAGCACAGCTGTAATTCCGTTGGCGGGCGAATCGTAGCCCATCCAGGCCACAACCGCAGTCGGATGAGCTGGGTCTGCTTTGTTCGATTCGGCGTACAGATTATGCGCCTGTGAGCTTTGGACAGCGAACCAGCCCTTGTCGGAGCCGTCGCTGGCACGCACGCTCTGACTTGCACCCGGCACGAGGACCGCGGTATTGGGTGCGGTGTCCGGGTTGCCGATAGCGATGGCCGCCCTGCCCTTTCCGCCGAACGCGAGCGGCTGATACGCATACAAGTAGGTCGGCAGATACGGCCCGAACTGACCGGCCTCCCTACCGCTGTAGGCGTTCAGGCCGGCTTGGACGTTTTTCGCGTTGTGGTAGCGGGTGATGTCGTCGGCTGTCAGTCCGTATTTCTTTGGGTTGTCCTCGACACGGTGGATGTCGGCGTTCATGACCTGCATGTTCGCGGCGCTGCGGTCGGCGACTGGTATTCCGTTGAGATTCCCGATCACATCCGGGTGGTCGGCGATGAGTGCTTGTCGTTCGGCGGGAGTGAGCAACGTCCACCATTTGTACACGGCCTTCGGGTCGGTGTTCGAGGCGGCGTCCTCGAGCTGTACCGGCGGAAGGTAACCGGTCTTTTCGAGCTCTTTCATCCGCGCGTCGAGGATATTCTCGTATCCCTCGACGGTCCTCTTCATCTGCCGATAGGTCGCGGCCACCGCGGAAACCGCAGTCTTCTTTATTGACTGTAACAGCTGCTGGCGTCGTTGGACGTCCGGTAGCCCGAACGGCAGAAACTTCAGGTATTCCGATTCGAGTTCCGTCAGCCAATGGTTGAGCGCATCGATCGGAGGGTGCGTCTTGTTCTGAGCGTCGGCGAGGGATGCCGCGATCTCCTCCAGGTGCGTCCCGATCTTGCCGAGCGCGTCGGCTGAGCCATGCAATCTGGCCTTGACATCTTTGACGACAGCTGAATCGTCGATCACATCGGAGCGATCACCGGAAGTGTACGCATCCTGGAAATGCTTACGAGCCGTGTCGAAGGCGCTGTCCGCCTCTCCGGCATTCGATCCGCTCCGATGGAAGGCCTCGGCCATCGCATTGATCCGGTCCCGCTTGCCCGCCAGCAACTGATCCTGCAATTGCCACGGATCGCCTCCGGCCTCCTTCGTGAGCTCGGGCAGCGAGAGAACGGACAGTTTCGGCGTATTCATACTGGTCGGTCGAAGGTGTCCCCGCGGCGTACGGCGTCCGCGCCCGCCTGGTCAGCCGCGCCGAGAGCGGTCGCGGCTGCGGCAGTGTTCTCACCGATCCACGTCAGTTTTCGGTAGAGGTCGTGGAGTGCCCGGGTATGTCGTTCGTGGGCGCGTACGGCGGCCTCGGCATTCGCGGCGGACGCGGTCCGGCCGAACATATCCGCGGTCACCTCGACCGACCTCAGATGACTGTACGCCTTATGAACATGGTCGGTGGCGTCATAGGTGTGGTTGCTACCACGCAGGAGCCGATCCAGATGTGCGTACATTCCCTCGCCTTACATTTCCGAGTTCCGAGAACCTGAAACAAGTCCCCAATTTCCTCCGGCATATATCTGTGTCACATCGCCGCAGCCCTGCGTCGTCCCCAGATTATCCTTAATCGCTATGCACCCCGAATCAAGTCGAATCAGCTTTACGATCGCGAAAAATCACTTCAAGACGCGTAAGCAATAACTTTGCCAATAGCCACTTGGTTGCGTAGGGCATGCTGGACCTACTGAAGGTTTCTATCAGGTTCGGTTGCGGAGTCGTCGCCAGCAGATGAGGGCGGCGGCGAGGTTGAGGAGTCCTTGGTGGATGTCGGTGCGTCGTTCCCAGCGGGTGGCGATGCGGCGGTACTGGTGTAGTAGGGCCAGGGATTGTTCGACGATCCATCGCCCTGTCACTGTGTCGCGGGTGCCGCGGCGGGGGATGTGGCCGGTGATGCGGGCGTTGCGGCAGTTCGGTGTAGACGCTGGGGTCGGCGTAGCCTTTGTCCGCGATCAGGGTGTTGATCCGGCGGCGTGGCCGCCCGGATCTGCCGCGCAACGGTTGTACCCGGTCGAGCAGTTCGGGCAGCGCCAAGTGGTCGTTCAGGTTGGCGCCCGCCACCGCGACCGCGAGAGGTAGCCCGTTTCCGCAGGTCAGGATGTGGTGTTTCGAGCCGGTCTAGCGGCGGTCGACCGGGCTCGGGCCGGTCGCGGCGTGATTGCAGGTCGCAGCGTATCTGGCTCCGGACACCAGTGCTAAACACAGGATCGGCCCCGACGGCAGCCAGCTGTTGTCGGGGCCGATACGTTATGTGCAGCTGTAGGGCCTGGTAGAGGCTTGTGCTGCCTCGTACTCGGTCGGTGAGATCATGCCCAGACTCGAATGCAAGCGCCGGTTGTTGTACCACTCGACCCATGCCGCGGTCGCGTACTCGACATCGGCGATCGTCTTCCACGGACCGTCGTGGAACACCGCCGTGCGGATGCATTCGGCCTTGTAGAGGCCGTTTATGGTCTCCATTAGGGCGTTGCCGCAGCGGCCAAACACACCAAGTGGGTCACCGACGTAACCGAGTTCGCGATCGGGGCCTCCAAGGTGTATGTCTCGCCGGTCCTCGACCTCTATAACAACCGGGTCATCGCTGCCGCGGCCGGGCCATCACCGAGCGTGAAGATGGTCACCGATGGCCTGCGCACCGCGATCGACAGCCTGCAGTCAGGTGAGAAACTACTGGTTCACTCTGATCAAGGATTTCGGTACCGCCACCCCCTCTGGCAGGACGTGCTCCGCGAGGCCGGCCTCACGCAATCCATGTCCAGAAAGGCACGTGCCTTGACAACGCCGTCATGGAAGGATTCTTCAGCCATCTCAAAGAGGAATGGTTCCGCATCCAGCAACCCGCGACCATTGACGAGTTCCACGCTGGACTGACCGACTACCTGCAGTGGTGGAACACGACCCGCATCCAACAACGGCTCGGCTACCTCAGCCCCGACGACTATCTTGCCCAAACCTCCACTGCCGCATAAGGTTTGATTCCCAGGTCCGACTTTCGGGGACCACTCCAGCAGCCCGTTGATGCTTCTATGTCAAGCTGCGGGTTGATAGCGGGTGATCGGGTGCTGCCAGGTCACTTGGTCAGCGGTCATCGCGCGGTGAACGACGTCGACGAGATGCCGCTGGAGAATGCGGCGGGCGCCGCGGGTGCCTTTGGTGGTTTCGTGCCGGGCGAGCAGTGCCTGTGCGTTCGGGTGGAACCGTTTCTGCACTATGGCTGCGGTGTAGAGGACGCTGTTGAGTCGGCGATTGCCGCCCCGGTGCAGGCGATGGCGTTCGTTGTCGGAGGAGTAGACCGGAACGGGAGCGCAACCGGTGTAGCGGGCGAGTTTGGCCGAGTTCGGGAACCGTGTGATGTCGCCGATCTCGGCGATCAGCACCGCTGCCGAGGTATGGCTGATTCCGACGATATCCAGCAGGTTCGGTGCCAGCGGGCCGACCAGGTCCCTGACCGTGGTGTCGAGGTCGTGAATGCGGCGGTTGAGCTCGGCGATCTCGGCGATCATGTCGGTGAGGACCTGGCGGACATGGGTGCCCAGCTGGGCGGCATTCACCAGGGCGGTCACCGCCGCCAAAGGCTTGTTGCGGGCCAGGTCGCCGGGTGTGTGGTCGAGCCAGACATGGATGTGGCTCTTGAGTTGGTTGATCGCCATGGTGCGGCGCTTGATGATGTCGGCGCGGTAGTCGACCAGTACTCGCAGCTCACGCACGCGTTCGTCGATGCGGTGCCGGTCCAGACCGGGAGATGCGATCGCGGCGTGGGCGGCTGCGATGGCATCAACCAGATCTGATTTGGATCCGGTGGCAGCGTGCAGCTTCCGGTGCGCCGCAGTCAGCCGGGTGGGGACCCAAACGACTTCGTGGCCGGCCAACAGCAGGCCATCTGCGAGTCGGCGGGCGAATCCGTGGCCATCCTCGATAGCCCAGGTGAGGTTGGTGTCGTCGGTGATCGACCGGATCCACTTGAGGAGGGCAGTGATTAGCGTCGCGTCGTTCTTCACGGTCAGCGGCTTGCCGATCCGGCTGCCGGCGGCGTCAACCGCCACTGCGACATGGACACGCTTGTGCGGGTCGATTCCCACTGTCACCATCGAGAGGTCCTCTCCTTCTGCCAATCGCGGACGACGGGACAAAGCGAGGGCCCTGACCAGGGGACAGACCTATTGCGAGTTGACGGCTCAGCAGGCTTCTATCAAGTCACTCCCGGTCAGGGCTCTCGCTCTGCGGGCTGCTGTGGACATATCAACGGAAGGCCTTGCGGCACGTGTTCTCTGAGTCACCCAGCGGCCCTGGGCCGCAACAACTCCCGTCGAAGTCATCCGGCATGAACCACTGTGCACCAATAGGTGTTCTCATTCGTCGGCCGCTGCCAGGGCGAGTGGGGGTCGGCGAAGAACACTTTCGTGCCCGTCCCGAGCGCGAACTGGGCGTGCGCGGAGAGCGATTTGCCGCGATCCCAGGTGAGCGTCTTGCGAAGCTGTTCGGGCAGCTGCGTCATCGTCGCTCCGACGGATGAGAGCCAGCATCTTGCGCCGGCCATAGAACCCTTCCGGGGTCAGCACACGCTGCCCGGCGGCGTTGGTGGTGAACGCCAGGGTCCGGATCGCGTCCTGCATCAGGGCGTCGGTCACGGTCCTGGCCGCCGGTCTCTTCCCGGGTCCAGCCGGGGCACACCAGGCCCGCAAAGTTCGTGCCGCGATCTTGAGCCCAGCGGTGTTGAGGGCGATCACGATCGACTCGACGGCGTGACCAGCAGCGCGCATCTGGTCGGTGAATGCCACGATCAGCGGTTTTGGGGGTCGAGTTCTCCCGCGAAGAAATTGTCGCCGATTCAGGATGTCGTTGACCTCACGCAGCCGCTTGTTCTCCGCTCGCAACCGGCGCAACTCGTCGCGTTCGTCGCTGGTCACACCCGGCACCTTGAGGTTCACCCCGTGTAGTGGACACCGAGTTAGCAGGATCGAAGGTTCTGCTGGTAAGGATGTTTGCTATGCCTCCTCGCAAGCGTCGGTCGTACACGACCGAGTACAAGGTCGAGGCTGCCCATCGGGTGATCGACTCGGGTCGAACGATCGCCGATGTCGCCCGCGAGTTGGGTGTCGACGCCGGGATGCTGAGTACCTGGGTCAGAGACGAAGGTCGCCGCGTCGAGGCGGCCACCATGTGTACGCTGACACGCCAACACCGACAACAGCTTCCACGAAACGGTGAACGGGGTGGCACCGCCGCGCGGTGCCACCCCGACAAACACTTCGACACAGGT
>NZ_BAFR01000311.1 GCF_000308435.1 Nocardia araoensis NBRC 100135 | reverse complement strand
ACAACCCGCCTGCGGAATCTTCCGAATCGATGGTTAGGGTCGAGTTCGTGCGCCGGCACCGACTGGCGATAGTGGCCAGGGAGATCCGGGCGGCCACGCTCGCCATCTGCGTTCAACTGCCTACAGGTTGACGCGGCGAGCGGCACCGACACCGGTTATATCCTTATTCCACAGGATACCGATGACTCGGACATCGGGGGCGCGCGGACGGGGCAGGCTGTCCGTTGCCGCTCATCTCGTACGCCGAATCCCTGCCGAACCCGCCTGATCGGAATACGGAAACCCAGACAGGCTCGAATCGCCGTGAAAAGAAGACACTGATGCAACCATTGAATAGGTATGGACCCGACCCGAACGATCTCGAGGCAACCGAAATCATCGGCACGCCTGATACCGATACGGCTGCCGCCGATGTGACCGAATTGCTCAGCACTTCGGACAGCGGGACCGCCGATCGCCCGGCAACAATGCTCTTGCGAACGCCTGAAAATGTCATCGCTGGGCCTGGCCGCTCACGAAGCGCAGGCGATGACGATGATGCCGGCGACGGTTTATGTGACGAGCGGTTCAGACCTTCGGACTCGAGTCGATGGCATCAATACGCCGGGTGTTTCAACCTTCTCCGCTCGCCGCGGCTCAAGGCCCGCGACCTTCGCCGGCACCTGCCCTGCGCCGCGGCCGCGGTTGCACTGATCGCACTCCTTACCGGATGCGTGTTAGCAACGGATTCGAGGCGAAACGACCACGTGGACGCTGCCATGGCGCCGTCGGAGGTCTCCGTGAGGTCGAACACGGGAGATCCGACCAGACAGATCGGGACGATTGCAGGCGATGTTGATGGCACTTCCGGTGCCTTGAGTGATGTGCCCATTGCAAGTGATACCGCAACAGACATCGCCGGCAGCGAGACCGACACCACGATCGACACGACAAGCAGCGAGTCGGCCGAGGCAACCGACACCACCACGAGCGAGCCGAACACCGATACCTCACCTACAGCGCCAGTCTGTCGGTCAGCGTGAATGCGAGTTTCTCGGTGCAGGCCACCCCTCAAACGGACACGGGTCAGACCGTGCAGCCCTTCGGAGGCCCCACCCAGGATCCGGCCACCAGCACCCTCTCGGCGAGCCCCTCATCGATCGAGACAACAACCCCTGTCGGCACGACGACCACAACGACCGGCACGACAACTACGACGTCCGTCGATACCACACCACCATTGACCACCGGAACTACAACAACGCCGGCCACCAAGACGGCAACCACATCGGTCCGACGCATTCCGACGACTGCCACAACCACCACCCCGACCACGCGGAAGCCAGCGCCGCCACCGTCCGAGCCGACGATTGCACGTCCACCGACGGCCAAGCCACAGCACCCGACGGCGCCCGCCCTGCCCACACCGACAAAATTGCCCACCGCCATTCCTGTCCCGTTACCACGCAAGTAGCAGGCGATCGCGGCGGTACGGGGTACTCGGTCTACATTTGCCGCCGCAGGGCTCCGGGTCCGGGTTCAACCAGCACCTCGTCGACCCCAGCGGTCAGTGTGTGTCCGTCAGTGCAGGACAGTCGCAGTCGCACATTTGCGCCGCAGCCGCGGTGCCGATAGTTCGTGGCGGGGCCTGCCGGATCGGCCAGATGCGCGTCACCCCACTCGTGCAAGGCGGCCAGAATCGGAAAGAGGTCCGAACCCGCAGATGTGAGGTGATATTCGTGTCGCTCTCGCCGACCCGGCAGACGGTAGGGCCTGCGGACGAGTAGGGCGGACTCGACGAGAAAGTCCAGGCGGCGTGCCAGAATCGGGGCCGAGACCGCCAGATGCTGCTGAATTTCGTCGAAGCGGCGCAGGCCGCGGAAGATCTCGCGCAGGATCACCAGCACCCAGGGTTTGCCGACGATGTCGGCGGTGCGACCGATGCTGCAGTTGGACGGATCCTGCTCACTCCATTCCATGCCCGCCATCCTATCTAGCTTTACAATCGTAAGTCATCTAGGCTGACTTTGGAAATGACAGCTAGCTAGGAGGCGCTGTGCCACTGACCCGAATCACCCTGCGGGAAGACACGCCCGCCGCTACCGTGCGCGCGATCGCGGATGGCGTGCACGAGGCCATGACCACGGTCATCGGGATTCCGCCGGATGATCGGTTCCAGATCATCGAGCGGCGCAGCGCCGACGAGTTGATCTTCGATCCCCACTACTTGGGGGTCGCTCGCCGCAATGTCGCGTTCCTGCAGATCACGCTGGTGCGCGGTCGCCCGGACGCACTCAAGCAGCGGCTCTACCACGAGATCGCGCAGCGTCTCGCGGCGGTTGGCATACGTCCCGAAGACGTGGTCATCACGCTGGTGGAGAACGACCGCGTCGATTGGTCCGTCGGGAATGGACAGGCTCAGCTGCTCGACGCAGAGTTACTTGCCCGCCATGGCATTTCCGCGGTCACGCCGGGGGCGTTACACTGACAGTCGACCGTGAACAACTCGTAAGGCTTCAAGAGTTGCCGACACGAACAGCCGCTACTCTCGGGCGAAGCAGCGCACGTCTCAGGTCCGCGCCAACGGCACCGCGCTTGAGCCTCGATCAGTGCGACATTGGCGGTGCTCACCGTTTCGAGTCGCACATAGTGCTGGGCGATGTCATGGAGCCGGTCCCGGCTCAGCGCGGGCACGCCGGGGCTGGCGGTTTGAAACCCACGTTCATCGGATGCTCGCAGGATGCTGTGGTGACCGACAATCCGAGGTCGGTGACGCGGGCGTCGTTGCCGGAGGCGTGGACGAACACCTCGGTGAACCCGGGCACCCATGACATCACCTCCCCACATCTCTGACAGATCGACCTCCGGCATCGTCGCCTCGACGCGCGGGTGCAGATCGGTCGGTGACGGCTCGTCCAGCACTACCTCGAGCGCGGCCAGGTACAGCTTGCCCTCCTCATCGACGCTGGCAGAGCCGTCGCCGTCCAGCCGGGCGGCGACTTGCCGGTAGGCGGCATCCACCGCGGCGGCATGCTAGCAGCGTCGCCGGGTCCGCGGCAGGTTCAGCGCGTTCATGCCCACCTCGCGGGTCGCTCCCACGCCGCACCCGATAACAACTGCGCGCGGGTCACCGCGACGAGTACGGCGCGAAGATGTTGCAGTGCTCGAGATGTGGATGGAACTGCTCCAACAGGCACAACATGTAGGCGGCACGTCCACCGTCTCCCAGGGGCGGCGGCCGTCACGCTAGACGAGGTGTTTCCATGATGGTGCGGGTGGATGTCGATGTGTTCGCCAGCGAGCAGTGGCGGAAGGTGTTGCGAGACAAGCGCCGTCCGGGAATGTTGTCGCGGCGGCATCTCGAGGTGTGCGTATTCTCGCACCTGGCGGCCGAACTGCGGTCCGGTGATATCGCAGTGGCCGGGTCGGACTCGTACGCGAACCTGCACGCACAGTTGATGAGCTGGGAAGCCGGCGCGGGGATTGGATCGGCGAGACCGTGGTCCTCGAACGTGACGGCGTCAAGACTCCGAGCGGCTTCCTGCTCCATCTGCCGCGCTGCTCAACGGTGTGGGCGACCAGTGCGGCACGCAGGATCGATCGAGCAGGCCGAACTCGCCGAAGCGGCGAAACCGGTTCACCCACTTCGATGCACATTGCCGCGAGATGCCCATCTCGGCGGCGACATGAGCGATCGGGCGGGTCCGGCAGCGGTCCACGAGCCGGTGGCGGCCCTCGACGGTGAGCGGGGCATTACGGTGAGACACGGCGGTTCTTTCGGTCTATGGCTGATGTGTGAGTTGGCGCTTCACATCCTGCCGCCGAAAGAACCGGGCCTTGCTGGAAATCGAGATTAGTTAGGCTTTTTGTTTTCCTCTTGCCTGCGTAGCCAGGTGTCCCATGCTTCGTAGTCGGGATGGTCTGGACCGATCGTGACGAGAGCGTCACCGATTATTCCGTTGGTTTCGGCGCGCATCGGCACCGTCAGAGTTCCATCGGAGTTGCGTGTTGCCTTCAAGTGAATCGTTCCTTTTAGAGCGGCTGTGGCTCGAGACGGTGTTGTTATAGGTTCGAGAAGTAGCTGTCGAGTAGAGCCCCTTGAGTCTGTTTGTTTCTTCTGCTTATGTCGAGTGCATCGGCGATGGCTTTAGCTCGGGACTCGGGTGGCATGTGGCGGTTGAGTGCCCAGGCGGCAAGACCCTCAGCGAAGGTTTCTTCCCGTCCGGCGTTACCCGGCTGAGCAAAATAAGGATCCGTTATATCCATCTTGTCGTACAGTTTCCTGAACTTTTCAGACTCGGACGCGTGGCCGATGGCTGCGTCGAAGGCATGACCAGTCTCGTGCAATGCCAGGGAAACACAACCGTGACCGCCCCTGCGGCCGAGGATCACTCGGCGCTTTGACGGATCATACAGTCCTGGTACCCTGTCCCAGATCTTTTTGGGGGCCCAGCCGCGCGGTGTTACTCCGCGAAGGTCGGTCATGACGTCGGTGACCGGGCCGTCGATAATATCGATGCCGCCTTCGGGGTGGCTGGCGAAGTATCCGAGGAGTTTGTTATGGAAGCTGTCCGGGAGAAGTTCTAAGTCACGTAGGTGTCGTTTTGTAGCGGGCCCGTGCCCGCTAATTCTGAGTCGGTCGCCATATATGGCGGATAGGCGTGTGCTCGTACTGTTTCTGAAGCCGTGAACCGGATTGACGCCTGAAACGGGTGCGGCTTTACTGTCAAGAATCTGCCTCTCACCCGCCAGGTCGGCGTTCTCCGCCTCCCGCGCAGCCATCTTTGCCCCGTCACCGATCTCGCGTATGGTTCTCGCCTCGTGTTCGGCTGCCTCGCCCACTCGAAGGATCGTCGGGACTATTCGCACACGAAACAGACCGGCGATGGCCCCGCTGATCTGCACCCTGACTTTTACCCGCGTACGCGTGATGCTCGCTCGCCGCGCCGCCTCAACGGTGCCCCAGTGAGGTGAGCGTCTGCTGGGCGAGGATGTCTATCCAGGGCGCTGTCAAGGCGGCCGGATCGCGCTGCGATGTTCGCAGTATCGCCAGGGCAACTCCACCGACCAGGTCGAGTGCGGCGTTCAGGTCGTGGATGTGGAAACGCTCCGCAGCGATGCCGGCACGAATGCCAGCGGCCAGCCGCGATCTGACGTCTAGGTCTTTGAGGAGCCAATGTTCTGTCGACCTCCGCCATAACAGCATCCACCCCCTCCGGAAGCTCGAAAGCACCACCCTCGACGACACCCGCAACAACCTCCCACGCTCTCACAGAGTTACCCGCACTCCCCTCTGCCGTCATGCTGACAAACCTGTTCATACGCTGCCGACTCACCACCCAGTCCGTTCGCGCTCGCGGCACGAGCACATACAACTTCGACCGCTGATCGGAACGACCCCGGCACCCTTTTGCGTGTGACGAGAGGGCCGGGGTCGCTGCATATCTGCGGTTGCCGCACCCCTGGTGTTGTGCTGCCATGATCGGGTGCGACGAAACTCAATATATCGCCAGTACGGTTGTGCGCCAGCGCTTTTCATATACCTATCGGTAACGGTGCGTGAAGAAGCTCGCAATTCGGTCGGATCAAAGGTGTGCCAAAAGGGCGTACGGGATGAATCGCCTATCCGAGCCGTTCCGACCCTTGGCGGGTGGATGCATTCGCGGGTGTGAGTGGGCGAAGGTGGGGTCGGCGACCAGGCTGGTTGGTACCGTGAATGCGTCGCCATGCCAGTTGATGGGGGTGGCATGCTGGCGCCAAGGGCGTCGCATATCTCATCCCGGGCAGGTAGGGGTAGGTGACTGTCACCCAGGTGAGTTCGGAATCTCCGGGCACGTCGAGCGATTCAGCGCCGGCACGTCCGATTTGACGAAATAGCCATCAGTGTGTCAACGGATATTGGACAAATGACCATTGGCGGAGGTGTTGTAGCGCCTCGTCTGGCGCTCTTCTAGGTGCTGGAGCTGCTGTTGCCGAAATCCGAAAGGGCGGGTGGGTCGTAACTTCGCCAACAACCGGCTGGTGGTGGAGGGGATGCTGTACCGGTTTGCCGACGAGTTCGCCGTGGCGGGACCTGCCGCGGGAGTTCGGGCCGTGGCAGACGGTGTGGAGTCCAGGTCAC
>NZ_BAFR01000312.1 GCF_000308435.1 Nocardia araoensis NBRC 100135 | reverse complement strand
ATCGTGGCAAGTGTGAGGGGGCCTGAGTGGTCAGGGTGCGGTCATCCGTTGCAGGTGCCGAGTGCTCGGTGTCGGGTACCGGTAGTAATCGCACGGAAAACAACGAAGTTGCCTTGACCAGCAGATGGCTGTGTCAGTGGCGGGACGGCTGGAACAACCATCCGGCGGCGCGGATCGATCTGGCACCGGTGAACCGGACGCACTGTTTGCGCCATGAGGAGCGGCGGACAAGGCTGGATGGTGTGGGGCACTCCGGGTCCGTGGAACGCCGGTGCACTTCCTGCCGGTAGCGGCCCCAGGCCGCTTCGTCGGCGAAGGTGACCTTGTGTTCGAGGCAGTGCACGTGCTCGCCGATCGTTACGGTGTGCCAGGTTGTGTCCAGGACCATGTCCAGCCCGTCGTAGAACCAGAGCTGGCGATCGGCGATCCAGCGCCAGAAGGCGGCGAGGTCGGCCCGGGCTTTGGGAGTCGGGGCGAATCGGTAGACGAGGTGCAGCATCGTTCTCCTGTCCGGTCAGTCGATGAAGCCGAGCCATCGGGAGTCGAGGAGCGCGGCATAGTCGCTGAACCGGTCGCGGTAGCCGGCCGCGAATTTGCGGTTGTGCGCCTCGACGGTGTGCGGGTGCAGGCGGTCCCGGTCCAGGAGGACGACGGCCGCGAGCGGTTCGACGGTGGCGCCCCGGCGTACCTTCGCCTCCAGCGCCGACGTCGACAGGTGGACCCGATGCAGGCCGTGTGCCCGGGCGTAGGCGACGGGGGCGTGGCAGGTGGTGACGAAATAGGCCGCACCCGCGCGGCCCGCCGATTCGTCGGCGCCGAAGTAGCGGCCGTGCAGACTGTTGCCGTGGCGATAGCAGACGGCGGCGGCCACCAGGGTGCCCTCGCGCCGACACAGCACCGTCGCGGCGGCCGCGTCGAGCCCGACTCTACGTTGGGCGTCGAATACCCGGCACATCCAGGCGACCCCGCCGGTGCTGCCGTGTTTGGCCCGGGTGTTCGCGATCAGCGGCGCCACCCGGTCGGCGACCTCGGCGGTGAGACCGGTCCATTCGAGCGTATGCCCGGTCGCGGCGAAATCGCGCAGTTCCCGGAGCCGCCGTTTACGGTTGTGGCCGCTCATGGGTGGCCGGGGATCGAGGGTCGGATCCTGCGGAATATGGACGGTTGCCTCCGCCGAATGCAGCAGTAGCGAGGCGCGAGGGTGGGCTGCCGCCAGTTCCCGTGCTGTCGCGACCGGGAGATAAGGGACTATCACGCCGTCCCGGCGGCGCTCGCGCGCATAGTCCACTGCGGCGGCGAGGAGGCGCCGCAGTGTGGCACTGCGCGACGGGCCGGTTTCCGAGAGCACACCGTTCCGGACCGCGCGTCGTGCGCCCGCCCACAGCAGATCGGCTTGGCCGACTTCGGGAACATGTGGGAATAGTTCCGGCAGCCGGAACAGGGTGCCGTCATCGTGGCCTGCGTCCCACAGCGGCAGCGCCGCGGTGAGTATCCCCGCTCGGCGGACGACCACCGCCGAATGCGGGGCTACGGCCTCGTCGAGATGGCGCAGCCAGGCGTGGCCGCAGAAGAGGTCACCCGGCGCCACCAGAGCGTCCCACTCGATGGCAGCAACCGATCGGACAGCCTCGACCGCCGTTCTGAGCATGGAGGATTCCCTCGAAGCGAAGCAAGATGCGATGACTATAGCCTGCATTGTCACGTCACCTTCCGGCGACCTTCCACAGGTGGCAAGTGGGTGCGGAACGGTTTGGGCCGACTCCGGCAATCGTCCGGCACCCGCTCCGGCGCTAAGGATTTACGACCGGTGTCATCCCATATTCGAGGTGCTCGTATTCCTCCGTGAGGTCATCGGTAGGTGGGTCCGTTGGGAGGGCGCGTCTCCGGCGCCATGGAGGTCGACACCGACGCCGAACTCGCCGCCCTCGGATCCACCGGCTACCGGCCGTCCGCGATGCTGACCTCGCTTGAGTCCGGCTGCCACCACTCGTGCGCATCCTGTATTGGCTCCCCTTTAGTCAAGACGCCGGTGGGAGTTCGTCGTTAGGCTGGCTGTTGGTGGGTCCGCGTTGTGGCTTGTCCGAAGGATCGGTGTGTGGGGTCGAGCCGGTCACGCTGGAGTTAGTAGTCGTTCCCGAGTGCCCTCCCGGGCTTGCCGCGTTGCGTAGACACTGGTCAGCGAGCATCCGGTTGTAGACGACGTTCGATAGGCACCGCTCGAGTGCCCGCATCGCCTCCCTCGAGGTTTTTCCGGCGGCTTTCTTGCCGTCGTAGTAGACGCGGCCAGCGGTCGGGTTGCTGAGTTGGACCACGGCCATGATGTGTAGAACGTGATTGATTTTGCGGTTCCCGCCGCGGGAGAGCCGATGCCGTTGCTGCTGTCCGGAGGAAGCATCTAGCGGAGCGGTGCCGTTCCACGAGGCGAACCGATCCCGGGACGTGAAACGGTGGACTTCGCCGGTGTCGGCGAGCAACCTGGCGGCGCCGGAAGGACCTATGCCGTGCAGGTCCATCAGGGTGGATCCGCGGTCGAGCACCAGCTGACGCAGCTCCTTGTCGGCGGCCCTGGTCTTCAGGTCGATGACCTCGAGTTCCTCGATCAACTCAACCGCCAAGCGGAGACGGACCTTGCTCGCCGGATCACCCGGTTCGATGGCATCGACCAGCGCACGGGCCTGGCGTGAGGACAGGAACCTCTGTCTCCGCCGGGCACCAGCTCGAGCAGCAACCGGTGGATCCGGTTGATTGTGTCGGTACGGGCGCGGCCGAGTTCATCGCGGCGGTCGACCAGCAGGCCGAGCGCGATCAGTTCCGGATCCGCCTGTACCCGGCGCAGATTCGGTGATCGCAGCGCGGCCGAGGCGACCGAATGGGCGTCGACCGGATCGGTTTTGCGGCCGTTGCCGGTGGCGAACACCCGCACCTGCGCCGACAGCTTCGCCGGTACATCGATGACGGTTTCCCCGTCGTGGACCAGCCGGTGCGCCAAGTGCCGGCCGATGCCATTGCAGCCCTCGATGGCCCATACTCGATTCGGGAAGCGGTGTGCTGCGGTCAGCAGTTCACCATAACCAGCGCTGTCGGTGCCGTATCGGCCGGTGGCCAGGATCTTCGCGTCGTGGTCGATGATTTCGATGGTGGCCGAGTGTTTGTGCGGGTCCAGATGATGACCGTCACCGGCGTCCTCCAGAGTCCGAACGGAAAGGGTGTCCGTGCGGGAAGGCACCGCTACTTCGAGCCAGGGCAAACCCCTTTCCAGCCACGCCCGCACGGCACCCGATGGGACGCAAGCCATTAGCGAGCCACACCAAATACCGACGGGGGCAGCCGATTAGGGAGCCTCCTACCGGGTACCTGGACCCGATCCTGGCCGGGAACGAGCCCTACCACCAGTCTCTAAGTAGCCGATTACAGCGCAGTCGATCGCAGGGTGCCTGCCGAGCTGCGCGCTCGAGTTTGGCCCGAATCAGGAAGACGATCGCCGAATCGGCCGCCTGACGGCGACTCGTGCCAGGCTCATGACAACCCCGGCGACTCCGACCCCCACACCCCATCCAGCCACCACATCGGTCGGCCAGTGCGCTCCCAGGTAGACCATCGCGATGCCGATCGATACGACCAGCGTGGCAATAAGGCCCGCGATCCAGCGCCGACGCTCGGTCGGCCAGGGCAGCGTCAGATAGGCGGCGGCCGCGGCGGCCGCGGCGGCCGCCGTCATCGCGGCCACGGTCGACGGTATCGAGAACGCACCGACCTGAACTACCGACAGATCTGCCGGTGGGCGCTCCCGCTGAATCATATGCTTCAGAGCCCTGGCTGCCGACTGCGCCGCTACTACCGACACAGCGATCGTAATCCCTTGCCACCACCAGCGTTTCGTGACCACAACGACCCGGCCCACCACACCGGCCGCAGCTATGACAGTGTTGCTCATACCGGCATCCATTGCCAAACGCGCCACCGTTGTTAAAGCCGGTGTCCGATGTTGAGAAAGCCACCGCAGGATATCCATGTCCAGACTCACCGTGCACATTCTGCTCTGTCCTGCGACCGCTGCTGGATGCGATCGCTCAGCGAAACACCCATCCACCACTACCCGGAGCGATCGGGCATGCACCCGCTCATAGCCGCATTTCGCGCGTCCTGCAGCGCCACCTGGGGACCGGTGCTACCCCCTAATGAGAGCGTTCATCCGCACCCACATCGGCATCGATGGCCACTACGCCTTCCATCTGCCCCGACCTCGGCGGTGGCCACCGGCCACTACGCGCCCCGACGCCCCGGGCGACGAATGAGGGATTTGCGGCGCTGACGCGCGGGCGGGTAGCCTGCGAGAGTCCGTGACATCACATGAGGAGGTGAGACCCATTAACGCTGTACCGATTGGGTGCTCCCCATCTACTTCACGGTCGGGCGATTGACATAGGTGTCGCCGGGAGCGCCGCGAACAAGGCAATCCCGAAAGGCAACAACCTATGCATTCTGTGCATTTCACTGCGGAGACATCGTCGAACGGTGTTGTCGAACGCGACTTCACGGTGGGTGACGTTCCCGGCGTACTTTTCTCGCCCGCATCCGGCTCCGATCACGCGCGTCTGGTGCTGATGGCACACAGCGGCGGCCAAGACAAGAGAGCACCGGGAGTTGTGGGCCGGGCCCATCACTTCGTGACCACCTGCGGCTTCGCCGTCGCCGCCATCGACGCACCTGGACACGGCGACCGACCCCGAACGGCAGAGTACGAGCAGCGCATCGCCGTCCTCCGGCAGGCTCAGTCGGCAGGCGGGCCGATCGGCTCAATCATTGCCGATTTGCACACGTACCTGACCGAACGCGCCGTACCGGAATGGCAAGCGACCCTGGACGCCCTGCAGGAACTGCCGCAGATCGGCGCCGAGGGGCCGGTCGGCTTCTGGGGCATCATGCAGGGCACCGGGATCGGGGTTCCGCTGACCGCAGTCGAACCCAGGATCACCGCGGCGGTCTTCGGCTGTCTCGGACACGAGTCCCTGACCGAGACGGCGGCGCAGATCACGGTCCCGATCGAATTCTTGCTCCAGTGGGACGACGAAATGGTCGACCGCGACTCCGGTCTGGCGTTGTTCGACGCCTTCGCCTCGAAGGAAAAGACGTTGCACGCCAACGCGGGCGGGCATTTCCAGGTGCCCAGGTTCGAGGTCGACAGCGCGACCCGGTTCTTCAACCGCCACCTCGGCCAGGCCGCCACGTCACCGGCCTGATGTGAGAGGTATCGGCGGCTGGCTGCAAGACGGTCGCCGATACCGCATCCGTAGTTCGGATCGACCGCTCGTAGCCGATCGGCGCCGTCGCCTAACAACGCAACCGAGGGCGCCGCCGCCTCCCCGTCAGCGCCGTTTTGCTCGAGCCATACCCGCAGGCATGGCATGGCCATCACCAGCCGCGGCTTGGTCGCGAACTCGACCTCGTCGGGGATCACGGCGGCCCGGCAGCGGTTGCGGTCGGTGGTCCAGGACTCCGGTAGATGTAACTCCCGATCCACCAGGGCGTGGCCGTGGCGGAGCAACAGAAGGTGCTACGCCGAGCGCGACCGAGGAGAACCTCAAGGCTTGCATCTTCTTATCAGCCCGGTGACGCGGCCGTCAGTGGCGTTCGAACTCGGCCGAGATCCGCTTCGTCGCGTCGACCACCAGCGTTCCGTACGGTTCCCGGAGATCCTCGGTGAGCCTGTAGCCAGGCATCGAGATCGACAGGGAGGCGACTGGCCGCCCCTGCCGGTCGCAGATCGCCGCGCCGATCGCGGACACGTCCGGCCGCCAGCGCCCGGGGTTGACGTCATAGCCGCGTGACGCGACCCCGGCTAATTCGGACAGAACCTCATCTCGGGTGAGATGCGTGCCGTTAGCGAGCGCAAGACAGTCAGGGATACGCACAGCCCGCTCCGCCTCGGGAAAACGGGAAATGAACGCCCACCCCGATGCGGTCAGCACCATCGGGGCCCGTTCCCCCACGTGTGCCGCCGTCTGCACGGACGCGTTGACGGGACCTTGTCGATCAGCACGAGCGCGTCACCGTCCGGAACGGAGAGATGGACGTTCTCGTCGGTCGTATGCCCGAGCTCTACCATCACCGGGCGAGCGCGCTCCCTCAGGTCCTCGTGGTTCATCGCGCTTGCTCCTAGTGTTCCGCGCCTGAAATCCGTTGGCTAA
>NZ_BAFR01000313.1 GCF_000308435.1 Nocardia araoensis NBRC 100135 | reverse complement strand
TGGCACACCCCCAGGCAACCCCGCCTGACCAGGCACACCCGGCGAACCCGGCACAGCCGGACCCGAAACACCCGGCGAATTGGACGCATTCGGTTGTCCGGCGCCAGCGGATTGGCCGGGTGCCGGAGCGCCCGCTTGCCCCGGCGGAGGGAAAACGCTCGGTTGTCCCGGTACGGCCGTGCCCGGCCGTGACCGCTGCTGATCCGGCCGGCTCGACCATGGCGTCGCAGGGCCGGTCTGCTGATCTTCCGCCGTTTCGTCCGGCTCTTGCGCTGCCACCTCGACCCCGGCGGGCCAGATTTCAGCAGAGGTCATGATCGTCCCCCGGTTGTCGGTGCCATCGGCAGGTGGAGGATGCCCGAACGATAGGTTCGAGCGGTGGGTCGCAGACGTTCATCCAACCCATCCTCACAAGTCGCTGTGAACTCATCTGGCAGCCTGGACAATTCGCGCATGTCAGTGTAGACGGATTCGGACCGGCCTCCCGGTTCTTCCAGCGCGCTGCTTCCCGTAGTTGGGAAGCCTCGACAATGAAGACGTCGAAAGTAGGTCTCACTCATGGTCGATCGCCGCGTACGCCGCTCCGGTCGACGATGGGGAGTTCGATCGAAAGGCGGACTTTGCCGTGGTGAGGCACGAGCCTTGCGAGCCTCTGACCCAGGTCGGGTCGGCCGCGATGGACGCACGTGAAGACCAGCAAGCCGCCGTGCACCGGCGCTCCGCCTAGCATCCTCGAGGTGATCCCATGCCCTTCGGTGTTTCATGGTCGTCCATCGGTAAGTTCGCGGTCACCACTGGTATCACCTTTGCCGGTGGTGCGCTCGGGTCGGTTGTCCCGGGTGTCGGCACGGCGATCGGCGTTGCGGCAGGCAGTGCCCTGGCCGGCTTCGCGGCGGAGACGCTCTGGGACAAAACTGTCGAAGGCAAAAGCTGGGGCGAGTCCTTGGATAGTGGCGTCGAAACCGGCGCCTTGTCATTGCTGGGAGGCGGGGCCGGCGGTGCCGCCCGGGGTGCGTTCGCGACGCTGGGCGGGCGCAATCTGGCGAGGCGGATGCTCGACGGTGCGATCCACCCGGCTATAAGAAACCCTACCCAGATTGCCCGAGCAACATTCGGCAGGGATGTCCGAACGGCGTTCGGCAATAGGGGCGTCTCACTGAATGGCGCCCGCGGTTGGTTGACCGGCGCCGGCTTGAGTGCCGGGTTTTCGGGCGTCGGGCATCAAGGGGGGCCGGGCTCGGCTCCGGGACAAGGGCAGACATATCCGGCGACGCTGCCGACCAAGCCGCTCAACGCATCAACGACATTCAGCACTAGCTGAGGGGCGGTTCCATGACGGACATGCACCCGATGCTGATGCCCGACCGGAAGAAGATCCAGGAGGGCAATTATCCGGCCGAATGGGTCTTCTCGGTCTTCACCGATTCCTGCTTCAAGAGCCTGTATCAAAACTTCGACGGGATCTGGAAGAGTCTCGGAAAAGATTCGAAGAGTGATCCTCCCAATCCTCCGGATGTGCCACAGGTCCCCCCTGCGAATGTCGGCACTTTCAAGGATTACGCAGAGGTGGCGGTGAAGCTGAAGCGGTCGTACAGCGACCTGAACAGCAACGTCAGCGAACTGGTGAAGTCGGTACGAGAATCCGGAAAATGGTCCGAAGCGGGGCAGCAAGTGACCAATAAGGTAATCGACGAGAAAATTGTGGCGATGGCGCCTATCGCCCCACCCCAGGGCATACAAATCGACAGTTATATCTTGACCTGGGTGACTGATGCCAACGATTCCCTTGCTGCCGAGATCGATACTGTCAGGCAGGGGCTGGGCGGCGTGGCCAAGGACATCGACGATCAGACGAAGATGATCAAGGAACTGCAAGATCAGATAAAGAAACTGGAGGCGGCGGCGAACAATCCCGCGGCCACTCCGCCTCCCGTCGACACATCGAACTGGCCCACGGCCCCCGGTACCACCGATCAGACGATCCCGCCGGCCGTGGACAACAGCGCGCTCCCCACCGGCCTGGACAGTCTGGACGACCCGACCAGCCCCAGCACGACGCCGACCGATCTGGACACCTCCGGTACGGACAACCCTGGCTCGACCAGTCAGACGCCCAGCAGTCTCGACCCCAGTGGGACCACGACGCCGGGCGTCACGACACCCTCCACGCCGAGCGTGCCGTCGACGGCAGCCGCGTCGCCTATGGGCAGCGGCATGGACATAGGTTCTCTGCTCGCGCGCGAGATGATGATGCGAAACCTCGCCGACCAGGACCTGAACAACCGCCGTGCGGAGCTGGATCCGCGCCGCTACGACGACGAACTCGACGAGGTTGCCCCGCAGCCGGTCGTGGCACCGACCACGGCCCAGCCCACTGCCGTGCAGCCTGCCACAACGGCCCCGGCGGCGACGACCCAGCACACCGCCGCGCCAACCGGCACAACGTCTTCCACCCAGCCGACGGTCGCGCCCGGCCGTACGCCGGGTGCGGACGGCAGCGTGGTCTACTCGTTCCCGCCCACCGGAAAGACACAGAAGGTTTCCGCGCAGACCGCGCAAGTTCTGGACGCGGCGTTCGGCAACCACAGCGGGACCGACGCGCAAAAAGCGTACGAGAAGACGGCGGCGAAGTTCTCGGACAAGAAGCAGATCGGCCAACGTGTCGGCGACTTCCAGCTGATGACCGGCGACGTCGCCACGTGGACGAACTCGACCGCGGTTCTCGTCGTCTTCGGGCCCGAAGAACAGGGCGGCCCTTCATTGGAGGTCATCGTCAAGGGCGAGCTGAAGCCTTTCGACCCGAAGATGCCCGAGATCGCCTCGGAAACGAACTTGTTCGAGGGGTACGCGCACCCGAACGGCGTCGAGATGACCGCGCCGGCGGACGGGGGCGCGCCCTCGGGTACGCCGGGCTCGGCCGATCAGTCCGCGGCCGCGGCAATGCCGGTTGTCGCGACACCCGCGGGCTGATCGCGCGAGTAGTGCGGGGAGATGAGGAGAGGAGGTCGCGATGGCGCTGAAGGTGGATCCGCAGGAACTCGTCGCTGCGGCGTCGAAACTCGCCGCGATGGCGCGCGATACCGGTGCGGCGATGCCCGGGGGATGGGTCGTGCCCGCGGGGGCTGACCCGATTTCCGCCGCGGCGGTACCGCAACTCAACGCGCAGGCCGCCTCGTTGTTCAACGGAATGGCGGGTGTCCTCACCGATATCCAGCGGACCGCGTACAACATCGGTGCGGCCGCCGCCGATTACACCGCGGCCGACGACGCAGGCGCTCGGAGGATCAACGGCAGCGGCGGTGAACTGGTCGCCAATCCGGTCGGCGAAGTGCAGGAGATCGGCCAACGGCGCCCGCCGGGTCTGCGGTTCCCCGCCGCGGGCGGAGCCGTCGACCCGTTGACTTTCGCTCAGCAGTTGCACTCGGGCCCCGGGCCCGGTGCGGCGAAGGGATTCGCGGACGCGCTGCGCAAGTTCGCCGGCGGTCCGCATCTCGCGGCGATCGAGGGCGTGACCTCGGCGGCGAAGTCGATGCAGAACTGGGAACCGGTCGGCTCCGCGGCCGCCGCGGAGCTCGGCCAGCGCCGGGGGTGGCTGGATCAGCTCGGCCTCGGCCTCGGGATGCTGGCCGACGGAATCGATACCTACAGCGACGCATTCCGGACCGCGAAAGCCAAACACCCCACGCCGGAGGAGATCATCGCCGCGCGCAAAGAGCTCATCGCGGCGATGCGTTCCAAGAACGAGCTCGGCATCCAGGCCGCCCTGGCGAAGTTCAACGAGCAGAACGCGCGTTCGGCGGAGACGATCACCGGCTACTCCACCGAGGTCGGCTCGAAGGTGGGCGCGAGCGAAGGAACCAGCGAAAGCGCCGGAAAGGGCAGTGGCAGCGGCAGCGGCGACAGCAGCGCGTTGACCCAGATGCTGCCCGCCCTGATGAGCGCGATGGCCTCGGCCGGAATGCCGTTGAGTCAGCTCGGACAGTCGGATACCTCGGACGCCTACGACGACTACGGCCTCGACGACTACGGTTACGACGACCTCGGCATCCCCAGCGGGCTCGGCACGGGCAGCCCGAGCGGGATGCCCGTCGGCAGTCCCGGCCTAGGCATCCCGGATGTCGAAGCGGAAACCGTTGCGGCGAGCGCCTTGCCGGTGGCCGCCGCGGCCAGCCTGGGTTCGGGCATGCCGCGCACACCGGTGATCGAACCGCTCGGTACGTCGTCGGCGGCCACCGCTGCCGCCGCGCGCGGCGGATCGCCGATGATGCCGTACATGCCGATGGCGCCCGGCATGGGCAACTCGGGTGGCAACAACGACCGAAACCGCGTCGTGGCGTGGCACCCCGACCGCTTGATGTACGTGGACGACACACCACACACCGAAGCGGTGATCGGGGAACGGCCGACCATTGCCCCGACCGTGACTCCGCCCACGCCGGCGCCGAGCAACCAAACCCCTTCCCAACCCGGAGGTAACGCATGAGTGAGCGCAGAGAGGTGGCGTCGTGAGTTCCATCCACCCGGACGTGCAGGCGGCCTTGGACGCCGCCCGGGATCTGCGGCACCGGATCGCCGAGATGCGGGAGAAGATCGACAACATTCGCGCCCGCAGGCCCTCGCCCAGCGGCGCGGTCATCCCGGAGGTCGATGCGATGGGCAGGCTGACCGATCTCTACCTCGCGCCGGGCACGGCCGACCGGCTCACCTGCCCCGAACTGGTCACCGAGATCATGGCCGCGATCCGGGAGAGCACCGCCGACGCGGCGCGGCAGTACCAGAGCGTGATGGAGCACCCCATCGACGCAGACGAGCCGATCACCACCGCTTCCGGGCAGGCCTGATGACCGAACCCGCACCGGAGGTCACCGTCGCGGATACGGTGCGGTGGCTGCACGACGAGGGGCTGGTCCGGCTCGCCGGGGTGGCGGATGGCATCTCGGACATAATCGTCGCCTACACGATCGATGTCGCCACCGGAACCGTCTCCGCGCATCCGGCCACAGGTGGCGGCGTCGGCGCGGACGTGGTGTCCCTGGCTGCCGACGACCTGCCGTATCCGACGGGCACCGCCCGCCGTCTGGTGGTCGCCGGTGTCACCACTACCGACGCGGTCCTGGTGATCGACTTGGCCGCGACCTTGACGATCGCGATCAACGCCGACCATCCCGAGCAGACGGCCCGATCGTGGGTGCTGCAACTGCTGTTGAATCCGGAGGTCACCGTCACCACCAACAGCGCCGATGTCGCGATCGGCAGCAGTGCCAGGCTGCGGCAGAGTTTCATTCCTGGCGGCGGGGCGACACTGGTGAACGTCGACGACACCCGTCCGCCGGTGACGGCGGTGACGCTGAACCCGGCTACCGAAGGTCCCGACCATCTCGACGTGGCCCCGGACGGCACCGGCGAGTTGTATCTCGGGGCCCGGTTCTGGCAGATGCGCCAAGTCATGCGCATCGAGGACGCCGCTTGGGCCGCGCTGGCCGCGCGCCTGGAGTCGATGACCGACGACGCCGACTATTTGATCAATCCGCAAGCCGGTGAACGATTCTCGGAGAGCAGCCGATGACCGACATACATTCGATCCACATGGAAGATTACGACGTCGACGATGTCGATGATGTCGACGAGCAGGACGCCGCCGCACCGGACTGGCGGAGGATGACCTACGAGGTGTTCAACCCCGACCACACCGTCGGCGTCGGATGCGACCGAGACGGCGAGATCATCGGCTTGTACCTCACCGATGACGCCCGCGAGAACGGCGACGAGTGGTTGGCGTCGCAGATCGTCAAGCTCGCGCGGCTGGCGCACGCCAAGTCGCGTGTCGGGCTGCGAGCGGAGATGGAGTACAAGGGCACCCGCTCCTACACGATCGATTCGTTCGACCTTCCGACCGAGGCGTCGTATCGCGCTATGGAGGAAGCCGAGTTCCGACGCGACACCTGAGTGCCGACCGCCGCGAGGGCGAGACAGGACAGCGACATGACCGACAAATTCGATACCGACGAGCCGCACGAGGTCGTCGCCGCCGCGCGGAAGTTCCACACCGCGATCACCACGGTCGGCGGCCAAGTCCAGCAGATCAGTAGTGGTTTCGTCGCGCCGAGGCGACCCGAATCGGAGATCGATCGGCGACTGGTGGCGCACACGCAGTGGATCAAGACCACGTTCGAGCGTGCGGTGCGGGCCAACGGCCGCCGGGTGGACGCGACGACAGCGGTCACCGCCCAAGTGTCGTACACCCACGGCGACGCCGATCGCGCGGGCGCCGCCGCGGTGCGCAGCCGTACCGAGTTCGTCTGACTCGCTGATGGAACCGGAGCGCGACAGTCCGTACTGGGACGCCATCGTCGGCGACAACTGGCCGGCGATCTCGCCGGGGGACTGGAGTGCGCTGGAACGTCTCGCGCGGGACGGCGCGGGGGCGTTGGACCTGCTCGACGCCGAACGCAGACGACGCGACTTCGACGAACGGGCCCGTTCCAGTGCCGGGC
>NZ_BAFR01000314.1 GCF_000308435.1 Nocardia araoensis NBRC 100135 | reverse complement strand
AGCTGTTCGATCCGGCCCGTGACACCCTCGAGGTCGGCGTCGACGCGGCGCGGCAGCGAAGGACTCCGGTGCCGAGCGGACATGCGCCCGCGCGCACCGTCCTTCCGGTGCGCACGGGCACGGAGCAGGATCCCACCGTGCTCACCGCGCAGGACGTCCTGCTGGTCACCGGCGGCGCGCGTGGCGTCACGGCGACCTGCGTGCTGGCGCTGGCCGCTCGGAGCGAGGCGCGTTTCGTGCTGCTCGGGCGCTCCGCGCCGGCCGCCGAACCCGAGTGGGCGGCAGGGGTTCCCGACGCCGATCTCAAGGCCGCGGCGGTGGGTGCGCTGGCCGGTTCCGGCGCCAAGCCGCGCGATATCGAGCGTGCCGTGTCCGGAATCCGCGCCACCCGCGAGATCAGGGAGACGCTCACCGCTCTCGGCTCCCGCGCCGAGTACCTCGCGGTCGACGCCACCGACGAGCAGGCGGTCGCCGCCGCGCTCGCGCCGTGGCGGGACGCGATCACCGGCGTCGTGCACGGAGCGGGAGTGCTGGCCGACTCCATGATCACGGACAAGACCGCCGAATCGGTCGCGCGGGTGCTCGACCCCAAGATCGCCGGACTCGCCTCGGTGCTGCACGCGGTCGGCGAACTGCGCCACCTGGTGCTGTTCACCTCCGTGGCCGGGCTGTTCGGCAATGCCGGACAGGCCGACTACGCGGCGGCGAACGAAGCGCTCTCCCGATTCGCGGTGAGCTGGCGGGCACATCGGCCGAATTGCCACGTCACCGCGATCGACTGGGGCGCGTGGGACGGCGGCATGGTGACCCCCGCCTTGCGGGAACGCTTCCGGACGCGCGGAGTCGAATTGCTCGACCCGCAGGTGGGTGCGGCGGCGTTCACCGAGCAGTTCACCGAGGCGCGCTCGGAGGACACGGTCGTGCTCATCGGACCGGCGAAGTCGCTGTCGGACCCGACGGCGGTGGCCGCGACGGTGCGGGCCCAGCGGACGATCACCGGGATCACCGCGGACCCGATCATCGCGGCGCACCGCATCGGCGAGCACATCGTGCTGCCCGCCACCTTCGGGCTCGGCGCGATGATCAACTTCGCCGAACGCGGCCTGCCCGGCCGCACGGTGGTCGGCGTCGAGGACTTCCAAGTGCTCAAGGGGATCGTCTTCGATCGACCGCTGGAGGAATTGGAACTGGAGATCGTGCCGGAAGCGGGCGCCGCCTCGGTGCGCGCGACGGTGCGCGGCGAGAACGCCGTCCACTTCCGCGCGACCCTCGTGCTCGCCGAAGCGACGGATCGGCCGCCGCACAAGCCGGTGCCGGACGGTTCGGTCGGTGAGGCGACCATCTACCGCGACGCCGTCCAGTTCCACGCGCCCGCGTTGCAGGGATTGCGCCGGGTCCGGGCGGCCTCGGACGACGCGATCGTCTTCGACTGCGAACTGCCCGCCGCCACCGTGGCCGACGGTGCCTACGCCGGGCGGCTGCACGATCCGGTCCTGGCCGATCTGATCCTGCAGGGACCACCGGTGCTGGGCCACCGGCTGCTCGGCAGCGCCTGTCTGCCGCTCGGCGCGGGGCGGATCGACTACTTCCGGCCTCTGCCCGCGGGCGAGCCGTTCCTGCTCACCGTGGACAACCCGCGCGCCGGTCGTCTGGACGCTCGGATCGATGCCACCGCCACCACGGCGGACGGCACTGTACTGCAACGTTTCTCGGACGTCACGGTGGTGACGACACCCGATCTGACGGAGAAGTTCCAGACCTCGGTGAGGCGGTGGATGGCATGACAACCCTGGAGTTCGACGGCATTCCGTTCGATTCGGTGACGGCGTCCGCGCAGAGGCCGGAGAGCGCAGACGGAGCGCCGACGGCTCATGTCGACGGAGTCGCCGCGCGGGCGGCCGGTCCGCTCGCCGAAATCCGCTCCGGCGTCGTCGCCGCGCACCGGGCCGCGTTGAGCGCGCAGCTGGCGATGCAGCGCGCGGTGTGGCAGCGAACGCTACTCCGTTCGGGTGTCACGGCCGAGGCTGCGGGTCACGAAGGCATCCGTGCCGAGGCGGCGAGTCCGGCGTCCGGTGTCCGGGGCGAACTCACCGCCGCCGAGTCGGCCTTCAAGCCGCTGGCCCGCACCGGCCGCACCCGCCTCGACCGCGCGGATCTGCTGCGGCTCGCCGAAGGCGACCTCGGCGGCGTCTTCGGACCCGCGTACCGGCGCTCCGGCAGCGTGGTCGCGGCCCGGTTGGCCGGGTCGACCCGGCTCGCGCTCACCGAGGTGACTCGCATCGAGTTGTACGGAGGCCACGGCGACGGCAGCGTCGAAGCGCGGTTCGACGGCGACCCGCGCGCGGCGGCGATACAGGCCGCGGAGGTGTTCGCGCTGTATCTCGGCATGCCGCTGGTGCTGTCGGGCAGCTCCCTGGTCGCCGACTGCGCGGGCACGGTCGCGGATGTCGCGTCCGGCGCCATCACCCTCACCGTGACCGCGCTCGACCTGGTGCCCCGGCCGCATGTCACCGGCACGGCGGCCGTGACGGGCGCGGAAGGGGCGCTCGACGTCACGGTCACCGTGGTGGAGCGCCCGGGCAGCGGGGTCGGCCCCGGCCAGGTCTCGGAGAGCCTGCTGCTCAACGAGTTCCACATGGCGCACCTCGCCCGAGGCGATCAAGGGATCGCCATGGGTCCGGAGTTCGCGGAATACACCGGCGTGCGGGCGACCCGGTTGCCGACCGGCGGTCTGCTGCTGGTCGACCGGGTGCTCGATTTCGACGGCAGGCGCGGGAACCTGGACGGCGCGTCCTACACCACCGAATACGACTCACCCGCCGACTCCTGGTACTACGGCGACACCGCCAACGACTCCATGCCGCATTTCGTCTACATGGAGACCTCGTTGCAGGCGGCGCTGCTGATGGGCTACTACGCGGGCCCCACGCTCACCCAGCCCGGCATCACCCTCAGCCTGCGCAACCTGGGCGGCACCGCCACCGTGCTGCGGCAGATCGACCTGCGGGACAAGACGATCCGCCAGTCCTCCCGGCTGCTGTCCACCACCATCCTGCCCGGCTCGTCGCTGCAGACCTTCGACTACACGCTCAGCGTCAACGGCGAACCGTTCTACACCGGCGAGACCATGTTCGGCTACTTCAGCGACGAGGCCTTGGCCAACCAGACCGGACTCGACGCGGGCCGCCCCGCGCCCACCTGGCTCGCGGAGAACCCGGGGGCGCGGGTGCGCGCCATCGACGTCGCCGCTCGCCGCGCCGACCCGGCCGCCCGCCTCTGCGCCCGGCGCACCCTGGCGCTGATCGATCGGGTCGAGGTGGTCGACGGCGGTGGCCGGTACGACGTCGGGTATCTGCACTCGCTGCGCGAGATCGACCCGTCCGACTGGTACTTCGCCCGGCACTTCCACCTCGACCCGGTGATCCCGGGCTCGCTGGGTGTGGAATCGGTGATCCACGCGATCCAGGAGTGGATGATCGACGCCGGATTCGCCGACACGATCGGCGATCCGGTCTTCCGCATCCCCGCCGGCCGGACGTTCAGCTGGCGCTACCGCGGGCAGTTCCTGCCCACCGACGGCACCGTCGAACTCGAAGTGCACATCAAGGAGATCCAGCGCGGCCCGCACGGCGTCACCGTCGTCGCCGACGGTTCGCTGTGGAAGCCGGGGCTGCGCATCTACGAGCTGACCGACCTCGCGGTCGAACTCGTCGAGCGGGAGGAACGCTGATGACCACGTCTCCGGCCGGTGTCCTCGCGGACACCGCCGACGGAATCACCGCCGTCCTGTCCGACCTGACGCGTCCGTGCTGGATCGTGCGCCACGGCGGACAGGTGGGCGCGACCTCCGACGAGCGCACCGCCGCGCACGCCGAGGTTCTCGCTGCGGTGGCCCCGCTGCCGCCCGAGCAACTGGGCGATCGGCGGTTCGCCGCCGCTCACGGTGTGCGGGCGGCCTACGCGGCGGGTGCGATGGCGAACGGAATCGCCTCGCCCGCCTTGGTTTCGGCGATGGCGCGGGCGGGATATCTCGCCTCCTACGGCGCGGCGGGCGTGCCGCCCGCCGCGGTGGACGCGGCACTGGCCGAGCTGAGCCGCACGCTGGTCGGGAAACCGTTCGCGTGCAACCTGATCCACAGTCCGTCCGAACCCGCCCTGGAGCGCGCCATCGTCGACGCCTGCCTGCGGCACCGGGTTCGCTGTGTGGAGGCGTCGGCGTTCATGGACCTCACCGGCGAGGTCGTGCGCTACCGGGCGGCGGGGCTGGCCCTCGACCGGCACGGACGCGTGCAGGTGCGCCATCGCCTGATCGCGAAGGTCTCCCGCGTGGAGGTCGCCGAGCCGTTCCTGCGTCCGGCCCCGGCGCGGCTGCTGCGCGCGCTGGTCGAAGCCGGCGACCTGACGCCGGAGCAGGCCCGGCTCGCCGAACAGGTGCCGATGGCCGACGACATCACGGCCGAAGCCGACTCCGGCGGTCACACCGACCGCAGGCCGCTGCTGGTGCTGCTGCCCGAGCTCATCGCGGCACGGGATCGACTGGCCCGCACGGTGCCCGCCGCCGCGGCCGTCCGCGTCGGCGCGGCGGGCGGTATCGGCACCCCCGCCGCCGCGGCCGCCGCCTTCGCGCTGGGCGCCGCCTACGTGGTGACCGGTTCGGTGAATCAGGCCACCGTGGAAGCAGCCCAGTGCGACACCACCAAACAGCTGCTCACCCAGGCGGATTTCGCCGACTGCGCCATGGCGCCGTCCTCGGACATGTTCGAGCTCGGCGTCCAGGTGCAGGTGCTGCGCAGGGGCACCATGTTCGCCACCCGCGCCCAGCGCCTCTACGACACCTACCGCGCCTACGACGGCATCGACGCGATCCCGGCCGAGCTGCGCCGCGATCTCGAGGCCACGCTGTTCCAGCGGCCCCTGGACGCCGTATGGGCGGACTGCGTCACCTACTTCACCGAACGCGATCCGGCCCAGCTGGCCGGCGCGGACGCGGACCCGAAACGCAAAATGGCACTGGTGTTCCGGTGGTATCTGGGGTTGTCGTCGGGGTGGAGCATTCGCGGCGAGGCCGGCCGCGTCGCCGATTATCAGATCTGGTGCGGGCCCGCGATGGGCGGGTTCAACAACTGGGCCGCCGGAAGTTATCTGGCGGCATTGCGCAACCGGCACGTCGCCGACATCGCCGACCAGATGATGCTGGGCGCGGCCTACCTCACCCGGGTCGCCCAGCTGCGCACCGCGGGCGTGCGGCTACCCGCCGACTGCGCCCGATTCGTACCCCGACCGAGGGAGGAACGATGACCACGCTGGAAACCGGTCCGGACACCCGGACCTCCTGGATGGTGTGCCCGTCGTGCGCCGCCATGCTCTACGCCAAGCGCTACGAGCGCGCGGGCCGGGTCTGCCCGGATTGCGACGGGCACGGCATGCTGACCGCAGACCAGCGCATCGATGCGCTGCTCGACCCCGGATCGGCGCTGGACCTCGAGCCGTCCGACACCGCGATCGATCCGCTCGGCTTCACCGATTCCAGGCCCTACCCCGAGCGGCACGCCGAGGCGAGCCGGCGCACCGGGCTGCCCGACGCCATCCGGTGCGTGCGCGGCACGATCGGCGGCGCGCCGGTGGTGCTGGCGGTCATGGACTTCCGCTTCCTCGGCGGCAGTCTCGGCGGCGCGGTCGGTGAAGCGGTGACCGGCGCGGCGGAGACCGCGCTCGCGGCGCGGGTGCCGCTGGTGCTGGTCACCGCGTCGGGCGGCGCCCGCATGCAGGAGGGCATCCTCGCGCTGATGCAGATGGCCAAGACCAGCCAGGCGTTGCGCGAACTCGACGACGCGGGCGTGCTGACCATCTCGGTGATCACCGATCCCACCTACGGCGGCGTGGCGGCCTCCTACGCCACGTCCACCGACATCATCATCGCCGAACCCGGCGCGCGCCTCGGCTTCGCCGGGCCGCGGGTGATCCAGCAGACCATCGGCGAGACGCTGCCCGCGGGCTTCCAGACCGCGGAATTCCTGCTCGAACACGGTGTGGTGGACCTGATCTGCCACCGCTCGGCCCTGCGTGACCGGCTGGCCCGCCTGCTCGCGCTCGCCGCCGACAGCTCGCGCCCCATCGAGCCACCCGACGACGCGGATCCGGTCCGCAGCGACCCGACCCAGCTCGCCCCGCGCGACGCCTGGCAGAGCGTGCGGGCCGCGCGCGAACTCGCCAGACCGACCACGCTGGACTACCTGGCCGCGTCGTTCGACGAATTCGTCGAACTGCACGGCGACCGTCTGTCGGCCGACTGCCCGGCCATGATCACCGCGCTGGCCCGCCTCGACGGCGCTCCGGTCATGGTGATCGGCACCCAAAAAGGCCACACCGCAACCGAATTGGCGCAGCGCAATTACGGCATGCCGACCCCTGCCGGATACCGGAAGTCGGCCCGCGCGCTGCGGCTGGCCGCCAAGCTGGGTATTCCGGTGATCACCCTGGTCGACACCGCGGGCGCCTACCCCGGCGTGACCGCCGAGGAGCAGGGGCAGGCCGTCGCCATCGCGGAATCGCTGAAACTGCTGGCCGGACTGCCGGTTCCGGTGGTCACCGTGGTCACCGGCGAGGGTGGCAGCGGGGGAGCGCTGGCACTGGCGGTGGCCGATCGCGTGATCGTCTGCGAGAACGCCGTCTACTCGGTGATCAGCCCGGAAGGGTGC
>NZ_BAFR01000315.1 GCF_000308435.1 Nocardia araoensis NBRC 100135 | reverse complement strand
TCACCGGCTACATCGCACGCCGAGGCACCCGCGACAAAGTCACCGCCGGCCGCTGGATCGTCGAGCAAACCTTCGCCCTGCTGCACCAGTACCGTCGACTGGCCATTCGATGGGAACGACGCACCGACATCCACCACGGATTCCTCGACCTCGCCGCCGCCCTGATCTGCTGGCGACGACTCAGCAACCGAACTCGATAGGAGCTCTAGGTAGGTAGGTGGTCGCACAAAAATGGGCTCGCTACTGATGTGAGACCTGCTACCTAGTCTGCGAACATGACCAAAGCCTACGCTGCAACACAATCAGCCGCGGGTCTTCATTGCCAGTTTCAACTCGCCGAGAGAGTCCATGAGATCACTTCTGCATGCTCAAGCCAACCGCAGACGCCTCACCTACAGGTTACTGCTGATATCCACAGCGACGATCGTCACCGCCGTCATGCCGTCGGCGATCGCCGACGCTGCGCCACGGAACTTGCTGGATGTCGCCTTGTTCGCTCAAGTACCCACCCCAGGCCATCCGGAAGGTATCGCCATCCGTCCCGATGACAATAAAGTCTTTGTGGGCACCCACATGGACGTCAACGGCGTGACCACTGAACCATCGCATGTGTTCGCATTCAATCCTAACGGCACCCTTGACCGTGATTACGTGATCCAAGGCCAGAATGTGAACCATGCCGGCCTGGTGGGGATGGCCCTCGACGGTAACGGATCCCTGTACGTTCTCGACCGCGATCCCGCCCGCATCATCAAGCTCGACCCACGCACCGGTGCACAAACGACCTACGCCACATTCGCCGACGTGCCGCCCTGCTCCGATACGATCAAGAAGAACTGCTCGGCCACCGTCCAGGACCAGCCAGCATTCCCCGACTATTTGGTTTTCGCTCCCGACGGTACTCTCTATGTCGCCGATATCAGCCAGGCCCTTATCTGGCGTGTGCCCCGTGGCGGCGGCGCGGCCGAAGTATGGTTCACCTCCCCACAGCTTGAGAGTGTGTTCGGCCCGAACGGAATCCAATTCACCGATGACGGACACACACTGATGTTCGCGCAAACACTACACAACATCACCGACCCGAATGATCTTTTCAAGGGACACGGCCGCCTCTACACACTGCCCGTACAGAATGACGGAAGCCCTGGCGATCTCAAGTTGTTCTGGGAAGGCGTTACCGGCGAGGCGCCAGACGGCTTCGCAATCGGCCGCTCCGGAAAAGTATACGTAGCACTCGCCCTCGGCAACGCATTAATGGCGCTCGCCCCTGACGGCCATGAATTGGGACGCACCACCGCCACGCAGGTCCAGGGTGCACAGTCGAATCAACAACCGGCACCTCCTTTCGATACTCCTGCCAGCGTCGCCATCATGGACAACCGGGCTCTCGTCACAAATCAAGCATTCTTCGGTGGCCCGGCCGATCATCAAGTCGTACTCGACGTCTACATAGGAGAAAACGCAAAGCCGCTGTTCCTACCGAAATTCTAATCACTCGAGCGGATGCCCCGGAGGACACCACGACCTCCGGGCTCCGGCACGCCCTGTGACTGGTACCAGTGGTGCCGCAGCATCTGCTCTATGAACCTTCGGCACGCGCCGATGCTCGACCCGCTTACACCAACTCCGCCACCGGCCACAAGAGCCTGTGCATAGCCCAGCTCTACGTCGAACTAGGCTTGGGGGCACAGTGTGAACCGTCACCGTTTCCCGGGTTCGGAGGATCAGTGAATGGTAGTTCTGCATCGTCACCCCGTTCGATCCGCGCTACCGGCGAATTCCATTGGGAAGCTCTTCACCTGCCGTGTATTCAAGAATCTCACTGTGGATCTTTCCGGCATCTCAGGGGGAGCTTATGTTACCGCCGTACGCGTGGTAGTTCGCTGATTCGGGGCGACCGCTTGGCTGCTTCCGTGCGGATCTGGCTGATCTGGCTTTTTGGAACGAGTTTGATGATGTCTTGCCGTGAAGTGATTACAAGCTTATGAAAGATCGCCGCCATTTGTGCGTCGATGGTTCTGACGGAGTTGCCTCGACGGGCCGCTATCGCAGTATTCGTCCATCCTGCTGCAGCCAAGGTCGCGACCGCGCGTTCTGCTGTCGAGAGTTCTTCCCACTGCGATGGGGCGTTCTTTCTGGCGGGGTGGTCGATTGGCATCTTCTCGATGGACAACGTACCCAGCGCCAGCCGCTGCACCTCGCCTAGTTCGGGACGCAGTAGGGTGCCCTGCCGGTAGGCGGAGGTGTACTCCGCGTGGCCCAGCACCCTCCGGCAAACCTCGCTAGCCTTTTCCGTTTCGGCCGCGAGTAAAGCAAGATCACCGAAATCGATACCCGGCCCAGCGCGCACCACTGCGGCTCCCCCGGCCAGTTGAGCGGTCTCCGTTGCCAGCACCCTGAGTTCAGCTGGGTCCGAGCTTCCGGTAGCGATCGGATCAGTAAGGAGCTGCGCCAAGCCCCAGTGCCGAATATGCAGCGCGAAAGATACGCCCCATTGGTCACGCGCGGCAACCTGGAACGCGAGCGCCGAGCGACCGAGGGCCAGCGCCTCGGCAGGATCACCATGTTTGGTCAACGCGATCGCCCGGGCCAACTCGGCCCATGCCTTCGCCCACCCGGCACCGGACCTGGTGGCGTGATCGAGGTGACGCCCGGTGATCTCGAGGGCCTGCTGTGGCGTCCCCAGGGACCCGGCGGCCACTGCCTGGTAGAACTCGCTTCTGCCCTCGCCACCGCGATTGTCGAAGGTGCCGAACTTTTCGCGAGCCCGACCGAACACGGCAATGGCCGTCGGGTCGCGACGAGCCAACATCAGTATCGTGCCCCACAGGAATTCAACACTCGCGGGCAGACCGATATCGGTTTCCGGGTTCTGTCGCCAATTCCGTACCCCCTCCGTCTCGGCGATGGAATTGATCACACATTCGTCGAGTATCCGATCGGCGTCGTCGGTCTTGCCCTGCAGCACGGAAAGCCACCCGAGCATGGTCATGGCCGCGGTTTGGAGTTCGGTTGGTTGCGAAGCCAGGGTGCGGGTCGCCTGCAGGGTGCGTTCGGTCCATTGGCGTATCTCTCGAGGTGAGCCTTTGATAATGGGCAGGGCGACCAGCCCGGCTGAGATTTCCAAACCGAGTTCCGGCTCGCCGGAACGCAGGCTCGACTCGATGGCGGTGATGATATTGTCCCAGGCCGTCCGAGCACCCCAGTTCTCTTCGCCGGGGCTGAACCATTTGACCTGCGCTTTTACGACTTTGTCCCGGTAGTATCGACGGTGACGACGTTCGAGCCGCCCTGGCTCGTCAATCTCGCTAGTGGAGCGTTCTCTCAGTCGCTGCGCGGCGAAGACTCGGATACTTTCCAACAGGGAATATCGCACCGTCGCCGCTGTCTTGTGAGCTGTCACCAGCGACTGATCGACCAGTCCTTCGAGTAATCCCTCGATCTCGTCTCGCACTAGGTGTACGACCGTGTCTCCGTCAGCTAGAGGGTCCCCGCTTTGGATCGATGCCACGTCGTCGGCGCACACCGTCTCGATGGCCTCGAGGCCGGCACCAACATCCGGCACGGAGCCGGTATCGTCCTCGGGGTTGGTGTCGTAGCCTGCGGCGAAGGCTGACATCCGATCCAAGAGCAGCTGTTCCTTCTCCGTGCACAGGTCGTAGGACCAGGCAATGACATCGGGAACGCTCTGGTGGCGTGGTTCGGCTCCCACCCGCGGTCCTTGAGACCAACGCATCCGTTTGTCGGTGGCCTCCCCAGTCAATTCTTGAGCGATGAGCGCCAATGGTTGACGCAGCAACCGTGCGGCCGCCAACCGAATATACAGCGGATTGTTGTGCACGTGACGGCAAACCAGGTTCGCCATCTCAACCTGATCGGGCGTGGTTACGGAATTACCGGTGAGCTCGGCGCGCTGCCGGAACAAGGTAAGTGCCTGCTGCTGTGACAATGGAGCAACAACAACAACAACAACCTCGTCGGCCCACCCTATCGGATGGCGGCTGGTCGCCAGGATCGTCAAACCCGGCACCGCTTCGATCAACTCCGCGATCAACTGTCCGGCAGCGGCCAGCACATGCTCGCAGTTGTCCATAACCAGCACGGTCTGCAGGTTCCGCCCTACCGCGTCGGTAATCGTCAACGTATCGACCAACGCATTCCAGGTCGATTGTTGCGTGGAATCGGGATCAACGACCGATCGCGTGACTTCATACTCGACCGCAGCCATGTCGGCGCCTCGGGCCAACCGCGCCAACCGCGCCAAGTAGACCGGCCTGTTCGTTGCTGTACTAAATCGGCGCACAGCTTCGGCGGCAAGGCGTGTCTTCCCAATCCCGCCCGGGCCGACCAAGGAGATCATTCGAGCGGAACCCAGTAGTAAGGTCGCAATCTTGTCCAACTCCGGACCACGACCAACAAACTGATCCGTAGCCGACACCGGATATCCTCGTCGTTCACGGCCGATGGCCATCATGCCATTCGAGCTTACTGCCAACCGCAGCGCAGCACCCATGCGATTGGTCAACTGGCGGGTGACCGGCGTCTGCGGTTCGATCCAGGCCAAGCGATGGCCCCGTCGCCCGCAACGGGTTTGTACTCCAGTGCGCCACCTATCTAAACGGGTTTGTACTGCATGCGCCGCCTGGCCACATCCCAGACCACGGACATAGCGCCAGTTGTATCCGCGATCCTGACCCGGCAAGCAACTTGCTGCGCGAGGAGCGCCGCCGGACGGCCAGGTCGGCAACTGACGACCCGCCCCGAGCGCGGCGAGCAACCAATTTCGGCCGACGACCGCGCGGAGTTGGTGCGGTTGCGGGCAAAAATCGCCGAGGAGGCTAGGTTCTGTCTCGAACATGGTGATGGGGTGAGGTCTCCGGTGTTTCGGGTTAGCGACCAAGCAAATATGAATAGTGCCGTAGGACTTCCCAATGGAGTTGTCAAGCCGGGCAGGCTTCCGCTGTGTTGGGTGGGTTCGGTTGGTGGAGCCGGTTGTCGCGGATGAGTGCCCAGACGACGTTGACGCCTCCCGGTCAAGAAAAGGGGCGTCGAACAGGGCGTTCGCCCGATAGACGGTGTCGAGCTCGGCGTCGGTGACCGGTTCGGCCAGCCACCGATAATAGGGCTGACGTGCCAGTTTCAGCACCCGGCACGCACGTCACCGTGACGGGGATCCCGTCCTCGGCCAGCTCGCGGACGAGCGGGTAGATCATTTTCCGCCGAAGAGGCGGTCACTCTGTACCGGCGGCTGGCCGAGGCCAGCCCCGCGGCCTTCCTGTCGGCCTTGGCTGGCTCGTTGAACAACCTGGGTACCCAGTTGTTCGAGGTCGGGCGTGGTGCCGACGCGCTGGCTCCCACCGAGGAAGCGGTCGCCCTGTACCGGCGGCTGGCCGAGGCCAGCCCCGCGGCCTTCCTGTCGGCCTTGGCTGGCTCGTTGAACAACCTCGGCACCGCGCTGTCAGAGACCGGGCGCCGTGCCGACGCGCTGGCTGAACCGTCACGGGTAGGAGACCGGCTTCGGTTTCAGACCAGCGCCGGTCGGCGTGGTGGTTGTTGAGCGTAGTAGGCGGCTTCGTATTCGGCCGGGGTCAGGTAGTCCAGGCGGGAATGCAGGCGGGCGTTGTTGTACCAGTCGCACCATTCCATGAGCGCGAACTCGACCTCGGTGAGAGTCTTGAACGGGCCGTGCCGGTTGATCACCTCGGTCTTGAACAGGCCGATGATCGACTCTGCCAGAGCGTTGTCGTAGGCATCGCCGACCGATCCGACCGAAGCCGACAAGCCCTGCAAGGCAAGCGATTCAGTGAACTTCACCGATACGTATTGACTGCCTGCGTCGGTATGGAATATCAGTCCGGGCTCGACCGGGTGTCCGTAGTGCTCGCGCCGCCACACGGCCATGTTGAGAGCTTTGGACACCAACGCGGTCGTCTTCGTGGCCGCGGCGGTCCAGCCGACGATCGCGCGGGAGTAGGCATCGAACACGAACGCCACGTAGGCCCATCCAGACCACGTCGAGACATAGGTGAAGTCCGCGACCCACACCAGGTTCGGAGCTGCGGCGGTGAAGTCGCGGTTGAGCTTGTCGGTGGCGCGCACGCCGTCCTTGGCCGGGATGGTGGTGCGATGCTTGCGACCCCGCACGACACCGTTGAGCCCGAGTTCACGCATGATCCGGTCGACGGTGCAGAACGCCACGTCATGGCCCTGGCGACGCAGATAGCGGGTCATCTTGCGGCGCCCGTACATCTGCTCCGGCCTGCCTTGCAGGTCCCGCAGGGCGTTCTCCACGTAGGCATCGGCGATATCGCGGGCAGAGGGCGGCCGACGGCGGGCCTTGCGGTAGGTCCTCGGCGCGATCTGCACTCCGTGCGCGCGCAACGCACGACAGATCGACTCGACACCGTAGACCCGACGGTATTCATCAATGAACCCGACGATCACCGGTGTCGCGGGTCGAGTTCCCGCGCGAAGAAAGCCGACGCTAGCTTCAGGATCTCGTTGGCTTGCTTGAGATCTCGGACCTCTCTGCGCAGCTTCGCCAACTCCTCACGCTCGGCCGAAGACAGGCCTGGACCGGCTTGCCCGCCCGGCCGCGCCCCCTCGGCCAGAGCCTTCTTGATCCAGATCCGCAGCGTCTCGAAATGGACATCGACCAACGGCGCGAGAGCTTGGGCAGCAGCATACGGAGTCCCGTACTCATCGAGACGCTCGAGAGCCAGACGCACAGCCTTCTCACGAACCTCGGGCGGGTAACGCTTCGACATGATGGCGACCATCTTCCTCTAGGAAGAAGCGGCCCCAAACCCGTGATACCTCTGTATTTGTCAAGCCGGGTCTGGATGGTCGGTGAGTGGGGTTGCGGCTGTGCGTCTTTCGTCTCGGATCATGGTTCGCCAGCACAGGTCGGCCAGGCGTCGTTTGAGGCACCGTCTGGCTTCTTTCGGTGACTTTCCCTGTGATCTTCTTCTCGTAATAGACGCGGCCACGGCTCCCGCGCATGCGGATCTGGATCATGGCGATCGTGTGCAGAGCCGAGTTGAGTTCCCGATCGCCGTAGCGAGACAAGCGGTGGCGCACCGAGTCGGCGCTGGCGATCTCGACCGGCGCGACTCCTGTGTAGTTGGCATACGCTGCTGCGG
>NZ_BAFR01000316.1 GCF_000308435.1 Nocardia araoensis NBRC 100135 | reverse complement strand
TCGTGCTCGAGCCGGTGGAACGCGCCATCGCCGCGGGACACCGGATCTACGCCGTGATCCGGGGCAGTGCCGTCAACAACGGCAACGAACGGCAGGTGCTCAGCGCCCCCAGCGCCGCTGCCCAGGCCGCCGTCATCCGGGCCGCCCTGACCGCGGCACGGGTCGACGGCTCGTCGGTGCAGTACGTGGAGTTGCACGGCACGGGTACGCCCGCGGGCGACCCGGTGGAGGCAACGGCGCTGGGCGAAATCTACGGCACGGGCCGTCCGGCGGGTCAGCCGCTGGCCGTGGGTTCGGTCAAGACCAATATCGGGCATCTGGAAGGCGCCGCGGGAATCGCGGGACTGATCAAGACCGCACTGTGCCTGCGGCACGCGCAGCTGGCGCCCAGCCTGAATTTCCGCAACCTCAATCCCCGGATCCCGCTGGACGAGCTGGGGCTGCGGGTGCAGACCAGCACGCAGCCGTGGACGGGCGACGCGCGGCGCCGGGCCGGTGTGTCGTCGTTCGGCATGGGAGGCACGAACGCGCACGTGATCCTCGAGGAGGCGCCCCGGACGGCAGCCGTCGAGGTGACCGGGACCAGCGGCGAGCCGAGGACCGCGGTGTGGGTCCTGTCGGCGCGGAGCCGGGAAGCTCTGCGCGAGCAGGCGGTTCGCTTGCGGGAGTGGCTGGCGGAGCACCCGCGGGCCGGCACCGCCGAGGTGGCGTACTCGCTGGCCCACACCCGGACGCCGTTGGAGTGGCGGGCGGCGGTGGTGGGGTCCGGCGCCGAGCGGATGCGTGCCGGGCTCGCCGCCCTGGCCGGACCGGCGTCCGAGCCGGCCGTCGGCGAGCCCACGGTGGTGTCCGGCCGGGCCGCGGCGCGCGAGGTGGTTTTCGTGTTCCCCGGCCAGGGCAGCCAGTGGGTGGGAATGGGCGCGGAACTGCTGGTGTCGGACGGGGTCTTCGCGGCGTCGATCGCGGAATGCGAAGTAGCGCTGGCGCCGTTCGTGGACTGGTCGTTGACCGAGGTGCTGCGCGGGACGCCGGGAGCCGCCTCGCTGGATCGCGTGGACGTGGTGCAGCCGGTCCTGTTCGCGATGCTGGTATCGCTGGCAAGGCGGTGGCAGGCCGCCGGTGTGCGACCGTCCGCCGTGGTGGGCCATTCGCAAGGCGAGATCGCGGCCGCGGTGGTGGCCGGTGCGTTGTCGCTCGCGGACGGGGCGCGCGTGGTGGCCCTGCGGTCGCGCGCGGTCGCGGAACTGCTGGCGGGCTCGGGCGGGATGGCGTCGGTGGGCTTGCCGGGCGACGCGGTCGCGGACCGGTTGGCGGCCTTCGGCGGCCGGTTGTCGGTGGCGGCGGTGAACGCGCCCGGCCAGACCGTGGTGTCCGGGGATGCCGATGCGATCGAGCGATTCCTCGCCGAGTGCGCGGCCGAGGGTATCTGGGCGAAACAGATTCCGGTGGACTACGCGTCGCATTCGGCTGCGGTGGAACGGATTCGCGATCGGGTGCTGGCCGACCTGGCGCCGATCCAGCCGAAAACCGCTGCGATCCCGTTCTTCTCGACGGTGACGGCCGAGTTCGTGGACACGGCCGGGCTCGACGCGGCGTACTGGTATCGCGGATTGCGCGAGCAGGTGCGCTTCGCCGAGGCGATCGAGGGGCTGCTGCGCGCGGAGATGACGGCGTTCGTGGAGACGAGTCCGCATCCGGTGGTCGCCTCGGCGATCGAACTGGTGGCCGGGGCGCTGGGCGCGGCCGACCGGGTGGCGGTGTTCGGCACACTGCGGCGCGGTCACGGCGGGCCCGAGGAGTTCGCCGCGGCGTCGGCCCGGGCCTACTGCGCCGGTATCGACGCGGTGGCGGCGGAGCTGGCCGCGCCCGCCGCGCGAGTCGACCTGCCGGTCTACGCGTTTCAGCGCCGCCGGTGCTGGACGCCGGAGGCGGGGACGGGCCTCGCGGATATGCGCCGCGCCGGGCTGATCGCGCCGGACCATCCGATACTGGGCGCCGCGGTGCCGGTGGCGGACCGCGACGAATGGCTGTTCACCGGGCTGTTGACCCCCGAGATCCACCGCTGGCTGGCGGATCACCTCGTCTTCGGCGCTCCCGCGGTGCCCGCGGCGGTCTGGCTGGATGTCGCATGGAGTGTGGGCGCTCGGGTGGGCGCCGCCGCGGTCGAGGAACTGCGGATCGACGCGCCGCTGCCCGCGAACGTGCCGTGGGCGATCCAGGTGCGCGTTGCGGAGTCCGACGAGAGCGGGCGGCGGACGTTCACCGTTCACGCCCGCCCTGGCCTCGGTGCCGACGACGGGGCCGGGGAATGGTCTCGGTGCGCGCAGGGAGTGCTGGCCGGAGAACGCGACGAGATCCCCGTCCGGCCGGGCGTCGAGTGGCCGCCCGCCGGGGCTGAGCCCGTGGCCGCCGAAGAACTGTACGACCGGCTGGCGGGCCGAGGGCTCGGCTACGGCGTGGCGTTCCAGGGAGTCACGGCATCCTGGCTACGCGGTCGCGACGCGTTCGCCGAGGTGTCACTCGACGAGTCGGTCGGTGATCAGGGCCGGTTCGGCATCCATCCCGCGCTGCTCGATGCCATGGCGCACGCCGCGACGGACCTGCTCGCCGACGGCTCACCAGACCGGACGCTCTTGCCGGTGTCGTTCGACGGCGCTCGGCTGTATCGCGCCGGGATCGCCGCCGCCCGGGTGCGGATCGAGCAGATCGGTGCGGACACCGCGCGCGTGACGGCGATCTCCGAGGACGGCGACCCGGTTCTCGTGATCAGGTCGCTGCGGCTGCGCATGGCCGACCGGGTGACGGAGGAGTCCCCGGCGGCGGTGCCCGCGTCCGCGCCGACCCGCCGCAGGCGCGCCGCGGTGGAGGGGCCGCTGGCGCCGCGGCTGTTCGCCGTTCCCGAGTCGGAGCGGGACGCGCTCGTGCTGAAAGTCGTCGCCGAACAGGCCGCCGCGGTACTCGGGTACTCCTCGCCCGAGGCCGTTCCCGCCGAGCTGCCGTTCACGGCCTTCGGATTCGACTCGCTGAGCGGGATCCAGTTGCGCGACCGGCTGGCCGCCGCCACCGGGCTGGCGCTGCCCGCGACGCTGATGTTCGACCACCCGACACCCACCGCGGTGGCACGGCTGGTGCGCGCTCGGCTGGAAGGGGTGGACCTCGCCGCGCCGCGCACCGTGCGCCGCACCCGATCCGACGAGCCGATCGCGATCGTCGGGATCGGCTGCCGCTTCCCCGGCGGTGTCGGATCCGCCGAGGATCTGTGGCGTCTGGTCGCTTCCGGTATCGACGCGATCACGCCGTTTCCCGAAGACCGTGGTTGGGACTTGGAGCGGTTGCTGCATCCCGATCCTGATCGGCCGGGCACGGTCTATATCCGCGAAGGCGGATTCCTCTCCGAAGCAACAGATTTCGATGCCGGTTTCTTCGGTATCGGACCGCGCGAGGCGGCGGCGATGGATCCGCAGCAGCGGCTGATGCTGGAGGTCGCCTGGGAGGCGTTGGAGGACGCCGGCCTGGACCCCGCCGCGCTCCGCGGCACCGACACCGGCGTGTACGTCGGCGCCTGCGCGTCGGGTTACGCGGAGGGCGTGACCGGGGAGCACGAAGGTTTCCGGCTGACCGGGACGTCGCACAGCGTGATCTCCGGCCGCGTGGCCTACGTCTTCGGCCTGGAAGGACCCGCGGTCACGGTCGACACCGCGTGTTCGTCGTCGCTGGTCTCGCTGCATCTGGCGTGCCAGGCGCTGCGCCAGGGCGAGACCTCCCTGGCGCTGGCCGGTGGGGTGAGCATCTCGGCGAGCCCGGCGCTGTTCGTCGACTTCGCGCGGCAGCGGGGGCTGGCCGCGGACGCGCGCTGCAAGCCGTTCTCCGCCGCGGCCGACGGCGTGACCTGGTCCGAGGGCGTCGGCGTGCTGGTCGTCGAACGCCTCGCCGACGCCCGTCGCCTCGGACACCGGGTCTTGGCGGTCGTGCGCGGCAGCGCGATCAATCAGGACGGCGCGAGCAATGGCCTGACGGCGCCGAACGGTCCGTCGCAGGAGCGGGTGATCGCGGCGGCGCTGGCCGACGCGGGGTTGACGCCCGCGGACGTGGACGCGGTGGAGGCACACGGAACCGGCACCGCACTGGGCGACCCGATCGAAGCGCAGGCGCTCATCGCGGCCTACGGCGCCGAGCGAGCGGAACCGCTGCGCATCGGATCGGTGAAATCGAATATCGGTCACGCCGTCGCGGCCGCGGGTGTCGGTGGCGTGATCAAGATGGTGCAGGCGTTGCGGCACGAAACCCTGCCGAAGACAGTGCATCTCGATGCGCCCAGCCCGCACGTGGACTGGTCGGCGGGGACCGTGCGGCTGCTGAGCGAGCCGGAGCCCTGGCCGGCCGGAGGCCGGGTGCGTCGCGCCGGGGTGTCGTCGTTCGGGATGAGCGGGACGAACGCGCACCTGATCCTGGAAGAGGCGCCGAGAGCGATCTCGGCCGAGAACTCCGGCGCCGCCGATGACGGTGATCGCGCTGTCCTGACCTGGACGGTGTCCGCGCGCACCCCGGAAGCCCTACGGGCGCAAGCCGTTCGGCTGTCGGAACGGCTGACCGCGCAGGACGAGGTGAACGCGGCGGATGTGGCGCACACCCTGCTGCGGCACCGCGCGCAGCTGGAACATCGCGCCGCGGTGGTCGGGCGCGAACTCGATGATCTGCGGTCCGGGCTCGCGAATCTGGCCGAATCCACCGTCGCCGACAACGATTCCGTCGTCACGGGCCGGGCCGCGGCGCGGCGGGTGGCGTTCGTGTTCCCGGGTCAGGGCAGTCAATGGCCCGCGATGGGCCGCGAACTCCTGGCCACCGACCAGGTATTCGCGGAGTCGATCGCGGAATGCGAGGCGGCGCTGGCGCCGTTCGTGGACTGGTCGTTGACGTCCGTCCTGCGGGGAGAGCCGGGCGCGGCCTCGTTGGACCGGGTGGACGTGGTGCAGCCCGCGCTTTTCGCGGTGCTGGTGTCGCTGGCGCGAGTGTGGCGGGCCAGCGGGGTGGAACCCGCCGCGGTGGTGGGGCACTCACAGGGCGAGATCGCGGCGGCCGTGGTCGCGGGCGGGCTTTCGCTCGCCGACGGCGCGCGCGTCGTCGCCGTCCGGTCCCGGATCGTGGCCGAGGAATTGGCCGGAGCCGGTGGCATGGCGTCGGTCGGACTGGCGGCGGACGCGGTCGTGGACCGCCTGACCGGGTTCGGGGATCGGTTGTCCGTGGCCGCGGTGAACGGGCCGGGGCAGACCGTGGTGTCGGGGGAGACCACCGCCGTGGACGAATTCCTTGCGGCCTGCGCGGCCGACGGCGTGTGGGCGAAACGGATTCCGGTGGACTACGCGTCGCATTCGGCCGCGGTGGAGTCCATTCGCGAGCGGATTCTGGCGGAGCTGGCTCCGGTCGCGCCGGTATCCGGTTCGGTGCCGTTCTTCTCCACCGTGATCGCGGATTATGTCGACACCGCGACGCTGGACGCCGCCTATTGGTATCGCGGGCTGCGCGAGCCCGTCCGTTTCGCCGAGTCGGTCGAAACGCTACAGCGAGCCGGTGTGAACGCCTTCATCGAGGTCAGTCCGCACCCGGTGCTGACGGTCGGGATCGAGCTGACGGCGGACGCCCTCGGCGCATCCGGTTCCGTGGCCGTCCTCGGCACCCTGAAACGCGAACAGGGCGGCCGGGAACAACTTTCGCTCGCGTTGGCGCGCGCCCACTGCGCCGGTATCGAGCTGGCGGCGCGGGCATTGGCCCCCGTCGCCAGCCGGGTGGACCTGCCGGGGTACGCGTTCGAGCACAAGCGGCACTGGCTGGTGCCGGGCGGCGCGCCGGATATCCGGCAGTCGGGCCTGGACGAGGCGGCGCATCCGTTGCTGGCGGCGATGGTGCGGTTGCCGGACACCGACGAAGTGGTGTTCACCGGCAGGCTGTCGCGTTCGGCGTATCCGTGGCTGTCCGATCACGCTGTGGCGGGGGTGGCGTTGCTGCCGGGAACGGCGTTCGTGGAGCTGGTCCTGCACGTCGGCGCGGTGGTCGAGTGCACGCGGGTCTCGGAACTGGTGCTCGAGGCGCCTCTGGTGGTGCCGTCGTCGGGCACCGTCTCGCTGCGAGTGGTGGCCGGCGTCCCGGACGAGTCGGGCGCGCGCAGGGTGTCGGTGTACTCACGGCCGGAGGAGGCCGCAAGCCGCGTCGGGCACGATCGGAGCGCGGACGCGCCACGCTGGGTGCGGCACGCCGCCGCCACGATCACCGCCGAAGCGGATACGGCCGAGGCCTCCGCCGTGGCCGTCCGTCCACCGGACGGTGTGGCCGCGGCCGACATTCCCGCTGTCTACGCGGAGCTGGCCGAGCGCGGCTACGAATACGGTCCGGTGTTCCGCGGACTGACCGCCCTGTGGTGCGGTGACGGCGAAGTCTTCGCCGAAGTGACGCTGCCGGAGCCCGGCCGCGCCGGTGCCGCCGAATTCGGGGTGCATCCGGCGCTGCTGGACGCGGCGCTGCATGCGGTCCTGCTGGGCGGACTGCTGTCCGATGTCCCGGACGGGACGGTCGCGGTGCCGTTCTCCTGGGAGAACGTCAGGCTGTACGCGACGGGAGCGACCACGCTGCGGGTCCACGCGTCCGTGTCCGGCTCCACGGCCGCGGGATCGCGGATCGCGGTGCGCCTCACCGATACCGCGGATATGCCGGTGGCCGAGGTGGGCGCGTTGACCATGCGCCCGATCCCGGTCGAGGCACTCGGCCGAACCCGGACGCCCAGCGAGGGACTCGGCTACCGGGTGGAGTGGGTCGCTTCATCCGTGCCGGAGGACGAGACCGCGGACGCCGGAGTCTGGAGCGCAGCCGAGGACGGCGAGACCGTGCGCGTCGCGGGTCGGGTGGCGACGGTGATCCGACTCGACGAAGCCCCGGACCGCGCTCTGCCGGAATCGGCACACGATGTGGTGACCGCCGTGACCACGCGGGTGCGGCGGCTGCTGGATGGGGAAGACCTCGTCGTCGTGGTGACCCGCCGGGCCGTGGCGGTGCATCCGGGTGAATCGGTGGATCTGTCCGCGGGAGCGGCGTGGGGATTGCTGCGCACCGTCCAGAGCGAGCATCCGGATCGGATCCTCGTCGTCGACGTCGACGACTGGGCCGAATATCGAGAGAGCGTCGCGCTCGCGATGACCACGAGCACCGAACCCCAGTTCGCCGTCCGCCGTGGTGTCGCGCACGTTCCGCGCTTGCACCGGGCGGCGGGCGACGTCGGGAACGCGAGCGTGGCGACGCGGGCGGCGGCGTGGGCGCTGACCCACCACGGCAAGGGCGCGCTGACCGGCGACAATCTGACGCTGATCGAGACGCAGGAGGCGTCGCGGCCGCTCGGCCCCGGCGAGGTCCGGGTGGCGCTGCGGGCGGTCGGTCTCAATTTCCGCGATGCCCTCATCGCACTGGGGATG
>NZ_BAFR01000317.1 GCF_000308435.1 Nocardia araoensis NBRC 100135 | reverse complement strand
CCGTGGCAGGAGAGCACCGGCATGACGCGGACGCTCGGTGACGCCGACTTCGCCCGTTTGCGGCGGGAGGGTTTCCCGCCGTTGGACGAGCGAGAAGGCATGGCCCTGTTCGACGCCGCACTCGCGGGCGGCAGACCCGCGTTCGTGGCGGCCCGCATCGACCGCTCCGCGCTCACGGAGCTCGCCGATCCGCGTCCGATCATGCGCGACCTGCTCGGACCCACCCGCCCCCGAGCCGAGACCGCGGCGAGTGGATCGCCGGAACCGGTGCACCGCCTGGTGGGCCTGTCGACCGCCGAGCAGGACCGCATCGTCCTCGATCTGATCCGTGCCGAAGCAGCGGCGGTACTCGGCGGCGACGCCGAGACCATCGCCGCCGACAAACCCTTCAGCGACATCGGATTCGACTCACTCGGCGTCATGGAATTCCGCAACCGGTTGAAAGCGGCCGCAGGCGTCCAGGTGCCCGCGACGGCGATGTTCGACTACCCGACTCCGAGGGACCTGGCCGGCTTCCTCCGGCAGGAAATCGCGCCCGTGGAGGACCCCGCGAAACGTATCGCGGCCGAAGTCGACGCGCTGGCCCGCAGTTTCGCCTCCGCCGAACTGTCCGCCGCCGACCGGTCGTCACTGGCGACCACTTTGTCCGCCCTGCTGCGCGAACTCGAAGGCAAGGATGCCGAGCCGGGCGTCGACGCCGACGACCTCGACACCGCGGACGATCACGAACTCTTCGAGTTCATCGACAACCTCAGCTGACTTCGCACGATCAGGAGACCACCGATGGCCGACACCGACGAGCTACGCCGCTATCTCAAGAAGACCGCGAAGGAGCTCTACGAGACCAAACAACACCTGCGCGAACTCACCGATCGGACGCGGGAGCCCATCGCCATCGTCGGCATGGCCTGCCGGTACCCCGGCGGAGTCCGATCACCCGAGGACCTGTGGCGCGTCGCCGCCGAGGGCGTGGACGCCGTCGGGTCGTATCCGACCGATCGTGGCTGGGACCTGGAGCGGTTGTTCGATCCCGATCCGGACGTAGCCGGGACGGTCTACACGCGTGAGGGCGGTTTCCTCGATTCCGTCGCCGATTTCGACGCGGGTTTCTTCGGCATCAGCCCGCGCGAGGCCGCCGCGATGGACCCGCAGCAGCGCCTGATGCTCGAGGCGGCCTGGGAGGCGCTGGAAGACGCCGGCATCGACCCGGTCTCGCTCCGCGGCACCGAAACCGGCGTGTTCGCCGGGGTGGCCCACCAGAACTACGGGCCCCGCGTCGGCTCCCCGAATATCACGGCCGAAACGGAAGGCCATGCCTACCTGGGTGTCTCCAACAGCGTGCTGTCGGGCCGGATCGCCTACACCCTCGGGTTGGAAGGGCCGGCCGTCTCGATCGACACGGCATGCTCGTCGTCGCTGGTCGCGCTGCATCTAGCGTGCCGGGCGCTGCGCAACGGTGACGCCACCCTGGCCCTGGCGGGCGGAGTCACCGTGATGTCGGATCCATCTCTGCTCATCGCGTTCGCGCGGCAGCGCGCCCTCTCGCCCGACGGCCGGTGCCGCGCATTCGCCGCGGCGGCCGACGGGACGGGCTTCTCCGAAGGACTCGGGGTGCTGGTGCTCGAACGGCTCTCCGACGCACGGCGGCTCGGACACACCGTCCTGGCGGTCGTGCGCGGCAGCGCGATCAACCAGGACGGCGCGAGCAACGGGCTGACCGCGCCGAACGGCCGGTCGCAGGAAGCCGTGATCGGGCAGGCCCTGCGCGAGGCGGGCCTGGAGCCCGCGGACGTCGACGCGGTGGAAGCGCACGGTACGGGCACGATGCTGGGCGATCCGATCGAGGCAAGGGCACTGATCGCCGCCTACGGAACCCGGCAGGCCGACGCGCCGTTGCGTCTGGGCTCGCTGAAATCCAATATCGGCCACACCTCGGCCGCGGCGGGCGTCGGCGGCGTGATCAAGATGGTGCAGGCCATGCGACACGAAATGCTGCCGAAGACACTGCACATCGACGCGCCCACCCCGCATGTGGACTGGTCGGCGGGTACGGTGCGGCTGCTGCGGGAGAGCGAACCGTGGCCCGCGGGCGCCGGGGTCCGGCGTGCGGGCGTGTCGTCGTTCGGCGCCAGCGGCACCAACGCCCACGTCGTCCTCGAAGAAGCGCCCGCCGACCCCGCAGCGGAACCGGAGTCCGAGCCTGTTCCCGCGCAGCGGCCCGCGTCGAATCACGCCGTAGCGCAGACGATCCCGCTGCTGTTGTCGGCGGCTTCCGGCGCGGCTCTGCGGGCGCAGGCGGACCGCTTGCGGCAGTGGATGGCGGACGATCCGGCAACGGACTCCCGGGATATCGCGCATTCGCTGCTCACCTCCCGTGCCCGGCTGGAATGGCGCGGAGCCGTCGTCGGTCGCGACCGGGACGAACTGCTGGCCGGTCTGGCGGCACTCACCGAGGGGCGTTCCGCGCCCGGTGTGGTCGAGGGCCGCGCGGGCTCGGGACGCACGGCGTTCCTGTTCACCGGGCAGGGCGCGCAGCGCGCCGGGATGGGGCGGGAGCTGTACGCGGCGTTCCCGGTGTTCGCGGCGGAGCTGGACCGGGTGTGCGCCGCGTTCGATCCGCTGCTCGGACGTTCGCTGCGGGATTTGATCGCCGAGACGCCGGACGGCGACAGCGCGCCGGGACCGCTGGATCGGACCGAGTTCACCCAGCCCGCGCTGTTCGCCTTCGAGGTGGCGCTGTACCGGCTCGCCGAATCGTTCGGCCTGACCGCGGACGTGCTGCTCGGCCATTCCATCGGTGAGCTCGCGGCGGCGCATGTCGCCGGCGTCTGGTCGCTGCCCGACGCGTGCGCGCTGGTGGCGGCGCGCGGACGGTTGATGGGCGCACTCCCCGCCGGCGGCGCGATGCTGGCCGCGGCGGTGTCGGAAGAGGAAGCATCGGCCGCGCTCGACGGGTACGACGGCCGGGTGTCCGTGGCCGCGGTGAACGGTCCCTCGTCCGTGGTGGTGTCCGGCGACGCCGACGCCGTCGCCGCGGTCGAGCGGCTCTTCGGTGACCAGGGCCGCAGGACGAAGCGGCTGCGCGTGAGCCATGCCTTCCATTCGGCGCGGATGGAACCGATGCTGGCCGAGTTCCGGGCTGTGGCCCGCGGTGTGACCTACCGGCCGCCGACGATCCCGATCGTCTCGAATGTTTCGGGCGCACCGGCAGGTGACGAGCTGACCGATCCGGAGTACTGGGTCCGTCAGGTCCGGGCGGCCGTACGGTTCGCGCCGGGAGTCCGGGCGCTGGTCGCCGGCGGAGCACGGCGCTTCCTGGAGATCGGTCCCGACGCGGTGCTGGCCGCGATGACCAGGGAATGCCTGACCGAACAACCCGACATCGAGGCCCGCTGCACGGTGGTCGCCGCCGCCCGGCGTGGCGCGGACGAGGTCGGGCAGTTCACCGCGTTCCTGGCCGCCGCCGACGCCGCGGGCGCCCAAGTGGATTGGCGCCCGATGTTCGCCGGTCGACCGCCGCGCCGAGTCCCGTTGCCCACCTATGCTTTCCAACGCCAGCGGTACTGGCTGCCGCCGACGGACGGCATCGGTGATGTGGGCCGCGCCGGACTGACGGCGATGGACCACCCGATGCTCGGCGCGGCGCTGGCCCTGGCCGGTTCGGACGAGTGGCTGTTCACCGGCCGCCTGTCGACGGCGGCGCAGCCGTGGCTGGCCGATCACACGGTGTTCGGCGCGGTGCTGCTGCCGGGGACCGCGTTCGTGGAGTTCGCGTTGGCGGCGGGCGCGCGAGCGGATGCCGGGACGGTCGAGGAACTGGTCCTGGAGTCGCCGCTGCGGCTGGACGAAGGGACCGAGGTCGATATCCAGATCAGCGTCGAAGCGCCCGATGACGCCGGGCGCAGGCGCTTCGTCATCGCCTCGCGGGCCGTCGGCGACCGGACCGCCGGATCCACCCACGCCCGCGGTGTGCTCGCGCCCGATACGGGAGACGCGGCGGTGTCCGGCGAGGCGGACGAACTGTCCCCGGACGAGGACGCGACGACCGGAAAGGCGCTCTACGACCAACTGGCCGCCCGCGGTCTCGCGTACGGGCCCGCGTTCCAGGGCGTGCGCCGGTTCCAGCGCCGTGGCGACGCCGTCGTAGCCGAGGTGCGGCTCGGCGAGATCGGCTCGGAAGCTGCACGTTTCGGTGTGCACCCGGCACTGTTGGACGCCGCATTGCACGCCGCGGGCGACCTCTTGGCGGCTGATTCGGCCGCGAACCAGGCGCCGCTGCCGTTCGCCTTCAGCGGCGTGCGGTTGTATCGCGGTGGCGCGAGCGCGGCGCGGGCGCTGATCCGGCGGACCGGCTCCGAGGGGGTGCGGGTCGAACTGCGCGACGCTACGGACGCGTTGCTGGTCACGGTGGACGCGCTACAGGCGCGGCCGGTCGACAGCGACACGGTGCGCAACGCCCGCGCCGCCGGGGCCCACGGCCTCTACGACGTGCACTGGGCCACAGTGGCATCCGGTGCACCGTCCGGCCCGGTGCGGCTGGCCGCGGTCGGCGGCTCGTCGGAATCCGCTTTCGACGAACACTATTCGGATATGCCCGCGCTGGTGGCGGCCGCCGGGACCGACGCACCGGTTGCGCACGCGGTGGTGTGGTTCGCCGAGTCCGGCCCCGAACGCGCCGACGGCACGGAGGCCGACCGGGTGCGCCGGAGCGTGCACACCGCGCTGGCGGCGGTGCAATCCTGGTTGCGCCTACCCGAGTCCGGCGACACCCAGCTGGTCGTGGTGACCCGCGACGGCGCCGGCCTGCACGGCGAGGATCCGGACCTGGCGGCCGCCGCGATCCGGGGTCTGCTGCGCAGCGCGCAATCGGAACATCCCGGCCGGATCGTGCTGCTGGACGCCGAGACCGACGCGATCGTCGGGCCCGAACTGATCTCGGCGGCCCTCGCGGCCGATGAGCCGCAGCTGGCGGCCCGCGGGGGCGAACTGTTCGCGCCCCGGCTCGCCCGGCGCGACGATGCGGCCGCCACGGCCGTCACCATGGGCCACGGGACGGTGTTGATCACCGGCGGCACCGGTGGCTTGGGCGCCCTCGTGGCCCGGCACCTGGCCGCGACGCACGGTGTGCGGGATCTGGTCCTGGTGTCACGCCGCGGCGAGCGGGCCGACGGTGTGCGCGAACTGGTGGCCGAGCTGGCCGGACTCGGCGCTCGGACGCGAGTGCTGGCCTGTGACGTCGGCGACCGCGCCGCGGTGCGCGCCCTGCTCGATCAGCTGGCCGACGGTCCGGAGTTGACCGCCGTCGTCCACGCCGCGGGCGTTCTGGACGACGCGACGCTCGACGCGCTCACGCCCGACCGGATCGAGCGGGTGTTCGCGCCGAAGGTCGACGCCGCACTCCACCTGGACGAACTCACCCGCGACCGGAACCTCTCGGCGTTCGTGCTGTTCTCGTCGATCGCCGCGGTCCTCGGCTCGGCGGGTCAGGGCAACTACGCCGCGGCGAACTCGGTGCTGGACGCGCTGGCCCGGCGCCGCGCCGCCGCGGGTCTGCCCGCGGTCGCGGTGGCCTGGGGCCCGTGGACCCAGAACGGCGGGATGACCGCCGGACTGGGACGCGCCGGTCTGGACCGGCTGTCCCGCATGGGTTTCCGGCCACTGGCCGAATCCCACGGAATCGCGCTGTTCGACCGGGCCGCGGGTGCGGACACGCCGCTGGTCGCCGCCGTGGACTTCGATACCGCGGCATTGTCCGCGCAGGCCCGCGCGGGTCTGCTGCCGCCGCTGCTGCGTTCGCTGGTAGCGGTGCCGCGCCGGGCCGAAGGGGGCGGCGGCGATCTGGCGCAGCGGCTCGCGTCGGCGCCGCCGGACCGGCACGAGGCGATCGTGCTGGATTTCGTGCGCCGGCAGGTCGCCGAGGTCCTGGGGCACGCCACGGGAGACCTGATCGAGGCCGACAAGCCGTTCAGCGAACTGGGATTCGATTCGCTGGGCGCGGTGGACCTGCGCAACCGCCTCACCAAGGCCACCGGTCTGCGTCTTCCGTCGACGCTGGCCTTCGATCATCCGACGTCGGCGGCCGTGGCTCGGCTGCTGCGATCCCGGATCGATGGCGCCGGGCAGACCGTCCGCCGGACGCAGAAGCGCGCGCGGGCCGATGAACCGATCGCGATCGTCGGTATGGCCTGCCGCTACCCCGGCGGTGTCGCGTCTCCCGACGATCTCTGGGATCTGGTGGCCTCGGGCACCGACGCCATCAGCGAGTTCCCCACCGACCGCGGCTGGGATCTCGATCGTCTGATCCATCCGGATCCCGAGCACACCGGAACCTCCTACGTCAACGCGGGCGGGTTCTTGGCGGACGCGGCCGAATTCGACGCCGGGTTCTTCGGAATCGGCCCGCGGGAGGCGAACGCGATGGATCCGCAGCAGCGTTTGCTGCTGGAGGTGTCGTGGGAAGCGCTCGAGCACGCGGGTATTGATCCGACGTCGTTGCGGGGCACCGACACCGGTGTCTACACGGGGGTGATGTATCAGGACTACGACGTCCTGACCCGCAAGGCCGGACCCGAGGCCGAAGGGTACGTGGGGACCGGCTCGGCGGCGAGCGTGGTCTCCGGACGCATCGCCTATTCGCTCGGTCTGGAAGGTCCCGCGATGACAGTGGACACGGCGTGCTCGTCCTCGCTGGTGGCACTGCATGTGGCGTGCCGGGCGCTGCGGCAGGGGGAGAGCTCGCTCGCCCTGGTGGGCGGTGCGACGGTGATGGCCACGCCCACGGTGTTCGTGGAATTCTCCCGCCAGCGCGGTCTGGCGCCGGACGGGCGGTGCAAATCGTTCTCCGCCGCCGCCGACGGCGTGGCCTGGGCGGAGGGCGCGGCCGTGCTGGTCGTCGAACGGCTCTCGGACGCACGGCGACTCGGCCACAACGTGCTCGCGGTGGTGCGCGGCAGCGCGGTGAACCAGGACGGCGCCAGCAACGGCCTCACCGCGCCGAACGGTCCGTCGCAGGAGCGGGTGATCGCGGCAGCGCTGGCCGATGCCGGGCTCGGGCCGTCGGACGTGGACGCCGTGGAAGCGCACGGAACCGGAACGACACTGGGCGACCCGATCGAGGCACAGGCGTTGCTCGCCACCTACGGACAGGGACGTCCGGAGGGCCCGCTGCGTGTCGGTTCGCTCAAATCCAATATCGGCCACACCCAGGCGGCGGCCGGAGTGGGCGGCGTGATCAAGATGGTGCAGGCGCTGCGCCACGAGACGCTGCCGAGAACCTTGCACGCGGAGGAACTCTCGCCGCATGTGGACTGGTCGGCCGGATCGGTGCGGGTGCTGACCGACGCCGAGCCGTGGACCGCGGGCAGCCGGGTACGGCGCGCGGGGGTGTCGTCCTTCGGGATCAGCGGGACGAACGCGCATGTGATCCTCGAGGAAGCGCCGCCGTCCGCGCGTGACGAGCGACCTGCGGTGCACCCCGGTCCGGCGGCAGGCGTCGCGGTACCGCTCGTGGTTTCCGC
>NZ_BAFR01000318.1 GCF_000308435.1 Nocardia araoensis NBRC 100135 | reverse complement strand
CCCCATGCAAGGGAGCCGACCGCTCATCATCGGTCACCGGCGCGGTCGAATAGCCCGCCAGGTCCAGCTGATCGATCTCCACCGTCGGGGTAGCAGCGAGCTGCAAGCCATCCCTGGACGTGGTCAGCACACACACCGGGCGTGCGTTTCCGAGGATGTAGCCGACACGCTCGGCGGGATGGTCGGGGTCGACCGGCACGTAGGCGCCGCCAGCGGTGACGACCGCGTGGACCGCGATCAGCAGATCGATCGACCGCGCCATCGCGATGCCCACCAGCGACTCCGGGCCCACGTCCTGTCCGATCAGCCAGCGCGCCAACCGGTTCACTTCGGCAGCGAACTGCCCGTAGGACAGAGTTGTCCCCTCGAACTCGACCGCGACTCTGTCGGGTGTGGCTGCGGCCTGCGCTTCGAACAGCGACACCAGTGTCGCGTCGGTATCGAGGGTGTGTGCAGTGTCGTTCCACACCGACAGGATCTGGTGGCGTTCGTGCTCGTCGAGCAACTCGATAGCGTCTACTCGTGTGTCTGGATCAGAGGAGAAGAAGACGTTCAGATATCGACACAACCGTTCATGCAGCCACGTAACATGAGCTTCATCGTAGAATTTCGCGTTTGCGAGTATGTCCACAGACAAGTTCGGCTCACGGCCAGTCTGATACAGATTGAATTGAATATCATCAATTATGCCAGACGACAGGATCCGGGCCTTTCCTGGAGCTCCACCGAAATAGACAGGCGTCTCGAATATCATGACGTTAACTGTGGGGCCAAACGGCTGTTTCACATCATACGGTACGCCGATATCCCTCCGAATGTCTTCAATCCGATAACGTTGATGCCTCATGGCACCGATCATCTCTCGCGAAGTCGAAGCAACTACCTGGCGCAAACTGGTCGAACCAGATGCTGTCATCCTAACAGGAAGGGCATTGGCGAGCATTCCACCAGAGTTTCGCAGCACCATGGATGCCCTCGAAGATACTGGCATGGAAACGGTGACGCTTGAGTTCTGCATCGCAGAAATGAAAGAACCCACTCCAGACATGACCAACTGAGAAATGCTTACGCCGTATATGTCAGCCGATTTTCGTAGCGAATATCCAGTATGATCCGACAGTTCACCCGAAACCACTCGGATAAATTCTTTCACCTCACCGGAAGCACCAGGAGACAGCGATTCAATTGAAAAACCGTTGGACAGCTTATCAAGCCAATAATCTCGATCCTTGATAAATCGAGGCGAGTCCCTGTAGTCCAGTTCCGACTGAACTATCGCGGCCAATCCGGTACCTCGAAAGGGTAACGGATCGGATCCATTTGTCCGAGCATTATAGATTGTCGCTACTCGCTCGCAGAGTGTATAAGTGGCGTACCCATCCATTGCAATATGATGAAATTTCAAATACCAGAAATAGTGCGCCTCGCTCAATTTTATTAAGGCCGATGTCCATAGTGGACGATTTGTGAGCTCATAATCCTGCCTCAGCTCGCAATTCATCCATTCTAGCGCATCGCTGACTGGATTATAACTAGATGAGTAATCCAGTATCAAAACATCGCGCCCCAAGGAGCGATCCAGCCACAGGTAGGGGCCATCCCCCAATGTGGCGACCCGGAGAAGTCCGGACGAGAATTCCGTAAGTGCAGACCGGACCGCATCCGAATGTATCGCCGCATCCAATACGCCTTCGATTTCTACGTACAACGCCATACTATTGCGGCCACGATTTCCAATAACTTCCGCATCCCAGATACCCCTTTGTGCAATCGTGAGCGGGATCAACTCCGTGTCGACTGAACTGCCATCCGACTCGGAAACATGGAAATTCACAGATACTCCAATTTAAGCGCGATTTCGGGAAAAGAGCAAGACCTCGTGGATGCAAAACTCGAAAAGCCTCAGGAGTAGCAGAAATGGGCCGTCACCCTTACTTGGAATCAACGACAGCAACCTCTCTTTTGAATACGGCCCTTAATACTGCAACAGCACTCGCTTGAGCCCGTTCTGGTAGATCTGGTTTGTGGTGTTGGATCGGGCTTTGGCCGAGTTTGATTCGTTGATGTCGAGGATCGAGGGTCGGTTCACCCGGTCGGAGTCGCGGGCACGGGCACGGGCACGGGCACGGGCACGGGCACGGGCACGGGCACGGGAGTATGCGTCGGGGGTGTCGTCGGGCTTGGAACGCAAGAACGGGTGGACTCAGGCCGAACGTGCAGGTGCGCAGTGTCCGGACGGGATACAGCGGTTGTTGCGAAAAGCGAACTGGGACATCGATGGTGTCCGTGATGACGTGCGTGCCTACGTGCTCAAGCATCTCGGCGATAAGGCCTGGTGCTACGAGACCGATCATGCAGTGTCGCACACCATCGCAGTCGACTGCGGCCAACTGCACAAACACCCGCCGCTGGATACGCGACGAGAATCCTGGAAACCGGAACTGAAAATTCCAAACCGAAGTGCACACCACAATCCCGCGACCGATCCAGATGACGTTGCCGCTCACACCACGCCGGACGCGAAAGAGCAATGGCCACAAACGATCCCTCCAGTGGTGAACGAAGTCGTTTGGGTTTGAGCTCTGGCACAATCCACACGACGATAGCGATCTAGATCGTTTCAATAAAACCCTTGAAAGACCAAGTCATATGATCGATAGAATCGTGAATAATCACCTCACGATTCGCGTCGGGAGTGTCTGATCTCCGGCTCTGGCTCACTTCCGGTGGTGACCCAGCTATGCCAACAAGATCCGGTGTCGGAGTCGGCTAGCCAGGCGCGTGCGGGTGCGGTGTAGCAGCGGCGGACCCGGTAGACCGCCCACCGGCAGCGATCCAGCTGCGCTTCGGCCAGGGCGGGGACGTCGTGGGCGCCGTCGCGGCGCAACCGATCGGTCAGCGACTTGCGGGGCCCGAACAGTCCGGAGTTGCGGTTGAGCGCGACGGCGACGTACTCGTCCACCACATGCTTGAACGCCTCGGCGGGCGCGGCTTGGAACCGCGCCAGCCGCTCGGACCACCCTGGTACTGACACGAAGCAGCATTGGAAGGCACCAGGATTTCGGCCACCACACCCCGAACAACCCGAACAGATATCCCCTGACAGCGACCACCGACGACCAGCTGCGGGTGCGGGAAGTCGGCGTCGCGATCCGCGACGGCCGCGCCGACGCGGAGATGGAGCCGTGGCCGGACTGGATCGACCGCGACGAGCTGGCTGACCGTATCCGCGATTTCGCCCGCGACGCCCGCGATGTCACCGCCTACGCCAACGACGCCGCCGCCGACGGCGGGCTGCGGCTGGATGACGACGTTGCGGAGATGATCGCCGGCATGGGCCGCGACCGCGCCGTCATCGGCGCGCTGCTCACCAAGGCGGGCTTGCACCCGGGGGAGAAGGCCGCGCTCACCGCACTGGTCGCCGACATCGACCTCGGCCGCGTCGACGACCGCAACCTGCCGGAACTGCTGCTGGCCGACGAACGCACCAAAAGCCGCGTCGACCTGCGCCGCCACGGCCACGCCGCCGACCAGATCGCCTCCCGCACCGGCGATACGGTCAAGCAGCTCATCGGGGGGCGTGGACATGTCCCGCGCACCGAACCCGGATGGGCGCTGGAGACGGTGCGCAACGACATCGACGCGCTGGCCTGCGGCGGCCTCACCCCGGCCCAGCTCACCGAACAGCGTCAGAGTTTCGACACGAACATGGACGGCTTCGGTCGGGTGTTGCGCGGCGCCGGAGTCGATACACCGACCCGGGTGAAGATCCGCGCCGCCGTCGACCAAGGCGTGCACGCGGCCGCGAAGCACGGCAAGACCCGTGCTGGGCCTGAACAGTACTGGCGCGACCGGCTGTACTCGGCCACCGCCGCTGCCCAGCGTCACCACGGCCCTGATATCCGGCCACTGCCGTCGACCGCATGGCCGCGAGTCGACCGGGAGCAGGCCACCGCGATGCGGCTGGCCGCCCTCGCCCAAGCCCACCCGTGCGGAACGTCCACCGAACCGGCCCAGGCAGCGAACACTCGCCGCACCGCCCACGGCGCGGGCATGGAGCTGACCACGCGAGCGCGAGCGGGTAGGACGAGCGTGACGCGCCGCCAGCTGCTCCCGTTGAGTTTCGTCACCGCCGCCACCGCGCTGGTCCTCACCGGCGCGGTGGCGGCCGGGGACCCGCCAGCTCCGACTTCAACCGGTGGCCGGTCGGCACACCCTGCGCGATCGGCCCCGGCCCGCTGGGACGGATCGTCGACGTCGGACGCGTGCACCACATCCGAGTAGCCCACCACACCCATAGGACAACCTGATGACCACAACCACCGCCACCGTGCTCCCGGACTGGGAGCAGATGCTAGATTTCGGCATCCGCGCCGCCGAGATCCTCGCCCTCGCCTCCGAACCGCTGGAAGCGACGATCACCACGCTGCACAGCGGGTTTCGCCGCCCGCAGGTGTTCGACGTCGCGTTCATGCGGCAATGGCTCGACATCGACGCCCGCACCGCCTGCACCACGCTGCGGATCGGCTTGCGGTTCGCTCGGATCCCAGAAGCCCGGGACGAGGCCCTGCTGCTGCTCGGGCCAGGTTGCCGTGACCGCGGCGCGGACCATTTCGTCAAGATCGCCAACCCAACCCGCGAGATCGGCCGCGCCGCGCTGTGGGAGGCCGCGACCTGCTGCGACTGCGGGCACCCGCTGCTGCGCTACGTCAGCCTGGCCTCGGGTGAGGACATGCGCTGGTCGTTCTTCCGCGACCTGCTGTAGCAGCCAGCCCGAGTAAGCCAAAAGGCCCCGCCACGGCGGGGCCTCTTCTTGTTTTTCATCAAGACGCTGGCTGCATCAGCGCAGGTAGATGGGTGTTCGGACGCGGCCAACACGCCGGGCAGTACTGCCGGTTGCCCAGGAACCAGCCCCAGCTGTCCCCGCTCGTGTGCAGGCATCATGACCCGAGTATCGACCTGTCGGCCGCCGAGCACCAGGCCTCTCACTATTTTGTTCGAAACCGGACATTTTTCAGTTCAGGGCCGGTTTCATCCTTGACAAGGCTGGTCGCAGTGGCAGGGTGTGGGGTGAGGTCGGGGTCTGAAGCGTTGGAGTTCGGGCACTGGCCGGGGCATCGCAGGTTCGGCCCAGGACGCCAGGACCGGGCCTGCGGTGTCGTGTGCGCGGGTTCTCGTGACACGCGTGAATCGTGGTAGCGGGTATCTGGGCGGGTGCGGCCGTAGTGTCGGCGGCTGTCACGGAGGCAATCCATTCCCTGCGGTCATCGTGACAGCGCTCGGAGGGGCGTAGACACCCTGGGGTCACCGTTCACTCACTCCTTTGCGGGGTGGGGTCCCCGGGTGTCGCCCTCCAGGCGTCTCCCGACGTGGTCCACGTTCTGCACGCGGCGATGGGCAGGCCCGCCCCGACACCTCGCCCACCGAGGGCGGGCCGTCACGGATGGGTCCCTGAACAGAAAGGAACCCCGGTGATGTGCCTGACCACCGAGGTGGCCGGTAGGGATCGTTCCGGGGTTTTGCGTCTCCCAGTATAACCTCGGCGACCGTGACGACGACTCCTGCCCGATGGTCGGCTGCGGATCTGCGGCGATTCTTGTCTGCTGGCCCGTTCGACCGCTACGTGCAGGTCGCTGGGTCCGACGCGGCGGGAGAGCGGCTGTATGAGTGGAATCAGCTGGTCGCCGGGGCCTGGCACGAGACGCTGGGTTCATTCGAGATCGTGTTGCGCAATGCCCTCGACGCCCAGCTGGTCACCTACCACCAGCGTGTCCACAACGGTAACGGTGACGGGTACGCCGACCCGAGGATGCCGTGGGGGACCAGCACTCGCCTGGCACAGTCGATTTGCAAGGCGCGCGGCCGGGCCACCCTGAACAGCACCATCCCCGAGGTACCCCCGACCGCAGCACTCTATCGAAGCAGTCGGACTCCGCTATCCGTCTGGGCGTTCGTCGTCGAATAGTGGAAGCTGGTGTGCTGGAAAGGTGGATCCGCCGAGTTTGCGCAGGCATCGGGCGCAGGTGACTTCCGCCCGGGTCGGTTCCAGCGCGGTGGGTGACCATCCGGCCACGCCGGTGTGGCACAACAACTCCGAGACTTCCTCGTCACCGACCCACTGGCCGAGGCTGACCGCGTGCACGGTACGCCCGGAGCGGACGACCGCGTGCACGCCCGGGTCGCCGAACACCGCCCGCGTGGAGGCCGCTAGGGGCGCGATGTCGGTCATAGGCCCAACCCTAAGGGCACTTAGACCCCTCGTAGCGGATCCTGGTGGCCAGAGCTACGTTCAGCCGCCGCGCCTGGGAGTCGGCGGTAGAACAGATCTGCTCGTACTCGTTGGCGCCGGCGATGAGCATCCCCACGATCATCGGCGGCTCGCTGATTTTCAGGTAGCCATCGCTCGCGATCGGCGCGGGGATCGGGGTAGGGAAGGCGATGAAAGGGTCCGGATGCGGGAGCCGGGAGTAGATTTCGCAAGGCACTTCGGTCTTGGTGTCCGTCTCGACAAGGCTCTCGGCCAGCCCCGGATGTACTCGGTAGACGACGCGGTGCCGGCGCCACAACTTCGCCGCTTCAGCGGTCTGAACGCTGCTCCCCATGAAGGTGGCAGCATCGGGCCCTGTGGTTGCCTCCATCTGGGCGAGAAGGACGCGGACCTGCTGGGCCCCGGCCGCACCTCCGCTCGTCAAGCCTGTTCGTAGCTGGTCGATGACGTGAGCGAAGCGGGGATCGCTGCGCCCCACGTTCATGATTTCGATCGTGTCCCGGACGTAATCCGCAGCAACCCGAAGAGCCTGTTTCGCTGACATCAGGTTCTCTGCACTCCCCATCACGTCAGTGTGACAGCACGCCCCTACGAAAGTTCGAAGAACGAAAGCCCCAGACAGACGATCCATGACCTTCCGCCCGTTTCTGGTGCACCAAACCGACTGTCCTACAGTATTTTTCACATGCATTCGATGAAACGTGTATCAAAAGCTTTGTCGCGCAACATAGCTTGTGATCAAATGGAATCCGTCGCGCCCGGTCCTCACAACACCGGGGGCGCGGCACCCGCAGATAGGCAACGGCCCCGGCCCCTCATCAGCCGACAGTGAGGGAACCGGGGTCGTTGCGGCTCACGGACCTGATCGGTGCGGGGATTCCGGTCGGGGCGTGAAGGCCAGCTCCGGGGTTGTCCCTATAGGTTCGTCAAGCTGCTGAGGCTGCGGGGGTCCGGTAGGGCTGTTTGTTGCGGAGCATGGCGAACAGGACGTCGCAGCGTCGTCGGGCCAGGCAGATGAGGGCCGCGTTGTGTTTCTTGCCTTCGGCTCTCTTTTTGTCGTAGTAGGCGCGGCTGGCCGGGTCGTGCAGGGCGGCGAATGCGGACAGGAACAGCGCTGGTTTGAGTTTGTGGTTGCCGGAGCGGGCGGGGTGTTCACCGCGGATGGAGCTGCCGGAGCGGTGGGTGATCGGGGCGATGCCGGCGTAGGAGGCGAGGTGGCCGGCCGAGGCGAACGCTGTGGCGTCACCGACTTCGAGCGGGATGCGGGTGCCGGTCCTGACTCCGATGCCGGGCATCG
>NZ_BAFR01000319.1 GCF_000308435.1 Nocardia araoensis NBRC 100135 | reverse complement strand
TCTTCGCCATCAGGTCGTCGACCAGACGCTCGGCGCGCTCGCGCATACCGCCGACGGTGCGCGCGGTGAACGCCTTGCTCACCAGTCCGCGCAAGCGGGTGTGCTCCGGCGGTTCCATCCAGAGGAAGGAGCCGGGCAGTTCGACCTCGCTGTCGCCGTGCAGCAGATCCGGTTCCTCCGCGTGGCTCCAGCGCGGGTCCTGCATGATCGCCTGCGCCTCGTGGTGGCGGGTCACCAGGTGGGTGTCGTGCGGGCCCGGCACGAACGGGCCTGCGGCGCGCAGCACGTCGTAACTGCGGTACGGATCGTGCCGCGTATGCGCAGCGACGCTCTCGACGACAGCCAGCTGAACCGGGGTCATTTCCTCGACCGCGGAATGGTCGGAACTCACCGGCGACTCCTGGGTAGAAATGGACGCGGCGCGGAAAAGGGCATGACATCCGCCGGATCGCTGCGGACAATTCCGGGACGCGGAAGAAATTTCTCGTCCATCGTGATGCGCGAGACCGGCCGGGCGCGGCGACGATCGCCCGTTCCTATCGGACCATAGCCGAAATACCTTATTGCGCAGTGCGATCGAATGATCGGCCTTGTTTATCGCCGACGTCAATTCACAATGAGTTCAATGCGCCGTCACAATTCGCTGTTTCCGTGACAGACATGAATTCCGCGGAATCGGCCGTGACACTGCACGGCCGCCTCGCCGAGATCGCCGCCGCCCATCCCGTGGTGACGGCCACGTTCTGGTCGGTGTCGGAAACCGTGAACTACGCCGAACTGCACCGGCGGTCGCTGGTCGCGGCGACGGCCCTGCTCCGGCGCGAGGTGCGGCGCGGCGAACCGGTGGGCATCCTGAGCCCGAATGCTCCCGAGTTCCTCACCTGCCTGTTCGGGGTGACCGCGGCGGGCGGCGCCGCCACTCCCCTTCCGCTGCCCGCCGGCGCGCGGGCGGCGAGCGGCTACCCGCAGAAGCTGGCCGCCATCATCGCGGCGGCGGGCATGCGCACGGTTCTGGTGTCGCACCGCTTCGCCCACCTGCCGGCGCTGCTGGCCGACGCGCTGGACGTCGAACTGGTCGACACCGCGGCACTTTTCGCCGAAGACGACGCGGCGGCGGAGGCACTTCCCGCCCTGACGGGCGACGATCCGGCCGTCATCCAGTTCACCTCCGGCAGCACCGCGACGCCCAAAGGCGTTCGCCTGAGCCACCACAACGTCCTCAGCGGCCTGGCATCGATCCGCACCGGCATCGACCTGAGCCTGGACGATCAGGGCGGCTTCTGGCTTCCGCTGTTCCACGACATGGGCCTGTTCGGCACGCTCTCGGCGATTCTGCGCGGCATTCCCGCACACGTGTGGTCCCCGCTGTCGTTCGTCAAGGACCCGGCCCGCTGGCTCGCCGAGTTCGCCGCCTGCGGTACCACCATCACCGCGATGCCCGATTTCGGTTACGAGGCGCTGCTGGCCGCGGTGCCCGCCGAGCGGGTGCGCGAGTACGACCTGAGCCGCTGGCGGATCGCGTTCAACGGGTCCGAACCGATCTCCCGGGACGTCGTCGTCGCGTTCTGCGAGCGTTTCGCTCCCGCGGGATTCCGCCCGGCGACGATGTTCGGCGTCTACGGTATGGCCGAGGCAACCCTCGCCGTCACCTTCCCGCCGCTGGGCCGCCCGCCCGTCTTCGAGTGGGTGGATCGCGCCGCCCTGTCGGATGACGCGGTGGCGCAACCGGTTCCGCCGGACGCACCGGGCGCCCGGCCGGTCGCCGGAGTGGGCTCGCCGGTACCGCGGATGCGGTTGCGCGTCGTCGCCCCCGACGAGGACCGCGACCTGCCCGACGGCGAAGTCGGCGAGATCCTCATCCGAGGCGACGCGGTCACCGACGGATACCTCACCGCCGACCCCGCACGAGTGGCCGGGCTGTTCACCGACGGCTGGCTGCGCACCGGCGACCTCGGCTACCTGCGGGACGGCGAGCTTTTCGTCACCGGCCGGTGCAAGGACATGATCACGGTGCGCGGCGTGAACTACTACGCCCAGGACGTCGAGGCGGCCGTGCGCGACCTCGACGGCGTGTACAAGGGCCGGTGCACGGCGGCGATCGACCCGGACGACGCGGAGGTGATCGCGCTGATCGCCGAATCCGAGCGCACCGGGGCCGACGCCGACGCGCTCGCCGCGGCGATCCGCGCCCGGATCGCCGCCGAACTCGGGCTGGCGGCGGTCCAGGTGCACCTGGTCGCGCCGCGCAGCATCCCCCGTACCAGCAGCGGCAAGCTCCAGCGGCTCGCCGCCCGCGATCTCATCACCCACCGCAGGTAATCCCGACCGAACCGGAGCCTTTCGTGCACAGCTATGACGTCTTCCGCCACTACGAACGCCTGCATTGGAAGCTGGCCGACCTCGCTCTCGACGCCGTCGACGACTCCCTGGTCCGCCCCGAGTACATCACCCTGGCCAAGAGCGCGACGATGGGCGAGTCCAACGTCATCGCCGCGGTGCACGGATTCCTGAACGAGTTCGTCGACGACTACGACTTCTCCACGTTCGCGGTGGTGTGGGGCTACCAGGAAGTGCAGCACCACTACGCGTTCCGGTCCTGGCTGAGCGCGCTCGGCGAGAGCGTGGACGACAAGGCCGTCGACTCGATGCGCGAGCCGTACGCGCCGGGCACCACCCCCTCCGCCACCCTGGCCACCAACATCATCTCCGAGCTCACCGTCAACCACATCTATCGGGCGGTGGCGAACTGGGTCACCGAACCCGTGCTGAAGGGATTGCTGCTCGACGCCAGCCGCGACGAGGCGGGCCACGCGCGCGAATTCATCCACTACGCCACCGAGCGACTGCGACAGCGACCCGAGGAACTGCCGTCGGTGCTGGAGACCCTCTACGTGTACAGCTCCGAGGCCAAGATCAAGCACCCGGTCAGCACGTTCAAGGCCGGGATCAGCGAGCTGGGCGACCACGAGACCATCGACACCGGCTTCGACCTGTTCCTCGAGCAGGTCGCCGCCGAGGGCGAGTTGGACGTCCTGCACGACAAGGTCCGGCGCACCTTCGGCAACATGACCGGACTCGACCTGTCCAGCAACGCCAAGGTTCGCCGGGCCCTGGCCGACGCGATCGCCTAGCGCCGTGGACCGCGACAGCGCCTTCGACGACACCGTGCACGGCGGTGTGGACACCGTCCGGGTGCCCTGGTCGGTGCTCCCGGACTACCGCTGCTTCGGCTGCTCGCCGCACAACACGACCGGCCTTCGCCTACGGTTCACCCCGCATCCGGACGGGCTGCAGGCCCGGTTCCGGCTCGGACGGGAATTCGAGTCCTACCCGGGTGTCGTGCACGGCGGCTTGATCGGCGTGATCTGCGACGAGGTGATGGGCAACCTCATCGTCCTGGCTCGCCACCACCCGGCGTTCACCGTCACCCAGCGCACCCGATTCCTCACCCCGCTGCTCGTCGGACGCGAATACCGCTGCGTCGCGACACTGTCCGGCGGCGAAGCGGACCGCCCGATCCAGGCGTCCGCGGAGATCCGCGACGCCGACGGCATGGTGTGCGCCGGCTCCACCGCGGCCTACCAGCCGTTCGCGCTCGGCGACGTGCGCCATCAGCTCACCCTCGGCGACGACGAGGTCGCCGCGCTCTCCCACGCACTGTCCACCGGCACCGCCCTCGCACCGAACGGAGTCAAGTCATGACGTCCACCCACACCGCCGACGACATCCTGCGCACGGTCACCGGCATCGCCACCGCCGAGACCGGCATCGCCGAGGCCGAGCTGCGCCCCGACCTGGACCTGCGCGGCATGGCCGGCGTCGACTCGGTGCGCGTGCTGCGCATGGTCGCCAAGATCGAGCGCACCTACGACATCGAGCTCGAGGACCAGGACGTGTTCGGCCTGTCCTCGTTGAACGACGTCGTCACGGTGGTCGGCAAGGCGCTGGCCGAGGCGGCGGCGTGACCGTCACCGACCAGCCGGTCACCGCCGACACCAACCAGCACTACGACCTCGACCCCGACATCTTCGGCCAATTCCTCGACCCGCTGCGCAAATACAGCTCGGCGCTCTACGAATCGGAGTCCGACACCCTCGAGCAGGCGCAGCGGCGCAAGCTGCGGTTCGTGGCCGACCGTCTCGGGCTGACCGGCGGGGAGCGCCTGCTGGACGTCGGCTGCGGGTGGGGCTCGCTGATCCTGTTCATGGCGGCCGAATTCGGCTGCGAGACAACAGGGATCAGCCCGGCCCCGCGTCAGCACGAATACATCGCCGAGCAGGCGCGCGCCCGCGGCCTCGCGGACCGGGTGCACACCCGGGTCGGCCATTTCGAGCGGTTGGACCTGCCGCCACGCGGCTTCGACGCCGTGACGCTGCTCGGCTCGATCGTGCACATGCCCGATCTCGGCGCGGTCTTCCGCCGCGCCCGCGGGGTGCTGCGACGCGGCGGCACGCTGTATGTATCGGAGAGCTGCTTCCGCAACGCGTCCGCACGCACGGCGTTCGACGCCAAGGCGGGCACGGAATTCGTGCGCGCCGACATCTTCGGGTGGGGCGACCTGCGTCCGCTCTCCGACCTGGTGACCGCGGCCGAGGACGCGGGATTCTCCATCATCGCGGTGGACGACCTCACCGAGCACTACCGCCGCACCATCGACGACTGGATCGCAGGCGTCGACGCCGCTGCCGAACGCATCGACGCGCACGGGCCCGGCCTGGCCGCGAAGCTGCGGCACTACCTGGAGATCGCGAACGCCGGATGGGGTTACACCACCAAGCATTACGCGCTGACCTGCCGTAACGCCCGCTGAGCCGCAGGAGCAACAGATGAACATCGAAACGGCGCCGATTCCCGTCGACGAACTGGTCGCGGCCGTCGACGGGTTCCTCGCCGCCTCCCCCGCCACGCGGGCCTGGGATGTGGAGACCGCGGTCGACTGGTCGCGCGCGGACGCGGGCAGGCTCACCGAGGGCCAGCGGTCCGCGGTCGGGTTCGTCACCCTCATCGAGGACCATCTGCCCGGCTACTTCGACGTCTACCACCGCTATTTCCCGGTCGACGACACGGTGGACCGGGCCGCGTTCGTGCACAACCGCGAGCTCTACCACTTCACCGTCCGCTGGGCGCTGGAGGAGGACACCCACGCACGCGCGCTGAGCCGCTATCAGGTGGCGTCCGGGATGGCCGAGCGCGGCGCCCTGCGCACCGAGCTGGCGATCGAAGGGCAGAAACCGTTCGACCTGCCCTACCGGCATCCCGTCCAGTTCTTCGCCTACGCGCTGGTGCAGGAGAAGGCGACGCAGATGTACTACCGGCACCTGCGCGAGGTGGCGGACGACCCGGTGCTGGGGGCGGTGCTGGCGCGGCTGTCGCGCGACGAGGCGCGGCATTTCAGTTTCATGGCCGACGTGGTCGGCCGCTACCTGCGGGTGCACGGCGACGCGACCGTGGAGCCGATCCGCGAAGTGATCGCCACCTTCCGCATGCCCTTGGCCGACACCATGCGCGGCTACTGGCGGTGGGCGCTGAAGATCGCCGATGTGGCCTCCTACGACCACACCGAGGCCTACGAGCACCTGGTGAAGGTGATCGACCGCGCGGTGGACGCCCGCAGTGACCGGCTCGACGAATTGGTGCGCTTCATCGACGAATGCCGCTCGCTGGTCTGAGTTTCGACACCGGACGGCCCGGCTCCCGATCGTGTTCCGGGAGCCGGGCCGTCCGCCGTGCTCACTGTGCGGGTTGCAAGACCAGGATCGTGGTCGACCCGTGTGCGATCAGCTTGCCGCTCGCGTCGGTGATCCGGCCCTCCGCCGTCGCCGTGCGCCGCCCGACGTGCACCGCGTTGGCCTCGCACGTCAGCCGGGAACCGTCCAGCGTCACCGACCGGATGAAGTTCACCTTCAGCTCCAGCGTCGTATAGGCCACGCCGTCACCGAGTTTCGTGAAGACCGCGCTACCCATCGCCGTGTCCATCAAGGTGGCCAGCACGCCGCCGTGCACGGTGAACATCGCGTTGATGGTGGCCGGGTTCGGATCGAGGTAGTACCGGGTGTAGCCGTCACCCGCCGTCTCCAGTCGAATGCCCAGAGACGCGCCGACTCCTAGGTTCTCGCGAAGTCCCCGCTCGAAAACCGTGGTCAGTTCGGTGACACGGGACGCCACGGTTCCGTTGGCGTGAGTGTCGATGCTGGTCATGGCTTTTCCTCCCTGCGAACGTTGCCCCGCTATTCGACCAGCGCCCGATGAACGCCACCCGACGGCATGCGGTTGCATACCGACATTCGATCGGCTGATAGACACTAGGAGATTTTCGGCTGCCCGCCCCATTACGCTGTGTCCGCCACCGGGATGGCCGAGTCTCACAGCCGGGTGTAGTCGGCCTGGTCCTGCTCGAACGCGGTCAAGATTTCCGGTGTCAACGTCAGGCGAGTGTTGGCGACGGCGGCCAGATAGTCCGCGAGGTCGGCGGGTTCGCTCGTTTCCTCGCGCACCGCGCGTTCGAACGCCGACTGTGCGCCGGCGCGGGCCGCGTACTCGATGTCCGCAGGGGTGAAATGGACTGTGGCGCGGACCAGGCGGTCGAGGTCGATGGTCTCGGCCGCCGGACCCAGATAACGCCGCCAGATCGCTTTGCGGGCGGGCTCGTCGGGCGGACCGACCGGGATCACGTAGTCGAAGCGGCCCGGCCGCAGGAACGCCGAATCCAAGGAACGGACCGAGTTGGTCGCGCAGATCAGCAACCGGCTGTAGTCCTCTCGGAACACCGGAATCAGTTTGAGCAGCTCGTTCGTCACGCCATGCGCCGGACTGGTCGCCGTCCCCTCGCGCGCGCCGGCGATCTCCTCGACCTCGTCGATGAACAACAGCAGTTCGTCCAGGTCGGCCAGGTCCGCGAACACCTCACGCAGCGACGCGGCGAGACCACCCCGGGCAGTCGCGGCCAGCCGAGACGGGAACAACTCCACGAACGGCCAGCCCAGCCGGGAGGCGACGGCTTTCGCGAAACTGGTCTTTCCCGTGCCGGGCGGTCCGAACAAGATCACGCTCTTGGGTGGCCTGACGCGATAACGCTCGGCCACGTCCGGATGCGCCAGCGGCAGCACGATCCGCCGTTCGATGACATCTTTCTCCCGGTCCATGCCCGCCATCGACTGCCACAGCCCAGGTGGCAACAACCGACCGCCCAGCTCGGTCAGCAGACTGGACTGCGCGGGTGGCAGCGGTTCGAGCAGTTCGTAGAAGATCAGCCCGGTCCTGCGCGAATAGCCGGAATTCTCGAACGCGACCGATCCGGTGGCGCCCTCGGGAACAAGTGTGCAGATCCGCCGCACGCCGGTCGAGCGCAGCCGCCGCTCCAGCTCGGTCAGCAACGCACTGCCGATACCGCGCCGACGCCACTGCGCACCCAGCGCCACCAGCAGGACCCACGCGCGCTCGCCCTGGATCTGCGCGACCGCCATTCCCACCATCTCTTCGCCGACCTCGGCGACCACCGCAGGCTGCCCCGCCCGCACGGCCGCCAAGATCTCCGCCAACGCGAACACCGGCTCTCCCGCAGTGCCCACCCGGCTCTGCTCCCAGATCCGAATCACTTGATCGAGGTCATCATCGTGAAACTCGCGAAGACGCCAAACCGGCATACACACCACCAACCGTCATCGAA
>NZ_BAFR01000320.1 GCF_000308435.1 Nocardia araoensis NBRC 100135 | reverse complement strand
GACAGGCTGAAGGCCCGGCGGCACAGGCAGGCGCTTCGGTTGCGGGAGGCGCGTGTTTCGGGCGGATTCTCATGGTGCCGTCGGGCGGGGCGGTCGGCGAACGCCCAGCCGGTGAGCGTGGTGTCAGTCGGCAGCGAAACGCGCGGCATTGTCGACGGCCCACCGGGCGAAGGTGGTCGCGGGCCGGCCGGTGACGTCTTGGACGCTGGTGACAGGCAGGGCCGTAGGAGGCACGTCAAAACTGGTGAGGACATTGTCGACGTACCACGTTGCGGTGTCGCCCATGGTAGGGGTCAGAGCAGCGATAGTGTCCTCGCGCGTGGATTGCCGGAAGGCGATGTCGCGGCCCAGTGCCTCGGCGAGGCACCGGACGAGATCGGTGCGGGTGAGGATCTCCGGTCCCGCCAATGGGTAGGCCCGGCCGAGATGAGCGTCGCTCAGCAGGGTGGTGGCGGCGACAGCGGCGATGTCGTCCATGGCGATCGGTGCGCTCGCGGCGTCGGGCCGCGGCTCCAGCACCGCACCGGTCTCGCGGATCTGGCGCGACCAGATCAAGGTGTTCTCCATGAAATCGCCGGGCCATAAATGAGTCCAGGCCAGGCCGCTGTCCTCGACAGCCGTGCAGACGCTGCCCCACCAACTCTCCGGTTCACCGGACAGGTCGACGACGTGCCGGACACCCGCCGCGCGGGCCAGCGCGAGCACCTCGGTGACGCTGTCGGGTGTCGGCGCCAGGTACATCCGCTCTACCCCTGAAAGCGCGGCGGGCAAGGTGTCCGGTCGCCGCAAGTAACCCTCGGCCACCTGCACCGCGGCCGGAAGCGCGGCCTTCTGTGGATTGTTGGTGAGCGCGCGAATATCGGTGGCCCCCAATGCGAGCAGGTGGTCGACAACCTTGCGGCCGATGTTTGCGGTGGCCCCGGTTACCAGGATGGTCATCTGCACCCTCTCCGGTGTGGATCGCTGAACCACTCATCCTGCCACCCTGGGGCGCCCAGGAGCCGGGCCGCCGGCGCCGTCGTCTGCCCGGGCGACGGTTTCGGCACAGGCGTCTAGGCATCCGTCGGGATCGATCACCGTGAGCGTCACGCCACCGGCTGAATTCGACCCGAATTCGGCTACTCGGCGCGGTTGCGCATGGCCGACGTCAGAGATTGCGACCAGAGTCGGCGCGTACTCGGCCATGATCCCTCACCTTCACCTGCGACAACCGCCCGGCGGGCCCGGCGCCTGTCCGAGCCCGCTTCAGCTGCGGAGAACTCGCTCCCCGCTCAGTCCGAGGTGCCGCGCGGGCGAGGCCGTGGGCCGATCTGATCGAGCAGCGTGTTCACCTCGTCCGGGAAGCCGTTGGTGACCGGCTTCGGGGTCTTGGCGGGAAAACGGCGTGTGACGTGCTCCTCCGCGGCGGAGCCCGGCAGCACGTAGACGGGTTCCGGCTTGTTCTGCAACGGCCGCACCACCTCCGCCAAGTGCCCCTTCCGGTCGTCGAGGAAAGCTCCGATCACATCCTCTCCGGCCGGGCAAACGGCCATGCAGTAGCCGGCCTTGTAGTTCGGTTTGAAAGACAGGCTCTGCCACATCGAGAACGACTCACCCGTGGTCACGCGTTCGCGGTACTCGGCACGGTCGGCGCTGTCTGCGATGGTTTCGGCCCAATCGGTGAAGCCGCCCATGAACTCCCGGTAGTTGTGCGTGTAACACGCCTGGAAATCGAACCCGCCCTCGTCGGTGATCGCGCCGACCGGGCAGGCGGACACGCACAGCTTGCACTCGAGACACGGGTTGAAATCCAGCGCGGCGCTCGGCTCGTCGACCACGGCATCGGTCACCACGGTGCCGAGCAAGATGAAGTTGCCGAACTTCGGATGGATGACGTTGCGGTGAATACCCATCACACCCAAACCCGCGGCCTGCGCCACCACCTTGTGTGCGATCACCCAGACGCGCCCGGGAAATTGATCGACCTCCATCGGATACCCCGGCGCCGGGTACACGGCGCGATAGCCGGCGTCCTGGAGTGCCCGCGTGATCCGGCGCGAGACCTCGTTCGTTTCGTCGTCGGCGTGGTTGAACTCGGTATTGGCCAGGCTGCGCTGAGGACTGCGTAGATTATCGCGATTCATCCGCACGCAGAAGGCGATGAATGTCCGTGCTGTGGGCAATATTCCGCGCGCATGCTCGAGTTCTTCGGCCACGCGCGGGTCGTCGACCGGAACGAAGCCCACGTCGTCCGCGCCTGCGGCAAGGCAGATCTCGCGCAGCTGGGCGGTGGGCAGCACCGGGTCAGGCGTGGTCCGCGGCCGCCGCGCCATCCGCTGGACGGTCGGATGCTGCGCCAGCCGTCGCGGTCCCGATGATTCCTGGTTCGTTTCCGACATCGAGCTCTCCTATCCCTGCGAGACCGACACGGCCTCGAAGAGTTAGACGTGCTGGAGCACTGGAACTCATCGCGGGACCAGCGCAGGATTCTCCCATCGGCTTCGGTCCTCCGGCGCTGCGGAGGCCTGCGGTAGTCACCTCCGTGACGACATCGATGGGTCGGCAGAGAAGCTCGGTGACCATTGACGCGGATCACGGTGACCGAGGCTTATCCGATGGCCGATGCGGGACCCGAGGGTCCATGACGCGGCGGGGTGCGGCCCTCCCTTGCGGCGGGAAGTGGCGAGATTCGAGGGTGATCAGCGCGCACACCGCCATCGGCTTCATGATCACCTCTCGTTCGAATGGGAGCGCCCTCCGCCGGGGGCTTTCGCCACCGTTCGCGGCTCACCGCGTCCGGAATGCCGCCTGCACTCTCGACCCTCCGGCGAAACGACGAAAGCCATGCCCCCGCCGCTGGTGTGCGGATCAGGGGGCATGCCGTCGAACTCCGCTATGGATCAGCGCTGCCAGGGCAGGCAGCCCGCGGCGCGCAGGCGGGTGGCCAGCCCGGAACCGATGGTGGTGCTGGAACCGTTACCCGCGGTGAGCGCCAGCAGGAGGTCGAGGCCGAGTCCGGCGCCGAGGGAGCAGCCCAGCAGATTGACATCCACTGTGATGATCTCGTCCTTCGGTGCGCCGGGCAGCGTCTCATCGGCATGCGCCGAACTCGCCCCGGCCACGGTGGCGGCAACGAGCGTCACGGCGATGAGACCGGCTCGGATGGATCGCACTTGTCCTCCTTCTGCGCCCTGCCCAGGCGCGATCCTCGTGCCGGGCAATGGATTCGATCGACATCGGCGTCCGCGCCCCCGACCGACGGTCCGCCGCATGGTTTGTTGACCGATCGAGAACGCGGGAAACCCCTTTTCCGCCTGGAGCCGGTGACGAGTCACACTCCGATCCGAGCCGTCGCCGAGACACGGCGGAAGCCCGGAACACGGTCGAGCGGCGGCCACACCCGCAGGCCGGCCGCCCCGGCGCGGTTGGGCGACCTCCGAACCACTGATGGCTGGTCCGCTTTCCGACTTGCCAGGGCGAGCCCGGGCTCGTCTGGGTGGCCCTCAGGGGCGGATGTGTTCCGGGCGCACGCCGATTCCGATGAATCGGCCCACCGCGTGGCGCAGCACCGGCAGCCGCCGGAAGACGCGGAAGATCGGCGGGACGTGGGTGGCTGTGTCGTCGTGCAGATTTTTGGGGTAGAGGTCGCGCAGAATGGACAACTGGAACAGCTGGGTCAGTCTGACGGGCAGTTGGCGGCGGGCCTGCACGCGAGGCGGATCGGCGTCGGTCAGGTTGTGCGCGAGCAGTTTCGGGCCGAGGATGTTCGCGGTTGCGACAGCGTCCTGGATGGCCAGATTTATGCCGACGCCACCCGCCGGTGACATGGCGTGGGCGGCATCGCCTATGCAGAGCAGGCCCGGTCGATACCACTTGCCGAGCCGGTCGACACGAACCGTCAGCTGGTGAACGTCGGCCCAATCGGCGAGTTCGTGAACGCGGTCTCGCAATGCGGGGGCGAGCGCGCTGATTCTGTCGCGTAGCTCGCCGATGCCAAGTGCGCGTAGATCTTCGTAGGCGTTCGTGGGAATGGTGTACGCCACTTGCCAGTAGTCTCCGCGGTCGATGGCGATCATCGCCCCCTTGCCGCCCTGGAAGAACTCGACCCGGTCCGTCGCTCGCCGCGACAGCCGAAACCACAGGACGTCCATCGGTGGCGAGCTCGCCGCTGCCCGCAAACCGGCCGCTTCTCGCATACGCGAGTGGCGGCCATCAGCGGCCACGACGAGATCGGCTCGTATTTCGAGGCTTTCGGTGTCGGTGGCCGCCCGCACACCGAGGACTCGATCGTTCTCGATGAGCAGATCGATTGCCTTCGTGCGTTGCAGGAGCCGGAAGCCGGGGAAGGCCGCGGCCTTGGTCGCCAGGAAATTCAGGAATTCCCATTGCGGCATGAACGCGATGTACGGGCTGCGGACCGGCAGCTTCCGGAAATCCGCGAAGGTCACGGGCTCGCCGCCGACCGCGACGGTGACGCGATCCATGGTGCTGTGCGGCAGGCGGCGGAATTCCTCCAGCCAGCCGAGTTCGTGGATGAGTTCCTGAGTGGATGGATGGATGGTGTCGCCACGGAAATCGCGCAGGAAGTCGGCGTGTTTTTCCAGCACCACCACCTCGACACCCTGCCGGGCGAGCAGCGTGCCCAGCATCATCCCGGCGGGGCCTCCGCCTACCACGCAGCATTGCACGTTCATGTCATGCACCGGCGGTCTCTCCTTCTTCGAATGGCGCACTACGAACAAGTCCGTGGAGCACGAGACCCACCAGCTCGGCGACATCGACCGGGATACCGGTGCTGCGCCCGACGGCGAGAGTCGCGAACAGAGCGGTCGCGGTCGTGCGCGCGTCATGGTCACGCAATTCCCCCGCGGCCACGCGGGAGCGCAGATACTCGGCCATCACGGCCTGCCCTTCCCCGACGAATTCCGCCAGGACCGCCCGCACGTTCTCGTGTGAATGCCCGGCGGCGAAAAACAGTCTGATCAGCTTGGCATTGGCGGCCAGGACGCCGTCGAACTCGCGCATGACCCGGGGCAAGACCTCGGTCGCCGGCTCGCCCTCCGCCTGCTCCAGCGATTCGCGCAGCTGCCGCGAGAATCCGCGCTCCCGCAACAACGCGGTCACCAGCGCCTCTTTTCCAGCGAAATAGTGATACAGCAGGCCGGGCGCGACCCCGGCGGCAGCCGCGATGTCCTTGACCGAAGCCCCGTCGATCCCTTTGTCGGCGAACACATCCAACGCCGCGTCGAGCAAGCGCTCGCGCCGCCACTGCGCCTGTTCTCGTCGACTTCCCACGACACTCCATTGATTGAACGATCATTCAATGAACTGAACCGTACCAGCCCGACCGCGAAAAGCGAAGCTTGACAATCCAGGATCAGGTCAGACGCTCGTTCGACCGCCTGTGCGAGGACCGGGCCACGGTGCGGCGGGCTGTCCCCTGCCCTGAACCTGCTCGAAACCCAGGTGAATTCACCGCGCCTCCTCACCGAACTCCGCCCGGTCCGCGTCGCCGCCACCCGCACTCGCGGCGACGACGCCGAACACTTCCGCCACCGCTTCGACACCCTCACCACCCGCACGGCATGACAGGAGGGTCTCGACCAGACCTGTGACCTCGCAGCGGCTCGGCCGGTGCTGCACGGCGCGGCCGGCCTGTGGTTGTGGGCGGGCGCGTCGCGACCGATAAGTAACAGTGATCGTCTACGCCCGGATTCGGCGTTGTTCCGCGCTGGTGGTCATCGCACGCTTGGGATACACATCCGATCTTGTCTCCTGGAGCGTTGTTGTCCGAGATCCGGCCCATTCGGCAGACTCGCCGACCCTTCCGAGTCGTGGCGGGAATACTCTGCGCGCAACTGCGGAAGTCGGATGTGTCTCGATCGATTGATTCGGACGATCTGTGGTGGTTGCGCTGAAAGACTTACATTCCTTGTTCGCCCGGATCACAGCCCGCTTGACGAAGACAACGAAGGCAGCCGGCGCCGGAGCGGGGAGCGGATACCGCATGATCGCTCACGGACTCCGGAAACACAGTGAAGTGTCGGGGGCGGATGCCTCGGCAGCGCGACAGGTCCTGTCGTCATCGCACAAATCCGATCGTGCCGCAGAGGGGAGACGGCGCGAGATCCCGCAGTCGGCCATCCAACACGCGACTGTGGCGGATGTGCCGGATCTCGTCAACGCACTACTGCGTGGATGTGAGAACGCCTATGAGAATCTGCCCGGCGCCGAAACCGGCGGAGTACAGCGGCTCATCGCCGACATGGCATCGCGAAAACATCGAGAGCTCACGACATCGCTTACCGAGTACGGACGGACCTTCTTCGTGCATCGCGCCCCCGATGGGCACATCACCGGCTTCGTCGAGGCCGCGCGGCGCCCGAACGGCGACGGGCAACTCTACGCATGGCACATTCTGCCGGAGTATCACGCCATGGGCATAGGACGCGCCTTGATGCGTGAAGCGCTGCAATTCTTAGGTGATGTCGATGTCCACTCCAATACGACGATCCGCACCGAAGCCTATGCCGCGCATCTGAAGCTGGGGTTCTCGCCCGTCGGTCCACCGACCGGGACGCCACCTCCGATGCAAGCGGCTGGGCTCGTCGCGGAACAACAGCAACTGATGCTGTCTCGCAGCGCCCGCGCGGAACTGCTGAAGCGCTGGGATCGAGCGTGAAAGGCGGCTTTCTCAACCCCGTTCGAGCGCACCCAGGTCGCGGACTGCTCGCGCGAGAGCGCGAATCTGCTGGGTCTCCGACTCCGTGCGCCAGACCAATGCCCAGCGAACCAGCGGGGAATCGCTGATCGGGGTATAGGTGATGCCCGGGCGCGGATAGTACCGAGCGATATGACTCATGCAGCTCGTGAAGACCTCGCTTGTGCTGGCGCTGACCAGGATGTCTTCCAACGTCGAGATGGGCGCGACGCGGTGAATGGGGCGCCCGGAAGGAGTGTGGAAAGGGCTGACCGCGTCCTCCCAGTAATCGGGCAGAGGGTCGGCAGGCGCGAGTACGCCGCGATCGCCGAATGTTTCCAGCGAAATCCATTCTTCACCCGCCAGTTCATGATTGTCGGGCATCAACGCCACCATGCGCTCGGTGAAGATGGTTGGCCCCACAGTCAAGCCCGGTTCTTCGACGGGGAGCCAGGCGATGACGATGTCGGCTTCGTCGCGGCGCAGCGGGCCGAACTGGTCGCCGAATTCGCTACTGCGGATACGCAGTTCCCAGGTGGGATGGTTACGACGAAACGCATCCCAGAACGGCTGATAGTCGTACGGGTTGTAGCCGATCATGGCGACCCGCAACACATCGGAGACACCACGCGCGCTCTGGCGGGCGTGTTCGATGGCTCGGACCACGCCGTGATAGTTCGGCAGCAGTTCGGCGTACAGCCGGCTCCCGATCGGAGTCAGCTGGATATTGCGTGGATTGGAGCGATCGACGAGACGGGCGCCGATGCGGCGTTCTTGATTCTTGATGGACTGGCTGATCCGCGCCTGGGACAGGTGCAGCCGTAGTGCGGTGCGACCGAAGTGCAGTTCCTCGGCCAGTATCAAGAAGATCTCGATGTCTCTGAGCTCCACCGGGGCCCTCCTGGTCGATTTCGTTTCCTTCGCCGCCTGGTCGACGTAGTTCTATGGTGTCGCACGACGCGCGGGCCGAGCCTGTCTTCCCTGGGTGGTCGAGCCGAGGACCGTCAACGATCGCGACCGAGG
>NZ_BAFR01000321.1 GCF_000308435.1 Nocardia araoensis NBRC 100135 | reverse complement strand
ATGCGCCATCTGTTGCTCGGTGACCAGTACCTCGATGCCCGTTCGTCCGGTGCGGGGGACTGTCGGTCATGACGCACAGCGCACTGGGCACCGCAGCTGCCGGACGTCCGCGTGACCCCGAGGTCGACCAGCGGATCCTGCGTGCGGCAGCCGAGGTGGTCGGCGAGGACGCCTGGAGCAAGTTCACCGTCGACTCGGTGTCCGAGCGCGCCGGCGTCGGCAAGACTTCGATCTACCTGCGCTGGCCGAACAAGAAGGATCTGCTCGCCAGCGCGCTGGAGGCGCAGATCAGCCCGGTCGCCGCCATCAACACGGGCACCAACTCCCACGATCAGCGAGCGGGCCTGCTCATCGCCGTCGCCCGTCCTAACACCGTGTGCACGGCGAGCGGGGCGGCGGGCTGGTGTCGTCGGAGGTCGGCAGCCGACGCTGGTGGTGGTGGTCATGCGCGCGCGGGGAGAAGGAATTCGTGGTTCTGGTGCTGGTTGGTGGGGTCGCCGGCGAGGGGGTGTGGCTCGCCGGTGAGTGTGGCCAGCGCGTGGGCGATTTCGTCGATGGTGGCGCGGGTGTAGATATCGATGGCGTTGCCGTTGTAGCTGCGGTCGGAGTGGCCGGCGTAGGCCTTGGCGACGGCGGGGCCGTAGTTGCGTTCGACCCAGCGCAGGGTGGTGTGGCGGAGCCAGTGGGTGGAGATGCCGTGCTCGGCGATCCAGGGGAGTTGTCGGCCGAGGCGGTCCCAGAGCACGTCGTAGCGGCGGATGCCGAGGGGATGGCCGTTGCGGTAGCGCAGCAGCCGCCGATTGCGGGCGGCGGTGATGGGATGGCCGTTGCGGGTGAAGGCGGGCAGTTGGTCGGTCGGTGGGGTTCGGGTTTCGCGGTGTTCGACCAGAGCCTCGGTCAGGGTGGGGGAAATCGGCTGCCAGCGGGAGAAGCCACCCTTCTCCCGGACCTGGATCAGGCAGCGCACAGGGTCGAGGTCGTCGCCGCTCATGGTGAGGATGCCTGCTCGGCGGCAGGCCGTTTCGATGTGCAGGCGCACGATCAGGGTGTCCAAGACGGGGTCGTCGCCGCCGTCGGCGACCGCGGTGCAGATCTGGGCCAGCGAGTCGTGGGGCAGGGCGCGCCGGTTGGAGGCCGGGCGCGGGGCCTTGCCGAGTTTGGCGGTGGGGTTGTCGGCGGCGGTGATGTAGTTGTCGTTGACCGCGTGCTGGTAGAGACAGCGCAGGGCGTGGATGCAGTGGTTGGCCGTGCTGACTCCGCCGCGGTCGTTGCTGCGCCGCTGGCGTTGCTCGCGCACCGTGTGCACGAAGGTCTGCAGCTGCGAGACGGTGGGTTCGTTCAGGCGCTGGTCGGCGTGGTCGACGAGGAGCTTGTTCCAGTAGGAGAGGTAGTGGTTGCGGGTGGGAGTGTCGGGCATGGCGGCGTAGACGATCGGGACGTATTCAGCCAGGGTCGGTATCGCTCGCGTGGTACCTGGTTGGCCGAGTAGCTGTTCGGGTTCGATTCCGAGCCCTTGCAGCAGAACTCGCGCGGCGGCCAGCTGAGCGTCGGAGGGTGCAGTGCTCATGCTGGGAAGGCGTCCTCGAGCGGGCCGGTCCACGGAGCCAGCAGTGCGGTCAGGGTGGTGGGTGGGAAGACCAGCAGAGTCGCCGACGGAATATCGGCGAGCAGCAGCAGATATCCGCCGTCGATGCGGGTCTCGCGCCGCAGTGCCGCGCGCAGGCGCAGGTTGGCCTGCCCGTCGACGTAGGCCGGGGCGGCATCGTCCTGGTTGTCGGCGGTGAGGGTGAGCACGCCCTCATCGACGCGAATGCGGCACTGTTGGCCCCGCCGCCATTGCAGGGCGGTGAGCAGGCGCCGGGCCATGATCCGGCCCGCCCGGTCGATGGGGCGGACGTCGTACAGCGCGGGCGGACGCGCCGGTTTCTGCGGCCGGATCAGCGCCGGGAGCGGCAGCGGTGTGTTCCACGCGAGCGGCTTGGCGGCAGGCCCGGCGAGCGGGCGGCTACCAGGTGCCCGGGAGGGGGCGTTCGGGGTCGAGGGGATGGCGGAAACGAGGCCGGATAGCATCAGCACGCCCAACTTTCAGTGTCAGGCGGTTACACACCCGGTTCTGTGTTCTCGAACCGGACATACGCAGCAGGTGCCGCGAATGTTCACGCTGTGTGCGCAGGAAACAACTTCACAACACACAAATCGCGGCGGATTCGCAACCTTTGAGTGTTCATGGAGCCAACCATACCCCGTTTCACCGACCGGTCTGCCGAGCGGCGGCTACGGTGACAGCGACCGTCGATGCCCGCGTGCTACCTGCTCAGGCACATGTCGGCCCACCCACATATCGCTGTCGCACCGGGGAATCGGTGCGCGCACGCGCCACCAGAACCGCACGAGGCCATCGTGCAGTAGTCGTTCGGTAGCGAAATAGAAGGAAGGCCAGGCCGATCGAGCAGCCCTCGGCAGCTTTTTCCGACAGCTCGGTCAGTCGACGAGTCCCGCAGGTCGTTCATCCGCGACCTGAATGATCGTCCTGCCGGGCGTGCGGCGGTGGCGGGCGAACGCGGCGGCCGTTTCGGACAGCGGTCGTACGGCCCCGACGATGGGGTCGAGCCGTCCGCTCCGGAGGCGCTGGGCGAGGTCGAGCAGCCGGGCGCGGTCGGGTTCGACGACGAAGAAGATGGCTCGCCCGTTCTCGGGCTGCGCGGGCGGTGGCATCGTGATGGTGACGAGGGTGCCGCCCGGGCGTACCAGTTCGATCGATCGCTCGAGGATCTCGCCGCCGATGACGTCGAATACCACGTCCACCTCGCCGACCTGCTGCAAGTCGTCGCCGCCCAGGTCGAGGAAGGCCTGCGCGCCGAGGCCGAGCACGACATCACGGTCATCGGCTCGGCCGGTGCCGATCACATGGGCGCCCGCCGCTCGCGCGAGCTGGACGGCGATCGAGCCGACGCCGCCTGCGGCGCCGTGCACCAGGACGCTCTGGCCGGTCGCGAGGTGGGCGTGGTCGAACAATCCCTGCCATGCGGTCAGTCCGGAAATGGGCAGCGCGGCGGCCACGGTGTAGTCGATGTCGGCCGCCAGCGGGGCGAGGTTGCGCGCCTCCACCGCAGCGTACTCGGCCAGAGATCCGTTGCGCGTCCAGTCGGTCGGTCCGAAGACCCGCTGGCCCACGGTGAGTCCGGTGGTTCCGTAGCCGAGTTCGACCACGACTCCGGCCAGCTCGTGCCCGGGGATGGTGGGTGTCCGGTCGCGGCCGGCGCGATCGGACCAGGTTGCCGGCCAGTCGAGCTCTCCGGGAGTGAAGCCCGCGGCGTGCACGCGCACGATGACGTCGTTTTCCGCGGCGTGGGGGTATGGCATGTCGGTCTGGGTGAGACCGGCGATACCCGAGTCACGGTCTCGCACGGTGATCGCTCGCATGCCGGGATCCTTTCGCAACATCGGTATCGGCCATCGTGCGCTGTCCGGTCAGCTCGGCCAGGGCGACCCGACGATCCGCTCGACCGTTGTCGTGCGCTGGAAGCCGGAGACGAAGTGCTCGAGCACGTCCGAGTTCACGGTGCCTTCCGTGGTTTCCGGGCGGCCCGCGAGCCCCTCGACGTAGGTTCGCAGGAACTCGTTCTTGAAGTCGCCTCGTGGGTGGACGGCAAGGATTTCGCCCAGCTGATCGTGGTCCATTCCGTCCAGGCCGAAGCCGACCACGTCGGTCAGGACGCCGAAGTGCGTGGTCGCGATTTCCGCCGCCATCCGGCCGGGGATGCCCGGCGTGGTGTGCAGCGCGATCGCCGTCCACACGGTGTCGGCGGCGGCGGTGGGGAAACCCATGTCCAGGAGGAACTTGCGGGCGTGGTCTGCGCCGTCGACTTCGAAGCGCTGTACGACATCGGAAAAGGGAGCCAGCAGGCCGGTGTCGTGGAACATGGCCGCCAGGTAGAGCAACTCCGGATCCGGTCGCACGCCGAGCTCGAGCGCGTGGATGAGGCCGAAGAGGTAGACCCGCCGGGAGTGATGGTAGATGAGGGGGCTGGTGGTCTCCTGGATCAGCCTGGTCGCTTCGGCGACCGCCGCTGTCTCGGGTATCGCCAATCCCGCGATGACCTCTGGCATAGATCTTCGGCCTTCCGAGAGGTTGTGTCGGCTCGATGGCGGAATCGGTCACGGCCACAGTCCCTTCCTCTGGCCTACCCGAGCCGAAGCCCGGCAAACAAGCCGGAAGTGGTGATTGAAGATGGACACGGCCGGGTAGCCGGGAGTCGAACACATGTTCTGTCGAGCGTGAGGAGCGGCGATGGTGCAACCGAAGCCGGAGAAAGATCCGGACCACTGGACGACCGGCGACGAGCCGATGACCGGCCCGCAGGAGTCCTATCTACACACCCTGGCCCAGGAAGCGGGGGCGGAGGTGCCGGAGGAGCTGACCAAGGCGGAAGCGTCGCAGTTGATCGACGAGTTGCAGCAGCGCACGGGCCGCGGTGCGTGACCAGGAAAAACAGCTGCGTCGACAGTGCCTGCCGTCGACCGCACCGGGCAACCCGCACCGGCGAAACGCCGATGCGGTGTCGGCGGTCACTCTTGCCGGGTCCCGGTTCCGCTGCTACACCGGATCTATGTCCGTCCATGCAGATTTATTAGTTCGGAGTCAACAGGATCTGCCGCAGCGTGTGCCGACGCGCCCGGATGACTGGCATCCGGGGTCGCTGTGGTGGGACGCGCAGACCGTGCTGGTGACCCATGAGATCGAACCGGGCCGGTGGGAGCGGCTGCGGCGCCTGGTGGTGCCGGTCGGGCTCGGGCGACTGGCGTTCCGGCTCTCGTCGTGGTCGCCGGAGGCGGCGTGCATGATGCGCGATCGCCGGGTGATCGTCCAGGCCGGAGACTGGCGCGGCGAGCCCGCCATCGGATCCCGCGAACATCAGGGCAGTGTGCAGCTCTACGGTCGTGGACCGCTGGCCGACACCGTCGCCGAGGGTCTGCGGATCAAATACGGTGCGCGCCTGACCGTGGCCCGGCTCGGGCATCAGCTCAGGCTCGGCTCGGCCCCGTACGCGGACCTCGTCGCCGTGGTCACCGTCCGCGAGAACAAGGGCATGCTCGCCCTGCCCTGACCGCGCGGCCATGGGGGCGGCCCCTGCGGCCGGCCGAAGGATTTCCGATCAATCCGGGTACTCGTGGATGGTCAGCAGTAGATGGTCCAGTTGGGTGCGTAGCTGGACAGGGCCGCCGCCGCCCGCCGCGGCAACGGTGACGAGTTTGGCGGCCAGCACCCGCAGTTTGGTGTTGGTTTCCTGCGACCGCCACCGCAACACCTGGAATGCCTGCTCGGCGTTCAGCCCGTAGGCGAGCATCAGCATCCCTTTGGCCTGTTCGATGGCCGCGCGGGCCTCGACCACTTCCGGCAACGTCTCGTCGAGCGCTTCGCGCCGCTGCTCATCGACCGCGGCGGTCAGATCGACGAAGTAGCCGGAGGTACCCACCACCGCGCCGGTGCCGTCGAAGATGTGGTCGGCGACCACGAGCACGTGGCGGACGCGCCCGGCGGTATCGATGATGCGGTGCCTGCTGCAGAACGCGCCGTGGTCGCGCACCGCGGTGGCCAGGGCGTCGGCGACCGCGGCGCGATCGGCAGGGTGGTTGTGCGACAGCACCAGATCGGTGGTCGGCTGCACCTGGCCGGGGGTGTAGCCGTACAGCTCGGCGACCTCGTCGGACCACTCCCAGCGCTGATCGTCGAACCAGAACCGGAAACTGCCGACCCGCTGCGGACTCTCCACCTCCCGGGCGTCACCATGCGAGGCGCCTGTGGAGTCCGACCCATTCCCATCGCCCACCCGTGCCATCATGCTCCCTCCTGGCATACCGAAGGTCGGAATCGTTTCGTCCTGGAAACTTTCCCCGAAACACAGCGGCCGTCGCTCGGGTGGATGCCGGCCCGGATACCGAAATGGTCACACTCGCCGCTCTCGTCGCCCGACCACCGCGCGCGATGGTAGGCAGGACGGTGACGAGACGTCTTGATTCCAACAGGACTCCTCGGCTGGATGTGCCGGACAAGGCGCTCGAACCTGGAGAGAGTCATGGATTCGGACTCGTTCGACTCACACGGGCACACGCCCGATCCCCGTACCCGGTTGTTCAGCAGACTGCGGCGTCAGGGGCCTGCGGTGGTGATGTCGGCCCGCGGTGTCGCGGACGGGTTCACTCTGCAAACGTGGGCGCGTGATCTCCGCGAAGCCATGGAATGCGCGGAAACGTCGTCCTGCGGTTTGGTCGTCGACACGACCAAGCTCGAATTCATGTCATGGCGTGCGCTCTACCTTCTGGCACAGGATGCGGCGGCGTGCCGCAGCCGCGGTGTGGCGGTCAGATTGGTGAGCACGAACTCGACCATCGCCAAGATCGCGCCCATCGACCCGGTAACCGCACGGCTACCCATCCATTCGACAATGGTCAGCGCACTCACCGCCTTGCGACTGCATCCACTTCCACCTCGCCGAGCGGACTCCGCAACCCGCCGCGTCACTGCCCGCAACGATCGCGTCCATCGTGCCCATCGCCCGGGACCGGCCGACAAAACGGCACGATAGCTCCCGAACGCACTCGGCAAGGCATGGCAAAAGGCCACCGTTGTCAGCAGGGGTTCTCAGCCGGGCTGTGCAAGCGGCCGCGAGCGTGGGCGATGGCATCGGGCGTATGTTCGAAGATGTGGGCGTCACCCTCCGCCGGGAGGGCGCCGATCGCGGCCAAGCGCCGCTTGTGGTCGTCGCGTAGTCCGGACATGAGCACGGTGATGTGGCGGTGTTCGAGTTTGCCGATGGCGTCTTTGAGCACGAGGGCGCCGGTGGTGTCCAAAGCGGTGATGTGGGACATGCGCAGGATGACGATGTGGACGTCGGACACTTCGGCCAGTTCGAGGAGGAATCGGTGGGCGGCGGCGAAGAACAGCGGCCCGTCGATGCGGTAGGCCACGATGTGATCGCCCAGCAGCTGGTGTTCCTCGGCCAGGTGGGTGGTGTCGTCGGTGTGGGGATCGAGCGGGATCTGTTGTAGCCGGGCTTCTTTCGCGACGGCCCGCAGGGCGAGCACGACAGCGATGCCGACTCCGACCGCGACCGCGGTGACCAGGTCCATGGCGACGGTGATGCCGAAGGTGACGGCCATGATCGCGGCGTCGCCTTTCGAGGCACGGGCGATCGCCGCCAGTGACGCGGTTTCGATCATCCGCACGGTGGTGGCCAGCAGCACGCCCGCCAGCGCGGCCAGCGGGATGTCGGCGACCAGGGGTGCGGCCAGGTAGATGATCGCGGCCAGTACGACGGCGTGGGTGAGCGCGGCGAGCCGGCTGCGTGCGCCGGAACGGACGTTCACCGCGGTGCGAGCGATAGCACCGGTAGCCGGAACGCCGCCGAATATCGGAGCGGTGAGATTGGCCAGCCCTTGTCCGAGCAGTTCCCGGTCGGGGTTGTGGCGGGTGCCGACGGCCATCGCGTCCGCCGCGGTGGCCGACAGCAGCGATTCCAGCGCGGCGAGTGCGGCCACAGCGAGTGCGGGGCCGATGAGGGCGCCGACCTGATCGAGGTGCGGAAATGGGATCGTGGGGGCGGGCAACCCGGCGGGAATCTCGCCGATCGGGGTGAGGCGCAGGTTCATTACCTGCGCCGATACGGTGGCGACGGCCACCGTGATCAGCGCGAGCGGCAGCTTCGGCAGATAA
>NZ_BAFR01000322.1 GCF_000308435.1 Nocardia araoensis NBRC 100135 | reverse complement strand
AGTTGTGCGCGGCACCGCGCGATGTCCGCGCCGATCGTGTCGAGCTGGTCACGCTGGTGCGGTTCGCGAGCGGGGACGGGGTACTCGCGTTCGGTTCCCGCGCCGCGGCATGGCGGGTGTGCACGCTGCTGAGTGCGCAGCTGAAGACCCTGGGGCGGGTGGCGGCGGTCGGACCGCGGGCGCGGCCGCGGTGGCAGGTGCGGGTGGCGGACGCGACCGGGGTGCGCGTCCGGTTGGGACTGCTCGACCCCCGCCGGGGTGGGCGTCGGGTGCAGGGGTTGCCGCCGGAGGTGATCGCCCGCCTCGACCAGGACCCGGCGGCGATCGCGCGGGCGGGGTTCCTGGCCGCAGGGGCCATCCACCTCACCGGACCGGTGCCGCGACTGCAGATCACCTGCCCCACCCTGGCGGTCGCGCTCGCTGTCGCCGGGGCGCTGCGGCGGGTGGCGGCCGGTGCGGCGTCACCACGAGCGAACCGGCGCCGAGCAGGTCGCCGTGGCCGGGATCGACGCGGTCGCCACGGCGCTCGAGGCGATCGGCGCACCCCGGGCGGCGCAGAAGGTGCGTGTGCGCTGGGACGACCGGCGCCGCCACAGCGCTCACTCCGCGACGCGGAAGCTCACTGCCGCCAACGCCGGCCGCGCCCAGCAGGCCGCCGCCACCCAGATCGCTGCCGTGCGGGCGGCACTCGCGGTGCTCGGCGACCGGGTCCCCGACCACCTCGCGGCCATCGCCGAACTGCGCCTGCAACACCCGCACGCTGGGATGGGCGCGCTTGGGATGCTGGCCACCCGACCGCTGTCGAGGGACACCGTGGCCGGGCGGCTGCGGCGGCTGATCGCCCTGGCCGAGCGTCACACCCCGCGACCCGACACGACCGAAACATCCTGACGATCACGGCGCGGTTATCGTTCAGCGAAGTCTCACCGTCGGTAGGTTGCTGCGGCCCGGGTCGACACCCCTTCGATGTGGACAGGAGGTGGGGCGGTGACGTCGTGGCGTGATGTGGCCGGTGGTCATGGTTTCGGCCGGATGATCGCGTTGGGTGTCGAGGCGGTGGTGAACAAGGTCGGGCAGCGGGCGGGGTGCGCACCGTTGACCTGGGAGTTGTTCGTCACCGACGACACCGGTGCGCTCGCGGTCTCCGGCACCACCGCCGGCCGGGACTACAGCGAAGCCCAGGTCCCGGAGATCGTGCAGGCATGGGCACAACTGCTCGGGTTGTCCCGGGTTGTGCCGCCGTCCACGGGCGGGACCATCGAGTACCGGGGAGTCATCGATGCGATCGAGGTCGAGGTCTGGGGGATCATCGACCAGCAGTTCTTCGACCTCGTTGCCGGCCTCGACTTCCCTGAATGACATGGTGCCCGCACGCCGGGTCGGCATCAGGTGTGCTGGAACTGCCATTGCTGGGTATCGCTGGTGATGACTTGGTGGATGACACTCGGCCAGGTACGGTCCACCTGAGTCGAGCACGCCATTCACCAACTGCATCATTGCGTCTGGTTCGTGCGGGGGACTGCATCTTCTTCGGCTGTGTGCTGAAGGTTCGACAGAGCCTCTTGTGGGGGGCTCGGGCGTGGGTGTCAGGGTGTTTCGGGTTGGTCGGGGGTGTCGGTGATGGTCCATGCCGATTCGCCGAGTTCGCCGCCGGACGAGCGTTCGCGGGCCAGGTAGCCGGAGTCGATGAGTTCCTGGAGTGCTTCGGCGACCTCGGTGGGGTCCTCGGTGGCGGCGGCGGCGATCGAGTCGAGGGTGAGGTCCTCGCCGCGGCCCGCGGCCAGCAGAAACATCAATACCCCTTTGGCTCGGAACGAGACCCGCGCATCGCGCACGGCCGTGAGCCGGACAGCGACCCGATCGTCCATCCCGGCGTGTCCCTTCCTCTCGCGGATGGTTTGCGGTGGCACGAGCCCCCTCGCGGGTGGGGCGTTGTCTTGGCGGGTGTGGGACAAGTTGTTCAGGATGCCGCCGGGCACGCGGGTTGGCGGCTGGTCAGGCTGGCGTGTGGGTGGACTCCCACGCTTCGATGGGGTCGCGGGAATACCAATGACCGGTCCATTCACGCCCGGCTTCCAACGCGGTGTAGAACTCGATGTCGTCCGGCAAAGGAGGAGTGTGGGCGCAGAGCACGCCCGGCTGGTCGTGGTAGAAGCGGTGGGCGCGCTGCACCGATCGGGCGGCGAGTTCGGCGTGGCAGGCGCGGCGGATGATCACCGCCTCGTCGTCGGTGCGCCGATCCGGGTCGCTGGTGTGATCCAGCGGGTAATGCATCTGATACTCCAGCCGCGCCAGCGGCTCACCCGCGTGCTCGAGCAGCCACGCGATCCACGCCGGGATCAGCGGCTGCGCCGCCAACGCCCGCTGCGCGAACCCACTGCCGGTGCCGGGCCCGCGCGGGTCACCCGGCTGCGCCGTTGGCGGCGCGGCGAGTGCGGTGGAGTCCGCCTGGTCGTGATCACGCCCTTTCCGATGCCTACCTGCCATAGCCGCAAACTATCAGCATCGGTGCGAACATGGACCCCGTTCGGCTACAGGTCCAGCACGAACCGGCAGGCTGAACCCGGCCGCGATCCAGATCATCGGGTTCCACTGCTGGCCATGACCACCACTGTGCGGTGTCGCCTCCGCACGCGGTGGGTGCTGTGGTCGTTGGGCCGTATGCGGCGGCCTGACCGGCTCTGCTCACCCCTTGGGTGGGCGTGTCTGCGGAGGGTCCGATGCCCGAGCTGCGAGGATGATCGTTCATGTCCAGGGGCGAGGAGAGACCCGATCGACGTGGCGGGCAGAGCACACGCGGCTCGCGCGCGGGTACGCGCGGTCTGGTTACGGCGATGCAAGCCGAGATCTGGCATCGCCGCTACCCACCCGCCAGCGTCGTGCAGGCGCTCGCGACGGCCTGCGGGTATCCGTTGACCGCCGCGGATATGCGGGTGTTCACCGGACTGGGCATCACTCTCGCCGCCCGGGGCTGGAGCTTCGTGCGGGAGTGTTCCGGACCGGAAGTGCTCACCTTCAGCTACCGGCCCTCCGACGCCGGACCGGTGTATCTGCATGCGGGGCTCGAACCCGTCACCATCGTCGTGGTCGCTGTGGACCGGTCCCAACCGGCCGACATCGTCACCGGTTGCGAGGTCGAAGTGCTGCTCGTCGGCACCCCGCACGGGCAGGTCCGCCTCACCGACTTGGCCGGTCTGACCACCCACCTCGGTGTCATCCAAGCCTTCCGGCCGGGCGACCCGATCCCGGTCGCGTTCCCCCACGGCCACACCCGGGTCATTACCCGGCTCAGCGGGACACCGACGCATGCCACGGGCGAATAGCCGCAGACGAGTCACCGGTGCGGACACCGAATTCGGGTGAGCGGCGCGGCTGCCGGATCCCGGGTCCGGGCCGCGATGATCCGAGCTCACCACTGATCGGCTCGCCAGGCAGGGGTTTGTGAGCGCCGAGAAAATGCCCGCGCACGTTTTCGGACGCTGCGTCGGAGTTGTATTCGCCTCTGGCGGAGAGGTTTTCATGATAGGGAACACCTCTCAGTGCTGTGCCGGGGTTACCCTGGCTCGGACAGGACGCAGCCGGTTACCCGGATCCAGGGGGAAGAGGATGCTCAGTTTGGAAGAAAGAATCGCCGGTGTCCTCGCAGTGCTGAAGCGGCTCGATCCCGCGGCGCCGGTGGTGGTCGTCGACGAGATCGGCTGGCGTGTGCAGGAGCTGAAGAACGAAGTGCTCGCCAGCGTCACCGATGACCCGCAGCGCCGCCGCAGACTGCTGAACCAGGCCACCCAGGCTGGCTGGCTCGTCGCCGCGGCACGTGAGCGTGGCGAACGAGCCCTCGCCCTTGCCGTGGCCGCGCTGCAACGGGAGCTGTACGCCGCCGAACATCCGAGCATCAGCCCGCAGCCACAACACCGACCCCGGCCAGGAACGCAGCGATGAGCCTCGGCCACGCGCCGTGCCGGGTGACCGGTGCCTGGCGCTCGCGCGCTGAAAGCTGTGGGACAGCGACGGGTCCGTCGCCAGACGGTTCGGGGGCAAACAGCGAAGGCCGTTGAGCATTATCGCCCCGTGAAGCGGCGTACCTTCGTCATCGGCACGCCGATCATATTGTCCTGCACAACATTCCCGACGAATCGAACGGCCGTGTCCACGCGGACAAAGCACTGGAGTACTTCCGTGAACGGAGACCAGGCGGTGGACATATCGCGAGGAAGCCAGCTACACCGGCGACAGACAATGCCGATTCCGCGCAGCTGCTGGGACCGGAGGGGCTGCTGACTCAGGGTACCTGCAACGTGTTCGTGGCCGCTGAGGTTGCGGTCGTGCGAGCGGGTGTCGAACAGCGAGCGCGGTGGTTAGGGGCGCTGCGGGCGATTGGGGTGCGTGAATGCAGTGGGGCAGGGCCGGACCCTGGGGCTGGCGAGTCCGCCGCGTCGGTCGACTGGGACGGAAATAGGTATACCGTGGCGGGTCATTCGACCGTCGCCCGACGCGTCTTTCCGCAACGGTCAAGTCCAGATGCGTGGTGTAAGGGAACGGTCCCCGCGTGATCCTGGCGGGTCAGGCGGTCAGTGCTGAGGGGGTGTGTGGCCGTGCTCGATGAGCTCGACCGACTCACCGATGATGTTCTGAAGATGTGCTCCACGCTGGCGGGCCAGACCATCGAGAAACTCTTGGCCAAGTCCGATCTGGAAGCGGCACTGGAAGCGCTCGGGGTACCTCGCGGCTGAAGCCTGCCGCGTCGGCGTGGGGAGTAACGATGAGAATCAGCCCGCTCTCGATGCGGGGTGGTCGTGGTCACGCAGTAGCCGCAGGATGGTGGCCGGAGAGGGGTGCTGGCCTTTCTTCTTGCCCTTGGTGATGACGAGGCGGGTGGCGATCTCGCGGAGGCTGTGGTTGTGCTCGCGCAGGTGCAGTGCCATGGACAGCATGGCGTCGTCGGCGACGGTGGCGCCGCCGATGGCCTTGCCGCGTTTGCGGGCGGATTCGTGGCCTTCCAGGGTGCGGTCGCGGATGTATTCGCGTTCCATGCCGGACAGGGCGGCCAGCACGGTGAACACGATCCCGGACGGGTTGCGGGAGCCTTGCAGCTCGCCGGCGAGGAACTCCAGGCCGATGCCGGAGGCTTTCAACTGCTCAGCCAGGGCGGCGAGCTCGATTCCGCGGCCGAGGCGTTCGTGTTCGTGCACGACGAGGGTGACCGCGACACCGGAGGCGCGCAGTTCCCGGGCGAGGGCGACGGCGTTATCCAGTTCGGGGCGGGTGGTGGCGCGGCTGGAGATCTTCTCGGCGAAGACCCGGCCGACGCCGGCGGCCCGCAGGGAATCCAGCTGGCGTCCAGGGATTGGCGAGCGGTGGAGGCGCGGGCGTAGCCGATTCGCACGTGCCCGGCCGGCCGGATCACGGTCGCGGGTGGGCGCGGCAGCTCGACCCAGGCGGATCCGGGCTTGCGCAGTGCCGGGGTGGAGACGTGGAGAGCCTTGGCCAGCGAGGGCACGAGACGGAACCGGGCGGTGTGGTACTGGGCGGCGACTTTGCCCCTACCAGTCCGGCACGCGGACCCGGCCGGGGCGGCGCAGGTCGACATGGGACAGTCGTGGGCCTCCACGAGGAGGAAATCGTCGTCGCTCACCCTCGGAATTGTTTCATGTATGTGTTTCACGCTACAAGTCCGATGAAACACTCTATGGAACGTGGAACGCCCAGGATGCTCCCCCGTCGGAGCCGTGTTTCATAGGTGATCACCTATGAAACACCGAGCTCGGCCTTCCCGGCACGAAAGCGGTTCAGCGGCGAGCCTTCCGCCTCAGGTGAGGCCGATTCTCTCTCGAAGCTCAGGACCGTGATTCGCTTTTTCGGTAGTCCACGGTAGGGACTTGAAGTCGGACGGGACGAGACGACGGCCGATTGCCTTCTCCAGGCAGGGAAGCAGACCCAGCCCTCCAGCCCTGAGCCTGCCCACAACTCATCGTGAACCATGTGGAGGTCCGTGTCGGGGCTCCGGCATTCTTCGCAGCGCAGATCCACTTCGTAGGATCCATCGATCGACACCATTGGCGGCAGCGACGTCGGCCGGGGGCGTCCCGCTGCGGGCAGCTGTTCTGTCCGAGGAATTGGCCGAGGATCGACAGAAATCCGCTGTCGAGCCATCCGCGAGTCGTTTCCGCTACAGATGCAGCGGTCGATCACCAGCAATCGTTCGGCGTGTGGCCGCCTGTCACTGCATCAACGCGCGATGCGGGTGGTCTGCGGATATCGGGCAAACTCGGATGATCTGGCGATAGCCGCCGCGGATATCGACCTGGGTCGGGTGCATCGAATCCCGGTCGACGAGTTGGACGATGCCTGTGGGGTTGAGCTCGAGAGGGATCCAGTGGGGGACGTGAGGGCTCCACTCTTCGGTCGCGATCGTCAGGAGTGGCTCTGTCGGCGTACCGCACGCAGGGCAGGGCTGAGGGTAAGGATCGGTCATTACCCAGTCGATCCAGCCGCCGACCTTCCATCCAGGTGCGATGTACAAGCCGTCGTACGGATCATCGTCGTCGTAATCGTCCGGCTCAGTGCCAGCGATCTGACCTGCCGTCCATTTCTCCGCTTGCGTGGGGTACTCGACTATCTGTTCGGGGTCGATCACGCACGGCTCCGGCACGTAGTCCGAGCTTTCAACCGCTGCCGGTTCCGGGGGATTCTGGAGGATGTCGGTGACCGCTGCGGCGGACCGCCAGAACAGCGTTGTCTTGGGCATACCGACATATTCAGGGTCGTCGTCGTGTTCGAAGGGGCACCACAGTACCTGTAGCAGGTCCGTGCCGTCGGGCACGGGCAAATTCGTGACGTCGCGGGCATACAACTGCGCGACCGGCAGCATCGGTATCGGCCCCTTCGGGGGCGGTACCCCTCGGTCGACCCAACCCATGGCCTCCAGAGCCTCAGCAGTCATCAGCGCTGCATGGCGACCCGTTATGCCCGTCTGCCGTAGCCGTGCGTCCGCCAGCGACGGCAGAGTGTGCCGTGGATTCGTACCGTTCAACGATATGAAATGGAGTCCTGAGTCGTGTGCATGGGGCCCCTGGCAGTGAGGCCACGGCTCGTTGGCTGGCCACAGCAGTGGCCCACCAACCGAACTGTCGTATACCGACGGTGTTCCGGGTTGCGGGTGCAGGCGAGTCGCGGTGCGAGCGAGCGGCGCGAGGGCAGGGAAGACGGCCTCTAGATCGACGGGCCGGGGCGGAGTGGTGCGAGTCATGAAAACCTTCCGAAAGATGGCAGTGTTCGCCTTCGCGACGACCACGCGGTCGCGGCCCCATCTTGCGAGTCAAGCAGTCGGTTCGACTTCCCAAATGCGGGAATTCCCTGATCCATCCCGCCGGGGTTCTCGGTAAGCGAGTTCCTCGGTCTATACGTGGTGGCTGTCGCCGATGCTGCGCTGAAAAATGGGGGGTGGCTGGTTTCGGCGGTGCGGCTTTCGTTTCTGCTTCGGGCGGGGGCTTTCACCGCGCATAGCATGCCGGTCTGCCACATCCAGCGGTGGTTCCACTGGTGCCGGGGCCGAGCAGTTTCAGACACTGCGGTGGGTACGGCGTCACCAGCAAAGTGGTGACGGCATCATCACCCCGACTAGGTTCTGTCCTTTAATTCGGTGGGCGGGTCGGTTACGCCCTCCACCAGAGCACTGCACGCTGAGCTGTAATCAGCGCCCCTTGCGGTGGTGTACTGCCGAACCGAGTGAGTCACCCGAGGTCAGCCGGGTCCGTTGCCGGACACCGCCGCTTGCCGATCCGTACACTCACCGGCGTGGTTCCTACCAAGCGGCCATTCCCACTGCGGCAGCCCGCATCGACGTCCGACCCGTCCGCTATTCGCTCCAACGATTGGACCGTTCCGGCAGCTCGAAAACCTGCGCGACCACTGGACTCTGAAATCTTGGGTCCTCGGCCAGTCCGGCTATTACTGCGCCTGCTCGACGTGGCTCCTCAGCCGCACAGTGATACAGAGAGACCGATATCCTCGCATTCATTCGGGCGGCGCCGCCCGCGATCGAAGGG
>NZ_BAFR01000323.1 GCF_000308435.1 Nocardia araoensis NBRC 100135 | reverse complement strand
CGGCTTGTTCGTTGGGGAAGTGGCCGCGGGCGCGCACGGCCCGGCGGATGCGGGCGTTGACCGACTCGATCGCATTCGTCGAGCACACGACCCTGCGGATCTCGGTGTCGAACGCCAGGAACGGCACGAACTCCGACCACGAGTTCTCCCAGAGTTTGACGATGGCCGGGTACTTCGTGCCCCATTCCTCGGTGAACTCATAGAACCGTTCCAGCGCGGCCGATTCCGTCGGTGCGGTGTAGATCGGCTTCAACGCCTTGGCGATCGCGTCCCAGTGCTGACGGGCCGCGTACCGGAACGATGCGCGTAGTAGATGCACCACACATGTCTGGACGACCGCGGCCGGCCAGACCTGTCCGATCGCCTCGGGAAGCCCTTTGAGACCGTCGCAGACGAGCATGCACACATCCTCGGCACCACGATTCTTGAGTTCGGTGAGGATCTGCAGCCAGAACTTCGCGCCCTCGCCGCCGTCTCCGGCCCACAAGCCAAGGATGCCGCGAGTGCCCTCGACCGTGACCGCCAGCGCGACATAGATGACTCTGCTGGCGAATTCTTGATCGTGGGGTGACATCATCATTCGTTGAGGTGCTGGTTTGGTTGAGGAGATAGTCGGTGTCGTTGCGCCCCAGTGGGTTTGGCGAGGTTCCCGTCGAGACGGCGCGGGTGGCTCGCGCAGCTTTCGCGAAGGGGTGCCTGGCGATCCGGATTCGGGACGAGTTGGGGGTGCTGTTCTGCGATGAGCAGTTCGCGGACTTGTTCGCGGTTCGTGGCCGTCCGGCGGTCTCGCCGTGGCGATTGGCGTTGGTGTCGGTGTTGCAGTTCACCGAGGCGTTGTCGGATCGCCAGGCCGCCGAAGCGGTGCGGTCCCGAATTGACTGGAAATACATGTTGGGCCTGGAGTTGACCGACAAGGGGTTCGACGCCTCGGTGCTGTGCGAGTTCAGGGACCGGCTAGCTGTTGCGGGTCATGACGTTGGTGGCATGTAGGAGTCGCGCCGTGGTGCTATCGTTGCCAGGTGATCGACATTCGACGGGCATGGTGGTGGCTGCTCCAGCAGCCCGTCTAACCATGTCCGCGGGCTGTACGCAGCCCGCATGTCATCTGACTTGAACGAGGTTTGTACAGCCCCTTGACCATCCAGGAGCTGTACGTTGAATACCTTCTCTGCCGCTGTCGAGCGCAGCGACACGTTGCGTGCCGCGGTCACCGAGCACCCCGGCCGGTACCGCATCCTCACCGGCGAACGCCCCACCGGCCCTCTGCATTTGGGTCACTACTTCGGGACGCTCTCTGAACGGGTGCGGTTGCACGGTCTGGGCGTGGACACGTTCGTGATCCTCGCCGACTATCAGGTCATCACCGACCGCGACGCGATCGGGCAGGTCCGGGAGAACGTCTACAGCGCCGTGCTGGATTATCTGGCTGCCGGGATCGACCCCGACCGGGCGACCATCTTCACTCACTCGTCGGTCCCGGCGCTGAACCAGCTCCTGCTGCCGTTCCTGAGCCTGGTGACCGAGGCCGAGCTCCACCGCAATCCCACGGTCAAAGCGGAACGTGCCGCATCCGGTCGTGCCTTGAGCGGACTGCTGCTGACCTACCCGGTCCACCAGGCCGCCGACATCCTCTTCTGCAAGGGGAACCTGGTTCCCGTGGGGAAGGACAACCTGCCGCACGTCGAGCTGACCCGGGTGATCGCGCGGCGCTTCAATGAACGCTACGGCGCGGTGTTCCCCGAACCGCAGGCACTGCTCACCTCGGCACCGGAAGTTCCCGGTCTCGACGGGCGAAAGATGTCCAAGAGCTACGGCAACGCGATCGCATTGTCGATGACCGCCGACGAAACGGCGGCCCTGATCCGCCGGGCCCCGACCGACTCCCAGCGACTCATCACATTCGACCCGGTCAATCGTCCCGGCGTGTCGGCGCTGCTGACCACGGCCGCATTGTGTTCCGGGCGCGATGAAAGAGACCTGGCCGATAACATCGGCGACGCTGGGGCCGGGGCGCTGAAGAAGCTCACCACCGACTCGGTCAACGAGTTCCTCGCCCCACATCGTCGGCGTCGCACCGACTTCGCGCGCGACCGTGAATTCGTGCGCAGTGTTCTATGGCACGGGAACCGCCGCGCCAACGTGGAGCCAACCCGCACCCTTGAGGAAGTGCACGCTGCGATGGGGACCGCGTACTGATGCCTGCCACACGGATACGAAATTTCTTACTCACGTCGAGACCGCGCCGATGACTCACCGAAACGCGCCGTTGTCCGTCGAAGGCCGTCGCCGACTCGTGCAGCGTTGTCAGACTCGCCCCATCTCGCACATCGCCGCTGAAATGGGTATTTCACGAGCGTGTGCGAGTAAATGGGTGGCCCGCTGCCGCGAGTTCGGAGAGCCCGGCCTGCTCGACCGGCCCAGCGTGCCGTACCGCCAACCAACCGCCACTCCGGTCGAAGTGGTCGGCCCGGCGCATCGCCCTCGAACTCGCCAACGACGGCATCGCCATCTCGGTGCGAACCGTCAGCCGGCACCTGGTCCATCTTGGATTGAATCGGCGCAGGTTCCTCGACCCGCCTGGTGAGAGCAACCGCGCACCACGACGGATCATTGCTCGCTGGCCCAGACACATGGTCCACGTCGACATCAAGAAGGTCGGCCGCATCCCCGACGGCGGCGGCTGGCGTGCCCACGGCCGCGGCAGCGAACTTGCCAAGAAGGTCAGCAGGGCAAAGACCGCCGGCGCCCGCGCCGGATACGTATATCTGCACTCGGCGATCGACGGATTCTCCCGACTGGCCTACACCGAAGCTCTTAACGACGAAAGGACTTGCACCGCAATTGGGTTCATGCTCCGTGCCCGAGCGTTCTTCGCCGCCCACGGCATCGAATACATTCACCGCGTCGTCACAGACAATGGCCGCCTGCTACCGCGCGAGGGACTTCGCGAAGGTGCTACACGGGGCCCGGTGACCGGTCCCCGGTAAGGCGACCACCTGATCTGGCCCCCGCTCAGGGGACCGCGGTTACGAGAGTTGAGGCAGACTGACCCGCAGGAGGTCACGATGCCGAAATCCTTTCCGCTGGCGATGCGCCGACAGGTGTGCGCTCGGCTGCGTGCCGGCGACCCCGTCGCCGAGATAGCGGCCGAGACAGGGATCTCGCCTGCCACCTTGTTCCGGTGGAAGGCGCAGGTCCTCGTCGATGCAGGAGTCCGCGAGGGCATTCCGAGCGTGGAAGCTGACGAGCTGGCATCGGCGAAGAAACGGATCGCCGCATTGGAAGCCGAATTGAAACTCACTCGCGACGCCTGCGAATTGTTCGATGCGCAGGCGGTGGTGTCCCCAAAAGGCGGATCGCGGTCGTCGAAGGGCTGATCGCGCTCGGACATTCGGGGCGGTCGGCCTGCCGAATCGCTGGAGTGCACAGATCCACCTTTCTGCGGCAACGACGGCAGCCGTTGTCCACCAGAACGATTCGCAGGATCGTGGTCGCCGATGAGATTTCCCGGATTCATGTCCAGTCCCGTGGAACCTACGGCAAACGCCGGATCAAGGCTGCGTTGCTGGCCGAGTGCGAGATGATCGTCAACCACAAGCTGGTTGCCTCGATCATGGCCGAGCGTGGACTGTTCGGCCTGCCCAGACGCAAACGACGCGGCCACCCGATGCTCGCAGTGAGCACTCCCGCGGACCTGGTGAACCGGGCCTTCACCGCTGCTCGCCCCAACGAGCTGTGGTGTACCGACATCACCGAACATCCCGCAAGGGACGGAAAAGTCTATTGCTGCGCCGTTTTGGACTGCTTCAGCAAGAAGATCGTCGGCCGATCCTTTTCCACCATCGCCGACACGCTGTTGGTCAACAACGCGGTCAACATGGCAATGACAGAACGCGTCACCAACGAGGGGCTGATCGTGCATGCAGATCACGGAACACAATTCACCTCGTGGTCGTTCGGTGAGAACCTCCGCCGGCACAGGATTCTGCCTTCGTTCGGAACTGTCGGTGATTGCTTCGACAACGCAGCGATGGAGTCATTCTGGGGACGGATGCAAACCGAACTCCTCAACACCAGGAAGTGGTCGACAACCCTCGAGCTGACCATCGCGATGTCCGACTGGATCGACAACTTCTACAACACCGAGCGCCGTCACTCCTACCTAGGCCACCTCAGCCCCACAGAGTATGAGACGCTGTGGCTCGACATCCGACCAAGCCCTCAACTCTCGTAAGCGCGGACCGACGAGCAGGGGCCAGATCAACCCGGTATTTGAGTCCGGGGTTGATTCGATCCGGATTCAGTTGGTGCCACAGGCCACGGGATGGTGGGTGTGGCGGCAGCGGGCAGCGTACTCGGCCGGGGTCAGATACCCCAGCGCCGAATGCCGGTGCCGCCGGTTGTGGTCGGCCTTGAAGTCCCCGATCACGACGCGGGCCTCGAGCAGGCTGGTCCAGTGGTTGCGGTTGAGGCACTCGTGACGCAACCTGCGGTTGAACGACTCGATGTAGCCGTTGTTCCACGGTGTCCCGGGCGGGATGTAGACCATTCCGACCCGCCCTGCGCAAAAACTGTGCAGCGCATGGGAAATCAGTTCCGGCCCGTTGTCCATCCGCAGTACTCTCGGCGGCCCGCCGGCCGCGGCGAACACGCGCTCGAGCTCGGCGACCAGTCGTTCGGCGGTGATAGACCGTTCAACGATGTGCAGCAACGATTCGCGGGTGTGTTCGTCGACCATCGACGCGATCTTCACCGCCCGCCCGTCGATGGTGGAGTCGAACTGGAATCCAAGGCCCACACTACTTTCGGGGCGTCAGCTTCGGTCGGCGGCATTGATGAACACCCGGCCCGTTTCCGCGGCGAATGGGCCCTGACCTGCAGGCCCTCTTCTCGCCAGAGCCGGTGCACCCGCTTCTTGTTCACCGCGCTGCCCTCGTCGAACCGCAACGCCGCCCAGGCACGACGGAACCCGTGACACGGATTCTTCGTCGCGTAGGCGCGCAGCCAGGCCCGCAAACCGGCATCTGGATCGGCAGGGGTCTGCGCGGCCGGCAGCCGCCGGTACGTGGACCGGTGCAGCCCGACCACCTTGCACGCGAACCGCTCCGACATGCCCATCACCTGTTTGAGCATGTCAACCGCCCGCCGCGCGGCGGCCGGGCCTAGAATTTTCCCTTCGCGATCTCCCGCAGAGCGTCCTTCTCCAGCTCCGCGTCCGCCAGCAGCCGCTTCAACCTGGCGTTCTGCTCCCGCAGCTCTTTGAGTTCTTTCGCGGCGTCGGTGTCCACGCCTCCGTACTGGCGGCGCCAGTTGTACAACGTCGCCGCCGACACTCCCAGATCGGCGGCGATCTGCTCACCTGTCTGGCCGGCAGCGGCCAGTTCGTCGGCACGGCGCAGCTTCCGCACGATGTCCTCCGTGGAATGCCGCTTACGTCCTGCCATATCCCTCAGTGTCCCTTCCAGCCCTCACCAGGGCCAACAGGACTCTAATTCCGAGCGGTCTCGCTCACCGGGGACGGGCCACGCAAGCTGCGGCGCGCCGATGAACTGGCCGCGGTGGGAGTGGTGTCCAACGCCGCCGCTCCGTTCGGCGGCTGGAAGATGTCCGGGCTCGGCCGCGAAGGCGGCGCCGAGGGAATCCACGAATACCTCCAGACCAAATACACGCTGACACCGAATCCCTTTGCGTAGCACCCAACATCACTCAGCGCCACTCACCCGAACCTGTCAGGAGCTCTAAGGACCCGTCGGCCCGGCACCGGGTCGGCGCGGTGAGCCCACTCCGCATAGTTCTCCGGGTTCTGCACAGCGTGGGTCGTGACTTGATAGGAGCCTGCCGCGCTTGCGCCGTCCCGTGACTGGCCTGTCGGTCCCACACCACCCCGTTCGGGTGGACTCACGCAGAGCCTGCCGTTGTGAAAGGCAGCACCTGCTCGATGACATCGTCCTCCGACTCGGCGCCGATCGTTTATGCCGCGTTGACACCCACACCGATACCCACCAGGTCGCAGTCGTCAGCGAGCACGGCAGTAAACCTGCCGACCGGGAATTCGTCACCACCGCAGAGATGCACAGCAATTGAGCGCTGGATCGCCTCGTTCGGCCAGGTGGCGCGAATCGGCATCGACGGCAGTGGGTCTACGGAGTCGAACTCGTCCGCTATCTGCACACCCGCGGCTACAACGCCGCTGAGGTGCCGCGCCCGAACCGCTGACTGCGTCGATCCCACGGCAAGACCGACACCATCGACGCCTACGCCGCGGCCCGCCGACTGCTCGATGGGTCCGGAGTCACGCACCAGCGCCATCGAAGCTGTCCGGGCGCTGCGGGTGGCGAGGCACGGCGCGGTCAAAGCCACGACCGCCGCACTCAACGGGCTGCGCGGGCGGGTCACGACCTGCCCGGAGGAGTTGCGCAGTCAGCTGCGCAGCCTGTCGCGCGCGAAACTGTTGGCCACCTGCGCCGGGTTCCGTCTCGACCCCGCGCGTCTCACCGATCCGGTGCAGGCGACCAACCTGGCGCTGCGTTCGCTCGCCGTTCGGGCCCCGGGAAGCCCACGATCAGGCCGACCAGCTCGAACGTCACCTGCATAAGGTGCTCGAACAGGTGGCTCCCAAAACCCCTTTCGGTGCTCGCTCTCGGGCCAGATACGACCTACGCCGGAACTCCTACCGCGGCGGAAACCCCGCCGCACTGCTGCTGGCCCGGTTACACGCCGCTGCCGTTCCGGCCGCCCACCTACCCACCGACACCCTGGCACTGATGATCAGAACCCAAGTCACATTGCTGCGCAGCATCCAAACCGCCATTGCCGATCTGGAAAACCTGATCCGGCAACGCGTCGACGAGCACCCGAGAGCCCAACTGCTGGCCGCGCTCCCTGGCGTCGGCACCATCAACCTGGCCGAAGCGCTCGCCGAGATCGGTCCGATCCTCGACCGCGTCGACACAGTCGACCAAGCCGGCGGCGAATGCGGCGTCACCCCGGTTACCAAAGCCTCGGGCAAGACCAGCGGAGGCGACGCGCCGGCCGAGTTCATCGGGCAGTCGTTGCATTGGTCAATCATTCCGGCGTCGGCGGTGGTGTTGGATGAAATTCCGTTGCAGCAAAGGCCGACGTGGCAAATTTCGTCGGATATTACGCCTCGGAATTTGCCATATCGTCAATGGTTTTGGCTATTCCACACTACCTCTTGATCTTCGCCGCTCATCCGCAGTGCCCCTTGTCGGATATGAAACCGTCGTCCTCGAAGCTTCCGATCCAGCCAGCCCAGTAGATGCATTGGCCCTTCGCCGCGATGCGCACCGGTCCTGCGTACCAGGTGAAATCACCCTCTTGGGTGACATCGTTGTTGATGTTCTTCGACAACGCTATGCCGGCCTCCATCCGCTGAGGTGCTCCTCGATGGTTCCGCACGGTGACAACACAGTTCTGATCACCGTTGTAGGTGAGGAAGACGGTGCCGTTCTTGAGTTCATGTGAGTCGATCACCTTGTATCCGGCACCACACATACCTTCTTCATAGGTTGCTGCGGACGCGGTAGTCGGGGCCACTGCGGCGATAATCCCGACTGCTCCCACGCATACGGCCGACAATCTCTTGACGTTGATCATGTCAAATTTCCCTTCGTGATGTGGTGTTTCATTGCGCTTTTCAGTTCGGCAGATCGAGTGCGGTGGCCACGGGTGGCCAGGATCTGGGTAGTTCGTCGGCCCAGTAGGGCCAGGAGTGAGCGCCGGTGGGCCGGAAGCTCGGTGTGGCGGGGATGGACAGTTGGGTTAGCCGGTCGACCAATGGTGGGTGCAGTAGTCGGCGCGGGCCTCGAGCGGTCCGCCATACAGGACCGCGTCAGGCAGTTCGGGGTCCCAGCACATCATGTTCGCCAGGCAGGCAGCTGGCGATCGAGAGGTGGATCGCGCTGCCGCGCAAGGCATCCACGGGTCGTGGGCACGCCAATCCGGGTCGTCGTGTTTGCCGAACATATTCTCGGGTTCGCCGCCCCCGGTTCGCACTATCGAGCGCGCTTGTGCCTGAGCGAACTCAGAACTCAGCAACTAGCACCCGCTGCGCGCGGCGACCGCCTTGTAGTGCACAGGTGCTCGCGTCGCCAACATCAACGCGGCTTCGGCACCCATAGAGACTCCTTCGATTGCGTTGCCGCCGATGCCATTGAAGTGTGCGTCGATGAGCCGCGGCAGTTGCCTGGTGACGAATGTTTCCCATTTATTGACGCAAGGCACGCGATCCGGGTGCTGCCAGTGGGTGTAATAGCTCACCACGCGGCCGGCACGACGTTCACCTTCTTGTCCGCGCGGAACCCCCACCGCGCTGCCGCGATCGGTCCAGCCCTTGTTGCCTTCCTCGGCGTTTCGGCCGTCGAGCATGTACACCGTCGGGTGAGGTTTTACTCTGACCGGCGGGCAGGAGCACTTGCACCTGCACGAGACAGCCCATCGCCGGCGAACTCACATACACCGCAGCGAGCGATCGGTGATCGGCTCGATATGGTCTATCACCGCCGGACTAGGCATGTAGGTCCTCTCGGGCGGAGCCTCGGAATGTTTCGACGATCCGGAACTCGGTGGTGGTGTCGGCGGCTCAACATCTGCGGGTAAGGGAACGGGCACCGCCGCATCCAGCACCGCCGCGGCCCTTGCGACGCCGCCGAGAACCCGGCGACCTGACCGACGGCGAACACAGCGTAACCGAAACCGAGATTGCGGCTTGATCAAATATGCCCCTAGAGCTCGAA
>NZ_BAFR01000324.1 GCF_000308435.1 Nocardia araoensis NBRC 100135 | reverse complement strand
TATCACCGGCTACATCGCACGCCGAGGCACCCGCGACAAAGTCACCGCCGGCCGCTGGATCGTCGAGCAAACCTTCGCCCTGCTGCACCAGTACCGTCGACTGGCCATTCGATGGGAACGACGCACCGACATCCACCACGGATTCCTCGACCTCGCCGCCGCCCTGATCTGCTGGCGACGACTCAGCAACCGAACTCGATAGGAGCTCTAAACCCGGCGCCGCAGGCTCAATCGAGACGGTAACCGCCGCGCGAACTCCGCTATCTATGCGATCGTCATCGCACGTCCACGCTGGAACACCTGGATCCGCAACTACGTCGCCGCCAACAGGCGGACGGCAAGGCTCGCCGTGAAACGGCGAAAAAATGAAGCTAGGGATTACCTGCCGTGCCGAATCCGTCCTGGTCCTCATCGTCAAGAGTTTCGAATAACGGACCCCAGAACCTAGTCTCACGCACACTGATAATTGGATTTCTCCGAAGCAAGGTAGAGGCACGTCACTTTGACCGCGGTGAGCGTGAGGTTTTCGACGGCCAGGGATTAGCCAGTTTTCCTTGCTTTTGAAGGGACTTGATCCAGTCCTGAGCGACATGATGGGGAATGTCGTAGTGTTTGGCAACTTTCGCGATGCTGCCGAGACGCCAGTAAGTTACACCGAAGTCCGATGGCGCTCCTGCTCGTTGCTCTTGCTGACGCTGAGCCCGCTGCTGCGCTGTCCCTGCGACTTTAGGAGCAGGCTCACTAACTGCAGCGTCGCCGATACTCTCTGAGGCGGTCGGCGGAATGCCCGTTTCTGCCCGTGGCGAGACAGATTCTCTGGCAGAGGACAGCTTCGATGCCAAGCTGATTTGCGGACGGCCACCCGACAGCATGTTCGCGGTGCGAACAAGGAGCGGAAAATCAACACGGGCCAGGTCTTCAGGAACATAGGCCTCGCCAGTAGTCTCAGCACGTACCTCGGCCAATCGTACTCCGGATGCATCAATCTCTACGGTTGCAATGGCCGCTACGACGCCGGTTCTGGCGTCCGAGATCGTGATCGTATAGCTGTCTTTCATTGGCTACCGAATCCGTTCAGGCTGACGATCTAATTCTTGTTCGTGGAGGAAGTTTCCGCAGATGGGTCAAGTTTGCGCAATCGACCCATCCATCCTTGAGCTGTGTGTCGAGGTACGCCGAAATGCTTGGCAACCGCGGTGACCGTGCCCAGGCGCTCGTACGTCGCACGAAGCTCGTTGACATCGGGCATTCTCCGATAGGCGCGTCCGCCTTCCCCGTCCGTGGTGCGTGGAGTTGCTGCCTGATCAGCAAGCGCTGGCACTGAAACGTTCTCGAGCATCATCTGTTCCGATTGCTCCGCACGCACTGCGGAGGGAGTCGCCGCCACTGCGGCCCGCGGACCCAAAGGCAAAAACCGGCGAGCTAAGGCAGTCACAACCGCCTCGATGTCGATGTCACACACCTGCTGGGATGTCAGACCAGCAGGACCCGTCGTGCTGATGGCAATACCGGTGACACGCGTATCGGATGCAGAGGCATCGACTCGTATCGCTAGCTGCGGAGCATCGCTGCAACATCCCTGACCGTTCGGAGAGTCGGGGATGATGACAACGGTGTAGCTACCCATGGGCAGTGTGGTCCTTGCGACGGTTTCCGAGTGTCGGGTGTGACGGCTTCAAACAATACCATCCGCACCTTCAACTCCGGCTGCCCAGTCAGGCGTCCTGAGGTTCACCCCCGTGTAGTGGACACCGAGTTAGCAGGATCGAAGGTTCTGCTGGTAAGGATGTTTGCTATGCCTCCTCGCAAGCGTCGGTCGTACACGACCGAGTACAAGGTCGAGGCTGCCCATCGGGTGATCGACTCGGGGCGAACGATCGCCGATGTCGCCCGCGAGTTGGGTATCGACGCCGGGATGCTGAGTACCTGGGTCCGAGACGAACGTCGCCGCGTCGAGGCGGCCACCGGGCAGGGCGAGGAACCGTTGTCGGCTTCGGAGCGCGCCGAATTACAGGCACTACGGAGACGAGTTGCTGAGCAGGACAAGGATATCCAGTTCCTTAAAAAAGCCTCGGCGTACTTTGCCGCGATGCAGAACAACCGGCCCGGTTCGATCTGATGGCGAAGTACGCCGCCCCCGACGCCGAGGCGGTGGCCCCTACCGCCGGCACCACCATCGCGCCGCAACGGTTCGGTGTCGCCCGGATGGCCAGGCTGCTGGAGGTCTCGGCGTCGGGTTTCTACGCATGGCGCAAACGTCGGGCCGCGACAGCGTTGACGCTACGGCAGCAGCGCCGTGCGGATCTGACGGTGAAGATCCTGGACGTGCACACCGATTCCGAGGGCACCTACAGGTCACCACGGATCACCGATGAGCTGCGTGAGCGCGGGGAGACGGTGAGTGCCAAGACTGTCGCCAAGATCATGGCCGAGATCGGGATCGAGGGCATCAGCCCACGCACGTTCAAGATCCGGACCACGGTGGTCGATCCGGTGGCGTCGTTCCCGCCGGATCTGGTGGCACGCGCGTTCGACCAGGGCCGTCCCGATGCCGTGTGGACCACCGATTTCACGTATCTGAGCTGTGGTGAAGGCGAGATGTATTTGTGCGCGATCCGGGACGGGCACACTCGCCGGGTCCTCGGGCATGTCGTGGCCGACCACATCGGTGCCGATGTGGTCGAGACCGCGATCGAGCAGGCGGTCGCCGTGCGCGGCGGCCGGGTGCACGGCACGATTCTGCATTCCGACCGCGGCGGGGAATTCACCGCCGCCCTGACCGCGCAAGCCTGCGCACGGCACGGTCTGCGCCGCTCGATGGGCGCCACCGGCATCTGCTGGGACAACAGTCCCGCCGAATCGCTGTGGTCGACCTTCAAACACGAGTTCTACTACCGCCACACCTTCACCCGAAAGACCGAACTCGTTGCTGCGGTTGACAAATGGATTCACCGCTACAACACTTCCCGACGACACTCCTCGATAGGCGGTATCAGCCCCCTCCGCTACGAGCAGTCACTGTCGACAGGCGCGGCAAGCGCCGCGTAATCAACTGTCCACCATTCGGGGTGAACCTCAGAGATCATCGTTATGTCGATTCCATGCCAGCTCCGGCGGCACCGTCGGGTCTCCCCGGGTGCACGCGATCCTGGCCCGCCGTGGCATCTCGCTCGGCCTCAAACGAGTCGAGAGGGTGATGCGTGGCGCGGATTTGCAGGGCGCTTTCCTGCGGAACGGTCGAAGGGGAACTTCCGCATATTGAATGACAGACCGTTCGAGAGGCCATGGTGAAGGACTACAGCGTAGCCGACCAGACGGCAGCGGGAGCGACGGCGTCCGCTGGGGCTGGGGCTGGGCACATGGCGGCTGGGAGTTGCGCGGCGCAGAGCTCGAGAGGCGGATGACCGCTTCGGTCACGCGAAACCTGACTTGCTCCGCAACCGAATCCTGCTCAGCCACTAATCATCACGCGACCTGATGATCACGAAATATGGGCAAGAACCACATTCCGAAGAGCGTCGACACGGGCAGTGGGTTACCTGATCTCGACTCTCGTGTTGTGGGTGCTGATCTCGACTGCGGTTCATGCAGCCTTCACGGCCGTCGCGTCCGGCGTGGATCGCACGGCATTTTCGTGATGCTCCTGTTGGGTCGCCGCCCCGGCTCATGCTGAACGTTAAGCGATCCGGTCAAGGTCGTGAAGTAATTGATAAATAGAAATGCTTGATGCGCTATGCTATTCGTTGCTTTAATAGTGTCGCCGCGCTTGGACATTGATAGTCAGGGACGGAGCGTGGCAGGACCGTCGAGACACCAATATCGATGGTCCAGTCTGCCGCTGAGGCGTCCCGACCCTTCGCTCCGCGAGAAGGGTCGGGATCCTCTCCTGTGATCGGGTTGGCGACGGCCTGGCCAGGTGAGTGTGGGACGAGCCGGCGGCTTGTACCGACTCATTCACAGGATCGCCCGGGTGTGAGGGATACGCGCCCCCGGGCGAAGCGGGCGGACATGTTGGCCCAGGAATCCTGAAGCTGTCACGAGCCGCAAAGTAGGGGTGGGACCAAATACACCGGAAAGTAGGGGCCGCGGCGGGAACGCTGGTGCTGGGAGCACGTCCTGCCCTACGGCGAGGTCAAGCTGAACATGACCAGCCGCCTCACCCTCAGCGGGTGAAGCGGCCAAGCAGCAGAACTCGGCGACCAGGCTGGCCAACGAACGTGCGGATTTCGTCGCTGATTGGGGATTCCGCTTCGATGCCTGTGTCAGCGAGGGGTCGTCGAGTGTCAGTCGCGGTAGTCCACGCCCGAAGGCTCCCCGCAGCCTCGAGGGAGCTGAAGCTCGTTCCGCCATAGTTGAACTGGCCCCTAGCTATGGCAGATAACGGCGCATTATCTGACAACACCGGGCGATGCTCCTGGAGAAACATCCCGACAAGCCACGCCCCTTTCCGGCGTGTTATCTGACATTCGAGGAGTCGTGAGCCGATGACCCCCACCCGGCGGCTGGCTCCGGTCCCCACCATCCCTGCCGGGATGCCGACCGCCGCGGCGCTGGCGCAGTACCTGCGATGGCTGGCCGGTCATCGCGGTCGCTCCGGACACATCACCTCCCCGGAGACGGTGCGCGCCTATACCGGTGCGCTGCCGATGGCATTCGCCGGTATCGCGACCCTCGCCGAACTCGACAGACCGGGCCGAGACCGGCTGCACCGCAATATCCGCACCGCGTGGGTCCACCGTGCACCGGCGACGTTCAACACCAAACGTGCCGCGGTCGCCAGCGCCTTGAACTATTTTCAGGCCCAGCAGTGGATCGGCGACGCCGCCGCGGTGCTGGACGGGCTGGGGCGCGAGTACCAGCCCAAACCCGACGCGAACCGAGTTCGTTCCCGGGAGGCGATCGATCGGCTGATCGCCGACAAACGGTGGCCACTGGCCGACCGGACCCTGCGGGCGATGCTGTACGCGACCGCGGGCCGCGCCGAGGAAGTCCTGCGCCTGGACGTCACCGACCTGGACCGTTCCAACCGGCGTGCCCGCACCCGCCGCAAGGGCGGCAAGCCAGATGAATTGCTCTACGACATCCGCACCGCGCGTCTGCTCGGCCAACTGCTCACCGCACGCACCAGCGGACCGGTCTTCCTGTCGCGCCGCACAGCCCCCGACGACGGCACCGTACTCGACCATGACATCGACCCGGTCACCGGGCGCCGACGGATGAGCTACCGCACCGCCGAACGACACCTGGGCGCCGCGACCGACGGATGGGATCTGCACGACCTGCGTCATTCCCGGCTGACCCACGCCGGGGAGGACGGCGCCACCGACACCGACCTGATGAACTTGTCCGGTCACGAAGACCGCCGCACCCTGCAGCGGTATCTGAAACCCAGCAAGGACGGCACCCACCGCCGACTCGACGACATCGACGCCCGCCGCGTCACCTGGACACCCGGCGCGGACGAACTCGCCGCCCGCCTCTCCGCGGCCGAACGCCCCGCGCCGGCCGCAGTGGCGAGGCGCGAGTGAGCAACGGCGTGACCAGGATCCTGGGCAGAGTTTTGGAAGATCTGAAACGCATGACCAGGAGGGGAGCCGAGGGTGCTGCGGACATGCCCCGAGGCGCAGCTCGCTATGTCAGGTCAGATCTCGACGAAAAGTTGCACGCCGACCGGCATGGCGCGTACGAGATCAGGAAAGCAGGCGAGGGACTGAGAACACAGGAACACCCGGGGGTGTCTCCTGTCGACGATATTCCCTCACCACCGCGTCCGATCGAGACTCCGTTCGAAACGGTAAATCTTGATCCGAAGTACGCTGGCGAAGATAAACCCGGAAACACGGTATTCCCTGGGTTCCAGGTAAAATATCTCACCGAGGACGAAAGGCGTCACTACGAGATCCGTGTGGTCGACGGAAAACTATACAATGCCGAAAACGAACCCTACGACACATACGATGCAAAAGGCTATTGGGGAGCTATAGGCACCGCCACTTTTGTGATGGATCAAAACGGACGCTTGTATTCATCACTGATATCGGAGCCGGGAAGATTTCACCACTCCAGCTACCTGGCCGGAGAACCCGTCGCCGGAGCCAGGATAATTCACGTAGAAAACGGAACTCTGAAGAGATTGTGGGCAGATGATGCCGGACACTACAAGCCAAGCAGATCAATGGCGGTCCAGGTGGTTCGACACCTGCGTAATCTAGGCGTTTCGATGGATGACGTAAAAATCCTTCTGCGATCCAAGGATAATCTGTTTAAGCAATACAAGATCTGAAAATCATTAATACACGGGTCAGATCGGCAATAGACAAGGGGAGATTGCCACCCATGGAAGAAGAATCACAAGCTGTCGTAAATGCAATTCTGCTTGGCGTAAGTACCGCAGAGTCGCTTGATTCTAGCTGGGTCGAGCGCATCGCTTCCGGTCTTTTGAGTAGACCCCTCTGGTCGCTGACGCCAGACGAAGAGTACCGAGCTATCGTCGATGCCCTGAATTCCCGCAGAAATCTCAATGCGAGCATTGGCGCAAAATTATCCGATAACGAGATACGCAATCTCCTCGCAAGGATAGTTGATCGCCTAGATGAAGCGCGGCCATGGCCGATGATGCCATTCTCGATTTTACCCGAAACAGTATGGGAATCTTTTTCCGCAGTGGAGCCAATGGCGCGGATCAAAATTCCATGGCCAAGGATAGAGAGTAAACTGAATAGAACGTTCTATCGCTCAGCCGACGGTTGCCAATACCTTGCAGTTCGTCTCCGCTCCGGGGCCGAGGTCGCGTTTGCCTGGAGATCAGGTGATTCCGTCACCTCAATTATGCCGGCCGATCGCAATCCATCCACTTCAGCAGTGATCAAAGAGATCATCGAAGCCACAGAATTGACCGCCGGAGATTTCATACTCACCCAATGAACCCTTCCGCGCCGGGGCGCCTGCAACACTGCTGTCACCGGGTAGAGCGATCGTGTCGGCCTGGCAGAGCAGGGGGGAGCTGCCTTACCCGTCGGTGGGGAGTGCGGTAAGCGGCTTCGATGGCGTGGTTGGCAACCGGCCTTCATGTACCACCACGCTCACCAGCGAACTCGTCACCACCGACTATCACCACGGCCTCGCCCGGCTCATCGGCCACGAGATCGACCACCGACGGGGCTCTGTACCGGGCCCGGATGCGATCCGGCATCGAACCGATCCTCGTCGAGCAGCACAGGCAGACCGGCCGCGACTGGGACTACCCGCAACGCTGAAACCCGTTACTATGCGGCCTGCCTGGCGAGGTCGAGGCGACGGTTCATGTCCAGCAGGAACCGCCCGTAGGGGTTGATGTTGGACCAGAACAGCGCCGAGAGGGTGCGGCGCTCGTTGTCTCCCATGAGGTTACGGAACTGCGGGTCTTGCAGCACCCGTTGCAGCAGCAGGGTGTTGATGTGGACCAGCGAGATTGCAGCAGGTGCAATGCGCGCATGGACACCTCGGTGTGCTCGCGGTCCGGGCCGGTCAATGCGCCGTCTTTGCCGTAGTAGATGACGCCGTTGCCGGAGTTCCAGTTCTCCACCACCTGCAACCCGCTGTGGATCTCGTGACGTAGCTCCTCGGAGCTGAGGTATTCGCAGGCGAAGATGGTGCGCACCGCGCGGCCGAGTTCTTCGAGGGCCTGGTAGGTGGGGTGTTTCGGGCCGGCGCGGGTGAACCGGCGCAGGATCGACTCCGATTCGGCGGTGCCCAGCCGCAGCGCGGTCGCGTATTTGACCATCTGGTCGTACTGCTGGGCTATCAGGTCCCAGCGGATCGGGCGGCTGGCCACCGGCCCGAGATTGCTGTAGGCGGCGTTGTCGTCGGGTCGGTACAGCCGGATGCTGCCGATGTTCTTCAACCTGGGCAACAGCCGAAACCCCAGCAGTTCGGTGAACGCGAACCCGACGATGTTCGCGCCATGGGTATCGACATAGTTGGATTCGATCTCGGCGTCGGTGCAATGCCGCAGCAGGCCCTCGATCATCGACGCCACCTCCGAGGACGAACACGACTTCAGCTGCGAATAGATGCAGACCCGGTTGCGCTCGACGTGCCAGTAGATCATCACCCCGGCCCCGCCGTAGCGCTGGTGATACTCGGTCATGAAGTTCGACTCCCACGACCCGAACTTCTTCGAATCACTCGCGCACGCCGTCCCCCGGCCCCACCACTGCGGCTCCCGGTCGGCGAACGTCGCGTTGGCCAGCTTGACGATCGCCCGGCGCATGTTGTCGCGGGTCACGAAGTGCCGCCGCACATGCCGCAACGTGGCTTCGGTCTCTGCGTGCTCGCCGGTATTCACGATCGCCTTGATGCCCATGTTGGTGCCCAACGCGAACAGCACCAGCAGCAACCGCCGCCGCAGCGTGTCGCGGTCCATCGACTCACGCGAGGCCACCGACACGAACTCCATGGAGAAGTCGGTCAGGAAGTCGGCTTCCTTCAACACGTCGAGCAGGTCGATCGTGCCCCAGCGGCGGGCTACCTCGTCCTTGATCGCGGTCAGGTTCTCCGGCTCGATGAGTTTGTCCAGCTTCGGTACCGAGATCCACGGCTCGCCACGGCGCTTGGTGATCCGCACCCCGCCGGTACTCCCCTCGATCAGGCCCCTGTCCAACCCTTCCAGCCCGGCCGTCATCCGTGCGCGCAGATCGGTGATGAACTCGGTCGCATCCAGCGGCTGACGCAGCGCGGCGTAATGGACCTCGCGGGCCTGCTCGAAATCACCCGGCAGGTCGTCTTCCGGGTTGCGCCACCGGTTGCCGCCCTCGACGTAGATTTCGCGCCGGCGCAGCGCGTCACGCAACGCGACCAGCACGCACAGCTCATACGGGATGCGCTCGACCCGGTCGCGGTCGTCGACCACGGCTTCACGCCAGGCTTTCGGGACCACGCCGTCCAACGGCACCAGGGCGTGCTGGTCGTAGAAGCGGACCTTGCCGTCGATCGTGGCATAGCGCGCCAACAGTTCCATCGCCACCATCACCGGCCGGTAGGCGGTGTTGTTGCACCGCAAGTCCAGCGCGGCCAGCAGCGGCAGCATCCGCCGGTAGTGATTGGAGTACGAGCTGCGCAGCACCGTGCGGACCCGCTCCTGGAATACCTGCTCATTGGCCTTGGCTTCGGTGACCAGCTCCCGCAGCGTCTTCTCCCCGACCACCGGGAACAGTGCCTTGCGCACGATGTCGTCGGGGTGCTCCACGGCAGCCTCGGCCAGCTTGAACAGGATTCCCTCCTTCCCCCGGACCCGCCGCAGATCCTCGGTCAACTCGCGCTCCACCCGCCGATCTGCGCGGGTATTGATCCGCAACACCAGACTGATCAGCAGATCCACCAGGGCGTCGGTGATCTCCGCCGACCGCATCCAGCACAGCACCGCCAGCAGCGTCAGCCGGACCGGCTCCGGGGCGTCGCGCAGGTCTGACGGGAACATCCGCGCCGCACGTGCCCGCCAGGCGTCGACAAGCTTCTCGCTGGCATCGGCGAACAGCTCCGCCGAAAGCTTCAGCGAACGGACCGCGGTCAGCTTCTCGATCTCCCGCAGCAGCGTCTCCAGGCTGACCTTGCCGGGGTCGGACTTCAACTCCGACAACAGATTCCGGCCACTCGCCAACGCAGTGGCAGTCTCGGCGACCAGCTCGTTCAGAGCCTGGACCGACGCCGCACTCAGACGCGACATCGTGCGGGCGCAGAATCGCTGATCGAACGTCGATCGCGCCGAACCCACCAGGCGATCGATCCGGCCGGGTGTCGGCGGCTCCAACTTCTCGGCCCGACACCGCACCAGCACAGCCTCGCGCAGCCGGTCCTCACGCAACTCGACCGGGCACATCTCCTCAGCCAACCAGCCAACCAGCCAACCAGCCAACCAGCTGGTCCTCGTCGCTGACAGCGAATTCCCGGAACCCGAAAGCAGCACGAACCTGGGCACGGTGATACTCGATCGTGCGGCCCGACCACCGATACGAGGCGAACAGCGCCGGATCGACCTTCACCTGCTCGGCGACGTAGCTCACCACCGCAGGCGGCACCTCCGCCCCCGCACGAGGGAACCTCGCCTCGATCTCGAAAAACTTCAGCAATACAGCGAACCCGAGCCTGGTAGCCCCCGACTTGTTGCCCACCAACCGCCAGTCGTTCTTACCGATCAGCGTCCACGACCCGATCAGATCCTCAGGCGACCACTCCAACTGCACGAAACGAAACCGTAAAGCGTATCAACAGTTACCCGCGCGTCCTACTTTGCGGCTCATGACAGCTTCAGGATTCCTGGGCCATGTTGGGTCTAGAGGATGCCGCGAACAAGCTCCATGTCGGGCGCCGCTCGTAAGGGCGTGCTGCTGCGCACCCGCGCGAGCATGGGACTGCCCTCGGTTGGGTTAACTTTTGACCTGTGAGGATCCGTCCTCGCTGGAGGATTTTGACCATGCCGAAGCCGTATCCTGTGCAGGTCATCACGCACCGCATCCTCGTCCCACACCGCTCTGGCCAGGAAATGCTGCATCGCATCAGGTGTTTCGTCACCAGCAGCCTCGGCCAGGGTCCAACAATTCTTCTTCGGCAGCTCGGGCATCAACCCGCTCACCATCTTCCGATCCGTCCGCCGAGTATCCACACGCCCGAATCGCCTCGCCACACGATC
>NZ_BAFR01000325.1 GCF_000308435.1 Nocardia araoensis NBRC 100135 | reverse complement strand
CGCGCGCTCGAGCAGGTCGCGCGGCGCCTTGGCCGGCGTTGTCGGCCTCGTGGGCGGCCGGGCGCAGGATCTCGGCGGCGAACTCCTGCACCGTCTCGACGATCATCTGCTGCTCTTCGGTCGGCGTCAGGTCGAAGAAGTCCTTGTTCTTCGCCTCGTTGGCGGCCAGGCGCTTCGGCGCGCCACCGCCCGCCCCCTTGGCGAACGCGCGGGTCGCCGCGCCCAGCGTGCGGAAGCCGGTCTTGGTGCCCTCGTAGGTGACGCGCTCGATCGGCTTGCGCAGGTTGTATTTCTCGGCCAGTTCCGACCCGGTAATGCTCGTCATGACCCGCATCGCCGCGCCCATCCAATCCCGCTTGGGTTGGTTCAGGCCGACCGCGGACGTGTCTGGACGTCGCTTCGTTGCGCTGTCTCGAGTGCTCATCATCACCTGCTTTTCCGCGTAAGGCTCAGCCGATTGCAGACAGTTGGCGAAGCAGCGGCAGCACGGCGTGCTGGAAGTCGCCGGGGCATTCTGTGGCGCCAGCGACGGCCTGCCAGTCACGGTGGCCGCTGACAGCGGGCATGATTGCCGTGGCACCATTGACCGGATTCGCGTAGTGAACCTGAGCAAACGGGTTCAGGCCCAAGCCGCTGCACAGACGTGTGAGCACGATATCGAGGCTGTGAAGCGCGGCCTTGCTGGGGAGGTGGTCGGTGAAGTCGCCGATCATACAGATGCCGATGTTGCCGGTGTTCGCCCCGACAACGTGGCCCGCGGTGATGATCTCGGCTCCGGGTCCGAGTGATGATCCGGGCTTGAAGATGGGTGAGTCGTCTGCTGGGCTTTCGGCGGTGCCGGTACTGCGACCGGCATATACGACGCCGTTGGGATCGATCACGAGGTGATAACCGATATCACCCCAGCCCTGTCCCAGCGGGGCGGGCGACGCGTGATAGCGGTAAATCTCCTTCACCGCGTCGCGGTAGTCGCTGTACTCCTCCCCTGTCGGAATCGCCGAGTGGTGCACCGTAATCAGCTGTGCTGGAGAATACTCCGGCGTACCCCAGGTCATGAGTTTTTCGTCGGCTCCCCATCCCGATCGGGACACCACCGGGAAGCCCCAGGCGTACGAGGTGGGCACCGGCGTCCGGAACGGCTGGGCCGGCGTGGCTCCGAACAAGCCAACCGGCCTATCAAGACTGATCGACGCGGCACCCGCTGGGACCCTTACGAGTTCGGACAGCGCAGCCTGCCGGTCATCGCGCCCATGCTGCGCTGGTGGCACCGCCACCGGATCGCTCCATACTCCGCGCACCCGGAACCGTATGCTTCGCACTCCGTGCGGCACAGCGGCGAACAACGCTCCACGGCAGTCGATCTCGCTTGCAGGCTGCGCGCGAGAGATATTGCGACCTCCGCTCAGCGCGATGCCCACCGTGGCAACGGCACCGCCGAGTACGACACGTCGCGTGGGAAACACCGGTTGCGCAGGGCGATGCTGCACAGGCTCGGCTGACTCATGCACGTACATCTACACATACTCCTGACTGTCGAAATTGCAAGGGCGCATGGGATTCCGAATTCTTTTACGCCCGTTTCCGAAGAAACGCGGATCCACACTGGTCTGACCTCAGTTCTCCACCCGGGCGGAGGAAACGAATAGCCCGCTTCCCGCCGGAAGGTGGAAGCTCAGCCAATTCGGCAGGTCTGTACCGTCCTCGTCTGGCATATTGCACCTGGTGGGCAGCGCGGTGACGGCCTGCCGTTGGCAGGCCGATCGATCCTTCTGTCTTCTAAGACCGAGTTGCCCGACGAGGATTTCCTCCAGCAGGGCCGACTGGCCGCTGCGGTCGGGCAGCTTAAATGGGAATTATGCCGTCATCTCACGGAGCAACATCCAAACTCTTACCTTTCCAACTAGGTGCTTACAAAGGACCATTATCGCGGCGAATCGACACTTCATTCTTGCCGGAGAAACCGTGTGGCTCAGCAGGCGTACTCGAACATGGTGTTCGTGAAAGAAACGATGGCATCATCAAGCGATCGACTGAATTGGATTGGCAGCAGCGCCCTTATCCGGAAATCCGAGCACCTGGGGGTCGACTATGGTGCGGAGTTGCTCGTGGGTTCGGGAATGGATCCAACTGGTGGCGATGTCGTATCCGGTGTCGAAGAGTTCTTCGGATGATCGTGCCGGGGGCTTGAGCGCGGCGCCGTAGGGTTGATGGGCGAAGATGGTCGTCTCGCGCAGGGCCGGGTCGTGAAACGGTCGCGGACGACTACGGATGGCAGGCAGCGAGGGATGCAAGATCGGGAAGATCAGTCCGCCACGGCTGTCGTATGGTTGGGGCCCGTAGAGGTCCAGGATGAGGGCCGGGTGTGGGGAGAAGATGTCGTGGGGGACTCGATATTGGCAGCCGCCGTCGAAGATGTCCTCCAGTCCCGTGGCCGCGGGCAGGGCGCCCGGTATGCGGGTGGCGGCGACGAGCACATCGGCGACGGGCAGGTCGGACAAACCCAATTTCGGCAGGTCTCGTGGCAGCAGCAGGGTGCCGTGTTCTGCCGAATAGACTGGGATGAGCAGCGACGATGCTGCCTCGTGTAGCTGCCCGGACGGTTTCGGGTCGAGGGCGAAGTCGGCGAAGGTGCGGTCACCGACGATGGCGTGGGCGAGCTCGCGAATCCGCGCCTCGGGATACAGCGCGCGTCGGGTGAGCAGAGCACGGAAGCTTCTCGCACCCAGGACATCCTGCTCGGGATGTTCGATCGCGATCTGCCTGGCCTCGCCGCGCGTCATGCCCAGCGCTATCGCCGCCGCCGCGATGGCGCCGCCACTGACCCCCACGACGGTCGGCTGCATCGTGGGGCCGGGTCGCCCGCTGATCTGGTCGCGCCGGACGGCGAGGGCATCCATCGCGCCGATCGCCATCCCCACCATCAGAGTGAGGCTGCGGCCGGCCACACCGGCCAGAATCCGGACCACGGGACGTTCCTGTGTCAACGACTGTCCTTCCACCTGTTTCCAGCACTTACCGGCGACCGAGGCGATCCATCGCCGCCCGAAACCATCGACCCCGACCGTGACCCGCCGCCCGCATCGATGCGTCGGTCGCGGCCAGCGCCGTGCGCAGCCCGCGCCGTGCGCCGGTGATCGGGTCGGTCGCCTGCCAGGTGGGCCGAATCCCGAGAAACTTCCGCTCCGATCTGGTTTCCGCGGCGTCGTCGGACGTACGGAGCAGCAATCGGTCCGGCAGCGCGAGCTTGCACACGGTGCGGTAAGCCAGCCAGAACTGTGCGGGCAGTGACCCGGTCGTGTAGGGCAGGTCGTACTTGTCGCACAGCGCGTGGACACGCTCGGCGATCTCGGGGTAGCGGTTGCTGGGCAGGTCGGGAAACAGGTGATGCTCGATTTGATAGGAAAGGTTGCCGCTCATGAACGCCAGTACAGGGCCTGCGGTGAAGTTCGTGGTACCCAACAGTTGTCGCAAATACCACTCACCGTGGGTCTCGGTCTCGACTTGCTCGGCGGTGAATTTCTCGGCGCCGTCGGGAAAGTGTCCGCACATGATCACCATGTAGGCCCACAGATTCCGCAGCAGCAGCGCCGAGGCGTTCGCCGCGAGCGTGTACTTGAAATTCCGCCCGCTCAGCGCCGGGAACAGCAGGAAATCCTTGCCGAGTTGGCGGGCGATCTTTCGCGCGAACTCGATGTTCGGCTTCGACCGCAGCCGGCTTCGGGGAATGCCCAGATGCCGTCGCTCGAGCGCCCAATCGTGCACGGCGATCGACAATTCGAACCCGGCCGCCACGACCACGTTCAGTATGGGTTGCATCAGATGAATCGGACGCCACGGTTCATCGCGGGTCATCCGCAGCACTGCGAAGCTGAGGTCTTCGTCCAGGCCGTACACATTTGTGTAGGTGTGGTGGACGTAGTTGTGCGAGCGCTTCCAGTGCGCGGAGGGGCCGAGGAAGTCCCACTCCCAGCTTGTGGAATGGATCTCCGGATCATTCATCCAATCCCACTGACCGTGGCTGATGTTGTGGCCGAGTTCCATCATCTCGATGGTTTTGGCGGCCGCCAGCATCGCGGTCCCGGCCAGTCGCGGCGCCCGGTATCGCCCGGCGAACAACAGCAGGCGCGCGGCCACCTCGAGGCCGCGGTGCATTCTGATGACGCGCCGAATGTAGTCCGCATCTCGTTGTCCAAGTGACTGTTCTATTTTGCGTCGGAGCTCGTCGAGCTCGCTACCGAGGGCTTCCACATCTGCCTCAGTAAGGTGAGCGAATGCCTTGATATCCGTGACTGCCAACAGTATTCCTATGCATCTCGTCGGACGCGACCGGCAATCATCGTCCAAATTCGTTAGCTATGCGGATGCCTTTTGAAGACATCTTCTTGCACGCCCGTCCCCACTCTGCCTGGTCCCCAAGTTCCCTTGTCTGTTGAGTTGGGCATTTCTCCAACGACGGGGCGGTTATGGAGGAGTTCGACTGATCCTCTCGTGATCGTCGAGCAGTGAGACCACGATCGCGCGGGACCCAGCGGGCTATTCGGAGAACGGTGCGCAGTTGACTATTAGTTCGAATCCAAATCTGTAGAGTAGAGCAGTTCTTCCGTCGGGGACGGCTTCAGCCTCGCGGGCCACGGCGCGGGTCACGAGGCGCTTGAAGTCCAGGCGTGGATGGCGCGCGATGATGTCGGCAACCCACTGTGGGTCGAGTTCTCTGAGGCGATCGCCGAACAGGTCTACTCCTGCGCCGGCGGCGAGCGCTCCGGCGAGATCGGAAAGGTTGGAGTCGACACCAAGAGTCATGTGTCCGGCGATCCCGTCGCGGACGAGCGCGACGCGATCGGCCCCGGCGCCGAGGCCGCTGAGCACACGCTCCGCGTGTTCGGCTCCACGGACTGCAAAGCAGCGGTTTGGTTGAGGGTTCTCCAACTCGATGTCATGCAGCATGGCCGAGGTGAAGAACAGTTCATCGTCCAGTTCGGCATTGTGCACGCAGGCCAGGGCCTTACCGAAAGCCCACACGCGATAAGAGTGTTCCAGCATGGTAGAACTCAACAGGTTCTGCGCTTCCCGTTCGGCGGCTGCTGTCATCGGTGTATTGGGCGGCCGCAGCGCCGCCCCCTCGAGCTGCGCAGTCGGTCCTCGAGCACCGAAGAATGACGTGATGCGCCCGCCCAGCAGAGTCGGCATCGCGAACAGAAGAAGACTCAGCAATTGATTCCACTGCCGTCTGGTCAAATTGCCACCAGTTATCGTGGCCCAGCTCCACTCAAATCCCTGAGGTGGTGCCATAACGGACCTTGACCTTCCTCATATCGGGCCGAAAAGATACGAGCCCAAGCAGAGCACTATAGACCCGCCGATGCACATTTCGCTCTCTTCAGAATTGGCATCTCTATCCCTGTGTGTCAATGAAAATAGATTTCCCATTTAGGCGGACGTGCGGTCATCACCTATATCGACTCCTGTGGCGGCGCCTTCCGGGCACTTCATGTGCGGTCTCGCGCGACTCACTGCACGCCGTAGGGTCCCCAAGGCGAGGAAGAGATCATGGCACGGGCCCGTAAGACCACTGAGCCGATCACCGCTCTACGCGTACGCCAACAGAGGGCGAATCTCAACTAGCGGTCAGGCATTAGATGGCGAGATTTGGCCGGACAACCCCCGAGTCCACACAATGACCGGCGTTCTCGGGCAGCCGTTCACCGCCGACGGAATCAGGCACCAGTTTCAGGAATTCTGGAAGATCGAAACAGGAACGCAAGATCGCATCGTTCACATACTTGGTGTTCTTGTCGAACATTGTAGCCGGAATCTCGTAGTACATTTTTGATCCGAGGGAGAAGCTCCAGAACCCACCCGGATAGGTAGGCACCGTTGCGCCATATACCCCGATTATTGGGAACAAGCGTTCGAGATGATGTACAGTTTGATTCATAACTTCTCGATGGAACAATGGCGATTGACTTTGGCAGACCATCAAGCCGTCCCCCTTCAAGGCATGATGCACCTCACGGTAAAAGCCGTACTCAAACAGTCCCATAGCAGGTCCGATGGGATCCGAAGAGTCCACCACGATCACATCGTAACAACCCCTCTTCGTCTTGATGAATTCCACACCGTCGGCAAATATGAAATTCACCCGCTGGTCCGACAAATTACCCGACACGGTGGGCAAGTGTTCTCTGCACGCCTCCACAACGAGCTCGTCGATTTCGACCATGTCGATCTTCTTGACGCAGTCATATTTCGCGACCTCCCGAGCTGCACCACAATCTCCACCGCCCACGATCAGAACATGCTCCGGGTTGGGGTGGATCATCATAGGAACGTGAGTGATCATTTCGTTGTAGATGTGACCATCCAGAGATGTGGATTGCACCACTCCGTCCAATACCAGCATGCGCCCGAAGTCATAAGAATCCAATATCATCACATGCTGAAATGTAGAATAACCGGCGTAGATCACTTCTTTGATGCGATAGCTGACCTTCAGATTATCCCGCTCGTCTTCCACCAGCCAGAAATCGCTACCGACCTGCTCCAAGAATTCCAGCTGCTCGTTCACTTGAATATCAAACTCCTTCGATGGCCGAACTTGGGCACTGTCGCCCTTGTGGATACATGCAATACACGAAAATCTAGCTGGCGAAATTACTAGCCGAGCCTGCAGTGGCAGTCGCCATGCACCGTTACACTCGACTGCCGTCTCAATGCAAAACTTTGGAATCCGCGACCTACTACCTGCAGTGATAGAGACAAAGCATCTGGCACCACAGCGGCACCAGTAGCGGACCTTGCATTGATTTTACGATCACTGCCCCTACATCAGTCGACACGATCTCGATACGACCTCACCGAACAAGGTCGAGCCTGGACGACAGTACGCGCTTCTTACCAAAATGACGTTCCGCGAGCAGCTGCAATTCCAGTTTCGCTAGCGCACCGCTGTCGGGACGCGCATTTTCACGTGGACTGTGTTGTTCAGCAAACTTACGTCAAAGCGTGAGGGCTAGGCCTGTCAACTTTGACGCATCTGACTCATACCCTGACCGAGCCCGTGAATGGGGCGGCGTTACGCTTATCCTCCAGGCTGGCTCCCGCACGGTAGCGTGATGCATATACCGACCTTATACTGCTGGCTTGCGTATAGCAAGGGACTGAGATGGCGAGAACTGACTTCGGCCGCATCGCGTGTTCGATCGCACGCTCAGCGGCGATCGTCGGCGATGCATGGGCACTACTGGTCGTCCGTGATGTCGCTGTTGGGTTGCACCGGTTCGACGAGATTCAGCGCGACCTCGGCGTGGCGACCAACGTGCTGAGTGATCGCCTGCAGCGCCTGACCGACGCCGGGGTCCTGCGCCGGCACCGGTATGAACAGCATCCGGACCGGTTCGAGTACCTGCTGACCGACAAGGGGCGCGACCTAGTACCCGTTCTGCTCGCCTTAATGGCGTGGGGCGATCGCTGGGAAGCGGGTCCGGACGGGCCACCCCTGATCCTGTATCACCATGACTGCCATCACATCACTGAGGCCGCTGTGACCTGTGGTCAGTGCGGGAACGACCTGACAGCCGATTCCGTCGAATACCGGCCTGGCCCCGGCGGACGCCCGGCGCCGGGCACCGCGATCATTGGCACTGTACTCACGTCTCCGCCGATCGAGTAGAACTGAACCGGGCACTCGATGCGCCGTCAGGGCAGGTGGCAGAAGCTTCACGTATGAAGCGGTCCTGCCTCGACCGAACCGTCGGTGATTCGGTTTGCCCGATGCAACCGGGTTGCTCATACCGAGGCGAGTTCCGCTTGGCGAGGAGCGTCTGAGGCCGCGGCCGCGCGCTGGCGAGTTTCGCGAAGCGTGCCTATCGCAAAAAAGAACACGCCGCAGACCACCCAAACAGCGAGTACCAGTAGCGGCTTGGTTGCGCCCGCACCATCAAAGTAGGCGAGGCAGCGCAAAAGGCTGCCGGTGGCGCCAGGCGGGAGCAGTTGACCGAACGCGCCCCAGCCAGCTGGAAGCATCTCTGGGGCGCTGGTGAGTCCGGACAGAGGGTTTCCGAGGAATATCAGCGTGAGCGCGCCGAGGGCGAGACCGACGTTGCCGAAGGCGGTGCGCATCCCGAGGATCATCCAGCAGGATGCGGCGATGCCAAGCGCAGCCCCCGCGGCTGTAATCCAGTAATTGCCGTCGACAGCCCCGAGTCCGTATTGCAGCAGCGCGGTCAGGGAGAAGCCGCCTACCAGAGCAAAGCCGATCGAACCGACGACTCGTTGGGCAGTTCCTTGTACCAAGAACAGCAGCAGTATCGCGCCGATGTATCCGCCCAGCGACAGGGGTAGTGCGCCTGCGCTCAGCCCCGCGCCCTTGGGGTCGTCCGCTGGAAGCGGCCGAACATCGGTCACTTGCACGTCGTTGCCGAACCTGGTCGCCGCTTCCTTGAGCAGCGCCCCTACCGCAGGACCCGCGGCGGAAGCCACCATCAACTCTGGGCTTCCACTGGCTGATGTGTTGATGGCGCCATACACATCCCGGTCGAGGATGCGCGCCCTGGCGGCGCCAGCGTCAGAAACGACAGTGATGTCGAAGGCACCCGGGTAGGCGCGCTCCAATTGCTGTTCCGTTTGCAGTGCGCCCGGACCGGACACCGCGAGAGGCAGCTCATGTGGCTTGGAATTGATCGCTGGCAAGGCGAACGCCGAGAGCATGCCGATGAGCAAGGTCGCCGTCAGACAAGTGACGAGGAGTACCCGGCCCCAGGGGCTTGTAGGTGCGGATGGTGTACTCATGCCGCCTTCCAATAAGAAACGATACGTATACTAAACGCGATGCTAAGCTAAGGTCGATAAGAAACGCAACGTTCTCTGTGAGGTAGGTAGATGCCCCCCGTCACTCGCCGCCGCGGCCGAGACCTGGAGCGGGCCCTTCTCGACGCCGCGAGGAAGGAGCTGACCGCAGTCGGGTACCACGGCCTCACCTTCGAGGGGGTCGCCGCCAGGGCCCACACCAGCAAGCCGGTCCTCTACCGCCGCTGGCCCACCCGGGCAGAGCTAGTCACCGCGGCACTTTTCGACGTGCTCCCTTCAGACGAGGAACCACCGGACACAGGGTCACTGCGCGGTGACGTCATCGCCTTGCTGTATCGCGGACGTGAGCGCTTCACAACGATCGGTGCCGAGGCGGTCTGGGGCGTCATGGCGGAGAGTATGCGGGAGCCGGCGCTAGCCGAGCAGTTGCGAAGCCGCGTAGGTACGGCGCTGTATCACGGTGTCCTACGCCGTTTGATCGACCGGGCCGACGAACGAGGCGAGATCTGCGCGGGATCGCTCCCGGACCGCGTCGTCTCACTGCCGACCGACCTGGCTCGCAGCGAGCTACTCGTTCATGGTGAGCTAACCGACGACGCGGTGATATCTATTGTCGACGAGATTTTCATGCCGCTGGTCACCTCACTTCAGCCGGAGGGTCGGGCAGGTTCTCCTCACAGGGTGGTGTAGACGGCGCTCGGCGATGGCGAACGTAGCGGAGACCTGCAAGATCGACGAAATTCTTGTTTGGCCGTAACCATGCACCAATTCGACGAGCAGCCGCACTCATCCGGAACTCGGCAGATCGGTCGATCGTCTGACCGTACGTCGGCCGCGCACATCGTTGGCGGCGATCACACGTCGAGTCGCCGGTGTGGTTTCGATGTCCTACAGAATCATCTGCTGGATTTTCACGAAGTGACCGACAGGACCAGTATGGGCATCCCAGCCGAACGCGGTGCCGAACTCGTGCACGGCCCGAACGTCTCCACCTGGCCGCTACTGCGCCCCGCCGGTATCGATACGCACCAATGGAACGTGGAGCGGTGCCGCTTCAACCCGGGGAGTGCGTGGGTCAGCCAGCGCGCCTAACAGTTCTGCAACTTCTCCCAGAGGCGGCCCACACTGCGGACCCACTGCCCGCACCTCTGCCCGGAGAGACCGCAGCCAACCACCTACAGCGTCTTGGAATTTCGCCGCAGAACTACCCTCGCACTGCTGGTGATCGATACCGACAGTGAACAGTTTACGAAAATGCCCGCCGAAGAGATGATTGAGAACCTCGCAACCGCACTCAGCGCACCGATCAACGGCCCCGATCGACGACGGCTACACTGACTTCTCCGCGATCGGTGGGTACGACAGAGTAATCGAACAGGTAGCGACCGGGCTGGACATCCGGAAGAAGCACGAGGTCACCATGGTCTGCCATAGCCGCAAGGGCGTCGAGGTGCTCGCGGGCGGTGAAGTGTTCCCCGGGAAGAAACTCGTGGTGGCGCTCCCGGCCGCCAGGCGCGGCGGGGGACGATCCATTTCGACGCGCCGCTGCCAGAGACCCTGCGCAAGTAGTTGTTCGGAAGTCGCCTACTGCCGGTGTACAAGGGCCTACTCGAATTCGCGGCACCGATCCTACCGGAACCGTGGGATCTGATCGAGGACTACTCGGTGAATCCCCCCACCATGTGGAACGGCTCGGTGGACGAGCCCGGCTATTGCGGCCAGGTCGTGGTCGACTGGGCCACCGGAGACGCGGCACGTGAACTGCTGGCCCTGCCCGAGAATCAGCGACTCGCCGCCTCCCTGGAAACTGGCCGCAGGACAAGTACGCCTTGGGCGCCTACCCCGCCCCCAACTCGAAACAAGACGGCCTTTACGAGCCGATCGATAACACCGTCTTTGGGCCGGTATGGTCACCAGTTCGATCCACGAGTCCTACAGCACCGGCCTCAATGCCAGCTCTGCTGTGCTGCGCAGCCTGTGAGCGCATGCGGCACAACGCAATTACGTTATCCTGAAAGCGCCCTCGCCGACGTCCCGGTGGGTGGCCGGGCCGCAGTCATCCGGGTGCGGGTTCGGCGACTCGTCTCCCCCACAGGACACTGCTGCGTTGCGTTTCGTGAACAAGTGCCTGGTGTGGTGGAACGCTACCAGCGGCGGACT
>NZ_BAFR01000326.1 GCF_000308435.1 Nocardia araoensis NBRC 100135 | reverse complement strand
GCGACGATCAGACAGCCCACCCCGACGCGGTTCACCTTCCCGTAGCCGCCGACCGGGCTGTAGAGGGCCGTCCGGTCGTAGCCGACGCGGCGACGCTGCCACAGGTCGACCACGAAGATTCCGGTCCACGCGGCCATCACGACACCGGTCGTGGTCAGAAAAGCCTGGAACGGGGCGAAGAACCCGGGCGCCGCGAAGGCCACGTAGCCACCGACGGCGGCGATCAGAACGGCATCGATCAGGACGGTGTAGTGGCGAGGTATCCGGACGCCCAATGTTTGCAGCGCGAGTCCGGAGGAATAGAGGCCGATGATGGAGCCCGACACGAATCCCACCAGTGCGAGGATCAGATAGGGCACCAGAAACCAGGTGGGCAGGTGGGCCGACAGTGCGCCGATCGGGTCGGTGGCCGCCGCCGCCGCGACCTCCGGATCGCCCGCGGCGAGCACCGTGCCGAGTCCCATCAGAACGAGAGCGGGAGCGGTGCCGCCGAAAACGATCCAGCCGACAAGCGCGCGTTTGCCGGCCGTGCGCGGCAGGTATCGGGTGTAGTCGGCGGCGCAGTTGACCCAGCTCAGCCCCAACGTGTTGGCGACGAGCATCACCCCACCCACGAACGCGCCCACGCTCGCCTGCCCGTGCGTGGCGAACGAGATCCTGGGCAGCGTCAGCACCACATAGACCACTGACAGCGCGGTGAACGCGAGAGCGAACCACTTCTGGATCCGCAAGATCACGTGGCAGCCGTAGATACCGATCACCGTGGTCGCCACGATGACCGTCAGAAGGGTGACGACCATGAGCGGTGCGGTATCCATATCCGGGTCGAGCCGGTGCGCGACCGTGCGAGCCGCGAGGGTCGCCAGCACGGCCGAGAAGGTCTCCCACCCGACCAACGCCAGATAGCTCAGGAATGCCGGAATCTTGTTGCCGTGGAATCCGAACGCCGCGCGGCCGGCCACCATGGTCGCCGCCCCGCCCTGCTGCCCGGCCAGCGACACCAGAGCGAGCAGCAGGAAGGAGACGACCCCACCCACCGCCGCGGCAAGCGCTGCCAGATGCCAGTCCAGGCCGAGCGCGGTGACATACGGACCGAACGAAACCAAGACCACATTGCAGCTGGTCCCGGCCCACGGCCAGAACAGCGAGCGCGGCTTGCCTCGACGTTCCTCGTCCGCGACCCATTCGGCGCCTTTGCGCTCGAAGGACCATTCCGACGGTTCCGCTGAACCCACAGCCATGTCGAATCCCATCGTCGACGGTGGGAAGGAACCGCCGGCCCAGCCTGACCACCGTGCACCCGTATAGCGTGCCGTTGTTTGTTGGCCCATTGTAAGGAAGCTGGCGTCTGAACGGAACCACAGTTGACATCGCAACTGAGCACGGGTTGCCGCTGTCCGGACTCGCATTCCACCGCAAGAGACTATTTGCCGCTGGATATTGACACACCAAATGGCGGCTTATAGGCGGCCGGTTGCGACCAGGGCGATGGTCAGCTCACCAACGCCTGCGGTGACAGTGTCTCGAGCACGCCGTTCGCCCAGCGCAGTTGCCGCGGTGTCTGCGGGTGGCAGCGCCGGCAGAGTTCGAGCAATTCGAGGTCCTGCGCCGCCTGGGCGCCTTGGGCGAGCAGTTCCCAGTCGGGGGACACGCCCGCCGCGACGCGGTGCAGACGGCGCAGATCGGCCAGCAGCAACAGAGCCGGTTCCGGCCGACGGCCCGCCAGCGTGCTCAGACGCTCTTGCAGACCCGCACCGTGGGCGCTTGTGCGGGGCTCGGCGCGGGGGTTCAGCTCGTATCGGCGGCCCAGCGTCCGTGCCACACTGGCGTAGATGGAGCGAGCGAACGCCTTCCACGACAAGAGATCCGCGCCCGCGGCCGGTGGGGAGAGCACGCGCACGGTGATCGTCGCCTTCGGCGCCAACGTGGCGGTGGCGGTGGCCAAAACGGTCGCGGCGACGCTTTCCGGCTCGGCGTCGATGGTCGCCGAGGCCGCGCATTCGTGGGCGGACACCGGCAATCAGATCTTCCTCCTCGTCGCCAACCGTCGAAGCACGCGCACCGCTGACGCGAAACGGCCCCTCGGGTACGGACGCGAGGCATACGTCTGGTCGTTGCTCGCGGCGGTGGGCCTCTTCGTGGCGGGCGCCGCGGTGTCGGTGTGGCACGGCATCACCGAACTGCTGCACGAGGGGCAGGGCGGACAGGATTACGCGGTTGCCTACATCGTGCTCGGGATCGCCTTCGTCCTGGAGGGGATCTCGTGGCTACAGGCCACCCGGCAGCTCGGCGGCGAGGCCGAGAGCTTCGATCAGGACATCCTCGAGTACGTGCTCGAAACCTCCGATCCGACCTTGCGCGCCGTCTTCGCCGAGGACAGCGCGGCTCTGATCGGAATCGTCATCGCGTTCGCGGGAATGGGGCTGCACCAGCTCACCGGCGCGGCGGTCTGGGACGCACTCGGATCGGTGCTCGTCGGCGTGCTGCTCGGGGTGATCGCCGTGGTGCTCATCGACCGGAACCGGCGCTTCCTGACCGGGGAGCCCGCCTCGCCCGAACTCCGCGCCGCCGCGGCGGCCCGCATCGAGGAAATGCCCGAAGTGGCCGCAGTGCGTTTCGTACGCCTGGAATACGTCGGCCCGCGGCAGGTCTTCCTGGTCGCCAGTGTGGACCTGGTCGGCGATCCGGCGGAGTCGACCATCGCCCTCACGCTGCGCGCGCTCGAGCGCGAACTCGAGCGCAACCCGCATATCGCCGACGCGGTTCTGACGATCGCCGCTCCCGAAGACGATTGAACCGCGCTACCTCCTCGGATCTCGTGTGTGGTGGCGGCCCGGGCATTCCTATCGATCAGTTCGTGAGGGCGTCGAACATGCCGGGTTGGTACGAACCTCCCGGCGTGCGGGTGATCACGCCGAGCCGGTTGGCCGCGTTGATCATGGCGACCAGGTAGACCAGCGTCGCGATCTGGTCGTCGTCGTAGTGCTCGCGCACCTCGGCCCAGGTCTCGTCGGAGACGCCTCTGTGCTCGTCGGCGAGCCGGGTGCCCTCCTCGGTCAGTGCCAGCGCGGCCCGTTCCGCCTCGGTGAACACGCTCGACTCGCGCCAGGCGGCGACCAGGTTGATCCGGACCGGGGTTTCACCGGCCGCCGCCAGATCCTTGGTGTGCACGTCGGTGCACCATCCGCAGCCGTTGATCTGGCTGGCGCGCAACTGCATCAGCTCCAATGTGGCCTTCGGCACCGTCGACTGCAAGATCGCCAGGCTGGTGTTGGCGAACCGCCTGCCGATCTTGGCGCCGATCTCGCTGTCGTTCAGATTGATACGGGGTTCCATGACGTGGTCCTCCCTCGGGGAGTGGTGTGCTTGTGCGTCGAACGAACACCAGACGTCGGGGGCCGGAGCCTCGTAACAGCGCGCCGACGTGACCTGCGCCACTGCGCATCGGTGTTACAAGACGGCGGAGGCGGGCGTCTGATGGATGACACAGCCGAGAGGAACAGGAGCCACTCCATGGCCGACACATCGCAGCAGACGTCCGGCGCCCACCACCCCGCCCCGGCTACCGCGGCGTTCGTCACCCACCGGAACCTGCTGTTCACCGTCGCCTACGAGATGCTCGGCTCGGCGGCCGACGCCGAGGACGTGCTGCAGGAGACCTGGCTGCGGTGGGCGGGTGTCGACCTCGGCACCGTCCAGGATCAGCGCGCGTACCTGGTGCGGATCGTCACCCGCCAGTCGCTGGACCGGCTGCGCACGCTCGGGCGGCGCAAGGAGTCCTACGTCGGCCCCTGGTTGCCCGAGCCGCTGCTCACCGCGCCCGACGTGGCAGAGGACATCGAGCTGGCCGAGAGCGTCTCCATGGCCATGCTGCTCGTGCTGGAGACGTTGACGCCGATCGAGCGGGCGGTGTTCGTCCTGCGCGAGGTGTTCGATCTGAGTTATGACGAGATCGCCGAGGCCGTCGACAAGAGTTCGGCCGCGGTCCGCCAACTCGCGTACCGGGCGCGGGCACATGTCGCGGCGCGCCGACCGCGCGGAGTCGTTTCCGCGGCGGAGACCCGCAACGCCATCGAGGCGTTCCAGCGAGCGATCGAGACGGGCGAGCTACAGCACCTGCTCGACATCCTCGCGCCGGACGTCGTTCTGCTCGGTGACGGTGGCGGCGTGGTGCAAGCCACGCTGTCGCCCGTCGCCGGGGCCGACCGCGTGGCCCGTACGCTGGCGGCCGGGCTGGGCAGGCTCGCCGCGGTGTCGAGGCAGCCCGCGCAGGTCAACGGCTATCCGGCGCTGATACTGCGGCGAGACGGCGAGATCGACACCGTCCTGGCGCTGCGCATCGACGACGGACTGGTCACCGGGCTCTACGCCGTGCGCAATCCCGAGAAGCTGTCCCGCATGCAGCGGGAAACCGCGCTGTGCCGCTGACGAGCGGAGCCGGGATTCGGCCGTCGAACACGCCAGGTACTCGAAGCGTGGTCGCCTGCCCCGCCGAGCCGGTCACCAGCCCGCGGCCACTCCCGCCATGACCAACTGGAGGTAGGCGTCATCGATTTCGCCGTCGCCGAAAACGCTTACGAGCGTGGTGCGTTCGATGCTCCCGCGCTCGGCGGCGTGCACCAGGACGAGCGCCGCGTCCCGGGCCCCGGCGCCCGGCTCGTCTTCGATCAGCGCGGCCACGATGGCGGCGGCGCTCTCCACGCTCCACACACCCGGGACGGCCGCGGCGACGTCGGCCGCGGGCGGTGCGGCCCCGCGGTGCCACCGGCCGCGATCCCACCAGTAGCAGAAGGACAGCAGACCGGCGCCGGCGCGCGGGTTCAGCAGCGGGTTCGCCACCCAGGCGGGCGCGCCCGCGTAGAGATCCGGCATCGGCGCCCCGGCGTTGTAGACCGCGTCCAAGGCGGGATCGTTCCACACGCCGCCGGACAGCACGGCCCGGTCCCCCGGCACGATCCAGAGCGAGGAGCCGCTGCGCTCGGCGCCTTCGAACAAACCGAGTGCGGGCAGGACCCGCGGCCCCCACGGGGACCCCACCGCGACGAATGCCGCGGACAGCACGGCCCAGCGCGCCACCAGCAACGGCAGTGGGGGTAGACCGTCCTCCAACCGGGCCGAGGCCGGGTCGGCCCTGGCCGCCGTCGCGGCGGGACGCGACTGCCGATCGGCATGCCCGATATGGGCGGCCAGCCACACCGGCAGCCGGTCCCGCGGGAATACTTCGAGATCCGCTCGATAGACCTCGGCCGGGAAGAGGTGGTCGTCGGGAAACGGTTCGGCGCCGAAGTCGTAGTCGGTCCGCACTTCTCCGGACGCCGACACCAGAAGCAGATACCGCCACCAGGGTCCTTCGGGCCGGGCGGCCGACGCCTCCCGATGCCTGCGCACCAGCGCCAGCACCTCCTCCGGCGGCACGATCTGGACCGTACGGCCCTCCTCGTCGGCGGCGACGACCGACGCCAGCTCGGCGGCGACCGTCAGCACGAAGACCGCGTGGATCTCACGGCAGTCCCGCGGCGCGAGCCCGATCAGCAGCTCGGCGATCCGGCGGCTCGCCGCATCCGGCGGCGTGGGTCCGTCCGCGGACGGCTGCTCGGCTGCGGTCACGACGTGGCACCTCCTCGTTCGCGGCGCGAGGCTACCACCGCCCGGGAAACGAACGGTGTTGGCGGAACCGAGTACTCGCCGTCTGCCGATCGTTTCACTCTGCGCGCGACCAGAATTCGCTCGGCCTTTGATGAAGGTTCAACTCACCGCGATGTAATCCGATGACGTCGACCGCCGAGGAGGCGAGCTGTGGGGAGCGATCCGAGAGGGCGTTTCGGGGCCGCCGCGGAGCAGCGGTGACCATCTACCTGCCCGAGGGGTTGCAGTGGCTGGCCTGGGTGGCGGGCACGACCTGGCCGAAGGGCGACGAGGACGCCGCATGGGCGGTCTCGGAGGCGTGGAAGACGGCGAGCAAGGAACTCGAGGCGCTGCTCGCGGGCATCGACGAGGCCAAGCGGACGACGGTGTCGGCCTACTCGCAGGGCGAAGGCGGGGCCGCGATGGGCGCCCGCTACGACGTCCTGCGCACCGGGGATCAATCCCTGGAGGAGCTGGCGAAGCTGATGAGCACGGTCGGCGACAGCGCGTTCGACATGGGCACCGAGATCCAGGCGACCAAGATCACCGTCATCGTCACCCTGGCCTGGCTGGCGCTGGAGATCCTGTGGGCCTGGCTGTTCCCGCCGACCGCGCCCGCCGTCGAGGCGGCCGCGATCACCACGACCCGGTCCTTTCTCAAGGTGTTCGAGGACTTCGTCCAGAAGATCATCACGAATATCGCCGCCCGGCTCGGCGCCCCGACGGTCAAGCGCCACTTCTGGACCCGCGCGGCGCAGCTGCGGCCGGTGCTGCCCACGGCCAAGGGGTACGGCGTCTACGGCGTGCGAGCGCTCGAGGCCGCCGCCATCACGGGAACGATCAACGGCGCGGTGCAGGTCGGCCAGCTGGCGGCGGGCAAGCGTCGCCACTTCAACGGCGGTGAGTTCGGACTGTCCATCCTCGCAGGCGTCGCGGGCGTGATCCCCGGCCGCGAGCCAGGCCGGTATCTCGGCAAGGGCATCGACAGGTTCGCGGGCAAGAACCTCGACAACGCGTTCGGGCGGGTCGGCCGCGGTGTCGTGATCGGCGGCGCCTCCGGCGCGGTCGGCACCGTGTTCGGGAACGTGGCGGCGGGCACGGTCACCGGGGACTGGTCGTCGTTCTCGTCGGGTCCTGGCTGGGTCGGCGGCATCGCGCGCGGTGGTCTGGTCGGCGGAGCGCGGGGCGGGTTCGCCCTCGGCACGCCGATTCCACCGGGGCGCGGGGGCATTCGTTCCTATGTGTGGATGCCGAAACCGTCGACCGGCAATACCGGGCGCCCACCGGTCCACGACGGGTCGTCCACTGGAACAGGCGGGAGCGGCCCGGCGTCGACGAACACCGGCGCGGGCGGGAGCAGGCCCGCGTCGACGCACACCGGCACGTCGGCCGGCGCGCCATCCGGGCAGTCGTCGCCCGCGGCGTCCACGGTCGCCGGTTCCACCGGTACCCCGGCACCGCATTCCAACGGTTCGGCGTCCGGCGGCTCGCGCCCGGTCTCCGCTGCCGGCAGCGGCGGTGCCGCGTCCACCCACTCGGGCCGCGGCGACGTCGTCTCCTCGGGCAGCTCCGGACACAGCGTGTACCACGACGCCACAAGCGCATACAGCGGAAGCGGACCATCCGTCCGACCCACCACACCCGACACCATCAGCACCGGATCGGGACACAGCGTGTACCACGACGCCACAAGTACATACGGCGGAAACGGACCATCCGTCCGACCCACCACACCCGACACCATCAGCACCGGATCAGGCCACAGCGTCTACCACGACCCCGCCGGCACGAATTCCTCTCCCACGGGATCCAGTTCCAGCTCCTCCACCGGGTCCGGTGCGGAGGGGTCCGGCCACTTCACCGGCCGGCCACCTACCTCGTGGGAGTCGTCGGTGGACGGGTGGGGCTCGACCGGAGGCCCGCGGCCCGGCGGCACGGGAGCGGGACCTTCTGTAGCACCGCCACTTTCGCCCGTGCCCTCGTCCTCCGGTGCGACACCGCACGCGACACCCACACCCAGCGGCCACGCCCCGTCCGGTGGGAGCCCCAGCCCCGCCGGTTCGCAGGTCACCGGTTCGTCCGGCACGCAGGGAAACCCGATCGCCACCAGCGCCGACGAGCCGTTCCTGGGTGAGGGTAAAGACGTGCGCGGCAAGACCCGTCCGAAACAGTGGCCTTCGGTGGAGCCGCTGCCCGGCCCTTTCACGCCGCCTCCCGCCGGGGCCGCTCAGCCCGGCGACTGGCTGCCCGGGGCGCCACCCCCCGACGCCGACGCACGAACCACCACCGAGAGCCCCGAGGACGTCGATGTTCCTTTCACCCTCTAGACCGCCGACATCGAAGGGAGTGCCATGGCCGCCGAAAGCGTAGAGGTCGACCCGGAGAAGCTGCGCCGGGCGTCGGAGCTGACCGGGGAGCTGTCGACCAAGGTCACAGGGATCACCGAGAAACTCCGGAACACGCTGGGCGGCATCGAATCCGATGCCACCACGATGCCGTGGGGCGACGACAAACGGGGCAGGAAATTCGCCGAGGGCGAGAAGGGTTACCAGGCGGCCAGGAAGAACCTGCTCGACGGCGCGACGGGCGCCGCGCAGACCCTCCACGACATGTCGGAGGGCCAGCGCGAGGCCGCGGACTCGTTGACCGGCACCGACCAGGCGTCGGGCGGAGCGTTGGGCGGGTGAGCGGCACATGGTGAACGAACGTCTGCACGCGGACATGGCCACGATGCTGGAGGGGCTGGGCGAGCAGTTCCGCGGGATCGCCGAACTGCAGAAACAGCGCTCGCTGCTCACCGCGACGGTGACGGCGTGCGACAAACGCATCGAGGTGACCGTGAACGCCGACGGCATCCTGATCGCCACCGGATTCGCCGAGGACGTCCTCGATCTGAGCCTCGAGGAGATCGCCGAGAACCTCACGGCGGCCGTGCAGCAGGCGGCGGCCGAGGTCGCGCAGCGCAGCAGGGACCTGATGGCGCCGCTGCTGGAACGGAAGAACGCGCTGCCGAAACTCTCCGAGATCATCGAGGGCGCGCCCGATCTCGGCTCGCTCATGCCGACCGCGCCCGCCCCGCCGACGACGCCGCCCGATCCGGCCCGCTGGCCCGTCGACGATTCCGGCGCCGCGGCACCGCGGTCGATGGTCGCCGATAACGACGACTGACGCCGCTATGGACATCCGAAGGAGCGGGGACCCGATCCCCCGCGGAGGAAAATGACAATGGCCCTCGAATCGAACACGTGGTCCGGCCTGGAGAACCAGGCGAAGGCGGGGTATCTGACGTTCGACCCGGCCGACGCCCTCGCCGCGGCCGAGGCCTGCGCCGATCTGGTCGACGACCTGCTCGGGATGGCCGCCGCGGTGACCGACCTGCGCCTGAACAATTTCGCGCCGATCGGCACGCTGACCTCCGGCGCGCAGCTGGCGATGGCGTTCACCACCAAAGGCACTCGCCTGCATACCATCCTGAGCGACCACGCGAAGATCGTCACCGACATGGGCGAGACCTACATCGCCGCGGGCAAGGCCTACACCGAGACCGACGGCGATTCCGGGGACACCTTCAAGGCGCTCAGTGAGCTGAAGATGCCGACCGAGGCGACGCCGTACACGCCCGGCAAGAAGGCCCCCGGCGCGCCCGACGCCGAATTCGACCAGCCCAGCGGCGGTTTCACCTGGAAGGACAAGGACGGCAACCCGCACGTCGAGAAGGCGAACGCGGAGAGTTTTCCTTCCTCGTTGAAGGACTATCAAGGCGCCAAGAATTCCGGTGTCACGGCCAACATCGAGAACAAGGACAGTCTCAGTTTCGCCGAATTGTACGAATTGGGGCGCGATCTCGATCCGCAACCGGTGCTGGCCGCCGCGGGCAACTGGCACAGTATGGCCAACGACCTGCTGGGCCGACTGAACAATTTCGTGACCGTGATCTCCGCGGGTACCGACGCGTGGGAGGGGCAGGGCGCTTCCGCCGCCTCCGAAGCGGTCCGGTCGTACTCCGACGGCGTGCAGCCGCTGATCACGTCGATGATCGCGATGAGCCAGAACCTGGACTACACGGCGCAGTGGCTGCACCTCACCAAACTGAGCATGCCCGCGACACCGGATCCCGGGGACTGCTGCCCGGGGAGGGTGACCCGGCGGTACCGCAACGAGTGGCAGAAGCACTACGGCGAGGGCATGAAGAACACGGTGTCGGTGATGCCCGTGGTGAACGGGCCCATCGCCACACCGCAGCAGGGTGGGCAGGGCCGAAACCAACCGGGCGACGACCAGAATCAGCCGGGCGGCCAGAACACGCCTGGGAACGAAGTGAACAGGTACGGCCGTTATCCGACGGGTGAAGGCGGTGGGCAGGGCTCCGGCTATGGGGGCCGAGGCACCGGCAACCAGAATCCCGGCCAGGACTATCAGGCGGGCTACCAAGAGGGCTACCGAGAGGGCCTGCAAGCCGGGCAGGGGTACGGTGGCTCCGAAAACGCCGGGTCCGGCTCTGGTACCGGAGCCGGATCCGGCTCTGGTTCCGGCGCCGGTCTGCCCGGAGCCGACACCCAGGCCGCGGGCGGGTCGCCTGCGAACGGTGGCCCCCTGCCTGCGGGTTACGAGGCGGCTGGACCCGGTACCGGCTCGCAGTTGGACGACGGATCCGCGGGCGGCGCCTCCGGTTACAGCCCCGCGGGCATGTTCGGAGGCTCCACCGGCTCTCAGGACAGCGCGGCGCCCGCGCGCGGGTCCGGTGGGTCGGGAACTTCGGCCGTGCCCGAAGGCGGTGGGTCGTCCGGCGGGCAGCCCGAATCCGTCACGAGCAGCGGTATGCCCGATGTGCCTTCGCTGGGCTCGGTTCCGCTGCCGCGCGGTTCCTCGGGATCGGGCGGTTCGTCCGGCGGATCACCGTCGCCATCGCGCGGCACGGCGTCCGGCGTGGACCCGGGGTCGCTCGAGGACGCGCTGGCACAGGCGACGGGCGCGGACCCCGCACAGGTGCGTTCGGTGCTGGACAATCTCCCTGGCCTGCTGAACGAGGACACCCTGTCGCAGCTCACCGGGCTGCCGCCGGAGCAGGTGCGTTCGATCCTGGACAGCATCCCGGACGTCGTCGACGAGAACGCGCTGTCGGAACTCAGCGGGGTGGACCCGGCGGGCGTGCGGTCGGTCCTGGAGAACCTGCCCCAGGCGCTGGACGAGCAGGCGCTCGCGGCGGCGACCCACACCGACGGCCCCGCCAGGGCCGGTCTCGCGGGGCGGGACACGGCATCGGGGGCGGCGCAGGGCGCCGGTTCACTCGCCTCCGCGGGCCGGGAACTCCTCGGACAACTGGGGAAGGCGCTGACCCAGGGGCTGGACAGTTCGACGCAATTCGGGAGCACGCTGCCCGGCGCGGAGAAACTGCAAGAGCTGTTGCGGCAGTTC
>NZ_BAFR01000327.1 GCF_000308435.1 Nocardia araoensis NBRC 100135 | reverse complement strand
ACATCGCTCTGCCGCGGCGCGACTTCGGCGACCCGGTCGCGCACGTAGCGGTCGACTTCGTAGTTGTCCTTGCCACCGAGGGTGGCGTCGTAGACGCGGGCGATGCTCGCGCGGGTCGTGTCCACGCCTACGGGAGCGCGGACGCCAGTTTGAGGAAGCGGCTTCAAGGGGGACTCCAGCGAGAGTGTCGGTCTACGGAGTTTTCGGGGAGAAAGCGGATGTGCCAGCAAAAGCTGTGATGGGTGCCGTGCCAGAGTCGTGAAGGACAGGCGAGAAGTTGCGACCACTGCGCGCGCCAGATGTGGGCGTTGCCATGGAAGCGAGGTGCGCTCGATCGTTGTGGCGGGTCAGTATCCATCGGCGCCGCGGCGCGCCGTCCTCGGAGTCTGAAGCGGGAGCTGAGATCCACTCGGTGATTGCGGCGTTGTCGGTGTGGATGCTCTGCGATCTCGTGGGAGGAACGTCGAGGTATAGCTGGAACGACGCTGCGATCGTGTCCTTGTCGCAAACGATGAGCAGAGTCTGGCCAGGGTGCCGGTCCGAGAGTTGCTCGAGTTCGCGCTGCGTTCGATCAACCGCCTCGGCCCAAGACTCCGCCCCCTCAGCCAACGGTGTATCGGGGGAAAGCTCGAGTGGCGGATCGAAGGTCGCCAAGACCTCGTCGACGAGCTTGCCGTCTGCGGCGCCGTACGCGCGGCATCCGAGTGCCGCTTCGACGGCAGCACCGCCCAAAGCAACCGCCAAGAGGTTCGCGGTGTCCTCAGCTCGGGCCACATCGGTGTGGTAGATCCGCTCCACTCGAAGCGGCAGTTGCGCCAGGGCCCGACCGAGTAATCGCACCTGATCGTGACCGGTGCGATCCAAGCCGCGGCATCGGCGGGACCCCATGAACTCATTGCGGGCATCGGCGAGCGAATGTCCAGGACGGATGAGGAGCATCCGCGTGCCTGAGGCTGGTGCACTGCTGGTCATCGGGATCACTCCTCCTCGTCGTATCGCAAGCAGTCGATATCTGGGGGCTGGCTGTGAGGTTCCGCCGTGGTCGCCCGCGCGCGTGCGCATTGCTCGGATCCGGTTGTGTGCCGTACTGGGGCATGCATGACCTTGCCGCCGAGCGCTATCGCATCGCGATACCGTCTTTCGATCATGTGGAGCTTCTCGCTATCGCGCCTTCTGATCTGTTGATCGTCTCCTGATCATCTGTGCTAGGTTCGGCGCGCAGTAGGGATGACGAAGGGTGGGAGGGTGACCACTCGGCTCATTCGGCTCAAAGTTGAACTGCAACAGCGGCATTGCCAAACGCATGCCGCCTTCCGCCGTGAATACAACAGGGTCGCCGAGACCATCGATCCGAAGCTCGTGGGCGAAGGTCCGGGCCCCGCGCAGTTTCACCGCTGGCTTCGCGGTGACGTGAAAACGCTCCCTTATCCCCGCCATTGCCAAGTCCTTGAGAAGATGTTCCCGGGCCTCACCGCGGCCGAGTTGTTCCAACCGTGGACCCCCGAACTGCGCCCCGCGCCCACCACCCCCATCGAGTCGGACAGCGCGGTACGAGACGTAGTGGATGTCATCGGCGACAGAATCAAACGCCCGGCATTCGGCGCGATCGAATGGGGCCCCGAACAGCCGAGCGCCGCCGGCCGCGCACACACTGTCTCCTCCACGCACAGCCCATCCGACGCCAACGAGACGACCGCAGTGCTCGCACAGCGGCTCCTGCAGCTCAAGCAAACTCGGCGGCTCACCGACAGGGAAGTCGGCCAACTCGCTCACCTGGCCGGCAACGTCATCGATCTCGACTGCAGCACAGACATCCAGATCAGCAGCGACGGGTCCGCGTCCTTGACCTTCGAATACCTGGTGCTCAACCTGACCGACCGGCCGCTGACACGCCTGTCTCGGGAGCTGTGGTTCGAGTCCACCGATGGGCGGCTGGACATCAAGCCTTTGCGCGAGGCTGAACGCCGCATCGCCATCCAACGCATCCACGACACCGCGCACCTGGCGAAATTCGCGTGTCAGCTTTCACCGCCAGTCCAACCGGGCGAGTCCGCCGTGGTCGGCTACGTGTGCACAGGCGGGAAGTTCGTCGGCGCGCACTACTGGCGACGATCGGTCTACCGCTACACCCGCCGGTTCACCCTCAACCTGCGCCACGTCAATGCTGGGGAACTGTCCAGTTGCTCAGCCGCCGAGGAACATCCCGACGGTGCGGAAAACTCCGCGACCGAAGCCCTGATCTGGGATACCGAAGGAAACGACGTCCTCATCAGTCTCACCCGGGAGTACCTACGCCCGAATCAGTCGATCACCCTGCACTGGAAGGTTGCCCGTGAGAACTCGTGACGCTGTCGAACACGCCATCCGAGCATGGCATCAGCACGAAATCGACCGAGGCGCGGCCGCGGTGATCGACTTCGATTTCTGCCCGTCCACCGACCAGGCGCCCGCGCCCGCCGACCGGCTCGCCACATTCCGGCGATTGAGCCGATTGCTCGATGAAACCGATGAACCCGCGATCGCCCAGCGACTCACCGCCGACCTGACCTACTTGCGCTCGCTCATGGGGGAGCGCCCATCTCTCGACGAATACGTCCGCGCCACCCAGGGATGCCCAGCAACCGGATGGCCCGCAGACTACGTCACGAGCAAGGGAGAAACGGCGCGCAAGGCTCTTGAAGTTCTCGGTGTGAGCTGGGGCGAAGACACCGCCACCGAACTCGCCGAAACCGAGGGCCCGCTCGACGCCGCCGACGTGGCTGACGCGATACGCCAAGCAGCCATAGAGTACGAGCCGATCGTTCGCCGCGCGACAGGCTCCGAAGCGGCATACGAGCTCACCATCGAATCCGCGGACGTCGATGCCTACTGGGCATTCTGGCTCGACGGCGGAGGACAGCGCGTTCGGTTGCGCATCAACATGCGCAACGCCAACTTCACCAAAGTCAGGGCCCGGCAAATGGCCCTGCACGAAGTCCTTGGACATGGTCTGCAGAGCGCCAGCATCTCCGCTCGCTGCGCCGTCGAAGACGTCCCATGGGTTCGCCTGCTCTCCGTGCACGGACCCCAGCAAGTCCTGCTCGAAGGCTGGGCCCAGGCCATGCCGCTGTTCATCACACCCGACGACGAAGCATTGGTGGCCAGCACCAGACTCGTGCACTACACCCAACTGGTCCGGGCCGAACTCCACCTGGCTATCAACGCGGGAACACCCATCGAGGCCTGCGCCGACCACGCCCGCTCTCGCGTCCCCTGGTGGAACGACAACCTCATCGCCGGCTTCCTGGCCGACCGGAGCGCAAACCCACTACTCAGAACCTACATGTGGGCATACTCCGCAGGAATCGACTATTTCGCCAACCTAGCCGAGGCCGAACCAAGCGTCATCCGGTCCGTCCTCCACAACGCCTACCGCGCCCCACTGACACCTGCCGACCTCGAACGACTTTGGCCCGGCGGCCCCAGTGTCGGCGGCCACGTATAGGCCGTGTGAGGTTGTCAGGGTCGGCACATGGCGCCTGCGCTAGCTCGCAAACGTCGTGGAGAGCAAGTTAGTGGCACCATTCATCTTGATGCCTGTCTGCTGCGGCAAGCTCTACCCTCACCTCAATAGCCTGAAACTAGTTTTGCGATCGAAGTTCTAATCGCGGAAAAGCTCCAGAGACCTGCGATCTCGCATCGCCACATCAAGCCGAAATGTTGAGCGGAGAGCGCGATACATCCGGACAGGCCACTGCCGTGCGCACCGAACGTGGACTGCCTTGTCTGAAAACAGAGTGGTTACTCGGCGAACGGCGACGCATTGACCATGAGATCGAATCCGAACCTGCGCAGGAGCGCAGTGCGTCCGTCGGGGACGGCTTCGGCCTCGCGTGCCACGGCTGCGATCACGAGGCGCTTGAACTCCATGCGTGGGTAGTGGGCGATGATTTCGGCAATCCACTGCGGATCGAGTTCCGGTAAGCGGCTGCCGAAGAGATCAACTCCCGCGCCGGCGGAGAGCGCGCCGGCGAGGTCGGAAAGGTCGGAGTCGGCGCCGAGGGTCATGTGCCCGGCGATGCCGTCGCGGATGAGGGCGACCCGATCGGCGGGCACGTCGAGTTCGCCGAGAAGTTGGACGGCGTGCTCTGCGCCGCGGACTGCGAAACAGCGGTTCCGCTGGGGGTTCTCCAGTTCGATGTCGTGCAGCATGGCCGCGGTGTAGAACAGTTCGTCATCCAGTTGGGCGCCCTGTGCGCGGGCAAGGGTTTTACCGAAGGCCCAGACGCGGTAGGAGTGGTTGAGCATGCTGGCGCTCAGCACGCCACGCGCTTCTCGTCCGGCGGCCAGCGCCATGGCTGAATCGGGTGGCTGCAGCGCTGTGAGGTCGAGTCGGGTGGCCGCTGTTCGAGCACCGAAGAACGACGCGATGCGACCACCCAGCAAGCCGGGCATCGTAATGAGCAGAAGCCCGAGCAATTGATTCATCTGACGACGAGTCAAATTCCCTCCGCTAGTGACAGCCCAGTTCCAATCGAACCCCGGGGGCGGCGCCATGACACACCTCGACTTCCTTGAACCAACAGTATGCGAGACCGCACGAATCGTGGCGCGAATTCGGCCACCGTCACGATGTATCTCCATACCAGAATTGGCAGCCCCGGCCCCTTCCGTCAATAGCAGTAGCCAACCCACTTTGTACAAGCGATTGCAGACCATCACCCACACCGGGTGGCCCAACTATGGTCGCGCTGAATGTGTCTCGCCGCGGAATGCCGTGAAACCACTGATTGTATCATCACCGGTACAGCTGCGCGTCGGTTGTGCAAGCGCACTCTTTCGTCGGGTGATTCGCTCCCGCCCTAATGCGCAACGGGCAAGATCGAAGTCAATATTCGGCCGGAACGGGCCCATGACGACGGTTTCGATGGTTTCCCTGCGGTAGCCGTTGGCTGCCAGTGACTTTTCGCTTATCGGCGGTGCGGTCATCTCACGGAGCGCCATTGTTTCTCAGGCTTCGATCTATTGTCGATTAGTGCCCATCGCGCGGGTTCGGTTAGGCACTAATCGTATGAAGTGGCGCATTGTCGGTGGTGAGTGAGATCCTCGACGGGCGGATCGTGCCGGGAGGTGAGTATGGGAAGCGCTGTCACCGCGGTGGTGCAGAGGGCGTCGATGCGGAAGTCGGCGCCGCGGTCGTTGTGGGCGCGGGAAGAGCTGGACCGGTTCGAGACGTATCTAGCAGGTCGAGACGATCTGTCGCCGCGGACCCGGGAGACCTACTGCGAGCGCGTCGCGGATCTGTTGAGATGGCTGGAGACTCGGCCAGATCATCGAGAGGCGCTTCATGATCCGGCCGTTCGGGATCGGGTCGTGCTGGCGTACCACGATCATCTGACCGGTGAGCGGCGGGTGCTGCCGTCGACGGTCAACCTCGCCCGTGCGGCGATCAACACCTTCTACCGGTGGCGCGGTGTGGGGCCGACCACGCTCGCGCGGATCAAACACCCCTCACGCACCCCGCGCACTCTCACCGCCGACGAGCAGAGTGCACTGCTGCGCACCGCGGCGGCGCGCAGCCACCGTGACCACGCGATCGTCGGGCTGCTGCTCAACAACGGCCTGTCGCTGTCGGAAGTTCGCCTGTTGGATGTGGACGGGCTGACCCTTCGCGCCGAGTCCGGTTGTCTCGAGGTCCATGGACTTTCCGGGACCACGCGGACGGTTGTCCTGGCGGCGAGCACTCGACGCCTGCTGGAGCTGTGGCTGGCCGAACGGCGCGCCATGCTCGGCGCGCTGCGACCGCGCGCACTGTTCGTTTCCGAGCGTCGGCGGCGCATCTCCTCGAGCTCGATCGACCGCATCGTGCGCACGATCGGCCGCGAAGCCGGGCTCGAACTCTCGCCAGGCACCCTGCGCTACACCTTCGATACCCGCATGCTGGAATCCGGCATCGAACCATGGATCGTCGCGCAGACCATGGGACTGACCCGCCCCAACCCGCAGCGCCTGCATACCCTGCAACTGCCTCTCGAGCCGCGCCTCGCCAGCAAGATCGCCGAAGCAATGGCCGTGCCGGACACCGTTCCGCCCGGCCGCCACCAAATTCCGGCGGACGTAGCCCGCGTGACCGACCACCAGTTGGCCTTCGACCTGTGACGGCGACCTACCGGGCCGTATGAACGAGCAGCCTCTCGCCGGGCCGCGCGCGAACCTGCGCCGCGTTGATCAGAAGTTGGCGATGTTGCCCACGGGCGGAGACGACTGTGGTCGGTGGCTGGCGATGCGATCAATCTCGAACTGTACCGGCGGACCGTGGCAGCCGCGACCGGTGACGCCGCACTCGCCGAGAGTGTCGCAGCCCGAGGCGGTGCCGTGACGCCAGCGGCGGCATCGGTCACGGGCTGGACAGATTTTTCGGCGTGTCGGCGCGACTGGCCGTGGCGGGTTCAAGAATTCATGCTCGCGCTACGAAGTAGGTGGCATGACGCTGTTGTGGGTTGGTGAGGGTCGGCTGTCGATGGCGGGCCCGCTTGCGTGGTGTTCTGCGTTCGTACCGGCGGTCCCGCGGCCCCTAACGCAGCTACCGAAGCCCCCGCGGCTGCCGGCCACCGTCACGGCCGCGCGTCGTCACGTGCCCGCCACCACCGTGCTCGCCCGCGTTCACCGCCGCACCAACGGCACGCGGCCACGGTCGATCCTTCCCGAAGGCGTCGCACAGCTCACCGGACCGGAGTACTCGGGTCTGATCAGCGGGGAGTTTTCGGCACGATGACAGATCAGCAGCATCCGCCGGTCCGCAACGCCGGTTCAACAACCTGTTTCGCTCTCACGCTCCCGCGGTGTTCCGGCTCGCGATCAAAGCATTCGGGGGTGATCGTGACCGGGCCAACGACATCGTGCAAGAAGTATTCCTCGCCGTGTGGGAACAATACGACCGCGACTTCCTCAACGCCCAAGCGCACGAGGCGGCAGCGTTGATCATGACCATCGCCAAACGCCGAGTGATCGATTCGTGGCGGCGCAGCGACGGCGTCGTGTCGGTGCCCGACTACACAGACACCGCGATGCCGATGCTCGGGCTGTCGGTGGTGACCAAGAACCCCGCCGACCGAGTCCTCGACGACGACACCGTCACATACGTGTGGCAAGTGCTGCGGCAGAACCTGACCGCCACCGAATACCGGGTGGCGGTGATGGCGTGGGATCTGTGGCTGCCGGATGCGGAGATCGCGAAAGTGATCGGCGCCAGTGTGTCGACGGTGCACTCACACAAGAGCCGAGCCCGCAGAAGGATCCGGGCGATCGAGAACAGCGGGAGCTACCGGATCGAGTTCGACCACGGCCGCTTCCCGCGCACCCCGCGCACAGGGGCCGATAACGGAGGTGAAGTAACAGCATGACCAAGGACACCGAAAGGGACACCACCACGACAGTCAGCATCTACGAGGTATTCACCGAACTCGATGGCTACCTGGCATCCGACGACGACTACCGCTATGACGTCGATACAGGTCTGCAACAGCTGCAACGCACCATCGGCCAGCTCACCACAGCCGAAACCGAGCAAGCACAGCGCAGCGCGCGCCTCCGCGACGACGGCGCCGCGGTGGGGGACAGGGTGGCCGGCGCATCAGCGGCGAACGTGGTGGGGCTGAGGGAGATCGTGGCCGCGCGGATGAACGATCTGATCATCGGGCCCTTGCGGATCGCCAGTGCCATCTCCCCGGAGGTAGCTATCCGCATGGCCGACGGGATCCGCGGACAGCGGTGGGCGTTGAGCTGGCTGCCCGGACGGGTCCTGACCCGACAACAAGCCTTCAGCGGCATGGTGCTCGACGAAATCCTCACCGACCCGCACGAACTCGACAGCGCCACCATGATGCTGGTCATGGCCGAACTCGCCGCCGAACTGTCGATGTCACTGGAACAGGCCCTGCTGCGACTGTCCTACATCAAAAAGGACGACCACTACCCCCGATACCGGTGGAGCCGATGCGCACCCCCACCCGGACATCGCGGTATCGACACCGAGTTGCCCAGGATGCGGAAAGCGGAATAGATCGGCACAGTCACGATTCACGCTGGCGCGCTGCCGAGCAGTGCTGGACGGGGACGTTTCGATTTGGAGAAAGCTTCTGCGCGAGGTAGGTTTGCTTTCGTCAAGCTACCGAGCGATCGGTGGATAGGCGCGAATACCCCCGAACGAGCCCCGCACCGACGCACCGGTCCGGGGCTCGATTGGTAGCACGGCGAAATCGCCATTCCGAGGAATGTCGCTGAAATCGTACGTAGTGGTGCTCGACCGTGTAGCCGCCCGGCACAGTTGGGTTGGCCGGGAAGTCACCTTCCCCGGCCGGAGCGACCCCGACGTCTTCACGGCATAGTCATCCGTATGGCATCCGCTTACAGGTGGTCGGCCCCCAGCTGAGTGCGCAGGCGGGGCGCGCTGAGCTGCCGTTTTTGGCTGCATCCGATAATTGAATAGTCGGGGACCACCATCGGCACGATCACTCTGGCGATGGCGGCGGTGTTTTCGGGTGCCGCAACGCTCGGCCCACAACCTGGACGACATCCACCGGGGATCGTTTCGGCAGGGCGAACACGACGCAGTCGACTGCGGGGACGTCGATGCCCTCATGCGGACATCGAACGTTCGTCACAACCGACCAGCCACCGTTCGGCGGGGCGCGCAGGTGATCCATGATCCCTTTCCGGAATTCGATCGGCTGCTGCCCGTGCACGTGCCAGGACACCAGCGGACCGGGCGGCCGCTGATTGGCGGGCACACGATCGACCACGCTGGCCAGTGACCGCGCCGATTCGGGCGGCCGCGTTGACACGGTGGTGAACACCAGAGTGCGGCGCAGCCCGTAGGTGTGCGCCGCTTTGACCAGATGGCCTGGGCGACCACGGTCTGGTTCTACAGGTCATCTACGACATCACTTACAGGCGGGTCTGAACGTCACTGCTGATATGAAGATGTGGGTACAGGCGAATTTTGACGTCTCAGGGTCGGGATGGTGATAGGTTGCGCCGCAACGTTTTGTGTGCTCCGTCCGAGCGGGTGCCAGAGGGCGCGAGCGGCGTTGCCGGGTAGGGTCTGGCTGTGCTTGATTGGGATCACAACGCCTATTACCACCGGCTGCTTCTCCGCCGGATGCCGCAGCACTGCCGACGGGTGCTGGATGTCGGCTGTGGTGCGGGAGCGTTCGCGGCTCGACTTGCCAAACGGGCTGAACAGGTCGACGCCGTCGATCGCTCCGCGGAGATGATCGAGGAGGCGAAGCGCCGCACCCCCAGTAACGTGAACTGCGTTCTCGCTGATGTGCTGACCGACTCGCTGCCAGGTAAGGACTACGACGCGGTCTTCTCGATCACTGCACTGCACCACATGCCGTTGCAGGATGCACTGGCGGTACTCGCGGCGGCGCTGCGGCCTGGCGGGGTCCTTGCTGCCATTGCTCTGCCCCGACCGGACCTGCGCCGGGAACTGCCTGTCGAGATCGTCGCGACAGTTGGTTCCCGCCTGCTTGGGGTGGTGTTCCTGTCGGGAAGGTTGCTGGGAAGCAAAAGCGGGTTCGCGAAGGACTCCACCAGCTCGACCATGCCCGTCGTCATGGATCCGCCGCTGACCACCCGAGAGGTCGCCCGCCAGGCCGCCGCGGTACTGCCTGGCGTGCGGGTTCGACGACTCCTGTTCTGGCGTTACCTTCTGGTCTGGCAGAAGCCGAACAGCCCAGGCATGTGAGAAGCGGGCATTCCGGCCGTCCACCTGTTGGGCATGCTGCTGTTGATCGCCGGCAGCATCGGCTTGACCACTGAACATCGCTGGTGATCCGAAGATGTTGGTACAGACGAATTTCGGCATCACCTGGTCGTGATGGTGGTAGGTTGCGCCGCAACGTGCTGTATGCGCTGTCTGAGGGGCTGGAACCTGTCTCGTAGGAGCCGCGTTGCCGTCGCCGCGTCAGTCCGAGGTGGAGCTGTAGGCCGCGATTTGGCCAGACTCTCGGGCTGGGATGTCGGGTCGGGATCTGCGGCTTAAGTAGAACGTCGGGTACCAGACGGTGCGGGCGGCGTGGCCGGCCGAGCGGAAGAAGTATCCGTCGCGGGCGTCGAAGCTGGATGAGTTCAAGCCGGTCATCGACGAGTCACTGGTGGCGAATCTGGATGCGCCGCGCAAGCAGTGGCGCACGGTGCGGCGGATCTTCGCTCGATTGATCGACAAGCATCGGATGGTCGACGTCAGCTACGAGACGGTGCGCGGATACGTGTCGAAACGGCAACCGGAAATCCGTATTGCTGCCGGTCGCGGCCCGGCCGAGGTGTTCATTCGCAGACGCACCGTCGTGGCGAGGAAGCCGAGCTCGAGTGCGAGGAAGTCACCGTCGAGCTTGGCGGTGAGAGGATCGAGATGTTCTTGTTCTCTTTTCGTTCTCTGCAGAGCGATTCACCGGATGTCCACCTCGGGTGGTCAGGAAGCGTTCTTCGAGGGGTATGTTCACGCGTTGCTGCGGTTGGGCGGGGTACCGTTCGGGAAGGTCCGCTACGACAACTTGAACGCGGCAGTCGCGCGGGTGATCGGGCTGCCGCGGCGGCGGGTTGAGACAGATCGGTGGACGGCGTTCCGGTCCCACTGGAATCTCGATGTCTTTTACTGCCAGCTAGAACTCCCGGGGCTCACGAGAAGAGCGGTCTGGAAGGCGATATCGGCTCTTCCGCCGCAACCTCCTTGTGCCGGTGCCTCGCGTGGACTCGGTCGATGAGCTGAACGCGTTGATCGATGAGTTCGACTACGCCGATGACGCGCGTCGTGTCGGTGCCCGGCTCGCACGGTCGGGGAGCATTTCGAGGTCGAAAGAGGGTTGCTGAAGCGTTTGCCGGACGAGGAATTCCAGACCGGTTTGTGCCCCGGGCGTGGACAGGTATTCGCTGATCACGGTTCGTACCAATCGTTACAGCGTGCCGATCCGGTTGATCGGCCGTCAAGTGCGGGTGCTGTTGCACGCGTCCACGCTGGTGGCTACGACAGCCGCACCGAGGTCGCCCAGCACGAACGCATCGCGGGCAAGGGGCAGAACCGCATGAATCTTGATTATTACCTGGAAGAGAAGGGCTCATACGCAAGCCCGGCGCGCTGGCCGGGGCGACAGCCCTGGAGCAGGCGCGCACGGCCGGTCGATTCACTGCGGCTCACCACGCGTGGAGAGCCGCGGCCCGCAAGGCACACGGCGACTGCGACGGCAACCGCGCCCTCATCGAGGTGCTACTGCTGCATCGACACATGCCTCCCGATCAGGTCATTGCCGGGCTGAGGGCCGCGTTGGAGGACGGTGCGCTGAGCGCCGACGCTGTGGCGCTGGAGACCCCGCAAGATCGCCGACACGGAGCCACCGCGCCTGCCGGTGGAGCTGGATTAGCCCAATCCGGTGTCGTCGCTGACCGTGCGCCGGGTGGCGCAACTGCCGCCCGATTCCAGGCCTTTGCCGTCGGTGGCCGTCTACGACCAGTTATTGCGTCGCCCCTACCCACCCGCAGAAGGAAT
>NZ_BAFR01000328.1 GCF_000308435.1 Nocardia araoensis NBRC 100135 | reverse complement strand
CGGCCGCGATCAGGACCAGACCCCGGCGCTGATCCTGCGCCACTACAAGCATCATCGCTCCGCCGAACGCATCCTCGAATCTCAAGCGCTCTACAGCCGCCAACGCGACGGCCTGTTCGACATGGCCCGCCGCTTCCTGAACGTGCTCACCGACGAGGGCTACGCCCGGATGGTCACCCCACCGCGTCGGGTGCGGCTGGCGGTCCGGGAGGCCATCGACCAGAAGACCCCCGAAACCGAACTCGTCATCGACCGGACCGAACAAGACCAGACCCATCAGCTGCCTCAGTTCGAGCCCGCGCGGTTCGTGGAATCGACCGACACGTTGTATGCGCTGTCGATGGCCGGCCCCGACGGCGCCACACCTCTCACCTCCGCACTGGTCGGGCAGATCTTGGAAGCCGCGCTGGACGCGGCACGGGCGCGCCCGGACGGGCGGTTGGCGGTGCCGCTGCTGGCGGTGCTGGACGAGGCCGCCAACTGCGCCCGTATCGCCGAACTGCCCTCGTACTACACCTACGCCGGCGGGTGCGGGATCGTGCTGATGACCATCCTTCAGGTCCTCGAACAGGGCGAAGACCTCTGGGGCACGAACGGATTGAAGACGATGCGCGCCCAATCCATCGAGGTCTACGGCGGCGGGATCGCCGCGACCGACTATCTGGAGCACTGGTCGGCGATGACCGGACCGCACGACGTCGCCGATCGCTCCCGCAGCCACGGCGCCCAAGGCACCAACCGCACGGTGTCCTGGCGCGCCGAACCCATCCTCGACACCGCGCTGCTCGCCGCGCTGCCCAAAGATCGTGCCCTGGTGCGGCTTCCGAACCACGGACCGGTCGTGGTGCGAAAGATCTGGTGGTCGGACACCCAATACGCGCCCCTGATCCGGAAATCGCTCGAACGGTTCCAGAAAGCCGCCGATCACAGCACAGCGCCAGCCATTGATCCCGAGGATCCGGCCGACGGCGGTGAACGCTCGTGAGCGCGCCAACCCCGGCGACGGGGAACTCCGCGGCGGGCAAGAACGTGCCGAACAGACCGGTGCCGCCGTCGTATCGGCATTTCACCGAGTTCGCCGAGAGGTGGTTGTGGCCGTTTGTCAGCGTCCGGCTGGCCGAGGCGAACCGGGAAAACACCTACACCTGGTGCCCACGATGGTGGGCCCACCGGGCGGTCGCGGTACGGATCGCGCATCTGCACGCCGCGTTCGAAGCGCAAAGGCGGGCCCGCACCGGCAATGGGTTCAGCGCCTTCGTGCTCTCCCACGTCGACGCCCACTTCAAGGTCATCCTCGACGCCGCCAACGGGCCCCTGCACCGCTGCACCCGCACCAGCCACATCGCCACACCCGGACTGCCTTTCGAACCGGTCTCCACCGGCTATTTCAAGCCCACCCCGGCGGCCGAGAAGTCCGACGGCGAGCAGAAGGGGCCGCCGCCGCTGTTCGAGCACTGGAGTGAGTTCGTGCAGCAGTGGCTGCTGCCGGTGACCGCGGTGCGGATCGCGGCCAACAACCGCGAAGGCCAATACACCTGGTGCCGGAAGTGGTGGGCCCATCACGCAGTCTCGGTGCGGTTCGCGGGATTGCACCGGGTGTTCGAAGCAGCCCGCGTAGCGCCCGACAAATCTGCGATGAGCACGCTGTTCACCCGCCACATCGACCCGCACCTGCGCTACATCCTCGACGCCGCAAACGGTCCCCTGCACCGCTGCACCCCCGACCAGCACATCGACACCCCCGGCCTTCCGGCCGAACCCGTTCCTGCCGCATGGTTCGGGGCTCCCGGCGCGAGCACCCCGGTCGAGCGGCTGGGGTTCGGACCCGACTTCCGTGCCTTCGGCGGCGGCTTCCCGCTGGGGGCGGGGTCGTGAGGGCGCCGACACGGGAGCAGGCGGCGGTACTGAAAGTACTGCAGAACCAGACGGTGTTCCTCAACCGGATGGTGGCCACCGCCACCGAACGCCAGCACAAGACCGGACAAACCCCGCCGCAGTCCTGGTATGAGGACTACCAAGCTCGCGCGTTCCTGCGTGAGGCACTGATCGACGCCGCCCACGCCGGCGGTGTGCCCCGCGTGTGGATCGAGCACGTGCGTGAACGCGGCGACCGCGGCACCCACTGGCGCGCCGACCTCTACCTCCGCGATCCGGAACCCACAGACTGGGACCGCGTCCTCGGTGACCTCTACGCCGACGTGCAACGCCTGGGCGCGTGGACCGCTCTGCACGCCGCTTGCGAACAGATCACCCCGGCCAGCGACACCACGACCATTGCCGAGGTCGAGGGAAACCTCCGTGCCCTGCGCTACCGGACCGCAGGGGTGGCCAACCTGCTCGGCCTCACGAGTGAGGAAGGTCATGCGCTGTGGGGCGACGCGGGGGAGTGGGCTGACGCGGCGATCGTGCCCATCGACGGTGTTCCCGCCGAGCAGGTGGTGCAGCGCTGGCGGCAGATCGCGCGTGTCGACACCCGCTCCTACGCGTTGCAAGCCACCGCATTGAACAACGCCGGAATCCGGATCGACGCTGCGGCGGCGTTGTGCACCCGTGAGGAGCTGGTCACCGCGATCACGAAAGGGCTGATCCTCCCACAGGCACTGTTCCGGTCCGCCGGCACTACCGACACCGACATCGACGCTGCGGTCGACGCCGCGATTCGCCCCGGCGCAGCCGTCCACGACACCGAAACCGACCCGCTCACAGCGATGTTCAGCCACGCCGCCAGCACTCAGGCATGGGTGTATGACCCCGCGGCCGACGGCGACATCGGCGTGCCGCAGTTCTCCTCACCGGGCGAGGGATACGGACAATGACCCGCCCACGAACGAGCACCCGCAGCGGGGACATCCCACCCGACTACGCGGACCTGCTGCGGCGCATCCATCAACTGGCCGCCGACGCTAGCCGCCTGCGCACCACCCTCCACACCGCCGACACGGAAGTCACCGCAACAACGTCGGTATTCGAGCAGATGGCCGCGATCGACCGGCAACGCGCGCTGGCGGAGATCCAAGCCCGCGACCGAGGGGTGCCCGCCGAATGGGTCGAAGTCGTGCGGCGGCTCGCCGAATCCGGCCGTACATGGAGCGACGACCACCTGCTGCCGACACCACGTCCGGCTCCCCGACGGCGAAACACCTCCCGCGTCGCCGAGGACATGCGCCAACTCACCGACATGGCTGCCATCACCGTCGCCCGCCAACATCTCCTCGGCATCGCCACCGCCGACGCCGAGCCGGACCCGGCCGCCGCCCAACAGTTGCGGCGCAACATGGAAGCGCTGTGGACCCACGCCGACCGCACCGCCACCTCCATCGACCTGGATGCCGAGGCCCGCGCCCGAGCATTCGACACCGCGACCAGGGACTTCGCCCAGCGGGTCGAGGGATACCTGCACTACAGCCTCGATGACCTCGACACCCACTGGCGCAGCTACACCAGCCCGATCATCGCCGATGGTGTCCGGCGCTCGCTGAAAAGCCTGCGCCGCATCGACGGCGACATCACCACCGACGCCGGGGACATCGAGCGGCCCCCGACACCGAAAGATCTGATCGAACGCGCCCGCGGCGCCCTGGACACCGCCATCGGAGGCCAACGCGAGACCGGAGCTGGGATCGACGCCGCGATCGTCGACGCAATGCCGGAGGCCGCGACCGACAGCTGGGACAGCACAACGGGTGTGGACGCAGCGGACACCACCGGGGTCCAGGCGTACCCGACCGCTGGGCCCGATCCATGACCGGACGCGGCCCCAACCTTCACTGCCCGCCGTCGATCCCCCTGCGAGAACCTTCGTGCCTGCTGCCGAATCCCGCATCGCCGCGGCTATGCACCCGCCCGGCGCCCCCGCTGCTGGGTGCGCGCCGTGACCCGTCCACCCGGCCGGGGCGACCCCACCCGGCCCGCAACCCGCGGACAGGCGGCCCGACCGGACGGTACGTCCCGGCGGCGGCCACGTCCACCTCGAACCCGCACCTCAGGAGACCCGATCATGACCCTCAACCTCGACCACTACACCCGCCCCGCCACACTCCATCACCACCAGCGAGGCGACCACCGCATCACCTACCTCCCCGATGGCGTTGCCCTGCTCGAACCCCGCGCCTGGCTGCCGGACTCTGACGACGAGCTGTGGGCCGCGAACCCGCATCTGATCAACGACGACGGTTATCTCGTCGCCAGTGTCGGCGCGCTGCTGGTCGAGCACGGCAACCGGGCCATGCTCATCGACGCCGGCTTCGGTCCACTGGCCGTGCCCACCCCGTATGGGCTGATGCGCGGCGGGCAGCTACTCGACAGCCTCACCACCGCGGGCAAAACCCTGGCCGATATCGAGCTCGTCGCCATCACCCACCTGCACCTGGACCACATCGGATGGCTCTGGCAAAGCGCGTCCGCCACCGCGGCCAGCCCATTCGCCGACATCCCCGTCTTGATCGGAGAGACGGAATGGCAACACCGCGATCTGGCGGCCGCCGCCGGCGTCAGCTCCGAAATGCTCGACGTCTTCGCCGACCAGGTCCACACCATTGTCACGGGGAAGGAGATCTTTCCCGGCGTACACGCCGTGTCCCTGCCCGGGCACAGCCTTGGCCATCTCGGTTACGTCATCACCTCAATCGGACACCGGCTGATCGTGTTCGGCGACGCGATGCAAACCCCACTTCAGATCACCCACCCCGAACTAACCGGCGCCATCGATGACGACCCGATCCGATCAGTCACCACTAGCCGAGCCCTCGTCGACCAACTCACCATCCCCGACACCCTCGGCTTCGGCATCCACTTCGCCGACGTACAACTCGGCCGCATAGCCACCACACACGACGGACGGCCGATTTGGGAGCCCGAATAACCCACACCAGACGCCTGGAGCGAGCGACAGCACCCACTGCGCCTCGTCGTCAACCTCGATAGGAGACCGTCATCTGAATCATCATTCGGCTCTGCCCCACATGTAGGTCCGCTCTGCGGATGCCGTCGAGCTACACGAGTCGCTGTGCCACAGGGCTCCGGACCCGCCAGGACGGTACCCACGTGTGCACGTCAGGGACGAATACAGCGAGACCGACGCATCACAACAGAGTGTTGTACAACACTGCGTTGTTAGCGCCGATCAAGTCGTGCGGGCGACGCTAGCTGCCGTGAGAAATGAGCGGCTGACGTCGCGACTACCTGCGCCGCGGGAAGCGGCCACCGTTAAGTCTTTCCCGCGTCCGCTAGGCCCGTTTAGAAGATGATGGCGGAAATTTCTGCCACCCACGGCACAACCATGCCTTTACGCGCTTGAGCTGCCGCTGACGGCGCCGACCGGAATTGCAATGAGCGCGCAGTGCGCTCCGGCAATGGCACGAACGGCCGCTGAGTCGGCCAATTCAGTTGAGAAACCGCCGTTATGGCGGACGCATCAGCGCTGATTTCCCACATCCACAGGAGCTAATTCCATGCGCGAAAGCCGCAGCCCCCTCATCCGGACAGATATCCCGCAATCGGCGCGGATCTGGAACTACTGGATGGGCGGCAAGGACTACTACGAGATCGACCGCATCGCAGGCGATGCCGGTATCGAAGTAGACCCCGACATCACCACCATGGCCGTGCAATCACGGCAATTCCTCATCCGCGTCGTGCGCTACCTCGCCCACGAGGCCGGAGTACGGCAATTCCTCGACGTCGGAACGGGATTGCCGACGATGCAGAACACCCACGAGATAGCCCAAACCATCACGCCCGAGGCCCGGATCGTCTACGTCGACAACGACCCGCTGGTCCTCACCCACGCGCGGGCGCTGCTCACCTCCACCACCGCCGAGGGCGTGGTCACCTACATCGACGCCGACTACCACGATCCCGAGCGGATCATCGCCGACGCCAACAACGTCCTGAACTTCAATGAGCCCATCGCCGTGATGTTCATGGGCGTGCTCGGCCACACAAAAACCTACGACGAACTCCTGCGCATCGTGCACACCATCATGGACGCCGTCGCGCCGGGCAGCTACCTGGCGCTGTGGGACGGCACCGACGACAGCCGCGCCTACGTCACCCTGTGCCACAACTACACCGGCACCGGCGGCACACCGTATCTCCCGCGCCCGCAGGCGCAGCTGAAAGCCGTGTTCGACGGGCTGCAGCTGGTCGAGCCCGGCTTCGTGTCCATCACCCAATGGCGCTGCGGCGAGACCGAGGTCGGTGAAACCCGGCCGATCTCCGCCTACGGCGCACTCGCCCGCAAACCGTAGCCCTCGATCAGGAAGGCCAATCCATGTCTCAAGATTCCGAAGACAGCAACCGCATCCTCATCGTCGGCGCGGGACCAGTCGGGTCGCTGGCCGCGATCATCTTGCGTCGGTGGGGCGTGGCGTGCCGCGTGATCGACAGGGCGGCCGGTTCGGCGACGACCTCGAACGCGTGTGTGGTGCATGCGCGTTTGATGGAATTTCTCGCCCACTTGGGTATGACTGACCGATTGGTCGCGCGGGGACGCCGTGCCCGCCGGATGAACTATCACTTCCTGGGCACGAACGAAGTCGCGCGACTGGACTTCACGCACCTCGACAGCAGCTATCCGTTCATGCTGAACATCAGCCAGGCCGAGACCGAGCGGATCCTGCATGAGGAGCACGCCTCGCTCGGAGGCGCCATCGAGTGGAACACCGAACTGGTGTCCCTCAGCACCGACAGCGCCGGGCGCATCACCGCGCGGGTGGTGAACAAAGCCAACGGTCGGGAGGAGATCCTGCATCCCGAGCGGCTGATCGGGTGCGATGGGGTGCACAGCACCGTCCGTCGGCAGATGGGTATGACCGTCGTCAGCGGTAAGTACTACGCCGACCAGATGAGAATGACCGACGCGCCGATATCCGGTCTCCCGCTGTCCAGCGACGACCTCGATTACCTGGTCGAACCCGACCGCATGACGCTGTTCATACCCCTGCCCGGTGACATCTACCGGCTGTTGGTCAGCGATATGAGCGTCAATCCCGAAACCGAAATCACGCAGGAGGCATTCCAGGCGGTGCTCGACCGCTGCTTCCACGGCTCGGTCACCCTTGGCCAGCCCGAATGGGCGTCGAACTTCACCATCCGCATCGGCATCAGCGACTACCGGCGCGGCAACGTATTCCTTGCCGGGGATGCCGCCCACCACCACTCACCTGCCGGCGCTCAAGGCATGAATCTGGGCATGCAGGATGCCTACAACCTCGCCTGGAAGCTGGCCCTGGTCACCAGGGGAGAAGCCCGCGAGGAGCTACTCGACACCTACCAGCCGCAGCGGCGCCCGGCAGCCGAACAGGTCATCAAAAGGACCGAAACGCTGCACGACCTGCTCATGGCGCACGGCACGCCGCTCGCCGAGCGCCTCGCGATCATCCGGGAACCAGGATTCGTCGAACAAGCGGTGAACGGAATATCCGGGATCGCCACCACCTACCGGCACACAGTCCCCCCAGCGCCGGGTATCACGTCGCTCGGGGGCCTCGTTGCCGGGGACCGCGCCCCCGACGTTGCCCTGACCTCCCGACAGCGCTTGCACGAACTGCTGCACCATCCCGGACATACGTTGCTCGTATTCCAGCGAACCGCCGAGACGATTCCAGCGTTGACGGCATTGCGAGACCGGGTAACGCACCGGTTCGGTGAGCGGGTCCGGGTTTCGGTGATCACCTCTCCCGAGCAGCGTCGCGGCGCACCGGACGGTGCTGTCATCGCCGACACCGCCGCGGCCCACAAGCTGTATGGCGCCGACGAAGTCGGCATTTTGTGCTTGCTGCAGCCCGACGGCCACATCTTCGGACTGTGCGAATTGCCCGAGCAGGAGGCACTTCTCACCGCCATCGGCACCGTCTTGGCCTAGCCCCACCAAACGCAATTTGCCGCACTTTCACCGCCCACTACGGTCTCGGAGCCCTCACCCACACCGACAACGTTGGGTGTTGCGTCCAGAACGCTCCACGCTCCGGCGGCTGGAGATGCGCGCCCCAGTCCTGCCGACGACCGCTGCCTGCCCTCTGGAGTCCCGTCAATGTCCACCCCGCCCTCATACCAGCACCCGATGCCTGATCGCTGCCCTGTCGGGCACGGTTCTCCCTACGGCACCGGAGACGTTTCCCGAGTGTCCCTGCACAGTCTGGAGTTCGCCGCTGACCCGCACGGCACCTACCGGTCGTTGCGTCAGCAATTCGGGTCGGTAGCACCGGTCGAGTTGGCCCCGGGTGTTCCGGCGATGTTGATACTCCGCTACCGCACGGCGGTGACCATCTTGAACGACCCGGCCCGTTTCCCCGCCGACCCGCGGAAGTGGGAGCGAAGCATTCCGCGGGACTCACCCATTCACGCGATGCTCGGCTGGCAGCCCGCCGCCCGGTTTCACGACGGTCCGGCGCACGAACGCTACCGGCAAGCGTCGTCGGACCCCATCACGAAAATCGACCTGCATGGGCTACAGACCCTCGTCGAATCACTGGCCATCCCGCGCGTCAACACCTTCTGTGGGCGAGGCAGCGCCGACCTGGCCACCGACTACGCGTTCCCAATCGTGTTCGATGTCCTCAACCACCTGATCGGCTGCTCGCCGGAGATAGGAAACGACGTCGCTGCGGGTATGGCCGCGCGCTTCGACTCCGGCCGCGATGCGGCCGCCGGGATGGCCAGAGCCACCGCAGCACTGATCCGGCTGATCCGGCGCAAGCGCGTCGACCCTGGCGACGACATCACCTCACGGCTGGCGCACCATCAAGCCGACCTCACCGATCGCGAAATGCTCGCTCAGCTGCTGAGCATCTACGGCGCGGGGATCGAACCGATACGCAACCTCATCATCAACACCCTGCTCCTGATGCTCACCGACGACCGTTTCGGCGGCGGCCTGCTCAGCGGCGCCCTCACGACCCGAGACGCACTCGACGAAGTGCTGTTCACCGACCCGCCGATGGCGAACTTCTGCGCCACCTACCCCCGCCAGCCGACCATGGTCGACCGAAGCTGGATACCAGCTGACCACCCCGTCCTCATCAGCATCAGCGCATGCCATCGCGACCCCGAGATCGCTGGCGGTGACCTCATCGGCAACCGCTCCCACCTCGCGTTCGGCGCCGGACCACACCTGTGTCCAGCCAAGGACGTGGCCTACCTCGTCGCCGAGCACGCCATCAACCAACTCCTGGACGTTCTCGCCGACGTGCGACTGGCCGTGTCCGTACAACAGTTGACCTGGCGCCCAGGACCATTCCACCGCGCACTGCAGCAACTGCCGGTGACCTTCCCCAGCACAAGTCCACTGGACATCAGCACGTCAATCTCAACTAGACGACCCGCGCACAGGGTGTAGCGAGAGGCCGCCGAGCCCTCGCCCGACGAGGGGCGGTTGAGGCACCTAGCCCTTCTCGCCTCTTAGGAAGGAATACAGCGGCACCGGGCTGTACCGTCAGGACCACCAATCTCGCCTGCTGCCAGAACATCTCCTCAGATGATTCTGTCGCTGCCGCAGTAGTCATTTCGGGAGGAGTCGAAGTGGAGGGGGCACACCGACCCACATGGTTGAGGCGTGAGACCGATTCGGGCCACATCCGCAACGTCGGCGAGGTCATTCGTGAATATCGGCTGGCTATCGGGTTGAACCAGGCCGCTGTCGCGAGCGCACTGGGGATCACGCAGCAATTCCTCAGTCAGGTCGAGACGGGTACCCGCAACCCAGACGTCGATCACCGTCGGCGCATTGCAGAGGTTCTGGGAATTCCACTCGAGGAACTCGGCATGGCCGGTCGGCAACGACGGCGAGCCGCAGAGGCCGTGACGCCGGCAGCCGTGGTGGCCAGCCGAGGACGCTGGCGGGTACAACGGCATTGGCTCAACCGGCATCGCGCCGAACTCGGCCGGCTGGCGGCGCACTGGTATCCGAGTGATACCCGGCTGCCCGGGACCTCGCTTCTGACAGGGGAGGGCTGGCTGCCTTCTCAGCCGGTCGAACTGCAGTCGGTTCGATTGCGCTTACACGAAGGACCTCAGCCCGTCCAGGTGGCTGGTACCGAGGAGCAAACGTTGGCAGTTCGGCCGCTGCGTACGGCAGAGACCGCCTTCGATAGTTACTCGGCGGCGGTGAAACACCTCGACCCGCCGCGGCTGTTCGAGTCCCGCCCGAGTTACCGCTTGCTTGCTGGCTCGGTCTCGTCAGGAGTGCTGGACTTCGGGCTGGGGTCCTACTTCGACAAGCTCGACGTCTCCGAGGCGCTGGCGCATGAGCTGGCCGCAGCGTGCATGGAGCACTGGCCAGGTCACGTCTCGACGTTGCAGGGGCGGTTGCCGTTTCGTGAGTTGGTGGGTGATCCCTTCGAACCGGCGCGGCGTGCGATGATACCGGCGATCACCACTCTCACGATCCGGCTGCGCCGGTATCCCGCTGAGCCATCGTTCTTGCTGCATTGGCGTGACCCCGCCCGGGTGGCGACAGCTGCGGGCATGTACGACGTCATCCCTGCCGGTGAGTTCCAGCCGTCGAGTGTTGCGTTATGGGATCGGCGTAATGACTTCTCATTGTGGCGCAACATAGTCCGCGAATTCGCCGAGGAACTGTTGGGATCGCCCGAGCACGACGGCAGCCGTAGCGCGGCGATTGACTACGAACGGTGGCCGCTGTACCAGCGGCTCGGTGCCGCCCAGACGGAAGGCAAGATCCGTGCCCATATCCTGGGCCTCGGGGTCGATGCGCTGACCCTGGCGGCAACGATCCTGACGGTAGTTGTCATCGACGATGATGTCTTCGACGACGTGTTCGGCACGACTGTCCAGTTCAACGACGAAGGTGAAGTGGTCGCCGTCGAAGGCGGCCGAGCCGCCGACGGTGTGCCGTTCACCGCAGCGTCGGTCGAGCGATTGTTGGAGAATGAGCCGGTTGCCGCGCCGGGCGCTGCCTGTTTGACGTTGGCGTGGCAGCACCGCGACAGCTTGATCAGCTAGGGCCGACCATGCGGAGGAAGTGATGGGTGCCAGTCCCCGCACGCTGACTACCAGCGAACGCGCATGGCTCGACGTGCGTGCCTACCAGCGGTCGCATCGACCCACCCTGGACGCCGCGGCAGCGGCGAGCTACCACGCCGCAAACCGGGTCGCCGGTACTCCACTGCTGACCCGCCTCGAATGGATCCCGCCCTCGCCGCTTCCGCTGGACGACGTCACCCTCGAATGGTCAGCAGATGACCGCGCGGCTGCCCCGCCGCCGAGCAGATCGGTACTGCCCGTGCGCACCAGCGACCAGCAGTATGAGACCTACGCCGAGGCCGTGGGGGAGATAGCCGCCCCCGCGGTGTTCGAAAACCGGCCGACCTACCGTCTACTGCACGCTGAGCTGGCCAGCGACACCCCGGTACTTAGATTCGGCACGGGCCGCTACTTCGACAGCGTCAACGTCGGCGAAGCCGCTGCTCACGAATTCACCGCCGCCCACCTCGGGCACACGGTCGCCGACGGTATCCGTGCAGCCATCATCGACCCCTGTGATCCGAGACAGCGGCCCACCAACCTCGCGATCAGCACATTGACCATCCGTCGAGACGCCGCCGGCTCGCAGTCGTTTCTGCTGCACTGGCGCGATCCCCGCAAGGTCGGGCACGCCGGAGGCATGTATCAAGTCGTGCCGGTGGGAATCTTCCAGCCCTCTGGGTACGCCGCATGGAACGTTGACAACGACTTCTCCCTGTGGCGCAACATGGTGCGGGAGTTCGCCGAAGAACTGTGCGGAGCAAGCGAAGACCACGGCAGTGACCTGGCACCGATCGACTACGAGGCATGGGAATTCGCGGTCCGGCTCGAGAAAGCGCGCCGCGACGGCGCACTCACCGTCTACTGCCTCGGACTGGGAGTAGACCCGCTCAGCTTCGCCACCGACCTACTGACGGCCGTCGTCATCGACGCAGCGACCTTCGATGAGCTGTTCACAACGGCCACGGCTGGCAACGCCGAAGGCCGCATCCTCGAACTACAGCCGTTCACCCACGAGCAGGTGCAGCGCGTCATCGACGAGCACCCCATGCAGGCCGCAGGGATCGCAGCCCTACGGTTGGCCATCACGCAGCTGGGCTGATCCATCACAACAGGACGTTGTACAACACTGCGTTGTTAGCATCACCGACCTCGCGCGGGCGACGCTATCGGGTATGAACTGCTACGAC
>NZ_BAFR01000329.1 GCF_000308435.1 Nocardia araoensis NBRC 100135 | reverse complement strand
ACACCTACAAACTTAGGGAGCCAGTTCATGACCACCACTTCCAGCACGCCCCGGCGCCGCGGAATGACCGAGCAGGCCGCCGACGCCTCGATCGATCAGGCATGCCGGATGCTGCGACTGCCCTTGATCTCTCAGCAGTTCGCCGAGATCGCCGACACCGCCGAACGCGAACAGATGTCGTATCGGTCTCTTCTGGCCGAACTGCTGCTGGCCGAGTGCGACGACCGCGCCCGCCGCCGCAGCGAGCGGCGCATCCGCGCGGCCCGGTGCCCCGCGAAAAATCGTTGTGGGCCTCCTATTTCGAGGCCAACCCGAACGTCGACCCGGCGATGATCCGCACTCTGGCCACCTGCAACTGGGTGGAGAAGAGCCTGCCGCTGTGCTTGCGCTGAGGTGGTTGACCTGCCGATCCCAGCCGTATCTCGGCCCGGAGCCGTAATCGACGGCCGGCGCAAGTGACGCTACTTTTCGTATGGATCGGGGGGCCCTTCGAGGCACTCAATGACGCTCAAATTCGTCTGGAATCGACGCCAGAATCCGCCTGCCTAGCTACACGGTCCGCAGCTCGGGTGCCCCGGGTCGATCCACACATGCAGTGTCTCTGTCCCTCAGCATTTTCCGCACCCGACAGTCGACGACGCCAATCACCACGATCCGAAAGTCCCTCAGATGCCGCCAGAAGGTCTGCGATCAGACCGGCCTCGGCGAAAGCGCCAGCTATGCGGTCCGCCGACACGTACGTCGACACCACGACGCGGTCACCACCGCGGCCGAGCCGCATTCCGTGAGTGTCGGGACATTGGTGCTCACCGTGGTGTCCACGTTGGCGGCGTGGCCCGCCGAGTCGGCAGCCACCGTGTCGTCGCTGCACGCCGCGATCGCGACACTTCGGCCGGACCCGGACCGAAAGGGTGTCTGTGAGGGCGATCAACGGCACCACCGCTACGGCCACACCGCCGGGTGTCACGAGCCACCGCGCGCACTCGGGCACGACCAGCGTCTGACCAGACCCGCACGCCGCATGAAGCTGCCCGACTGTCCCGGTGCCAATCAAGCCAGCTGTGATTGTCGCCTCGATCGCGTCCATCTAGCCCTCCGCCACCGCACCGGTGCCGGCGAAGGCCCCGCAGGGCTACTTGGCCGGGTCAGGGATCGCGCACTGCGCCCGCGGGCAGCGATCTGTCCGGTTTCGCCCGGGTCGGTGGCGGCCCGGGCGCGGCAGGACGGAAGCCCGGTGTCGTCAACCACAAGGGCGTTGGGTCGACCAACCGTGCCGCTCGCCCGGTCGACCGGGCGCGGACCTGGGTGGGGTCCCAGGTCGAGGTGGTCACGAACTGCTGCAGCTGCTGATGATCTACCCCGAGCCGTGCCGCAATGGGCTACTTCGACTTGCGCTTACTGTCCAAGAGCAGGCTCCGCAGATACAGCTGCCCCTTGACCCGACGGTCCAGTCGGGCGAACCCGGCGAACAGCTCCCCGGCGAACTCATCGATCACCGGTCGGACCGCATCGATCTCCTTACGCAGCACCATTGCAGCAGAACACATCTCCGAGCTCCTAACAAAGCACTCCTAGGCTCGCTCGGTCCCGCCCCTGCGTAGTTGCCTGCGAGATCCGACAGACATTTTTAGAAGTGTTGGACGCTGCGCCTGTCCAGAACCTTCAGCACGAACTCAGCCCAACGAACGTTCTCCTGCTCGAAGGTGAGGCCTCGCAGGAGGGTGAGATAGGGCCCTATACGGTCTGATTCGGCGAGATACGCCTGCTCGGTCCGGCCGTCCAGAATGAGAGTGCGTAATCGCTCGTACCGATCCAGTTTGCCCTGCGCCCACTCCAGCCGCTCGGCGACAGCAGCCCGGACGGCAGATACATCATCGGTGTCCATCCCGTGGACCTTAACGAGCAGGTCGTCACGCATCGCACCCGGCTTCGTTGGTTCGCCGATGAAATCGTGCAACGCCTCGCGGCCCGCCGGAGTCATAGTGTGTACACGCTTGTTCGGCCTGCGGTCCTGCTGAACCACTTGCGTATCGATCAGGCCTTCCGTTGCCATGCGATCGAGTTCTCGATACAGCTGTTGCGGTGTAGCCATCCAGAAGTTGGCAACCGAGGCGTCGAATCCTTTCGCCAACTCATAACCGGAAGCCTCGCCGTGAACGAGTTGAGCAAGAACTGCATTGCGTAGTGCCATGATTTTAAAGTAGCACAATAATCAATATTTTTCCTACCCATCTGAGGTCGTCATTGTGCCCGGCGCCGATGATGCAGCCGCCCGGTAGTTGAGTCCGGAGTGTTCGATTCAATGTACTTGGCCGGGTAAGGACCTAGTGCCGAATTCCGGTGCTGCTAGTTGTGGTCGTTCTTGAATCGCCGATTACGACGCGGGCGTAGATCCGGCTGGCCAATGGCTGCAAATGTGGCCCAGTGCGTGACGCAGCCTGCGATGAACGACTCGAAGTCGCCGTTGTTCCAGGGCGGTCGAGACGGGATGTTGCCATCCGGCCCTGATTGTTGATTAAGGTATCGGTGTTGTCGCGCCGCATGTTTCCGTATCGGTGATATCAACATGCCAGAACTATTCGCGACTCCGATATCGACTCACTCTGCCGCAGGCTGACCGCCTTCGCCATACAACGCCCGCAAGTGGTTAGAGAGCTGCCGCAAGCCGAGTGCCCTGGTCTATGGCCTGTTTGGCATCCAGTTCAGCGGCAATGTCGGCGCCGCCTATCAGATGCGCGGTGCAGCCGCGTGCCTCGAGTTGTCGATGCAGGTCGCGGTTGGGCTCCTGCCCGGTGCACAAGATGACGTTGTCAACGGCAAGCACCGCCTTTCGGCCGTCGATTTGAAAGTGCAGACCATCGTCGTCGATGCGATCGTAGGATGCACCCGCGATCATATCCACACCACGATGCTTGAGTTCTGTTCGGTGGATCCAGCCCGTGGTCTTGCCGAGCCCGGCTCCGACCTTGCTGGTCTTGCGCTGGAGCAACGTAACCGTGCGGGGGGATTGGCGCTGATGTGGTGGCATTAGGCCACCGGCGACGCGGAGCTCTTCGTCGACACCCCAGCCTGCGAGGAATGCGGCGATGTCGCGGCTAGTATCGGCGCCCGAACCGGTGAGGTACTCAGCTACGTCAAATCCGATACCTCCGGCACCCAAGATGGCTACTCGCTCGCCGACCGGTTTCTTATCGCGCAGGACGTCGAGGTAACCAAGCACCATCGGATGGCCGACGCCGTGCAAATCGGGAACGCGTGGAGTGACGCCCGTGCCCAGTACGATCTCGTCGTATCCGCCCGCGACGAGATCATCGGCACTGACGGTCGTACGAAGGCGCACAGAGACCCCGGTTGCGTCGAGTCGGTGCCGAAAGTAGCGCAACGTTTCATCGAACTCCTGTTTGCCTGGTACCTCGCGCGCCACAATGAGTTGGCCGCCGATCTGACCGGCAGCGTCGAACAAAGTGACGTGATGACCGCGTTCCGCCGCTGACACAGCGAACGCGAGACCGGCCGGTCCGGCGCCGACGACGGCGATCTTCTTTTTCCGTTCGGCGGGCACGAGCACGAGTTCGGTCTCGTGGCACGCGCGTGGATTGACCAGGCAGGATGTTATCTTCAACGAGAAGGTGTGATCGAGACATGCCTGATTACACCCGATGCAGGTGTTGATGGCGTAAGGCGTTCCAGCAGCGGCCTTGGCCACGAAGTCGGGATCGGCAAGGAATGGCCGGGCGAGCGAAACCATATCAGCATACCCATTGGCGAGCAGTTCTTCCGCCTTATCGGGAGTATTGATCCGATTACTGGTGACCAGCGGCACAGTGACGGCGCCCATCAGTTTCTTGGTGACCCAGGCGTATGCGCCGCGGGGGACCGAGGTGGCGATGGTTGGGATTCGAGCCTCATGCCAGCCGATGCCGCTGTTGATGATTGTTGCTCCTGCCCTTTCGATGGCCCTGGCCAGGGTGACGACCTCATCAAAAGTCGACCCGCCCGGTACCAGATCGAGCATCGACAACCGGTAGATGATGATGAATTCTTCCCCCACCGCCTCGCGGACCCGGGACACGACTTCGATCGGGAAGCGAATCCGATTTTCGTATGCTCCACCCCATCGATCGGTGCGATGGTTGGTCTGACGGGCGATGAACTCGTTGATGAGGTAGCCCTCGGAACCCATCACTTCCACACCGTCGTAGCCAGCCTCTTTGGCAAGCGCCGCGCAGCGGGCATAGTCATCGATGGTCTGCATGATCTCAGCGTCAGTCAGTTCGCGGGGCACGTGTGGGCTGATCGGCGCCTGCAGCGCACTGGGAGCGACCAGGTCGGGGTGGTAGGCGTAGCGACCGAAATGCAGGATCTGCAGGGCGATCTTGCCGTCGGCGACATGAACTGCGTCGGTGACAACCCTGTGCTGTTCGACCCCTTCACGGTTGATCAGCATCGCCCCGCCCGGAGCGGGTCGGCCGGCCTCGTTGGGCGCAAAGCCGCCTGTGACTATCAGGCCGGCGCCGCCGCGGGCCCGTTCAGCGTAGTACGCGGCCATACGCTCGAACCCATTAGGCGCCTCTTCCAGGCCGACGTGCATCGACCCCATCAGAACGCGGTTGCGCAATGTGGTGAAGCCCAGGTCGAGTGGTTTCAATAAGTGCGGATACGTCAGTTCACTCATAGCCCAATTTTCTTGTTAAGCAAATACTTTTTGAATAGGTAATACATCATCTGTGTCTCTGACGTCAATTGACTCGACTCGGTATCACTCGGTGCAACTATGGATCCCGTGCAAACGGAAGCCGAGCCTGATCATCTACGCCACACCTGGGTCATCTCGAGCTTCCCGACCGGGCCCCCTCCGAATTGAAGCATGCCCATAGGGCGGCCCATGCTCTGGGCGCAGCGATAGCAAAGTAGTCACGATTCATACGGCTGCATAGACCTTCGTCAGGAGTTGGTGCCTGAGGGGGCCTGGGAGGCGATCGAGTTGATCCTTAATAGAGGTTTATGTAGCAGCAGGCGTCGTGAGACGGGCTCTCGTTTATTCGAGGCGGTCGCACTTCTGATGCTATTCTGCATGCCCTGGAAGTATTGTAAGGGAGGCTTCGATATATTTGATCTGACCACCGGCATCGAATGTGAAGTGTTCAATAACATGTGTGGTGAGAAATTGCACGGGTACAACAGGCCCGCAAGTGTCGAGATAGTAGTCCGCAGTGAGGCTATCCTTTTCTATCGAAGGCCAAGTGAGCCTGCGAATACCTGTCAGGACACTGTACTGCGGCCCAGTATCGAGCTGCGTCCGAATATCTTCAGCAGAAATACCGGTGACGAACCCATTCTCGACCCGGTAGGCATCAGGTGCGAGGGGGACGTTCTCCGCGTTATGGGTGACGAGGGATTGGATGTAGAGCGTTGCAGCGCCGATCATGCTTGATATATCGCTCGGCGTATCAAGCGGGTGTGCTATTGCTGCCGGGTGTAGCGGCGCGCTGCAGAACACTCCGAAGGCGAGTGCCCCCAACGCTCGCAATTTGAAACTTTGAGATTTTAATGCGGCTAAAGTTTTCATCGCAAATTAATTCTTCGATCTCGAAATTATCGGCTCTTTTGTGGCTTCGTCGACTCCTTGTTCGGCAAGCGTGCGCAGAACCATGGCCAGTCGGGCTGTGTCGCAGTAGATTCGGAGAGATACGATCTTACCCCAGCGCAGTTTGACTACGTGCACACCTGAATTGGTGAATTCGACACCCTTACGGTCATGCAGTTTGTCGGTCCATTCGACCATTGCCGTGGTATTCCACGGCCAGCCCCTGACCGCCACCTCGACGATGGTGAAGGTCAGGTCCGGAAACAGCAGGGCGAGCCGCTCGTACCATCGAGCTATGTCATGAGGCCCACTCCTTTCTCCGCTCAGTGCATGTGTGCCGGAGAACCAGTGCAGACCCTGTTCCGCGAACCCATTCACCACGGGGATGTAATTGCCGCGGTTGACGTCGCCGAATGTAGCTCTCAGCTTTTGCTCAACAATGCGGTGATACACGTCTCACATACTCCTTTTGCTATTCGTTTCTTCACAACGAACCCGCCAGGCTCTGGCTCGCAGATAACATCTGAGGCAATTCGTTTCAGACCGCCGGGCCAGCAGCTTTTACTCATCGCTGCGGGCGCACGAGCGCGCAAGGGCGCGAACTTGCAAGCGAGGCCGTCGTGGCCGACGCTGTCGAAGCGACTAAGCGGAGCGCTGACTCACTCTTTCGTCTAGACAACTTGTTGTCTAACTCATACCATACCGCTGCCTGTACGTCCAGAGGAAGCGCACCCTATGCGCACCTGTATGGCCGGTTGGGCACGGAGGGGGGCCGAGGACGCATGCGCCTAGGCTCTCCCCTGGCAACGGAGCCTATGGCGTGCGACGACACGTCGCGGTGGCGACAAGTCGGTCGGTGGTAGGCGTCGGCGCGTCAGGTGTGCCGACAGTCTTACAGTCAGGCACGGACGAAGGCGGCTAGGCAACTAGTTGTCTAGACTGCTTGTTGGCCTTATGCTGACCTCGGATGTGACTCACCCGACAGTGAATGCTGATACATCGCTGGCGGCGAGCGCTCGATGTGGTTGCACGACGCCGCATAGCACACGCAATGCGGTTCGAGATGTCGCAGCTGCGCCGAGCCCACGCTGTACCTGGGAATCGCAGCACACCCTTAGGTGTGGGTAACAGCACCCATGATTTCAAAGCAGTCACGACAACCAGGAGCGATACCTTGAGCTTCAAGAGCCCCTTCCCTGACGTTGAGATCCCCAGTTCGACTGTTTACGACTTCTTGTTCGGGCGGATGGAAGAGGTTGACTTCCTTCGCTCCGCACTCATCGACGGCGGGACTGGAGCGACGGTCTCCTTCCGATCGTTGATCGATCAGATCGATTCTGTCGCAGGCGCTTTGGCTACTCGGGGGCTTGCAGTCGGAGATGTGGCGGCAGTGCACATGCCCAATGTTCCAGAGTTTGCGTCGATTATTCACGGCATCCTAAGGGCTGGTGGCACCGCGACCCCGGTGCATGCCTTATACACCGCTGAGGAGATCGCTAATCAGCTCGTCGACTCAAAGGCACGGTTCTTGTTCACGATGTCTGCACTACTGCCGCAAGCTGCGATTGCAGCCGAGGCGGCAGGGATCGTTGCAAGTCGCCTTATCGTGGTCGATGGGTCGGAGGGCTACCCGTCGCTGGGGGACCTGTTGGCTGACCGCAGCCCCGTACCGCAGATTGTTATCGATCCCGCGACTCACATCGCTCTTCTGCCGTACTCGTCCGGAACTACGGGGAAGCCCAAGGGTGTGATGCTCACGCACCGCAACCTGGTGGCCAATTTGTGTCAACTCGAACCATTGATGGATGTCGGACCTGGGCATCACATCATTGCTGTGCTGCCGTTCTTCCACATTTACGGCTTCAACACGCTGCTCAACGCTGGCCTGCATCGTCGGGCAACTATCATCACGATGAGCAAATTCGATCTAAAGGATTTCCTAACGCTCGTTGCCACTTGGCGCTGCACCTATCTCTACGTGGCCCCTCCCATCGTCGTCGCTCTGGCCAAACATCCCATGATCGAGAGTTTCGATCTCAGCAGCATTCGGACCATCCTGTGTGCCGCGGCGGCCCTCGATGAGCAACTCGGTCGCGCGGTCGCCGCCCGCTTGGGCTGCCGCGTACGGCAGGCCTACGGGATGACGGAGATGAGCCCGGCTAGTCACGGCATCCCGGAAAACCGTGATGACATTCCGCACGGATCAATCGGCCTCACAATGGCGAATATCGAGTGCAAGCTGATCGATCTCACAACCGGTGACGAAATCGACCCTCCAGCAGAGGGGCTGAGCCAGCCCGGCGAACTGTGCTGTAAAGGCCCCAATGTGATGGCCGGATACCTGGGCAGAGACGACGCAACAGTCGAAGTCATCGACCAGGACGGTTTTCTCCATACCGGAGATGTGGCAAGAGTGAACAGCGAAGGGGTCGTATTCATAGTCGACCGTCTCAAAGAATTGATAAAATACAAGGGTTACCAAGTACCACCGGCTGAGCTTGAGGCAGTACTGCTGAGTCATCCCGCGATTGCAGACGCGGCCGTTATCGGAGTACGCAACGCCGACGGTGAAGAACATCCGAAGGCATTTGTTGTACAGCAGCCGGATACACGGCTCGAGGACGCGGAAGTAATGGACTTCGTCGCCGAACGTGTGGCACCGCACAAGCGAGTACGTGCGGTTGAATTCATCGACTCCGTACCGCGATCCGTGGCCGGCAAGATCCTCCGGAAAAATCTCAAAGAGCTGGAAGCCAGCCGCGCAGCGACGACATGAGCTGGATCAGTCATTCGGGTGGCGATCGGCTGCCGCCCACGCGACATGTGCATGCGATACGGCTATGTCCCATTCCAACGAAGAAGCCGATGCCGCTACTTCGATGACCGCCCTGCGCTGTCGCGGTCATCCCGGCGGCTCCATCTATGGCTGCGACCAAGATGCCACCAGAGGTTGCCTGTCCTGCAACAGTGAACGCGAACCGCATTTTGCTGGGCTCCATCCGGCCGGATCCTGGGCCGGCATCGGCGGCTTCCAGCGCACCCTCGAACCTGAAGCCCGTGTTGCTCGGCGCCTGCTGCGCACCGAAACAAGTTGAAAGAAGTGCTCGATGAAACACCCTCTCACCGAACGATGCGATGGTTCGGCCGACATTCGCAGGAAGATCGAAGACCGCATCCTCCACCGTCGTGACCATGCGGCCGCAACGCGCCAGGTGGTCGACACCTTTCGCGCGCTGCTCGACGGTCTGGAGGATAACGGTATCCGGCCAGAGGTGGCGTGTCGCTCGCGTGAATGCAGTTGGTGTCGAATACGCGTCGTCACAGGCCGTGCCAACCTTGCGAAAGCGACACGGTTTCGGCTGCCGGACAACCAGTTCGATTACACCCACTCGTGTGTCGCCTATCCGAGCACCGATGTCGATCTTGGTATGCACAGTGCCCCGTTGTGCATCGAAGCGCACGAGCAGTAAGGATCTCTGATGGACTCAAGCGTGGAAGCAACGGTCTCTACCGCGATGGCAGCGTTGCGCCGAGGCGAAAACGTCTGGGCGACAACTACTTTGTTCGAACGACGTGGCCTACTCGAACAGATACACACCAGCACCGCCGCGTACGCACGCGAATGGGTCGAGATCGCCGCGGATATCAAAGGGCTTCCCGCAGGCTCACCGCTGGTCGGTGAGGAGTGGTCGACCGGACCGTATCCCCTGATGACCGGAACAGCAGCACTCGCCGAGAGTGTGCGGAAGCTTGAGGAAGAACGCAGCCCTCTCGACGGCTGTCGATTTCTTCCGGCGCCCGGCGGTCGTACCGCAGTCGAGGTGCTTCCCCATGATCGCTTCGACAGGTTGGTGCTCAACGGGTTCCGAGCGCAGGTGTGGTCGAAACCCGGTGTGGATGCGGCATCGATGCGCGCACGCGCCGGCCTGGGGCAACGTTTCCCCGAACAGACAAACGGGATCGCAGTCGTCCTCGGTGCCGGCAACATATTTTCCATCGCCCCTCTGGACGCACTGTATCAAATGTACGCCGGCAACCGCGTGGTAGTTATCAAATTGAACCCCATCGCCGATCCGCTCCTGCCGGTACTGGAAAAGATCTTTGCACCAGCGATCGACCAGGATTTCATGCGGATCCTGACCGGTGGACCGCGAATCGGTGCCGAGCTGACACAGCACCCCGCCGTCGCGGCCGTGCACATCACCGGCAGCGCCGCGACTCACGACACAATCGTCTTCGGTGCCGGTCAAGACGGCGCCATTCGTAAGGCCAACGCGACACCTCTGCTGACCAAGCCGATCACGAGCGAGCTCGGAGGTGTCTCTCCGACAGTCGTTCTTCCGGGTAAATGGTCTACCTCAGACCTGCGATACCAAGCCGAACACGTCGCAACCCATCGATTGCACAACAACGGCTACAACTGCATCGCTGCTCAAGTGGCCATTATCAGCGCGAACTGGCCGCAGAAACGGCAGTTCTTGGACGAACTTCGCCGTGCAATCCAGCGAACACCGGCGCGCGTTGACTATTACCCTGGAGCGGCAGACCGCGTCGCCCGCGCACTTTCGGAGTATCGCCATGCAGAAGTGATCGGCCCACACACCGATCGCATACTCATCGAACACCTGCAGCCGACCCGCACCGAACCTGCCCTGTGCACAGAGTACTTCGCGCCGGTGCTCGGCATCCTCGAGCTGCCGGGCACCGAAGAAGAGTTCCTCAGCCAGGCCGTCCGAGTCTGTAACGACGAACTCGAAGGCACTCTCGGTATCAACGTTGTCGCTCACCCCCACAGCATCAAGGCCCTCGGCGCCGCGTTCGATGTAGCCGTAGCACAGCTCAGATACGGCACCATCGCTATAAATGCGTGGACAGGCATCGGATATCTCACCGCCCGCGCCACTTGGGGTGCGTTCCCCGGACATACTCTCGCCGATATTCAGAGCGGGATCGGAGTTGTGCACAACGCACTTCTCATCGACGAACCCGAACGCACTGTGCTGCGTGGGCCGTTCCGACCCGCACCTCGGTCAGTTCTCCATGGCGAACTCACCCTCACACCTAAGCCGCCGTGGTTCGTCACCAACCGCACCGCTACCACCACTCTTGAACGGCTGACCAATTTCGCTAAGCGGCCGCGCTGGACAACGGTGAGCGGCGTCCTCTCCTCAGCGCTGCGCGGCTGACAGCCATGCTGATCAGCATGCCGTTACGAACCGCAGGAACCTGGAAACCGAACGCACAGCGTAGCTGTTCATCTCGACGCAGGCGGAGGACACGTCAAGAATGGCGACCACTCGGGCGCACAGGGCGTGTGATCTGTGACCACGGTGAACGTCACCGGCTGCGTCTCTCCGGTGTACAGCGAGGATGGCAGGATCGTCGACTCGATAGTGTTGGTGCGTCGGCGCAATGCGGCGAGGCGCTCGCGATGCATAGGGTCGAGCGGTGTCCGGACATCCAGGCGGCCGCATGCCCATGAGTCGAGTGTGCTCGATCTAGGACTACGACGTGATCGTCATCTGCGCTGGCAATGTCTGATCGCGTGAACTGCAAGAGCGCATGCGTCGGGTCCAGCGCTCTCGCTGGACGCTGCGGAGATGCTCCGCTCGGACGCCGAGGCAATGGCGCTTGGAGCGCGAGGTGTCCAACAATCGAGGCCGAAGTGATCGCCTGGGCAAAGTGAATGCGCCACCTGCGAGCGCCGGGCCGCCATCGACTTTGTCTGTCGGCTCCCGACGACCACGACCAGAAACGATCTTCAAGAGAAAGCTCTAGGTGACACAGTCATGATATCGCCGTTCTTCACCCCCGACCACGATGCCTACCGCGCCAGCGTCAGGAAATTTCTCAAGCGTGAGGTTGCTCCCTACTACGACACCTGGGAAGAGCAGCGCCTCATCGACAAGGCTGTCTGGACCGCGGCCGGGCAGAGTGGGATCGTTGGCCTTTCCGTTCCCGAGGAGTACGGAGGCGCTGGGGAGACCGACTGGCGCTACCGCATGGTCGTCGCCGAGGAGACTGCTGCAATCGCGGCGACATCGTTCAATATGAGCCTAGCTGTCCAGGACGACCTCGTGCTGCCGTACCTTCTCGACCTCGCAAGTGCAGAGCAGAAGCGGCGATGGCTGCCGGGCTGTGGCACCGGCGAACTTGTCGGTGCCATCGCCATGACCGAGCCTAATGCAGGTAGTGATCTGCAAGCCATTCGCACCAACGCCGAACGGAATGGAGATAGTTGGGTGCTGAACGGGCAAAAGACGTTCATCAGCAACGGTATTCTTGCCGACCTCGTCATCGTCCTGGCGAAGACCAGGGAAGGTGCGGGCGCAGGCTCGTTCAGTCTGTTTGTGGTCGAGCAGGGCATGCCAGGGTTCGAGCGGGGCCGCAAGCTAGACAAGCTTGGCCTCCTTGGTCAGGACACTGCTGAGCTGTTTTTCGAAAACGTCCGGCTAACAGAATCGAATCTGCTTGGCGAGGAAGGACAGGGCTTCTTCTACTTGATGCAGCACTTACCCAAGGAACGCACCTCGATCGCCGTCGGAGGCATGGTAGCTTGCGAGGCTGCTCTTTCCTGGACGCTGGACTATGTGTTCCAGCGCAAGGCGTTCGGTCGGCGCATCGGCGACTTCCAGAACACCCGCTTCCAGTTGGCCGAGATGGAGACCGAGATCGATGTCACCCGTGCCTACATCGAGCGCTGCATATTGCGACTGAACGACGGCACCCTCACCATGGTCGAGGCGTCGAAGGCCAAGTGGTGGGTCACCGAACTCCAGCAGCGGGTCACGACGCGCTGTCTGCAGCTCTTTGGCGGCTACGGGTTCATGAACGAGTTCCCGATCGCACGCGCCTACAGGGATGCCCGGGTGCAGACACTATACGGCGGCACCACCGAAATCATGAAAGAGATCATCGGTCGCGATATCACCAGCCGATTTCGGTGACAAGTCTTTCCTCCCGAAACCGCCCAAGCAAGGCCTCACGACTAGTACTGCAACGGCAGTCGGTTCGGTAGCTTGCTGGTGTGGTGGTGGATGTTGTTGCAGCGGAGTTGGATTCGTTGCACGAGAGGATCGGTGGGCGGTTCACGCGGTCGGAGCCGCGGGGCCGGGCCCGGGAGTACGTGACCGGGCTGGTCGCGGGGCTCGAGCGTAAGAACGGGTGGACGCTGGCCGAGCGGGCCGGTGAGGTGAGCCCGGTGATCGCAGCATCGTGGTCCTGGTCGAGGCCGCGCAGGAACGGGTATCGTGCGGCAGGTTGATGCTGCCGGGGCAGGCAAGGGCTTTGATCTCGTGGAACAGGTGCAGAACCGCGACGCAGGGTTCGGCGGCCCGGCGAGCACGCAGGTGGTCGCAGCAAGAGTCGACCAGGCGGCCACGGTATCCGGGGTGGACGGCGCAGCCGATCGGGTTCGCGAGCACGGGCGTAACGCTTGACGGTGTTGAGTCCGAGGCCGAGCCTGTCGTTTCGGTCCAGCATCGGCCGTGGGCGGCCACTGCCTTCTCTACCGCTCGTGTCAGCCCGTGCCGCAGATGCCACCGATTGCAAGCCCGGGTCACGGCGGACAGAGAGCGCCGGATCGCTTCGGAGTAGGCGGCCGACCCGTCGCTCACGACGACCTCGACGCCGGGATGCTCACGCAGCCACGTCTTGAGTCTCTCGGATCTACGGTCAGGCAGCAGGTCGATCCGCTAGTGCCTGACGGCGTCGATCAGGACTGTGTCGTAACGGTTTCGGTAGCGCAGCGCGAAGTTGTCCCCGCACAGCGCCCGCGGTGCCGGCCGATGCGGCGGACGGCGGTATCGCGGGCCAACGCACCGCCAGCTAGGTCGGCAGCGGCGTAGCCGCCCGTCCGGCCAGCTTCCACACCACTGCGCGCACCTACCGGATCAGACGAACAG
>NZ_BAFR01000330.1 GCF_000308435.1 Nocardia araoensis NBRC 100135 | reverse complement strand
GCGGTCTTCGGCTCCGGTGTGTGGATGACGAAGCTGCGGACCAGGCCCGCCATCGCCGCGGTGAGCCGCGCACTGACCTGCTCGATCACCGTGGGGATACGCTCGCGCAGCTGGCGGGCCTCCAGCCGGACCTCGCCGCTGACGAACCGCATGAATCCGCGCAGGAACCGCAGTGCCGCGATGCACAGGCTCAGCGACATCGAGTACGAGTCGACGACCTCCACCGCCTGTTGCCCCGGCGTGAGCGGGCTGTCGTCGCCGCAGCGCAAGTAGGAGCCGCTGGCGAAGATCGGCTCGCCGTCGGGTCCGGTGTAGCGGCGCAGATAGTCCTCCACCAAGGCGACCAGGACGCCGCCGATGCGGGTCTCCTCGCCGAACGGCGCGAGCGCGGAGCGGACGTCGGAACTCATGTCGTTCGGCTGGTCCAACGCGAACGCTTCGATCTCGGTGGCCGGATACAGCAGGCAGAGCAGCTGTTCGGCGTCGCTGATGGAGTTGGCGCCGTCGCGCCCGCCCCACTTCCACGTTCCGTTCCGATAGGAGTAGGCGAGCACCGCTCGCCACAGCTCGAGCAACTGCTGCCTCGGCCGAATCCTCATATGTTCTCGGACCTCGCCCCCGCGTTCGACCGGCGGCGCCGGACGTCGTTACTTAGAGTGTGCCCCGCGAATGTTCACTTAGCCAAGCACCCTTTGCAGGACCGCCGTTTGCTGCGAGATATCCTGCGAGGCAGGCAGTTCCGGGCATTCGATGCGAGCCGCCCTGCGCTGCGGGACCTCGGTCGGCACACTCCCGCGATCCCCATCGGTTCGATGCGGCCCGCGATGAAATCTCCGCAATCTTCGCGCGTCCGACGGGCTATTCCACGGCTACGGTTCGTCAACGCGGGCACGAGCCCGGTCGCGGGCAGACCGCGCACGTTCAAGATCGCCGTGAACGGGACCGACCTGTTCCGGTCGTACTCCATGTCCAGCGCGCCGGAGACCGACGGGGAATTGATGACGACGGTCAAGCGGGTGCCGGGCGGGGCCGTGTCGAATTGGATCCCCGCCGGCTGGGCGCCCACCCGGCATACACCCTGTCCGAGTACGGGATGACGCTGCCATCCCAGGGCTGGGCAACTGAATTCGCCGATCCCGGAATCGGTTTCAACTGCCTCTGGACGCGGACCTACATCGCCACCTCGGCGGTCGCCAACCTCGCCGACGGCGAGCGCCAGCTCGCGTCCGCCCGTAGCCCGCGGATCATGGCCGACGCCGCTGTCGCCATCCTGACCCGACCCGCGAAGCAGGTCGCCGGCAATTGCTTCATCGACGCGGGCGCGTTGTCGCTCTATGCCGGAATCGATGATCTGTCCGGGTACGGCGGCGGCGAAAACCCACGCCGGATTTATTTCTGGACTGATCTGGCTTCGGAATCATTTCCATCGCCGCTGCCGGCACCTCGGTTGCGGCGGAATGAGTTTCGTCCAGAAGTCATGGCGTACCGCGTCCCACAACTTGGTCATTTCCGGAAAAAGTTCTCGCGCTTGTGCGAGATCCGGAAAGTTCTCGGGCCCGAAGGATACGATCGGCGTGACGCCGGATGCCTCGTGGACGGCGACGATAGAGATCAAGTGATCCTGGAACAGCCGCCATGTCACGTGAAATCCTTCGACCTCGGTTCTTCGCATATCATTCATGTTCGGTTTCCCACTCTTCGACTCTGGCCCAATGCATTTCAACCGTTATCGACGCCGGCCTCCTGCTGATTTCGGTTTCACGAATAATCGGTCGGGTCGGGTCCGGGCATGAATGGAGAATGCAAACATGCCCTATTCGCATCTACCGACGCTCGCCCGGCGTGAGCGCTACCGCGCTGCGACCGGGAACGGCGCACGCCGATCGACTGGAGTGATTCCACACCTACTCGACCGCACGCCGATCACGTGCGGTACGTGCGGGCGACCAACGCAGAACGCAGGCGCCAAAGCCCGCTCGCCTCGGCGGGATCGAAACCCGTGAGCTGACCGATCCGCTTGAGCCGGTAATCCACGGTGTTGGTGTGTACGTGCAGTAGCCGCGCAGTGCGCCGGCGGTTCAGGTTGTGCGCTATATGGATTTGCAGAGTCTCCAGCAGTTCCGGGTATTCGTTCAGTGGATCGAGCAGCGACCCGAGCTGTTCGCGGGCGGGGCCGGGGCGGGTGAGCTGGTATTCCAGAGCCAGCTCGTCGAAGTGGTACAGGCCCGGCACCGACCCGAGCCGGGTGACCATGTCGAGCAGTTCGTGGGCTTGATCCGCGGCGGCGGGCACGGTGTCGGTGGAGGCGGTCACCTCGGTGGCGGTGATGTGCACGCGAGCCGCCCGCGACAGATGCCCGACCAGTTCCTTCAGGGCGCCCTTGGTGATGTGATCGGCGGGGATGAGCAGGGTGCCGCCGTCGACCGAGAGCAACGACAGCACGGTGTCGTCGCAGCGGGTGGCCAATTCCGCCTGCACACGCCGGAGTTTGCGGCGGGCAACGACTTTCGCGTCCAGCATCGGATTGGATTCGTCCTGGTGAGACGGAATGGAGAGCGCTATGACGCGATAGCGGTCGGAGATGTCGATGCCACACTCGCGGGCCATGGTGGAAGTGGGGTGCCCGCCGAGCAGCGCCGAGGTGAGCGTGTGCACCGCGGTGTGGTGCTCCGACACGACTGCGCGCAGTTCACGCACATAGGCCGCCGAGACCGCCGTGGTCATGGTGTCGAGCATTTCGACGACGAGTTTGGCGCCGTCGAGGATGCTTTGATAATCGGCCGTGCTGACGCCGAGCATCGGATCGGTGTCAGCTGAGCCGGAGTCACGCTGCTCGGCCAAAGCCGTGGACACCACCAGGTCGAAGCCGATCTTGAAGCCCTCATGGATGGCGTGGTGAATGGTACCGATGGGCACGCCCTCGCGAGCCCATTGTGCTGCCGCCTCCTCGAGTTGCCCGGTCTTCTCCGAAATGTTGCTGCCATCCAGCATGCTGACCGCCAGCTCCAAGCACACACGGGTGATGATGGTGATGTCGCCATGGATCGCGTCACCAGGCAAGGTGCCGCAGGGGGCGACGGTTTCGACGAAATGCCCGACCATCTGACGCGACAAGGCGCGCACGTCTTTCAGCGGCAGGGACATGGGCCGACCGGATACAGTGAGTCCTTGCCGTCCGGCGAAGGTGAGAGCCATGGTGGAGCTTCCTTCCACCCCCGTTAACTGCGCTATTGCACCAGCGTAACTAGTGCAAGACCGTAGAGAACGGTTTACTCCGAGTAACGTGATATTCGGCAAGCGCGGCCGGTAAGCGATAGTGAAAGTTCACAATGGCGGTTCGGCTGCACTGCCGCCGGAAGGGCCGAGATGCCGGAAACCGGCGGTTCGAGCATAACCCGGGGCAGGTGGTCGAAAAAGAGCAACCGGCGAGTGCGCAACGGCGCGAATCCACGCCCTCTCGCGTACGCATCCACTCCGTCTCCACAGCACCCACGGCGCGCCTGGGCCGCGCGGAGCTTGGTCGACCATGCGAGCAAATGGAAGGTTCGTTTCCCTAACCAAAGTCCATCTAGCGCCCTGAGGCTCGCTCGAGGTCCGCGTAATCTCCGGCCGAGATGGTGCGGGCGACTTTCTGCGGGGCGCCGCCGATCAGGCCCCGCCACGGCAGGTACGGCAGCAGGCGCACGTTGAGATCGCGGAAGCGAATCATCGCCTTGCTCGCGGGTGCGTACCACCCGCCCACGCCCTCGGCGAACTTCTGGCAGGCGTCGACCATGGGTCGCATCCGTTGTTCGTAGCGAGCGAACGCGATGCTGTGATCGCCTGCGGCGGCGGCCAACTCGCCCGCGAGGGTGTAGGCGCCGACCAGGGAAAGGTCCGCGCCCTGCCCGGACAGCGGTGACGCGCAGTAGCCCGCGTCACCGACGAGGGCGATGCGGCCCTTGTGCCAGCTGCCCATGCGAATCTGCGCCATCGCGTCGAAATAGAAATCCGGCGCGGGATCGAGGTGGGCGAGCAGCCGCGGCACCTGCCAGCCGAGGTCGGCGAAGGTGTCGGCGACGATCTTCTTCTGCCGCTCGATGTCGCGGTAGTCGTAGTCGATCGGATCGGATGCCCACGCGAAAATCGCTTTGGCTCGCGTGTTCTCACGGGCGCTGTAGGCTCCGGCGATCTTGCCGGGAGTGTTGTAGTCCAGCTCCCAGTGATCGAGGTCGAGGAAGTTCGGGATCGTGTAGATGCAGATGTAGTAGCCCATATGCCGCGCGAACTGCGACTCCGGCCCGAAAACCATTGTGCGCGTGTTCGAATGAACACCATCGGCACCGATGACCAGGTCGAAGGTGCGTGACTGGGCGTGCTCGAAGCTCACCCGCACGCCCTCCTCGTGCTGCACCAGAGCGGTGATGGAGTCGCCGAACAGGTACTCGACGTCCTCCCGGGTGGCCTCATACAACACTCGCGCGAGATCGCCACGCTGGATCTCGGTGTCCCCGTTCGCACCGACACCGTTGAACGTCTCGCTGCTGATGCTGGCCCGCGTTCTGCCGGTGGCGTCGACGTAGGAGGTGCCGCGCTTGCCCGTACTCATCTCGTGCACCCGGTCGAGCAGGCCCATGCGCCGCACCACCTCGGTGGCGGTGCCCAGCACGTCGATGGCCTGCCCGCCCTCGCGCAGGGTCGGCGATTTCTCCACGATCGTCGGGGTGAACCCGCAGCGCTTCAGCCAGAAGGCCAGGGCGGGACCGGCGATGCTGGCGCCGGAGATCAGGACGTTTCGGTTGCTCATCTGCCGCATGTCATGAACCGTACAGCCGTCTTGATCAAATGCGCAAGACAAATGTCTAAGGCGATTGCGCTACCATGACCCATATGGGAAACCGTGAGGATCTGCTGGCAGGCGCACGCCGCTGCCTGTTCGACAAGGGCTACGCACGTACCACGGTGCGCGACATCGCCACCGCCGCCGGGGTGAGCATGGCGGCCATCGGCTACCACTTCGGCACCAAAGAGGCCCTGCTCACCGAAGCGCTGGCCGAGGCGACCCGCGAATGGGGCACCGATCTCGAACACGCGCTCACCCGGTTGCCCGACGAGACCGACCCGTGGCAGCGCTTCGCCGACCGCTGGGACGCGGTGCTGGTTACGCTCGCCGCCCATCGCGGGGTGTGGTCGGCCACCTTCGACGCGCTGGCCCACCCCGAGGCCCGCGCCCGGCTCGCCGAGAACCTCGACGAGGCCCGTTCCGGCTTGGCCCGGCTCTTCGACGGCGTCGCCGAAACCGACACCGCCGCGGCGCGCAGCCTCGGCACCCTCTATCAAGCCCTGCTCACCGGAGTCGCGGCGCAATACCTCATCGACCCCGAGAGCGCGCCGACCGGAAGCGACCTCGCCGAAGCCCTGCGCCGCATCACCGCTCCCACTCGTTGAGATAGCCGACGCGGGACACCGCCACTTTCGCCTGCCACACGCCCGGGTGAGGTTCCAGTGGCGCGTGGTGTCGAGCCACCGGGTTCGATGCCGAACCAGCACAACGGTGCCGGTGGCGTTTCCGCGCCGATCGAACCCGCGCGATGAACCAGGACTGCTCGAGGAACTCTCTGGTCTGGAACGGTCTCCGGCACAAGAACCACACCGCGTCCGCCGACATGGCGAACAGCCTCCGACGGCCTGCATCGGGCGAATTCGATGAGGCCAGGCGGTTCGAAACGAACGGGTAGCCGGTGTCAGTGCCGTGGCACGGCGCTGAATACCGCGTCGGCGATCGTACGGAGCGTGCCGATCGGGTCGTCGCCGAGGGCGGTGAGGCCGACGTGGTTCGCGCCCGCTTCGAGGGTGACCCGGATGCCCGCGGCCACGGTGGCCGGGTCGCCGTGCAGCACGAGAGCGTCGATCAGGCGATCGCTGCCCGGCTCGGTGAGGTCGGCGTCGGTGAAGCCGATGCGGCGCAGATTGGCGGTGTAGTTGGCGACGTGCAAGGCAGGGGCCGCGGCGTGGGCTCTGCCGGTCGCGCGGCCTCGTTCGACATCGCTGTCCAGCACCACCATTTGGCCGGGCAACACCAGCGGGCGAGCGCCGAGGATCTCCCGCGCTCGCCGAATATATTCGGGCGTCACCAGAACCGGGATCGTCCCGGCGGCGCGGTCGCGCACCAGGCGCAGCATCCTCGGCCCCAATGCCGCCAGCACCACCCGGTCGGAGGGCACACCGGCGGCGGCCAGCTCGGCGAGGTAAGCCACCATCGCGTCGTAGGGCGACGCGTACTCCGGATCCGTTTCGCGGTGTCCGGCGCCGATCCCGAGGATCAACCGATCGGGGTGTTCGGCCGTGATCCGGTGGTAGGAGGCGGCGACCGCCCTCGCGTCGGTGGTCCAGATGTTCACCACGGCGGTGCCGACCACGAGATGCTCTGTGGCGTCGAGTATCCGCTCGGCCACGGTCAGATCGGCGGGTGGCGAGATGGTCAGCCACAGCGCGCCGTACCCGGATCTTTCGATTTCGGCCGCTTGCCGCGGGGTCACCTCGCTGTGGCGCAGGTGGGCTCCGAGCGTACCCAGTTCGATGCTCATGACTTCGACTCCAGCACGGGACGGTTGGAGGCAGCCAGACCCGATTCCGCTGCGCAGCAATAACATGATGTTATCGCCGCAGGTACCGACGGGAGGCACAGTGGAATTACGTGCTCTGCGATACTTCGTCGCCGTCGCCGAGGAGCTCCATTTCGGCCGGGCCGCCGAGCGGCTGCGCATCGTGCAACCGGCGGTCAGCCAGCAGATCGCACGGCTGGAACGAGAACTGGGGGTCCGGCTGTTCGACAGATCGCCACGCCGCGTCCAGCTCACCGAGGCGGGGCGTCGCGTGCTCGCCGCGGCGCGGGACGCGCTCGCCGCCGCCGACCGAGTTCGCGCTGTCGCCGGTCGGCCCGCCGCGACAGTACGCATCGGCACCACAGCAGGACTGACCGCCCGCCTCGAGCGCGGCATCGATGCGCTGCGCGAACACACCCCGGCGTTCGAAGTCGTCCTCGTCGATCTGCCGGTCGTCGAGCGGCTGAACGCGCTGCGGCGCGGCGAACTCGACTTGGCGCTGGCCCGCGGTGTGGTCTCCGCGCCGGGGCTCACCGTCTCACCGACCTGGTCGGAACCGCTGCGCGCGGTGGTGTCCAGAGACCATCCCGCCGCGGCGCACGGCGTAGCCGCCATCACCGACCTGGCCGGGAACGCACTGCGCGTCCCGTCCCGGCAGTCCGATCCGCCGCTGCACGACGCGATCGACGCCGCGTTCCGAGAAGCCGGAGTGCGTCCGAAGTTCGGCCGGCCTATCGGAACCACCCAGGACGCCGTAGTCGAGATCGGTTCCGACCCGCACAGCTGGGCCTTGCTTCCGGCGGACCAGATCGCCGAAACCGATTCCCTCCGAGTCCGCGTACTGCCGGTCACCCCACCGATAGCGATCACCGGCAGCGTGATCACCCTCGAGCAACTCTCGGACCAAGCCTGCTGCACCGTCGCCTGCGCGGTCGCGGCGTTCGGCGACGCCACGGCAGACGCGGACAACGGGATGTGACGCGGGCGGAATGGCCCGCGCGCGAGGCAGTTCGAGACTGCGGGGAGTCAGCCGACGGGGCTCAGGTCCGCGCCGGTCGGAGGGAAGGACGGAAGTCCGATACGGAAGACCGAGCCGCACCGCGCCGAGCGCAACCCCGCGGCCACATGCGCTCGGCCTCGATGGGCTACGGCCTGGTCAGTCCCGCGCCGAGAAGTCGCGCGGTGACCGATCCGCGATACCGCGATCAGCCGAGAGCGATACCGCCGAGTCGAGCGGTCGATCCGCTGTCGCGTGTTCTGCCCGGCCAGTGGTCAAGCGACACCGACCGTCGGCGCACGAACGCTGTAACCGGCCCCGGGAGACCGTCTGCGCCAATCCGATCGCCCAGCAGGTCGGGCACCCGCGCAGCGCGAGCAGACCGACCGGTGCGAGCAGCAAACTGAACGCCCCGACTACCGGCAGCAGCGCGATCGCTCCGATCAGCGCGCCGAAGCCCGCGACACCGCGGGCCAGGTGCCGGGGCACCGAGGCGCTGGCGAAGTTTCGCTCGTCAGTCATTACGTTCGCTCCCCTCCGGATTCGGCCGCGGTGTATTCCGCAACTCGTGCTGGACCGTCGCCCGGGCGCGATGCAGCCGTGACTTCATCGCCGCGACACTGAGCCCGAGCACGCCCGCGACCATGCGACCGCTGTATCCCTGCACGTCGCGCATGATCAGCACGCGCCGCTGGTCCGCGGGCAATGCCGCGATCACGGCAGCCACCCGGCCTGCTTCGAGCCGCCGCACCGCCTCCTCCTCGGCCGACGCCACGGCGGAGTCCGGTATCGGTTCGGGCTGCCGGGTCATCGTTCGCCACTGCCGCAGGCACTCGTTGCGGACGATGCGGAACATCCACGACGCCAACGCGCCGGAGGCCCGCAAGGTCCCGATCTTGCGGTAGAGGATGATCAGCGCCTCCTGTGCGGCGTCCTCCGCGTCTTCGGCGGAGGCGCACAGTGTGTGGGCGAACCGGCGAACATGCGGGTAGGAGTCCGATACCAGGGTGGTGATCGCCGCGGCGTCGCCTTCTCGCGCCGCGCGGATCATTTGCTCGTCGGGCCAGCTCAGGTCAGTCACGGGAGCGGCTCCGGCGGCGAAGCAGGGTCACGCTGCACCATCCGATCAGTACGGCGGTGACGGCGATGGCGGCAATGATCACAACGACCTCCTCGTTACCGTGCCGACCCGATTGCCGGCACGACTATGAGAGGACCGAACATCGGAAAAGGATTCACACCGAATCTCAGCACGACGCCGCCGGGTTCGCTGTACTGCTCGGGTCCGGTCGTCGGCCCGCACCGCCGCGGTGCGGATAAATCGGATGCTTTCCCCGATCCTTCGGTTGTAGCGTCGGCCGATGGTCAATGCTTCGGAGCGGCAGCGACTTCTGCAAGCGGTGTCACACGCGGCTCGTGCACGGCCACGGTCGGCGATGGCCGTGGGCGCGCTCGGCGTCGCCACCTCGGGGATCTTCATCGACCTGTCCGGCGCGGCGCCGGCCACCACCACGTTCTTCCGCTGTGCGCTCGCGTTGCCGTTGCTGTGGCCGCTGGCCAGTGGTGAACGCGGCCGCGACGGTGCGCCGTCCCGGCGGCAGGTTGCGGTGGCCGTGACGGCCGGTGTGCTGTTCGCCGCGGACGCCATGTTGTGGACGCAAGCGATCTACGAGGTCGGCGCCGGGTTGACCGCGGTGCTGGTGAACGCGCAGGTCGTCATCGTTCCGCTGCTGGCTCTGCTGATCGACCGCGAGCCGATCCGCCGCGCGTTCCTCCTCGTCTCGCCGTTCCTGGTGGGCGGCATCCTGCTCACCGGCGGCGTCTTCGAGACCGGAGCCTCCGGCAGCGACCCGGTACGGGGGACCGTGCACGCCATCCTCGCCGCGTTGTGTTACTCGGCGTTCCTTTTCCTCCTGCGCCGCAGCGGGCACAGCGGGCAGGTGGTCCAGTCCTACCGGTTGGTGCTCCTATCGGCGGCCGCCGTCGCAGCGCTGTGGCCGGGCGTCACATTCAGCCCCGGCTGGCCTGCGCTGGGCTGGCTGGCTCTGACGGCGGTGTGCGGTCAGATCGGCGGCTGGCTGCTGATCGCCCTCGCAACCGCCCACCTGAGCAGCACGGTGAGCGCGGCCATGCTCATGCTCACCCCGGTCGGCGCACTCGCACTGGCCGCGGTCGTACTCGGCGAGCAGCCCACGATCCTCCAATCGTTCGGCTGCGCACTGATACTCGCCAGCGCCTACGCGGCTTCGACGTCCGACTCCGGACGACGCCGGATCACCGCCACCGTCCGGGAACGGCTGCGCAACTCACGAAACGCCGCCTGAAATCCGTCGCCGGTGTGGCTCGCGGAGCGGCGCCACCGATGGTTTCCAGCTACCGCCCGGCGGGGACGGCCTCAGCGGCGACGAATCCGTTTCCCGAGGTGAACGCGGGCAGCGTTTCCCAGCCGCGCACGGTGGAGGTGGGCGAGAGCTCGGCGTTGGCCAGGTCCACCTCCCACTCGCGTGTCGCGGTGGATGTCGAAGACGTCGCCGTCCGGCGGGAACTGCCGGTGGTCGCGGTTGGCGGCCCCGATCAGCATCATCATCGCGCTGCCCTCCGGCACGGTCCGGCCGTGCACTTCGACATCGCGGGTCACGTAGCGGGCCACGTGCGGCGCGGGCGATACGGATCGCAGCAGCTCCTCGACCGCGTTACCCGCGCCGGACACCACGTTCACGTAGGTCAGCAATTCCTCGCGGCGCAGCCTGCACGCGGTGCCGGTCTCGTCCTCGAATTCCACGTTCAGCAACTCGGAGGGCAAGCCGATGAAGGCCGTCTCCGAAGGCATGGTCGGCGGCGACATCTTCGCGAGCGGGCGGCAATGGCGATCACGACAGCGGGCCCCGTATCCGATGGCTGTCGGATACGGGGCCCCGCAGGCTCTCCCTGAAGTCGAATCAGTCGATGGTGCAGCCGGAGATGGGCTTGTCGGCAAGACGATCGAGCAGATAGGTGACCGCGTTGTCGGGACCGAATCCGTCGATCATCTCGGGTCCGAAATGGTTCGGGATGGTCGCGCCGGGCAGGATCGGCGGCAGGTCGTTGGTGCGGAAGGTGACCGCGGCGCCTTTCGCGCACCACTCTTCGGCGAGCCGACGGGCTTGGCCGTAGGGCACGGTGTCGTCGTTGCGCCCACTCGTGATCAGCACCGGTGTCGCCGGCGTGAGATTGCCGACGCGCAGTTCGGCCAGAGCCGGTGCGGCCTCGGGGATCTCGGCGAGGTGCTCGGTGAGCGAACGGCCGTCGTCGGTGAGCGAGCTGGTCTTCAGGAACGCGTGGCGGATGATGATGTCGCCGATGCACTCGTCACTGAGCGTTTCCAGCATCGCGCGCCCGGCGGGACTGGTCACCCGGTCGACCGCCTTCTGCAGTTCGGGGTAGCGGGCGAGCAGGCCGTTGATGGCGAATCCGATGGCGCCGCTGATGAGCGAGCCGTCGATCCGCTCCAGGATCGCGGCCAGGTCCGCGACCGGCCCGCCTGCCCAGGTGCCCTTGAGATTCAATTCCGGCGCGTAGTCCGGTTGCATCTCCGCCGCGGCCGCGGTCGCACCACCACCTTGCGAGTACCCCCACAGCACCACCGGCGTCTCCGGCCCGACACCCGCCAGATTGTTCGCCGCGCGAACGCCGTCGAGCACGGCATGGGCCTGCTCGATCCGGTTGGCGTAGGTGTGGATACCGGGCGTGCCCAGTCCGATGTAGTCGGTCACCAACACCCGGGCGCCCAGCCCGCTCCACAGCGCCGAGGCAGGCATTTCCTGGTTCGCCGACAACCCCGGCGACGGATCGCCGAACAGCGCCAAGCCGGTCGAGAACGCCACCGACATCGCGCACCGGTCACCTTGCCCCGAAGTCCCGGGACCGATGACAACGGTCGGGCGCGGACCCGGCCCCTGCCACGGGCCGGTGGCATCGATGAACGTTCCGGTCACCGCGACCGGCGATCCGTCCTGCAACCGTGAGGTGTACATGACGTGTTGCGCCTCACCCGGCCACCCCTGGTCGGTGGGCAGAGTCGCGAACAGGGCCATCGGCTTGGTCTTGACGATCGCCCCACGCTCCGCGGGAATCTGCGCGGGCGGAATATAGAAGTCACCGACCGGAGCGGCCGCCGCCTCTCGCGTATCCACCCCGACCACGGCCACCGCGGTGACACAAGCCACGGCCAGCGCCGCCGCCACCGGCGCGACCCAGCGCCGCAACCTCGACCGAGACTGCCCCTGCTGTCGTTGCATCGATAACTCTCCATGAACTCCACCCGGCGCCGTCGCCGGAGTGCTCCAGGCCGCAATAGCCGTTCGACATGAGACACGTCACAGCCGCGGGCTTATCGTAGAGTAACACGATTACCGACAATATGAATCCGCCTGGTACCAGATGTGCTCGATACGGTTCCGGTGACATAACGGGACCCTTCGCTACCGAAGTACACCGCCCGCCTGGATGCCGCCGACCGAGGACATGTTGACGATCGACCCGCCGCCGTTGTCGGCCATGTACCTGGCAGCGAAGCGGGTGCCCGCCATGACTCCCAGCAGATTCACGCCGAGCACCCGGTGGAAAGCGGCGAGGTCGTCGTGTGTCGTCCGGTCACCACGGCGAAACGCTGCGCGCGGTTGCCGTCGAGCACGTCGCGCGCGGTGCCGTCCAACCGCCGTCCCGAGCCGTCACGTCTGGCCACGACGCCGGAATACACTGCGGTGCAGGGCTGTTCGATCCGCTCCACGCCCGGAACGAGGGGCGCGAATCGGGACGTCGACGCCGGGAAGGGAGTGGGGTCGGTGGCGCGGCCCAGTTCTTCGATTAGAAGGACTTCACACCCGCCGGTGGGCACGCGAACGTGCCGTGTGGCCCAGCGCCACCTTGCATCAGATGTTCGGCGGCGCGTCCGCACTCGCCCGGCGTACGCGGGCACGCCGTTTGCCCTCGTGCATCGCCTGCACCCTGGCCACCGGAATGGTGTGCCCCTCGGCGATCAAGTCGGCCGGAAGTCGTTGCGGTGCAGGCATCTGCGACTGCCAGGGATCGTTGTCGCCGAGCAGGTCCGGCACGGTCCGCACAGTGAAATCAGCCGGCGTCACATCGTCGAGGTCCGACCAGCGCAGCGGGAACGACACGGTGACCCCCGGACGGATACGCGGACTGTACGCGGCGGCTACGGTGGCACCACCCGCACGGGTGGCGTCGAGAAAGACCTTGCCGTGGCGGTCTTCCCGGATGAACGCTGTCGTGCCGACCGACGGATCGATCCGCTCGGCTCGCGCCGCCACGGCCCGCGTCGCCGCGGCCGCGTCCTCGACATCGATCCCCGGGACCACCGGCACGAACACATGCAATCCCCTGGAACCGCTCGTCTTCACCGCTCCGAACAGCCCGTCGGCCGCCAGCGCCTCCCGGATCAGCCGGGCACCTGCCACGGCGTCGGCGAAGGTCTGTCCCGGGGAAGGATCGAGATCGAGCACGAGATATGTGGGTTCCGGGGCTGATTCCGCGAGGAAAAGGGTCGGGTGGTACTCGACCGCCCGCTGATTACCGAACCAGATCAGGGTCCGCAGGTCGTCACAGAGCGCGTAGGTGATCTCCCGCCGCGAGCTCTCCGCCCAGACCTTCGTCCGCGCCACCCACTCCGGCGTGTACTTCGGGAGATTCTTCTGGGTGAACGGCTCCTGCCCCGGCCGCACCCGCACCACCGAAAGCGGCCGTCCACGCAGCACCCCCAGCAACCGTTCCCCGGCGTACTCCAGATAGTTCACCAGATCCCGTTTGCTCGCCTCGGCCTCGTCGAACAAGGGCTGATCCAGATTGGACAGTTCGACTCCGTGACGCAGCTCGCCTCCCGCCATCGCTCCACCCTCCCCCACCACCGGGCACCGGTCAATTGCCGGAGACAGTGATCTCTTCCTCGACCGGCCGCGAATCGGCGGCGGACCCGTTCTCGCGGTTGCCAGGAAGCAGTGCGGCGACAGCGAGGGTGCCGACCGCCAGCACGATCGCCGCGATCAGGCTGGTATGCGACACCGCGTGGGCGAAGGCGGCATCGGCGGCGGACACCAGCTGTTGTGCCTGTTGGTGCATGCCGGCCTCGTCGATCCGCTGGGCCACGACGAGCGCGCCGCCGATGGAGTCCTGTACGGCGTCGGCGGCTTCGGCGGGCATGCGGCCGGTGACGATCGGGGCGATCTCGTCGCCATAGGCGCTGCCGAGCAGTGAGCCGAGGATCGCGATGCCGAGCGTGCCGCCCAGTTCCACCGAGGTGTCGTTCACTGCTCCGCCCACACCGAGCAGCCGCTCTGGGAAGGCACCCATGATCGTGTCGGTGGCCGGGGAGACACTCAGCCCGATGGCCAGGCCCATCAGTACCAGCGGGCCGGCGAACGCCGCATACCCGGACTGGGCGTCGACCTCGGTCAACGCCGCCAAGGCGGCGATGCCGAGCAGCATGCCCGCCACGACCATCGTCCGAAGCCCGAGGCGCGGCGTCAGCACACCGGTGATCGCCGAGCCGACGAAGACAGCGCCCGCCAGCGGCAGCAGCCGCACGCCGGTGGCGAGGGCGTCGTATCCGAGCACGAACTGCAGATACTGCGTGACGTAGTAGATCGCGCCGAACGCGGCGAGGAAAAACAGCAGCACAGCGAGATTCGCGCCCCCGAACGCACGATCGCGGAATC
>NZ_BAFR01000331.1 GCF_000308435.1 Nocardia araoensis NBRC 100135 | reverse complement strand
CACTTGGCGAAGATGCCAGCTCATCGCCATGCGCCGACTGCTCACCGGACCTCCTGGGGTGTCGTTGGTGCGGGGTTGCGGGTGTAGACGCGGTGCAGCGCTGCTCGCAGAGTCTGCTTTTTGAAGTCGTTGCTGACCGAGGTGTAGATCGCCGTCGTCGACGCGAAGTGGTGGCCGACCTGTTCCTGGACGAACCGTTCCGTGTAGCCGAACTCGATCAGATGCGTGACGTAGGAATGGCGCAGGCAATGCAGCGTCAGCTCCGGCGCCAGCCCCGCCCCGGCGCGGATGCGGGAGAACCGCTTCTCCAGAAAACAGCCGTCGACCCGGGTGAGGCGTTCGGTCACCCACAGCGCCGGATGGTCGGCGGCATTGAGAATCGGACGGGCCTGCTCGACCCATTGCCGCATCCCGGCCACGACCCAGTCGAACTCCGGCACCGTCAGCACGGTCCGCCGCCGCGGCGTGCTGCCGCGGGTCGCCTTCCCGTAGCGCACGTGCAGCGACCCGTAGGCGCCCCATTGCGGCATATGCGGATTCGGCCGTAAGTCGACCAGCTCCAAGCGACAGAGTTCGGTGCGGCGCAGACCATAGGCGTAGCAGGTCTTGATCAATCTGTGCGTCGCGCAGGGCAGCCAACGCGCCCTTACGGCCGGATGTCGCGATGCGCTCGACACGTTCGTCGAGGTAGTCGAACAGCCCCTGCAACTCGTCGTAGGAGAAGGGGCGGCGACCGGGACGGCCTTCGTAGTCGACCAGGTGGGCGACGGTGTTCCACTCATGACAGATCTGCTCGGGCACCTGCCCGAAGCGGTCGCGGCATTGCCGCAACCACTCATAGCGCGGATCGGTGAGGTAATCACAGAACATCCGCAGCACCAGGTGATAGCCACGGATCGTGGCCGGCGCGAGCCGCCCACCCGTCTCACCCGTCAGCGAAACGGTGAAGTCCTCGACATCCGACGCCGTCCACGACCACGGGTAGGAGGCAGTGAATTCCGCGAATCTGCGTAGCAGCGACAGCCGCGGCTCGATCGTCGACGGCGCCAGCATTCGCGACTTCTGCTGGTTCGCCCAGCCCGTCAGCATGCCCTCGAACACCGCCGCCGGTTCGTCCAGATGGCGCACGCCCTCGACGAGAACCAGCCCCGCAGAACCAGGGATCTTGGCCAACTCCGCTCCAGATTCGTCAACGGAAAAGCGACTTTGTCGCCTCACCGTAGCCAGCGATCCGCGCCGGTCAACGACCTCACGGTCAGCCCCGGTGTGTCGCAGTACCCGAGCGCCAAAAGTCCACCAGCGGCATCAGATAACGGTCGCGTTACCGTTGATAGTCCAAGTTGTTATCCTAGATGCAAGAGGTTTGCTTGAGAAATGAGGGTGAAAGAGGGGGTGGAGGGGTGGTGGGAAGTGTAGAGGGTGAGTTGAGTGCGGGTGTGCGGAAGGGGAGGAGATGGCTGAGGTGGCGAAGGTGAGGTGATGGTGCGCGCAGGTGAGGGGAAGGTGGGAGAGAGCGCATGGTGGTGACCGGTCCGCCGCAGGAGTGGTCACCGCGGCGGACCGGCGTCGGGAGGGGGCTCAGGCTGCGCGCGCGGCCCGGTGTGGGGTGATGCCGAGTTGGATGCGGCAGGTGGTGCAGTAGCCGTCGGTGTGGATGACCGTGTGGTGGGTGCAGCCGTCGCAGCGGCCGTGGCGCTGGTCGGCACCCAACTGTGGCCGCCGCCGTGCGGTGCGGCGCGCCGGTCCTGCGGCGGTCCGCCGCAACGGAGCGGGCGTGGGCGCGGAGCCGGGGGCCAGCTCTGGGTGCTGGTGGAGGAAGCGGGTGATGATCCGGCAGATCGGGTGTGGTGCGGCGCGGTGCCAGACCTCGGTGAGGATGGCGTGCGCGGCGCGTGGGTAGGCGGCGGCGAGGAATTCGCATCGGGAGAGTACGAATTGTTCGAGGGTGAACTTCTGTGGCAGCGGCGGGATGCCGGGCTGGTCGTCTGAGCGGCAGAGGTCGCACAGCCCGTCGTCGGAGACGAGGCTGCCGTCGCGGGTGTGGATGGGGCGTTGGTCGGTCATGGCGCGTTCGATGAAGCAGGACACGCACCGCCAGCCGGTGACCGCGACCATCGCGGCGTGGTCGTAGTCCAATCCATTTCCCTCCTCAGGGATTTCGGGCCGGACATCGTCGCGCACCCGCAGCGTGGTGCGGGCGGCGGCGAAGGCGAAGCGTTCCTCCTCGCTGATGCGGCTACGCCGCCGCCGCGGCCCGCGCGGCGCGGAACGCCGCGGCTCGTCCTCGCTCGAGTCGGCGGCGTCGAGGTAGTCACGAGCCAGCTGTGCCAGGGAGGCATCGGAGTCGGCGCGGTCGCTGTGTTCGGCCGCGCGGAACCGTTGTTCGTCCCAGGCAGCGCGCAGCTCGTCATCGTATTGTCCGGCGACGTAGGCGAGGTAGGCGCAGTCCCACATGTGCGCGGCTTCTTCGGCGTCGCGCGGCTGGTCGGGGTAGCGGACACGCGTGTCGGGATCGACGGGCTCGACTGGAGCGGTAGCGAGCGGGTCGTCGGGGTCGATCGCACCAGGGTCGGTGAACAGCAGGGTGTGGGCGTAGTCGGTGACGAGCGCGTCACGGAGGCGGGCGCGGGTGCGGACGGGGCCTCGGTGGTCACCGACGAGGACAGTGCGCGCGGCTGCGCGTGCGGCGATGCGGGCGGGGTCGAGGCGTACGGCGTCGACCCGCCGGGTCGGCGTGGCGTGGGTGTTCAGGGGCCGGTAGCGGTCGCGCACCGGCATGGGTGGCAGCTCGGCGGCGGCGAGGGAGACTTCGAAGACCTCGGGGAGGTCGCGGTGGTGCAGGCCGGGGTCGGTGTCGGGGGCGCAGACGCGGATGCGGTCGCGGTGCTCGGGCTGGGATTTCCACAGGGCGTCGAGGCGACGATGCGCGGTGGGGAAGTCGTAGCGGGTGAAGGTGTCGGCCAGGCAGGTGAGGAACGCGCGGTCCTCGGGTGTCGCCAGTTCGAGCGCGACGGGGAACGCGCGGCGGACTGCGCGCGGGTCGGTGGTGAACAGGTAGTCGATGTGGGCGATGGCGTCGAGGAAGGCACTGCGTTCGGTCATGACGAATGTCCTGTCTCGCGAAGGGAACGGGCCCACCCCGCGACGCGCGCCTTCTGCGACACGAGGGGTGGGCGGCTGGTCGGGTGACCCGCCTGAGGGCGATCGGCCAGGGTGGGGAGCGACGCGGCGGAGGGAACGCGCCATCAGCGGGCGGGAGCGAATTCCCCTGCGCACAACCGCGTCACCGGAGGGTGGTCGGCGGACGCCGCGCGAGTGGGGAATTCGTTCACGATCCGGGCGCGGGCCCGCAGCCGCGGCGAGCGCCACCCTGGTAGCCTTCAGGAAGGCGGGGTGCCCGAGCAGACGAACACCCCGGCCTCCCGACCTTCCCTCAGGCCGTCAGAACGACGCTTCGTCCCCGGATCCCCCGCCGAACGAGCCCGCACTGACCGCCCACGGGTCCGACGACCACGCATCACCACCACCACTGCCGGTGGAGGCTGCGGCACCGACCAGCTCGCGGGAGCGGTCACGCTGCTCGCCGAAGCCTGCGGTGTCGCCGCCGCGGCGGGTGCGGTGGACTTTCGCGGTGGCGAACCGCAGCGATGGCCCGATCTCCTCGACCTCGAGTTCCACTCGGCTGCGTTTGTCGCCTTCGGGGGTCTGCCACCTGCGCTGCCTCAACCGGCCGGACACGATCACGCGCGCACCCCTGGTCAGCGACTCGGCAACGTTCTCTGCGGCCTCACGCCAGATGCTGCACGGCATGAACAGCGCCTCGCCGTCTTTCCACTCGTTGGCGTTGCGGTCGAAATACCGCGGGGTGGAGGCGACGGTGAAGTTCGCGACCGCGTGACCGGCGGGGGTGAACCTCAACTCCGGATCGGCGGTCAGATTCCCGATCACAGTCAGCACGGTGTCTCCGGCCATGAGCATGCTCCTTCACAAGATGTGGACGGGCGGGGATGGGTCGGTGATCGTGCTGCCACCGAGCTGTGGCCCCTCGGCGGCAGCCCAGCAGCCGGATCGCGTCACCCCGGAAACAGCGGCAGGGATGTCAGGAGGCGAGGTCGATGTCGTGGTAGTCGATGTCCCCGGCGGCGGCCTGTTCGACATCGACCAGCGCGAAGTCCAGCTCGGTTCCCGCGGTCGCGTCGGCGAGGAAATGCAGATACCGTTTCGTGGCCGCGGAACTGTCGCGCCAGAAGCTCTTGCCGATCGGCACCTCGGCGGCAGCGACCTGCATAGCGAGCACGATCATCCACGCCCGCGACGGCGACGCGGCCTGAATCGCGGCGACCAGTTGCTGGGTGGAGCCGCCGACGCCGAGCAGTTTGGTCACCTTCTGCAACACGCTCGGATCGAGGGTGCAGGCGATGGATTCGGCGACGAACGCCGCCGCCTGCCTCGGCGGGGTGCGCCCGGCCAGCAGGCGCGGCAAGAACTCCTGCCGCCGCGCGTTCGCCGCATCCCCGCGCTTGTTCAGCTCGATCACCCGCCGCCGGTCCTGGCGCGCCTGCTCCCGCTCGGCCGCCGCCTTCGCGGCAGCTTCTTCGGAGCCGTCACCGGTATCGGGGACGATCTGTTGCAGGCCGCTGTCGGCCAAGGCGCTGGCGGGCAGGAAGTAGGTAGGGATCCAGCGGTCGCGCCACTGAACCTGCTCGGCGTGCACCCGCCCGTCGGCGGGCTCGGCGGACAGATCACCGCGGGTGCTCCAGTCGACGGCGTCGGGGTCGATGATCGCGCCGGTGTCCTTGTCCACCAGCAGCCCGTTCTCCTGCACCTCGAGGTACACCACCCAGCGGGCAGGGTCGGTGTAGATCTGTTCCTCGCTGACCGGCTGACCATCGGCGGTGACCAGCTCGCTGGCCGGGATGTAGGCCGCGTCCGGCTCGCTGGTGTCGGGTTCGGTGGCGAGGATCCCGAACCCGTACGCGCCGTAGAGCAGCGATTCCTGCAGGCGCCCGCGGGTTTCGGCGCGGTCGTGCTCGATCCGTTTGGCGGTGGCGGCGAAGCTCCACCGGCCCGCTGTCGCCAGCCGCTGCACCGCGTCGGTGTCGCCGAGGTTGTCGTAGTGGGCGATCACCGCGAGCTCATCGAGGGTGTACTGGCGCTGTTCCAGCAGTCGTTTGGCGGTGTCGGAGCCGCCGACCGCGGCGGTCTTCTGGATCTCCGACCGCTTGCGCTGCAACCCTTTCGCCACGCGGGTGGCGGAGGCCCCCAGATCGAGCATCAACGCGATGCCGGTGGCGCGGTCGGCTTCGGTGAGCGGGACGCGGCGGTCGTTGAGGTTGATCTGTGTCAACGTCCGCGCGATCCGCCGCTCCTTCGGGTCGATGTCGGTGGGGGCGTCGGTGACCCACACCGGGACCCGCGCCAAACCGACCTCGCGGGCGATCAGCGTGCGGATCTGCCCGTCGACGACATGCACGGAGCCGTCGGGCTCGCGTTCGGCGCGGATCGGGTTGCCGACACCGAATTCGCGAATCGACGCCGCTTCTTCCGGGTGCGCGGTGAGATCGAAACTCTTGCGGACGTTTTCGGCGATCACCAACTCGGCCGGATCCAGATACTCCGCCTTGGCCACGGCCGCATCGAGCCCCACGGGCTCCTCGATGACGGTCGAATCCTCGACCACAGCAGCGGTCTGTTCGGCAGCCACCGGGTCGGTGCCAGGATCGGGATGGGCGGCTGGGTCGGCAACGGCGGTCAGGGTGGAAGTAGTCAACACGGCTCCTTGACGACGAGCGGCGCGGCGACCCCACCAGTCACAGGTGAGGCCGCCGCGCCGGAAGACGGATACGGGAATGACAGGACGGGCGTGCGCCTAGGGCGGAGGAGAGGTCAGGCGGCTCGTTGGGCGCTGTGGCGAGCGACGTTGATCGGGCGCAGTCGCAGCAGACCGCGCTCGCCGTCGTCGAGGAACGCCCAGTAGCGGCCCCGCCAGGCGGGGTAGTCGCCGCGCCAGCGATCCAGCACCGCCGAATCAACGATGTCGGGCGTGGCTCCGGCGTAGCCCAGGTGCTCGAGACGCTCGAACTCGCCACGAGTCAGGGGCTGCACAGCAACGGTGGACGCGGACATGAAGCAACCTCCTATGAATCGGCCGACGGACGATTGCCGCCAGAGTGGGTTTGAAGCAGGGGAGAACTACGACGAGTGGGCTGTCAGACGAGCGGAGGAGCGCGAGACGGTCATGCGGTGTGCTGGTCGGCCCGGTGCGTCGGGACGGGGGCCGATGTGATGTTGTCGATGACCTGTTGGGCATCGGTGACCAGGCGCGCGTGCCCGGCGCGGATCAGCTCGTGACAGCCCCGCGAGGCCGCCGAATAGATCGGCCCCGGAACTGCGAGCACCGGGAGGTTGAGCTGGCGCGCCCAGTTGGCGGTGTTGCGGGTGCCGCCCCGAAGCGCGCATTCCGGAATGACGAACGCGCTCGACAGCGCGGCGACGAGCCGGTTGCGCTGCAGGAATTGGTGTTTGGCCGCCGGGGTATCGGGCGGGTACTCCGAGAGGAGCAACCCGGTCTGGGCGATCCGGTCGAACAGCTCGCGATGCGCGGCCGGGTAGGCGCGCCCCAACCCGGTCGCGACGACGGCGATCGTGCGGCCCCCACGGTTGAGCGCTGCGCGATGGGCGGCGGCGTCGATCCCGAACGCGCCTCCGCTGATGACCGTCCAACCACGCTCGGCCAGATCACCGGCGAGGTCGTGGGTGACATGTACCCCGTACTCGGAGGCGGCGCGGGCGCCGACGACCGCGACGGTGAACTGCGACAGCGGAATCAGTCGCGGCGTCCCACGCACCCACAATGCCACCGGACTGCCGTCGGTGATGCCGGGTGCGTCGAGGTCGGACAGTCCCGGCCCCTGCGGCCACTCGGCGTCGTCGCGGGTGAGCAGGCGAATGTCGAGCGCCTCGGCGCGGTCGAGATCCCGCGCGGCCAACCCGCGCAGATCCCGCGGAAGATCGGCCACCGCATCCTGCCCGGTGGTGAGCCGGGCGGCGGCCTCCTCGACGCCGAGGGCGTGCATCAGCTCACGCACGACCGGCGCGGCAGTCAGCGCCGCGCGGGCGAGGATCGCCCACGCCAGCCGGCGCGAGGGGGAGGGCGATGCGGGAATCATGAGACCTCCACAGGGTCGGTGCGGGTGCGGGGTTCAGTCGATGTCGATGCCGAGTTGAGCGGCGCCTGCGCGTCCGGCACTGAGCGCGGCGCGGAAGATCGAGATCGGGATGGTGCGATGGATTCCGGCGGCCATCGCCTGCACCGTCGGGTTGTCGGGGTCGTCGGCGACCGCGACGCCGATCGCCGCACGGGCGCGGTCACGCTCGCCATGGACGTAGGCGGTGACCGCGCACAGCATTGCCGCCGCGGTGCGGTGTGGTGCGGGCAGCGCCCGCACCAGCAGCGCCCACAACCGGTGTCCGCGTGGTCCTTTCGCGCCGGCGGCGAAGGCATACAGGCTGTCGCGGACCAGCCCGTCGGTGAGTGCGTCGGCGAGCTCGGCGATCTCCGCAGCCGACAGCACACCCTCGTCCCGGACCGCCTCGACCTGCATCAAGGCCAGCCGCAGTCGTTCCCGCGACAGCTCACGGTCACCGCCACGCACCGTCACGAGCGCCGCGACCTCGGCAGCCAGACCGGCATCCGGGACCAGGTCGGGTGGAAGGTCGGCGGCGCTGTGGCCGCGCGGCGCGGCGTAGGGCAGCAGACCGTGCTCGCTGCCGAACAGACTCGCCCACGGGTGGCCCGGGTCGCGGCCGGTGACCGACCACGCCGCGAACCTCCCGACACCCAGTTCGGTGAGTTGATCGCGGAACCGGGCCACCAGTGCGCGGTGCTCGTCACGGGGAAACGGTGTGCCGGGGGTTGGGTCGTCGACCACGACCACGGTGACGGCGTCCGGGCGATACTGCGCGCACCAACGGCGGGTGTGGGCCAGGATCGGGCTGTGGCCAGGTAATGGCGGGTCCGGGCCAGGTCTTCGTGGCGGAAGCGTTCCACTCTGATATACCCGGCCGCGTCGGATGCCGGTTCGCGCAAGGTCATCACCACCAGGGACCGGTGTGGCGGCTCCGGCAACCGGGCCAACGACTCGGCGACGAACCGGCCGGGATCATCAACGAATGACACGACAAACCTCCTCGATCACCAGGAGGAGCGCGCCTCACCCACAGCGGGTGAGACACAGCAGGAAAGACACGCGCGCCGAACGGCGCGGGCCGCGACGGTGGCGGAATCACCAGAGGGCGTAGGGCGGGGACGGTGGATGCGCCCTGGAGGGGGACGGGCGCATCCACCATCGCGCCTCAGCGCCGGATACAGCAGCGGGCGACAGCTCGGCGCGGGCAGCATCGGGCTTCGATCAACAGGAAACGCGAAAGTGACTGTCCCCCGTGGAAGTCCGAACCCCTGTAGGCAGACTAGCCCCGCCGCCCCTTCGAGCCAGAGGAGATGGCCTATTCAAACGCGCACGACAAGCGGGGTATGCGGGCGGCCACACCGTACGTCTTCTGCCGGTGAACCCTCCCCTGTTCGTCAACATGGCTACCGCAGGCAGAACGACCGGATCATCTACCAAGGGGTCCATGGACGCCTCGACCCTCGTGCTGAGGATCTCGGTGAGGATCACACTGTCGACGAGGCCCACGCTGGCGGCGCCCGCCGTTTCCGCGGTTTGTTCGGTCTGACCGTCGGTGCTGGCGATCCGATACATCGGTGCTATTCACAACGCTGTTTCAGCCGGGCGGGCACAGTGACACGGGAGTTGACGAACAGCGCCTGCTAACAGTGTTCGATCAGGTCGAAATGCAGCTGCCCGTAGCCATCGGGGACGGCGTTTCCGACGGTGATGCGGTCACGAGCCCACGATCCCACTGCCTCGAATCCGAGATCGCCGGTCGTGTACTGCGGGTGGAGGTCGCCACCTCCTCGCCCATTGCCCTCCGCTGTCAGGATCGGAAGCGGATGCATGCGGAGGCCGACGTCGTTGGCCGGGACGATGGCCTTGTCCACGTAGACCCGCTTGTCATGGTTGATGACATAGCGGCCGATGACGGCCGAGTCCGGGACCGTGGCCTTGGTTGCGGAGTCTGCACGGTCATAGAGGTTTTCCGGTTTGATGCCACCAGGCTCGATGTCGGCATAGTGACCGGCCCACACCACTCGGGTTGGTTCGGTCAGCAACCGTTCAACTGCCTCAACGAATTCGTCGCCGATCCACGAATGCTCCATGAGCTTGATGCTCATGTGGTAGTCCCACGGGTCGATATAGCCGACGATGTCATCGGCGTCATCGGCGAGCAGGACTGCTCTGAAGAACTGGCCCATAGCGAAAAGCACCTTCCGCAAGAGATCGACGAAATGTGGAGGTGGACCCCGGGACTCGCGTGATGCGGGCCACCAGCTCAGCGGCGCTGGTGATCACCACGGGCAGCCGCGGCCGATGTGCGGGTCGAGGTCGCGCACCGCGACCGCGCCGGGTGCGCCGGGCGTCCTACAGGACGGCGACGGGGCTTCGGTGCGCTGAGCGTCCGGGCAGCGATTCGGTGTGGCGGGAGACGAGCTGGTCACACGACACCGGGACTTTTCTCGCAACCGGGCTGCACCGATCTTCGGGCGTGCGCGGCAGTGCGCCGATGCGGGCGAGCGTCCTGCCGGTGGGGTGTCACAGCCGCAGTCCCCCGTAGCCGAACATGGCTGCGAACGCGAGAAGAGCGCGCAGCAGGTCGACCGGGTGAGACGTCCCGGCGGTGGCGGGTGCGGCGTCGCGGACCCTCCGGATCTTCAGCAGTTTCGCGCCACGCAGCTTGATACCGGTGATGGGTGGTGTGGTGGCGGTGCCGGGGTCGTGGACGGTGGTGTAGTCCGAGATCGGGATCCACACCTCGTACCAGGCGTCGGCGGGCTGGCCTTCGCGCGGCGCCTCCCGGGGATCCCGCTCGTTCGGCTGCCATCGCCGACAGGGACAGGCCGGGTCGTCGCAGCGGGCGAACTTCTCGGGTGGGTGCGGGTTGTAGCGGGTCTGTCGTCCCGCCAGCATGGGGCACGCCTTGCGGGAGTAGTGCCCGCATTCTGGATGCACGCCCGGTTCCGGTGCGACTCCGCGCAGGTGGTCGGCGGGGCGGAGGTAGAGCATGACCCGGTCATCCAGGGGCTGCCCGCAGACCTGGCACAGCCTGCGTGACAGCGTCTCTTGTAGTCGTCGGTGGTCGATTTTGCCCCAGACCGGGCGGGTGCGGTCGCGGTGGGCGAGGGTGATGTGCGGGACCACTAGTCCCTGCGCCAGCGGTGCGTGCGCCAACCGCCCAGGGATCGGCGGCCGCTCCGGTACTGGTACTACGGGTTCAGTCAACGACGATCACCTCGAATCGCTCGGAGGATGGGCCCGCCTGCAGTGGCAGACGGGCGGAGTGTCAGGACTCGGTGGGCTGGATCGGTGCGGCCGAGACCTCGAGACGGATCACCCGCTCGGCGGTCCGGGGGGCATGGATGCGGATTTCGATCACCGCGCGCAACGCACCCGGAACGGGTGGTTCGGCGATCCAGGGTTCGAACCGGTCGGGGTCGCGATGGGGGAGGTTGGTTTCGATCCAGGTCGCCAGTTCGGTGGCGTTGGTGATCACCACGGCCAGCGGCGACCGGTGTGGGGGTCGAGGTCGTGCAGCGCGACCGCGACGGGCGAGCCGGGCACCTGGGTGCTGACCGACCGTGGCAGTAATGCCTGGAGGCCGCTGGCAGCGAGGTTGCCGCGCGCGATCACCCACCGGCTGCGCTCATCGAGCTGGGCGGGCAGCAGCCTCCACCCGTAGCCGCTCGGCAACCGGTCGAACAGCTGTCGCTGCCAGATGTCTCCGCTGCCGCCGTCCTCATCGACGGTGACGTGGGTTGCGTATTCGATGCGTACTAACGCCATCACGACCGCTGTTGGCGCCCCTACCCCGGCCGCGACAGGGTCCACGCCGGGGAACACGCCGATCGAGGCGCCCGGCCGGGGTTGGGTGGAGAACGCGGCGTGATAGCCCACGACGAGCACCTGTGCGGTGGGGGCGAGGTCGGGCAGGACCGAGCGGTATCGAGGATCGGTCTGCAGGCGGGCGAGGTAGCGGCTGGAGTCGATCCCCACCGCGATCACCCCTCGCCCTGGGGCGGGTTCTGGTCGGCGCCGGAAGATGGCGTGGGGGTGGAGGCGGTTGGGCTGAACCTCATGGCGAAGCTGCTGGTTGAGACGGTGATGGACAGCCACCCGTTCACCGCGGCGTAGGCGCGGATCAGCTCGATGAGCGTGTGGCCGTCGAAGTTCTCGGTGAGATCGAGGTATTCGACGAAGTCGTCACCGAGCGGGTCGCCGTGGATCCAGTGGGTTTCGGGGCCGTGGTCGAGGGCATAGACGACGTGCGCTTGGTAGTCGGGGCTGTCGGGTTCGCCGGGCTGGTGGGGGATGCCGTTGCTCATCAGGTAGATGCCGTGGTCTTTGACCCAGATCAGCGACGGCACCGCTGGGCCGGGATCGGCATACGGACAGCGGGAATGCTGCGAAGCGGCCATCGCGTGCTCGGCCAGGTCGATCACCTTCGACAGCGGGAACCACAGCACGACCGCAGCCATGTTCAGCACTCCTTTCGGTGGGAGAACTCGGTGGACACCGCTTCGGGTGTCCCGCCGCCGAGTGCGCGGACGGATTCGATGAACCTCAACGGCAGCAGCACCCCGGCCTGCTCGCCGGCGCGGGTGAGCACGGTGTGGTGGCGGTGCACCGCCTGGATGCGGACGTGGTCGTGGACGTGGCCGGCGCGGGTGATCACCGTGGCCGCCATCCGGGCGCGGCGGAGCCGATGCAGTTCGGTCGCGAGGAGCGCGACCACCGGATCACCACCCTCGCTCCGGGTGCGGCGGAGCCGATGCAGTTCGGTCGCGAGGAGCGCGACTACCGGATCACCACCCTCGCTGTCCCCGGAGGCCGCGGTGCTGGCGAGACGTCGGCGCAGCATGTCGCGGGCGGCACCGAGGTCGTCGAGGTCGGCCTCGTCGTCGAACCCGGCGTCGATGCGCGCGAGGACCAGGCGAAGGAACTGCTGCTCGGATGCCTCAGCGATCGGTGCTGGCGGGGTGTGGTGGTCGCTCATCGGCGACCGCCCCGCAGACGGCGCCACCACGTGGCTCGGCGAGCCGGGCCGGGCCGGGAGCGAGTGGCCAGCGCTGTGGCGAGGATGTCGCAGGCGTTCGGGCTCAGGTCGGCGTAGCGCCAGTCGGTGTCGGGATTGTCGCGGTCGCGCAGCAGCAGCCGCACGTGGTGGCTGTCGGTGCTGGCGATGACGCTGTGGCCGTCGACGTCGTGCAGCCGGATGAGGATCGTGGCCAGATTTGGGTAGTAGGGCACGGAAAGATCCGCCTTTCTCGAAAGGGATGTTGAGGCCGAAGGTCGGCGACTAGCCGTGACGTGTGTGGTCAGGCGGTTTCGAGTTCGGTGAGGTCGGCGTAGCGGTCCAGACCGTCGAAGCTCGGGCAGTCGCAGCGGGGGAACGGGCGCAGGCATTCGGCGCAGAATCCGCAGGCGGTGCAGTGCGGGCCGGGCTGTTCGGGATCGAATTCGCCGCAGCCCAGGCACTCCCAGTCCACGGCGGCGCTGTAGCCCCAGGTGTGTGGCAGGTAGGTGCGGTTGGAGTACCAGATTCCGCCGTCCCAGTGCCCGTAGCGCTCGTTGAAGATGTAGGCGGAGTGCTTGTAGGCGGGGTCGACGGTCAAGATCACCATCTTGTCGCCGCCCAGCCACCGCTCCAGTCGCTCCCGCCCGGACCAGGAGTCCAGTGGCCCGAACGGCATGCTCGGCAGGAAGTCCTCGGCGGCGATGCGGGTGTCGCTTCGACTGTCGCCCTTCGCGGGGTGGACGTTGTCGGGCAGGATCCCGTTGTGCGCGAGCACGGTTCGCTCGTCACCGCCGACGAGGAAGGGATGACAGTTGTCCACCGTGAGGTGGCCGTGGGTGGCCAGCCGGGAATGGAACAACGCCGCCCCGTCAGGATGACGCTCCCGCACGGTGGCGAACTCGGTGATCACTTCCTCGGCGTGCATGCCGCGGCCGACGAGGATGCCGGTGTCGGTGAGCACGGCGTAGCCGTGGCCGTGCGGGTTGGCCAACGCCCCACTGGTCAGAGCGTCGAGGTCGGGGCTGATACCGGGTTTGAGAAAAACTAGGATGCACATGCGAGGGCCTCCATTTCGGCCAGCAGCGGGGAGTAGTCGGGCCGGGAGCGCACCCAGGTGGTGAAGGCGGTCCATTCCCAGCCGCGTCGGCGTGCGATATCGGCCGCCGACAGGCCGCGGGTGTATTCGACTGACGCCGCGGCGAAGGCGAGGGCGGCTTGGACTTGCTGGGGGTGCAGGGAGCTGGCGAAGACCCGTAGCTCGAAGGTGTTTTCGGGGCAGACGTTGATGGCTTGGTAGCGGCCGTAGCCGTCGGTGCTGCCCTTGGCGTACTCCTGTGCGTTGGACCGCTGGTGGGAGGAGAATCGTGCCCATTCCGAGTCCCGTCGGCGCGCCAGGGTGGTGACGGAGTGTTCGTTGCGGTAGACGAATTTGAGCCAGCGGTAGGCGTGGGCGGGGTTGGTGAACCCGGCGCGGGAGAGGTGGACGTGGATGCCGACGCCGTCGTCGGTGTAGCAGCCCAGCAACCGCAGCCGACCCAGTAGCTGCCACGGAAACCGTTGCAGCGCAAACTTATACGACATGGGGTGGGTGACGAGTTCGAATCCGCAGGAGATCGAGCCGTCTTCCTTCAGATATGCCAGATCCCGGACGTGCGCTACGGCGGTGTCGACCGCGTCGCGGTAGCTGCGGTCGGGGGTTTTGATCTCCAGTTCCATCCCGAGGAACAGCGGGCCGTCACCGTGGAAACGCAGTGCGGGGGTGTAGTAGGAGTCGTGGACGGCGTGATGGGTGGGGGAGTAGGTGTCGAAGCAGTTGTCGCAGTAGGTGGTGTCGAGTGGGACGAGGGTGAAGCATTCGCAGCATTGGTGGTAGTCCTCGTCCGCGCACCGCTCACACACCCGGTTGCCGCCGTCGACGGAATAGACATCCTGGGCGAGGCTGCCGCAGGCGTGGCAGCTCTCGTAACCGGACGCGCACTCGGCGCAGACTTCTGTGCTGGTGCCGACGACGCTGCGGATGTCGCGGGTGTAGGTGTCGCACTCTCCGCACCGCTGCCAGCCGGTCAGGCATTCCCGGCACAGCAGGGTGTCATCGAGGGTGCGGGCCAGGGTGTCGGCGCGGGCGTGGCCGGCGCAGTTGTCGCAGCGCGACAGCCCGTCCGCGCAACCCGGGCACACCCGATCGCCGTCGACAGTGGTGATCAGGTCCTCGCCGCTGACCGGGCTGGAGCATTCCTCGCACGACGCGTCGGGGAGTGTGGAGGCGGGCATGACGAATCAGGTCCCTTCTCGTGGGATGGAAAGAACCCCGCACCCGGCCCGAGAAGCAGGCGGTGTGCGGGGTTGTGAATGGGCGGCAGGCCGTGGTGGCGCGCTAGGGGTTCAGGGGGCGCTGGCTTGCTGGTGGGGATGGTGATGCGCCGAGGGCATCGCGCACAGCTTCCGATGACCGCAAGCGGTGGGTGTGGTGTGGCAGGTGCAGTCGGGGAAGGCGGTTTCGCAGTTGAAGCACCAGCCGCAGTCACCGCAGTAGCGGCTGGCGCGGTGCAGGTCCAATTTCTGGCAGTACCCACACAGGTACCGGCGTCGCTTCGGCCAGCGCAGCGCCAAGGGCAGGTAGCTGTTGTTGGAGTACCAGACTTCGTCTTGCCAGTACCCGTGGTGGTGGCCGAACAGGTAAGCGTGGTGCTGGTAGGCCGGGTCGACGGTGAGGATCAGCAGTTTGCTCGACCCCAGCCACGACGCCAGCCCCCGCGCGCCGCGATGGGTGTCGATCGACCCGAACGGCGCTGTGGGCAGGTACTCCTCCGCTGCGATGCGGGTGTCCGAGCGCGGGTCGTAAGGTCCGGGGTGCACGCGTTTGGGCAGCGTTCCGTTGTGCGCCAGCACGGTTCGGGCGTCGCCACCGAGCCGGAAGGGGTGACAGTTGTGGATGCCGATGCTGCCGTGGGTGGCGTAGCGGGAATGGAACAACGCTGGACCGGCCGGACGCGCGGCGCGGGCTTTGATGAACTCGGTGATCACGCGCTCGGCGTTCATCCCGCGCCCGACCAGGATCCGGTGGTCGGTGACGATCGCGAACCCGTGGCCGTGCGGGTTGGCTTGCGCACCGTAGGCCA
>NZ_BAFR01000332.1 GCF_000308435.1 Nocardia araoensis NBRC 100135 | reverse complement strand
ATCCGGCTACTGATCTGGCTCGACGAAAACGGCCTCGCCCTTGCAGACGCGACCCAAGACCATCTCGACGCCTACCTTGCCAGCCATCCGGGCCGCGGCGTCGTCCTGGTCCGATTCATCGACTGGACCAACCACACCGGCATCACTCGAGATCTCCGGCTCCCGCCACAGCAACGGCCCGACCTGCAGGTTCAGCTCTCCGACGATCAACGCTGGCACTACGTCGAGACCCTGCTGCACGACAACACGATCCGCCGATACACCCGCATCGCCGGACTGTTCATGCTGCTGTTCGCCCAACCACTCTCACGCATCTGCCGCATGCGCCACGACCAAGTCGCCCTCCAACCCGACGGCACCGTCACCACCACCTTCGACAGCGTCCCCATCGAGATGCCCGAACCACTCGACCAGCTCCTGCGCGACCACCTCACCCACGGCGGTCCTGCCTCTTTCGCCAACCAAGGAATCTGGCTGTTCCCGGGCCGGTTACCCGGAAAGCACCTGGTCACCGAGAACATCCGCGCCGAACTGGTCTCCCACGGCATCCACCCCAAACACGCCCGCCACGCAGCCATGTTCCACCTCGCCGCCGACATGCCCACCCCCGTCCTCGCCGAACTACTCGGACTCTCCCCCATCACCGCCACCCGCTGGGCCATCCTTTCCTCCCGCAACTGGGCCCAATACACCGCCATGCGCCATACCTCCCACCAGGCTCGCGGCGAACAACGGCCGTGAGAGCAGGCTCGCGCCGCCGCACTCCGACCGCGTCGACACCCCTACTTCGGTTCACACTGGTCTGATGACCGAGATTCCCCTGGAAGGAGGGTTCATCAGCCGGGCCGTCCGAGTCGGTGACACCGTTCACCGTCAGCCCGGCCCACGCGCAGAGTTCGTCCACCAGCTACTACGCCATCTCGAGGACCGCAGATGGCCGGGCGCACCCCGCTTCCTCGGCATCGACGCACTCGGGCGAGAAATGCTCACCTACCTCGACGGACACGTTCCCCCTACCGGTGGACAGCCACCCGTGACCGAGCCAGAGAACCTGGTCGCGGTGGCGAAGCTGCTGCGCCAGTTCCACGACTTGACCGCGGGAACGCCGTTGGCCCGCGACCAGGAAGTGGTCTGCCACAACGACTTGTCACCGAAGAACACCGTTTACAACTCCAGCGCCCCGACAGCTCGGCCAGTCGCGTTCATCGACTGGGACCTCGCAGCACCAGGCGCCCGCATCCACGACCTCGCGCACCTGTGTTGGCAGTATCTGAACCTCGGACCCAGCATCGACAACGTCGCCCAGGCAGCAAGCCAACTACAACTGATCTGCACCACCTATGGCCTCAACGACCATCACGCAGTCATCGACACCATTCTCTGGTGGCAGCAGCGCTGCTGGCGCGGAATCGAGTCCCGCGCCGCCGCCGGCGAACCCGCCATGACCGCACTACGCGACACCGGAACCGTCGAGGCCATCCGCGCCGCCCATCACTGGGTCCACAACCACCGCAGCCAGCTGACCGCGGCAACCGACCCACCCAGACACCGAAACTGAAACAGCACCACGACATCACCGCAGCCCACGCGGCAGACCTCGAATAGTCCCGGTCTCAAAAGTATTGCTCCACCGACACGATTCGGTAACGACCAGCTGGAACGCTCGACTTGACTGAAAAATAGTCAAATTTAGCACTGGCGATATTGGCGTCGCGAGCGCTTGATGGATATATGACCGCGACCATTCATAAAGTCGTGGCAGGCAATGGCTATCATTATTACCTGCGTAATGTCGCCGCGCACGACGCCACCTCTCGTGGCCGTGACAGCTTGGCCGACTACTACTCCGCGCACGGAGAAGCACCCGGCGTGTGGCACGGCACCGGATTGGGCGCGTTCGGCATCTCCGATGGCGCGGAAGTCACCGAAGAGCAGATGAAATCCCTGTTCGGACTGGGGCGCCACCCGAACGCCGAACTGGTCGAAGCCGAGGTCTACGACGAGCAGATCCACCTCGGCGCCAAGCACAAGGATGCGGCACGCGCGGCCGACAAAACGTCGCGTTTGGGCAATCCCTATCGCATTTACGCCGAGGTTTCCGCGTTCCGAAAACGATGCGCGAAAGCGTTCGAGCAACACAATATTGCGCACGGAGCAGACCCGCATGCCGCCATTCCCGATGCAGAACGAGCGAGAATACGCACCCGTATCGCATCGGAAATGTTCAGCGAAGAGTATGGGCGTGCGCCCTGTGATGCGCGAGAGTTGTCGGGGTGGGTCGCCAAGAACTCGCGGCCGAACACGACCGCGGTCGCGGGTTTCGACATCACTTTCTCGCCCGTCAAATCCGTGTCGGCGCTCTGGGCTGTCGCACCGCGCGCGGTCGCGGACAAGATCGAACTCGCCCATCAGCAGGCGGTACGGGACGCTTTGCTATGGCTCGAACAGCACGCCATCTTCACCCGGTTGGGCCGCAACGGGGTGCGCCAAGTCGACGTCGACGGCATGGTCGCGGCGTGCTTCACCCACCGCGACTCCCGCGCCGGGGATCCGGACCTTCACACGCACGTGCTGATCGCCAACCGGGTACGCACGCTGGACGATAAGTGGCGCACTCTGGACGGCACCGCGATCTACCAGGCCGTGGTCACAGTGTCCGAGATCTACAACACCCGGCTCGAGCACCACCTGGAAGACCTCGTAGGCGTGGAATTCGCCGAACGACCGGCGGCGGATCCGACCAAACGCCCGGTCCGTGAGATCGTCGGCATCCCCGCACGACTGATCCAAGCATGGTCGCGGCGAGAAACAGCGATCAAAGCCCGCGTGGGCGAGCTCGCGGCGGACTTCCAGCAGCGGTTCGGGCGCGAACCTGTCCCGTCGGAAATGTATGAGTTGGCGCAGCGCGCCACCCTGGAAACCCGCCCGGCCAAACACCACCTGCGGTCGCGGGCCGAACAGCGCGCCGACTGGCGGACTGAGGCAACGACCTTGCTCGGCGGCCGGGCACCGGTGGCGCAGATGGTTGCGGCGGCGCTGAACCCACAGCGGACACCGCGGGTTGCGGTGTCGGGCCAGTGGATCGCCCGCACCGCCGAGCGGGTGCTCGAGGTGGTCGGCGAGCACCGCTCGACGTGGCGGCCCAACAATGTCCGCGCCGAAGTCGAACGGCAGATTCGCGGACACATCCGGGGGCAGCGGTGGCACCAGGTCACCGAAGCGGTGGTCGCTGAGGCACTTTCGCCCGCGTACTCGATCGCGCGGGGAGACCCCGATGTCGCGGATGCGCCCGAACTAGACGATGTGCCCGAACTATTGCGCCGCCGTCACGGTGCCAGCGTGTACACCGCGGCGAACTCACAGCTGTACAGCTCGAAGCAGGTTCTGTCGGTGGAACACGCGTTGATCGAGCTGTCGGTGCAGTCCGGCGCCCGACAGCTCTTGCCGGGAACGGTCGCGGATGCTGTGCGCGCCTACAACGCCGCGCACCCGGAACGGCCGTTGAATGCCGGGCAGGTCAGCGTGGTCGAAAGGTTCGCCACCTCCGGGCTGCGGGTGCACACCGCCAACGCCCCCGCAGGCACCGGCAAAACCACCGCCATGCGGGTGCTCACTGACGCCTGGCATGCCAGCGGCGGACAGATCCTCGGCCTGGCGCCCACCGCCGCGGCGGCTGCGGAACTCGGCGCATCCATCGGCGCGCGCGTGGAGACCGTCGACAAACTCCTCGACGTTCTCTCCCGCCACACCCCACACCCAGACGACCCCGCCCTGGAGCGCGAGGTGCCGCCCACGTTGCCGGAATGGGTGTTGCAGATCGACTCCGGCACGTTGGTGATCGTCGACGAGCACGTCAAACTCGGTAACCTCAAACGCCTACGCCTGCTCCAGTTCGTGACCGGACGCGGCGCGACGGTGCGGTGCATCGGCGACGATCACCAGCTGCCCGCGATCGAAGCCGGCGGCGCCGACACCGACATGCACGCCGCCGCACCCGACCAAACCCTGACCCTCACCCACGTGGTGCGGTTCGCCTCCTCGGCGGAAGCGACCGCCAGTTTGCAGCTGCGCGAGGGTGATCCGGCAGCGCTGGGCTGGTATCTGGACAACGGGCGCGTGCACGGCGGCCATCACGGCGCCACCCACGATGACGCCTTCACCGCGTGGATGAACGACCACCTCGCCGGGCGCACGGCGATCATGCTGGCCGCCAACCACGAGGTCGTCGCCGCGTTGAACGCCCGCACCCGCGCCGACCGGCTCGCCCGCGCGGGCGGCACTGTGAAGGCGGAATGCGCACTTGCCGACGGACTCGCCGCGTCAGTGGGTGACACGATCCGAACCCGCCGCAACAACAGGCGACTGCGCGTCGGCACCCGCGATTGGGTGCGCAACGGCGACACCTGGACCGTCACCGCCGTCCACGACGACGGCAGTCTCACCGCCACCCGCGTCCATTCCACGGATGGAGAACCGAGCGCGCGGGTGCGGCTTCCGACCGATTATGTTGCCGCGCACGTGCGGCTTGGGTACGCGGCGACGATCGATTCCGCGCAAGGAATCACCGCCGATACGTGCCATGTCGCGCTCATCGGCGGCGAGTCACGCCAGCAGTTGTATGTCGCGATGACCCGCGGGGTGCACGCCAACCACGTCTACATCCCCACCGCGCTGGACGGTTCCGAGGGCTCGTTCTGGAGCGAATCGGCGGTGTTTCCGCGCACCGCGGTGGAGGGGTTGGTACGCATACTCGGGCGCGACGGTGCGCAGAAGTCCGCGCACACACAACTGCGCGACGCCCTCGATCCCCACACCCGAATCGGCCGCGCGCTCGACATCTACCTCGACGTGATCGGCGTCGCAGCCGAAACGACTCTCGGTCCCGACGGGGTCGAACGCATCGACCGGGCGGCCGACGCGTTGCGCCCACACCTGACCGATAGCCCCGCCTACCCAGTGCTGCGCCAGCATCTGGCCGCGCTCGCCGTGTCCGGCCGCGACCCGGTCGCCGCCCTGTATGCCGCCGCCGGAGCGCGGGAACTCGACACCGCCGACGACGTCGCCGCCGTCTTGGACTGGCGCCTGGACCCCACCGGCACCCACTCCACCGGCACCGGACCGCTGCCGTGGGCACACGGCATCCCCCGCGGCCTCCGCGATGCCCTGGACTCCACTCAACTCACCGCCCGCGCCGGCATCGTCACCGACCTCGCCGAACAAATCCGCACCGACGCCCAGTCGTGGACCCCGAGCACGGCACCGCACTGGGCGCGGCCCCTCATCAGCGCCGACCCCGACCTGCTCGGTGAACTCGCAGTCTGGCGCGCCAGCCTGCACGTCGACGACCGCGACATACGTCCCACCGGCCCAACCCGCTGCAGCGTGCTCGAACGTGAGCACCAGCAGCTGCTCGACGCGCGGGTCACCGACGCGATCGGTGACGCTCATCGACCGGTCAACCGATGGGCCCCGACCCTCCAACACCTCGACGCCCGGATCGTGGCGGACCCGTATTGGCCGGTACTCGCCGACAAAATCGACGTCGCCGCCCGCGCCGGACTCGACATCGAAACCCTCCTCACCAACGCCGCAGGACTGCGGCCGCTGCCCGACGAGATGCCCGCCGCCGCACTGTGGTCACGCCTGGAACTGGAACCCTCCGCACTCGACACCGCCACCGGCCACCGCAACCTGCGACCCGAATGGATCACCGATCTGCACGCAGTCCTCGGCGAGGAAACCGCCGCGCGCGTCCTCACCGACCCCGCGTGGCCCCGTGTCGTCGCCGCGATCGACCGCGCCAACGCCACCGGCTGGGCACCACACCAAATCCTCTCCACCGCCCACGAACTACTGCTCAGCGCCCAACCGGACAACGCGACCGGCCTGCGCCCGGACCAGCTCGCCAACGCCCTGGCCTGGCGCATCGACGCCCTCCTCCACCACACCCCTGCCCCAACCAACGACACCGCCAGCCACCAACCCCACCCCGCGGCCATGCCCGAATCGACCAATCACCCCATCCCACAGCGCCATTCCGACCTCGAACACGCCCGCACCGACAGCGCACGCCTCAAGGCCGAAGCGGCACAAACTCCCGGTCCCGAGTCCGCCGCCGATAATGCACCCGGGACCGAGCTTCCCGAACATGTCCGCACGGTGGCGCAGCTGATGCACATCGGCCAGATCACCGCCGCGGCCGAGGCGCTCGCCGACTTCAGCGATGTGGCCACCGACGAACAACGCGCTATCCTTGCCGAAATCGCGGAAACGCTCTATCGCAACAGCTTCCCCATCGCCCGCGCGCGACTTCGGTGGGCCGGCGAGCGTTACCCCCAACATCGCGCACTGATCGAAGCCTGCACACCAGACACCGATCCGCACGTCTACCTACCCGGCACTACATCCACCGCACCGGCGTATCGGCGCGAGCGACGCCATGAAGCAGCCCGCGATCACCACGAATACATCAACCCCGCTCGGTGCCGCGACCCGCTCACCGATGCACAGATCGTTGCCCGCCGCGCCGAGCAGGACTACGTCGATACCCGCGCCGATGTCGACGACCAGCCCTACGACCGCATCATCCCCGACGGCGTCGTGCATCACTACCAGCGTGAGGCACTACCCGACGACCGCTCGAACTACTACACGCTGGACTACGACCTCGCCGCCGTCCCTAACACCCGCTGGCTCGGATGTGTGGCCTGTGGCCTGGAACGCACCCGCACTGACACCACCCCCGTACCACCGCGCCGAGCGGACGACGGACTGTGCGGGGAATGCCGCGACAACAACCAACCCGGCATCCCTGACCACGACCCCACCGACCACATCACCGCCCGCTGCCATCACATCACCACCACCAACCCCGCACCCGCCGCCCTCGCGATGCTTCGCCGTGACTGGCGCACGACACGAAATCCAGCGCATCGCGCGGCGATCGAAGCCTGGGTTCGTGACCACCCGCTACCCGACGCTGCGTCGCGATCCGCCTCCGACGACGCCGTCATCGCGGATCCAGCCGTGAATAATCCACTGTTCGCGCTCACCGACACCCAACTCGATGAACGCATCGAACAACTTCGCCAGAGCCTCGCCCTCGCCGACACCGACGACTTCCTGTACGGCCCGGCCCAGCACACCACCGACCACGCACATGACACTGACGAACTGATCCGACGCCACACTGCAGCGCAACAAGCCATCCGCAACGCCCGCACCGCCGACCAGCACTTCCACACCACCGCCAGAGCCTTCCACGCCAGCGCAGCCGAACTCGCCAACGCACGCGCCACTCTTGAGACCACGCCCAGCTACCGCCGCAACCAACGACGCATCCTTCAAACTCGAATCGACACCCTCGTCAGCGAACAAATCCAGCGCAGCCGCGAACACACCATCGCACGCTATGCGGCACGCCAAGCCAACCGCGAAGCAATCCTCCTTGCGGGAACCTCCGACAACTGGGACCGTCTACTGGGCACCCCGGCAGCAGCTCTCTCCGATCGCCGCCGCCCGATCGACACGCACGCCGACACCGGAGCCGAAGCTCACATGCGGCGCATCACCGAACTTCATCAGGAGCTGGACGAATACTGTGCAGAGCACCTCCGGCGTCGCACCCTTGACTCGGCGCAAGTCGCGCACGAACAGCATCATCCACCTGCTCCACCAGACGACAACATCGACCGAGACCTTCCCAGCCCGCTTGCCGAATATCATCGGCAGCACGATGGCGAACTTGGTTTATGACCTGACCGAACTGCTTCAATACCCTCGCCCAAGCCTGGAGTAACGAACGAAGCAACTTCCTCGCTGGTGCGCCGGGATTGCCACGCGCAATAATTGCACGGTGGGATCAGCCCCTCGCTCGTTCGAACCACCTGCCACAGCGGAAGCACTGTTCGGTGCTGAGCTTCGTGCTCGGCGGGTTGCTGCTGGATTGTCGCTACGACAGCTGGCACCGCTAGTACTTGTCAGCCATGACCTGCTGGCCCGGATCGAGAAAGCGGAGCGACGCCCGCACCCTGATCTGGTGGATCGTCTTGACGCTGTCCTGAAAACAGGCGGTCGATTGCGTCGTCTCGCGGCTCCGTTCACAGAATCTGCCCGACTGTCGAGACGCCACGTCGTGGTTGAGCCAGATTCGGCAGAGACTACGCTCCGCGAGCTCATCGCACGGGTGCGAGCGGCGGACCACACGATGGCCGGTGAACACCTCGACGAGGTAGTCGCCTACGCCGACGCAGCGAAGAAGATGGTTCCCCAGCTTGCCAAGTCCTATCGAAGTTCCTTGCTGCGCGTCATCGCCGAGGCGCATCAACTGGCGGGTTGGATGCTGTTCGACCGCGGTAGCGTCGTGCTAGCCGACAAATCGTTCATTGCGGCTAAACGTGTCGCCGAACAGGCCGGCGCGCTGGACTTGCTTGCCTTTATCGGAGGGCCGAACGCAAGCTTCATGAGCACGTGGACTGGCGATCCCGCGCGCGGTGCCGAGCGAGCCTATGCGTCTCTGGCATGGGCGCGGCGAAGTGGCAATCACCGACTGAACGCATTCGTCTGCACGATGGCAGCGCGAGCTCACGCGAGGTTGGGTGAGTCCGACCTGTGTGCACAAATGCTGGTCACTGCTGAGGCGGAGTTGTTGCGGCATCGTCCGAGCGAGCCCGACCCGGTCTGGCTCGAGGTGTTCGATGATGCCGCTCTGGCTGGACATCGAGGATCGTCCCTGTTGGACCTCGGCCAACTCCGATCCGCGATCAACTCTCTGCGAGAGCAGGATTCAGCTAGCCCGGCAGTCTTTGTGCGCAACCGAACTATCTGGCAGCTCGAGCAAGCCGAAGCCCAGCTGCGGATTGGTGACCAGGAAGCCGCCGCATCTTCGATCGAGGAGGCGATCAACGGGGTAGCCACCAGTTCGATTACGCCACGGGTCTTGCACATGTTTCGGTCCGCCGAACTGCGATTACGCACCTGTCACGGTCCCACGGTATCGCCGGTCAAAGAACGCTTGGCGACCCTTATCGCGGAGTTCGGGTGAGCGGGTAGGTTGCCCAGCGCATTTCAATCCCGCTTGGTTTTCGATCAACCTCAAGCAACTCCCCCTGCAGTCTGCCCTCGACAGCACGGAATCTCCCTGGCCCTTCTTCGACGAAGTGAGTCCGCCCCGTTACAGGGTCGCTGAGGAGGGATGCATACAGCCCATCTCGCTCCCAGCGGAATACGACTTCGTCAGCTTCCGACCACCAGCTACCCAGGATCGGTCGAATGTGCTCGGGGCAAGGCGGTGCGGGGGACCAAGGCAGCACCGGTGTCGGCTGCTGGACTGCTGCGGCCATTTCCAGAATTTCGAGGGCGAGGTCAGCGGCTCTGATTCCTCGGGTGGCATTGGAAAAGACCACCACTGTGAGTTCGGTAGCACGGTCCAGCATCAGCGCGGATTGGAAGCCGGGCATCGCGCCGGTATGCCCGGCGGCGATGCGGTCGTGCCGCCGCTCCAATATCAAGCCCAGCCCCCAACCTCGTGTCCAGCCGACCGTATCGACCATGACCTGAAGCGTGTGCATCTTTTTCACTACTGTGAGGGGCAGGACGGTCGCGTCACCTCCACCCAACACATGTCCCCAGCGAAGCAAATCACCTGAGGTAGACCACATTTGTCCCCCGACGCCAATCGCAGCCTGGTCCATGACCGGCTCACGGTGGACTGCATCGATGTGCGGGTCGAGCCGGTAGCCGACCACAGCATTAGGCGGCGGCGCCCAGCTGGTTTGGTTTAGTCCCAGTGGGTTCAGCAGAGTTTCCGTGATCAAGGCGTCGCACGGTTGACTGGTGACCTCTTCGATGATCTGGCCGAGGACCGCGTAGCCGAGGTTGGAGTAATGCCAGCGCTCTCCAGGTGCCCCGACAAGTTCGGTACGCTCGAACAGATCGCGGAGTTCGGTTCGTGACGGTCCGTGCATGCTCTGCCACATGTCGGAGGGCGCTTCGCGCTGCAGGCCGCTGCTATGCGACAGCAACATGCGAACAGGAAGATGGCTGAAGGGCGTGCCCGGGAGATATCGACCTACCGGGCTATCCAGAATCAGCTCACCCCGTTCGACGAGCAGTAGGGCAAGCGCTGCGGTGAAGGTTTTCGTGATCGACCCGATGCGATAGCTGCTCTCACTGGTGGCGGGAATCGAATTCTCGACGTCTGCATAACCGACAGAGGCGGCAGCCAACTGAACCCCCCTGGCGCCGACACCCACCGTCAGGCTGGGGACCCGCGCAGTGGACTGTGCCTCGACTACACGTGCCGACAGTGCCGCTTGGAAGTCGCTATCCATGAACTCCTCTCGGTTGAGCACCAGCATCCCACAAGTCATCACCGCGCTCTGTGGACAACCATTTTGTCAACAGCAAAAGCCTTCCACAGCGCATTCCTGCAGGCCAGGGTAGGACCAGCACTCAGCACACCGTCCCAGTTTCATCCGCCAAGACTTCGACGGCTGGGCGTGCTGGCTTCCAGGTTTTGTCAGCCGTCCTCCGAGTGCCCGATCAAGGAGGGCCTGCGATGGAGAGCACGAAAGCAAGCAAGCCACCGCAGCCTCATGCGGAAGCTCGTCGCAACCGTGAAGTTTGGGCTGTATCGCTTCCGCCGGCCAAGTCCCAATGACTACCGAGGAGTCAGTGCCATGTGGTTCGGATACGCACAAGCGGCACTTTTGACCACCACGCAGGCTCATGATGCCGTCGTGCGGGCGATGCACGAGTACGCCAGCTCGTTCGCGTTCGGCCCTGGCGAGGTGGTCATCGAGCCGATGGCGCCAGAGCGGATGCTGCGGGCAATTGTCGCGGAGGTCGATCGTCAGGATCCTGCTCTCGCGGTGATGCGGCGGTTTGAGTACGTCGCCGCAGCGTGGAACGTGGATCTGGAGCGGCTGTTCGACCCCGGCTCGCCGCGCACGCAGTCGCTGTGGCGGGTGATGGAGGAGATCGAGGGCCAAGGCGGTGGCCATCTCATCGTGCCGTCGCGCGAGCATCTGACCGGTCTCGGGCCGTCCGGTAAGGCGGTTGTCCAACGGCTCACGCGCATGCCGCAGGCACACATCTACTACCTGCAGAGCACCACCGATCGCGACCGCGGGTGGGGGGCGGAGCCGGAGTCCGTGGTTTCCGTGGCACCTCGGGTGGACGTGCGCGTGTTGGCGGAGTCGAAGGTGGGTGCGATTCCGACGGTGACCCGGTTCGACATCATCGCGGAGTTGACTCGGCTGGAGTGGTCGGAGTTGATCGAGCCGGTGGACGCGTTGTATATGGCGTTGGCTGATGACGCCAATGCCGCCGCGATGGCTGCCGGTGAACTCGGTATCAGTCCGTTCGGCCACCAAGGCGTTATCCGCCTGTTGCAGTGTGACGACGGCCAGTTGATGGTCGAGTTGCAGGAGTCTCGCCACCGTGACGACGCGCCGACCGCAGCCTTGGCGGCGCTGTGCGCGCGCATCGACCGCTACACCGCGCGCGGTCACACGTTCACCCGATGCACGCTGTCCTCACAACTTGCGTCACCACCGATACCGGCCGCCGAACGCGTGGGCAGGCTGTCGTGAACCGCGCGCCGTCGGAGCGAACGGCCCACAAACAGCCCACGGTCGCCTGCAATGTCGGCGCGGAAGCGTTGTTGACGCCCGAGCAGCTGCTGGCAGCGATCTCCGGTCACCTCGACCCCGATAACTCGTCGCCGCTGATCGGGTTCGCCCGTGACCTCGCCGATCTGCACGCCACGCTGCTGCCCTCGCGCCTCAATCGCCGGCATCAGGCCGCCGGTTTCAGCCAGGTCGACGTGCACGAGCAGGTCATGGCGGTCGTGGGCGAGATCAACTCGTGGGCGGTGTTTCACCTGCCACGCCCAAACGGTGCACGCAGGCACACCCATTCCTTCGGCGAGGTGATCAGTCATGTCGCCGAGACATACGCCTCGGCTTGGTGGACCGTTCGCCACAGCGACGACGAGCAGCTGCGCCACGATGCGTGGTTCCACCTCGCTGAAGTCCGGGAAGGCTACGCCGATCTGCTGGCCGATATCCATGCCCGCCGTGTGGAGCTGCCCCTGGGATGGCGCGGCATCCGACCCACACCATGACCACGAGAACAGGAGCGACACGACCCATGGACTCGCGTGTGCCGAGCCTGGCCGGGCTGCCACAGGCGAAGGAATGGATAACTCACTTCGCCGCACAACTACCCGCCCAGCGCAGACACAGGAAACTGCGGGCCGTCTTCACAACCGCGGGCTGGCGAGTGAAGGCATGGTTGCGCGGTCGCGCATCCCGCACCGGCACTGCTGCCGCAATGGGCCACAGCTTCGAGTGGGTGGCGATGCTGTCTGTGTCGATCATCGACATTCATCACCGACGGCCTCAGGCCAGCGGGGCGGCTCGCGACGCGATCGACAGCGAGATCACTTGGTGTGAGGACGATCGACGCGAAGCTCGCGGGTCTACTCGATGTGCCCGCCGGGCAGATCGCGGTGGGTCAGCTTGTGTCCGCGATGGCGCAGCAGTGGGTGGCCTACGCCAACCATCCGCAAGACGAAAGCACGCTGGTGGAGGTACTCGCCGCGCAGCGCGCCTACAACGCCCGGGTCGAGCAGCTTTCGGCGCTCCCACGCAGCGGTGCGTCGTGAGCCATCCCGGGAGCGCTTTGTGAGACCCCCGCACGCGCCGTTGTCTGCTGATGCGCCGATCGCCCTCGGTTACATGCAGGTCCCGCTTCTGGCGGAGCCCGACCGTGTCGGTGCGCTCATGCGACACCGCGCGCAGAGCTGGGGATATCGCTGGGGCGGAACACATTTCGACCATCACACCCACGGCCACACGATCGCCGCCCTGGCTCAGCACGCCAGCCGCGAGCCCGATGTCTGGCTGATCGTCGTCCCCGACGCCACCCATCTACCCGGCGGTCGTCGGCTGCTGACCACCCGCACCATGGTCATCCGCATCGTCACGCCGATACCGACGACGGCGCCACCCTGCACCGCCCCCGAGCGCGGTGATGTCGACCAGCAGCTTGCGGCCGAAGCCCACCCCTGTTCCCGGTGGCTCCATACTCGCCCTCCTCACCGGCCCCACGCGCGAGGACACCTTCGAAGGACTCCTGTGAGCACACACCCGCCAACGCCGCCGCTGCCCGACATGAACCGACTGGTCGCGCTCTGGGACGGCGTAGCGAACCCGGTGACGAATCTTGAACACGCCGCTCGAGTCGCGGTCACGCTGTGGATGACCTGTCTCGATGGGGTGGACTTCTCCAACCCCGGCGACGTCCAGGACCGACTCCTCAAAGGGGTGGAGGCTGATCCGGACCACACCGTCATCCGTGTGATCGACGACGAAGTGACCTGGTATCTGGGGAACCGGCCGGGAGCGGTGGTCTTTGTCGATGACGACTTCCCCGAGATCGTGACCGCCGGGCAATTGATCGATCGACTCTCCATGTGGATCGCGATCTCCGCCACATGGTCTCCCCAACTGGGTGACTGCCCGTTCACACCGGCCATCGCCGAGTTCGGTCGACGCTACGACGCGTTGATCACCGGCCTTCTCACGGGTAGTCGCCAGCCCCGCCGCCGAGCCGACGGCATGCCACCTGTCCAGCGACCGCGGCGCATCGAGCTGATAGCCGTGCCCCACCGCGACGGCGGCCGCGAGCAAGGCGGGTTGCGTTCGCCCGCGCCTGACTCGCGCTGACCAACCACATCTGCAACCCGTCACCCGACTCAGCGACGTCCGCGCAGGCACCGCCGCTGGGTCAAACCCGATCACACCCGAAGGGATTCTCTCTTGCATCCGCCACCCCACCACGGCTCCCTCGGCGCGCCTGCCGCGCCATCGCCTTGGCCGGTCGCGCGGCCGTCTGGTTCCGCGGTGTTCGAACACCAGATCGTTGTGTTTGACACCGACCTCGGTCACGACCTCGACGACGCACTGACGCTGTGGGTCGCCGCGGAACTCGTCGCGAACCTGATCGTGATCACCAACGACGAAACCCCAAACCACGACCGCGCCCGCTACGCCCGCGCCTTTCTCGACCGCATCGGCCGCCGGGACGTCCCCGTCGTCGCCGGCCGCACGCTCGACGGTTCCGCCGACCGGTTCGTCATGCACGGCCACCTGCCCGAGGCGCGGCCGGTGCCCACCGATGTCACCGACTTCCTCTCCAGCGTGTGCGAGACCTCCACCCGCCACATCATCTGGGTCGGGTCCACCTCGCCGAGTTCTTCATCACCTGCCCCACCACATCGAGCAAATCGAGTTCACCATGCAGGGCGGCTGGCTCGACCGCTACCGCAACCCCAGCAAAGCGTCGCACAACCCGCGTATGGACCCCGCCGCGTTCGGGCTGGCCCTGCGCGCCGCTCACCGGCCCCGATGCGTGCTGTCCACCCACACCAACGCGCCCGAACTGGCCGTCGGCCCCGACTCCTCCCTGTATGCGTGGCTGACCGGCCCCGACGCGCCATCATGGGCTCAACTAGTCGCCGCCAACGCCACCGAATGGTTCACCCACCGGCCCTCCAGCTGGATGAACGACCCGGTCGCCCTCGCCGCTGCCCTCGGCGTTCCGGCCGTCGAATTCGGTGCCGAAACCGTGCGGATCGCCGCCGACGGCCGCATCACCCGCGACCCCGCCGGACGCCGCATCGAGGTCTCCACCCGCATCGACTACCCCGCCGCCCGCACCTGGCTGGCCGAAGTCCTGCCCCTCGATCCATCAGCAGAGTGACCCACCCTCCTGGAAACCACGACGACAGCTTCGGAAGGAATCTCCACATCATGACCCTCCGCACCGCACTCGCCACCATCCTCTGCTCGCTCGCCGCGCTCTACCTCTACGACGCCATCACCACCCTCGCGTATCGGCGCGCCGCTGCCACCACCCACGACGTGCTCACCCACTACGGCACCGACCACGACACCACCCCCGGCGCAACCCACAACTGAGCCCGCAATCCCGTGGGCACCTCGACTGCCCCGGTCCAGTTCAGAACAACGATTTCTACAAATACCCTCAACTACAAGGAACCGACGATGGAACAAGGAACCGTAAAGTGGTTCGACAAATCAAAAGGCTATGGATTCATCGCCTGCGACAGTGGCCGTGACGTCTTCGTCCACCACTCGGCGATCCTCGTAGACGGTTACCGGGGCGTGTACGAGATCTTGTGTGAGTTGATCTCGTGGTCTGGCAGGGTGGCAAGGCGGAATGCCTTGCTGCCCGGGAAGGATCACAACGTTGGCGCAGGAAACCAACGACCCGCACACGCCGGATGTGGATGCTCTGGCCGAGCAGCTGCTGGATCGAGCCGATGCCGATTCCGCGCAGCTACTGGGACCGGACGGGCTGCTGACGCAGCTGACCCAAAGAGTGCTCAACCGGGCCCTGGATGCGGAGCTGACCGAGCATCTGGGGTATGAGAAGGGCGATCCGGCCGGCCGCGGTTCGGGCAACAACCGCAACGGTGCTACGTCC
>NZ_BAFR01000333.1 GCF_000308435.1 Nocardia araoensis NBRC 100135 | reverse complement strand
GACGACGCCTAGATCCGCCACACTGAAACCGGTGCGGCGCAGCAGTTTCCGGATCGCGGGTACGGGACCGAGGCCGGGTGACGCCGGGTCGGATCCCGCGACCGCGCAGCCGAGGATCCGCAGAGCGGGCAGCCCGGCGGCCATCGCTTCGGTGGTGACCGCCATGGCCGCCGCTCCGTCGGAGATGCCGCAGGAATTGCCCGCGGTGGCGGTGCCGTCGGCGCCGAAACTGGGACGCAGGCGCGCGAGCCGGGTCGCGGTCATCCCCGTCCGGATGCGTTCGTCGCGGTGCACGCCGCCGAGCGGCACGATCTCCGCGGTGAAGTCGGCGGCCGCGGCGAGCGTGTGCGAGCGGGCCGCGTAGGCGTCCTGCCGCTCGCGGGTGATGCCGCGTGCGCGCGCGAGATCGTCGGCGGCGACACCCATGTCCGGATCGGGGAATCCCGGCGGCGCGAAGGGGGCGCGGGTGTATCGCACCGGTTCGGCGTCCGCCACGGGCGGCCAGAAGCGCCACGGGGCGGTGCTGGCCGATTCGACCCCTCCGGCCAGGAGAAGTTCGTCCGCGCCGCTGCGCACCCGCAACGCCGCCTGCATCACCGCGTCGAGGCCGGAGCCGCACTGCCGATCGACGGTGACGCCGGGAACGTGCGCACCCAGCCCCGCGCGCAAGGCGGCGACGCGGGCGGGATCGCCGCCCGGCCCGAGGCAGTTGCCGAGGATCACGTCGTCCACCTCGGCATCGATGCCTGCGCCGCGCAGCGATGCCAGCACCTCGCGCAACACGGGAGCGGCCAGGTCGGTGGTGGTCAGATCGGAGAATCCGTGGCCCGCGTTGCCGATCGGCGTGCGTCGCGGCACTACCACAACGGGGACGGGGCTCATGCCAGCAAGTCTTTCAGCTCGCCCCTGGCCACCTTCCCGGCGGCGGTGCGAGGCAGCGCGGGCAGCGGCACCCACCGGCGCGGCATCGCCTCCTTCGCCAGCACCCGCCGTGCTCGCGACCGGACCTCGGCGAGCCCGGTACCGCCGTCCAATTGCACCGCCGCCGTGACGATTTCACCGAACACCGCATGCGGCGAGCCGAGCACCGCCACCGCCGTGATGCCATCGAGCGACGCGAGCACGCGTTCCACCTCCTCGGCGACCACCACGGTGCCGCCGACGTTGATCGCGCAGTCGCCCCTGCCCAGCACGGTGAGCTCACGGTCCTCGCCCAGTTCGGCGAGATCACCGACGCCGAACCAGTCGGGCGCGCCGAGCACACGGTAGGGCGATCGGACGTAGAGCGATCCGTCGCGTACCTCGGCCTCGACCCCGTCGAGCAGCCGCATCGGCTCGGGAACACGCCGCGCCGCCACCAGCGAGACCTCCGAGGACCCGTAATACTCCACGACATCCAGGCGACCGGCCGCCGCCAGCGCACCGTCGTCTAGCGCGATGCCCGCGACGATCGCGGTGCGCAGGCGCGGGCATGCCGCCACCACCTCGCGCAGTACCGCGGGAACCGCGTGCACGACAGTGGCTCGCGCCGGGTCGTCGGTGACGTACGCGCCGCGCCACAGCGCGTGCAACGCACCGAACAGGTGCATGGTCGCGTGCAGCGGACCGGTGATCAGCACGCGATCGGCCGCTTCCACACCCGTGATCGCCGTGAACGCGGGGAAGCTGTCGTACCAGGAGGCGGCCGTCCGCGCCAGCGGCCGCGGATGTCCGGTCGAGCCCGACGTCGCCACCAGTAGAAATGCCCCGGGAGGGATGCCGGTGCGGTGCGGTCGCGCGGCGGGATCCTCGACGAACACCGGGATACCGCGCCGAGCCGCGGCGCAGACGCAGATCAGCGCGTCCGGGACCGGGAGGGCGGACGCGTCGTAGACCGTCGCGTCGGGGTCGTGTTCGATCCACCGCTCGATCGCGCGGTCGAGTTCGCGGTAGGTGTAGCGCCGACCACCGAAGTCGACGGCGGGCGCGTCGCCCACGCCGCCGAGCTCGGGACTAGGCACGGATCACTCCGGGATACGCGCGATGCACTCCTTTGGCCACCACGGTCGCGACGACGACTTTGAGCAGGTCGCCGGGAATGAACGCGAAGTTGGTGGTGATCGCGGCCCGAACGCCGAGATCGGTGCGCAGCAGCAGACCCACGGTGCCGAAGAGGTAGATGATCACCAGACCGCCGATGGCGTTGATCAGCAGGCCGAGCGCGATCGGGTACTTCGGCAGGATACGGGCGGTGCCCAGCCCGATGAACAGCGCCGCCGGAATCCAGCCGATCAGGTACCCGGCGCTGGGACCGGCCAGCGCCGTCAGGCCGGTGCGGCCACCGGACAACAGCGGCAGGCCGATCATCGTGAGCGCCAGGAAGACCAGAACCGCGGCCGTTCCCTTGCGCGCCCCGAGCACCGCACCCGCCAAGATGACGCCGAGGGTCTGCACCGTGATCGGCACCCCGCTGAACCCGACCGTGATGGCGCCCGGCAGGCCGAGCGCCGCGATCAGCGCCGCGAACACGGCGATCTGCGCCATATCCCGCGCGGAAACCCCGGCCCTCGGCTCCCGAGAGTTCTCGACACCTTCCACGACAACCCTCCGCCTAGCAACTTGAACGACGTTCAAGGTAGCAAACCGTGTACGGCGGCGCGCACCGAGCTCACGCCCCGGAGGTGGTGACGCCGTCGAAGGCTAGCGGTGGGTCCAGTCCGGCTGGGTGAAGTGGGCGACCCTGGCCGCGGCAGGGTCCGTGCCGAGCAGGACGACTTCGCGGAATTGCCACAACAGCGCGCCGGTGGGTGCGTGAATGGTCATCTGCGGGCCGAGCCGCATCTGGAGCAGGCCTGCTTCGCCTGCGGGCGCGGTGTCGTCGCGCAGTTCCGCTTGCCGTACGGCGTCCTGGGCCCGGACCCAGCGCGGGGTGTCCTCGGCGGCGACCCGGGCCAGATCCACCAGGTGTACCGAGTAGACCTCGTCGGGATTCGGCCGTAGCCGCGTCGCGTCGGTCAGCGCCAGTACGAGGGGCGTGATCGTGAAACCGGATGCCGCGGGGAAGTCGTCGAGTGCGCCGAGCAGATCACCGGGACGCGCGTCCAGGCCCAGTTCCTCGCGCAGTTCACGCAAGGCGGCTTGCTCGGCGGTCTCGCCTTCGTCCAGGCGGCCACCTGGCAGACCCCACTGTCCGGCGTTGCGGCCACGGTAGGCCCGCTTGATGACGATCACCGACAGCGGTCCATCGGGCTCCTCGACCACGCACAGCGCCACCGCCGCGCGGCGCACCCCGGGCATATCGGCGACCTCGATACGCGGGAACGCGGCCAAGCGGGCCTGCGCGAGCACGCGGAATTCGTCGATGCTCCTGGGTAGCGGCGCTCTCGGAATCGGCTCCATGGCTTCGATCTTGCCCCTTCCCCATGGACGAGCGCGACAAGCGAAGTCGTTGACAGCAACTGCCTCACCTGTCACCGTATCGGGAACCTCCGGGGTCCCGCCGACCGTGCCCCGGGCGTTCGCGATCGGAGCGTGCTTGATGGGATTTCTCGAGCCCGACCTGCCGGTGGTCGACATGGCGGAGTGGAGCAAGGGCACGCGCGGCGAGCGCATCCGCCCGATGGCCAGGCACTGGGCCGAGGTCGGCTTCGGGACTCCGGCAGCGCTGCACCTGTTCTACGTCGGCAAGATCTGCCTCTATGTGCTCGGCGGCTGGTCGGTCGCGCTGACCACCGAAGGCATCGACGGGTTCACCGACGTCGGCGCTTGGTGGTCGGAACCGATCGTCTTCCAGAAGATCGTGCTGTACACGCTGCTGTTCGAAGTGGTCGGGCTGGGTTGCGGGTTCGGCCCGCTCAACAACCGGTACTTCCCACCGTTCGGCTCGATCCTGTATTGGCTGCGCCCCAACACTATTCGGCTGCCACCATGGCCGGGACGGATACCGCTCACCAAGGGCGACAACCGCACGCCGGTGGACGTCGGGCTGTACGCGGCGCTGCTGGTGACGACAGCGGTCGCATTGCTCTCCGACGGAACCGGCCCGATACCGGAGCTGAACACCACCGTGGGTCTGCTGCCGCACTGGCAGGTGGCGGTGATCCTGGGGCTGCTGGCGATACTCGGGCTACGCGACAAAGTGATCTTCCTGGCCGCCAGGGGCGAGGTCTACGCCACCCTCACGGTCGCTTTCCTTCTCCCCGGAGCCGATTCGATCGTCGCCGCGAAAGTGGTCTTCGTCGTGATCTGGATGGGGGCGGCCACCTCGAAACTCAACAAGCATTTCCCTTTCGTGGTGTCCACGATGATGTCCAACAGTCCGGTGTTCCGGCCGAAGCCGCTCAAGCGCGCGTTCTTCGAACGCTTCCCCGACGATCTGCGGCCGGGACGGCTGTCCCGCGTCTTCGCCCACGGCGGCACGGTCGTCGAGATGTGCGTTCCCCTGGTGTTGTTCTTCTCCCACGGCGGTTGGCCGACGGCGATCGCGGCGATCGTGATGGTGTGCTTCCACCTGGCGATCCTCACCGCGATCCCCATGGGCGTCCCGCTGGAATGGAACGTCTTCATGATCTTCGGCATCCTCACGTTGTTCCTGGCGCACGCCGACCTCGGTCCGGGCAGCCTGAACAACCCGATCCCGGTGGCGGTGCTGTTCGTCGTGCTCGCGAGCATCGTGATCGCCGGAAATCTGTTCCCGCGCAAGATTTCCTTCCTGCCGGGCATGCGCTACTACGCCGGCAACTGGGACACCACCATGTGGTGCGTCAAACCGTCGGCCGCGGAGAAGATCGGCGCAGGCGTCGTCGCGATAGCCAGCATGCCGCAGGCGCAGCTGGAGCGGTTCTACGGGAAGGATCGAGCGCAGATCCCGATGTACCTCGGGTACGCCTTCCGGGCCATGAACACACACGGCCGCGCGTTGTTCACGCTCGTACACCGCGCCATGCCGCCCGGCCGCGAAGACGAGTACACCATCACCGACGGCGAACGCATCTGCAGCACCGCCGTCGGCTGGAACTTCGGCGACGGCCACCTGCACAACGAACAACTCATCGCCGCGCTACACCGCCGCTGCCACTTCGAACCCGGCGAAGTACGCGTGGTCCTCCTCGACGCCCAGCCGATCCACCGACAGACCCAGCAATACCGCCTCGTCGACGCCGCCACCGGCGAGTTCGAACGAGGAGAAGTACGAGTCGCCGACATGGTGACCCGCCAGCCCTGGGCCGACGACGTACCGGTGCGGGTGCACTACAGCGCCAGCGCGGCAGACTAGCGCATCCACCTCCGCTGTCGGGGACGGCTGCTCCTCGTCATCTAAATGCTTGAATGCGCATATTTACGTAACGGCATGTTTCTTGCTTCGAACGGCTCCCTGTTCATTCGCCGAGCGCTTCGGTGAAGCTGCGGCTCCCCGTTACCGCGAGTCCGGATGTTGGTCGCGATCGGTGTCGGTCTGCGTCGCGACTGCGACGACCTGGTCCCCCACCCAATTCAGGAAGGCTCCAACGTCGTTGCTCGGCAGCGGAAGCGCCGCCGAGCGTGGCCGCTGGAAGCTGCGCAGCGCTGTATCGATGAGAGGGGCGAATTCTGCCTCGGATGTCGCGATCATCTGCGCGGCCTCGCGTTTCGCCGACCAGCGCCCCGTGCGACAGAACGCTACCGCTCGACAGCCGTTCAGCACGCGGTTGTCGGCCAGATGCCCCTCTCCCCCGGCATGTTCGCGAACCGAAGCCAAGAGTGCCGTATGAACGTCGCGCCGCGACGGTGCCGCGATGACCTGCCGCACGGGCGTCCCGTGCAGCAAACGCCCGGTCTGATGTGCGATGGAACGATCGATGACGTACCAGAACGCCGAGGAGTCGGCCGGATCGAAGCTGACGCGGTTCGGCAACATCGGACCGGTGTTCAGATCCATGAGATAACCGGCCGCGGTGGACGGCTCGGCCACGAAATTCGCGCTGTAGACCACTAGTTCCAGGCCGGCTGCCGGGCACGGCAGCGCGGAGTGCTCGAGCGAATCGGCCAATTCGCGCAATACCTGAGCGGGGATCGAGGGGGCGACGACGACTACCACGTCGACATCGCTTCGCCCGTGCCGATAGTCCCCGAGCGCGACCGATCCGACAGCGAAGACACTCACCAGATGGCATCCGCAGACGGCGCGGGCGCGGCGCACGAGAGCTTCGAGGTAGGGACGCAACTCAGCCGGAAGGAGGTGGGAATCCACCAGGGCGTGGGTCATACGGGCCAGTATCCGCCGAAGTCGCGTGTGGGGGTCTCCCGTCCCCCTGCTCAGCGCGGCAGGCCCAGTCCTTCGGCCAGTACGGGCCACGAATTCTTCAGCGCCTCCTGCCAATAGCCCCAGGAATGAGTTCCGGTGGGCTGGAAGTCATAGGTGGCGGGGATGCCGAGGGAGTCGAGGCGGTCACGCATGTTGTGGGTACACCAGTTGACCGCGGCCTCGATCACACCGCCGAGCACCAGTTGGTTGAGGTAACCACGCGGCCCCGGCTGAGTGTAGGCGCCGTTGTAGACGTCGTACATGCCGGGAACTCCGGTGCCCGTGGACAGGAACAGGCGGATACCGCGCAACTGCTCCGCGTGCAGGTACGGGTCGTTCGCGGCCCACATCGGGTCGTCGGGCGGGCCGTACATGTTCTCGGTGTCGCCACCACCCCAGCTCTCGACGGCGAGTTTCACGAACTCGCGGCCCATCGGATCGCTGATCTGCGCGCAACCGCTGTAGGCCGCGACCGCCTGGTACAGGCCGGGTTTGGCGATCGGCAGTTGCAGCACCGAGGTGCCCGAGGTGGACAGACCCGCGATCGCGTTCACCCCGGTGGTGGTGAACTCCGCATCGATCAGCGGCGGCAACTCCTCGGTGAGGAAGGTCTTCCATTTGTAGACACCGAGTTTCGGATCAGGTGAACGCCAATCGGTGTAATAACTCCAGCGCCCGCCCACCGGCTGCACGACGTTGACGTCCTTGTCGGCGAGGAAACGCAACACGTCGGTGTTCTTCTGCCAGGTCGCGCTGTCCTGACCCCCGCCGCCACCGTTCAACAGATACAACGTCGGACGCGGAACCGAACGATCGGCCGGACGCAGCACCTTCACCATGATGTCCTGCCCCATCGCCGCGGAATGCACCCGCACCTGCACGCTGCGATCGTCCTCGGCCCAGGAACCCGTGATCGACGCGGTATCAGCGCCTGCGGGCGGCGACGCCGCGACCGCCCCTGCGGACACGGCGAACACCGCCGCCAGCACGACGAACACGTGCCCCATCGAGCGGCAGACCGTTTCGATTCTCGCGCGTACGCCGACCGAATCGATACCCGGCGAAGCCGCACGTACGGCACTTCGTTTCATCGCTTGTTTTCCTCCCACCGTCGCGTTCGTCTACCCGGCACCGATTCAGCTGCTCGACGACGCACAAGTTCCGCCTACGCTAAGCCGGAGAAACCGGCGCACTTCCCTGGTTCGGATGGGTCTGGACACCTCACGAATCGGTCCGAGTGCCCGCTGTGCTCGAGACGAACAAGGCGGGCGCGGGACGGCGAATCTCCTCGGACGCGCTCGTACCGAGTTCGATGCACCGATGACTTTCGGGTGGATCCGCAGTCGATACCTCTGGAGATACCGACAGACAGGAGTCCAGGCATGACGAGACCGTTTCGATTCGGGGTCGTTGCCCCGCTCAGAACCGACCTGCCGACGTGGCGGGATCGGGTGCGCCGCATCGCCGACGTCGGCTACTCGACGCTGCTGGTGCCCGACTTCCCGCAGATGCAACCGGCGCCCGGCCCCATGCTGGCCACCGCCGCGGCCCTGACCGACCTGCGTGTGGGCACCTGGGTGTACGCTTCCCCGCTGCGCCCGGCCTGGTTGACGGCGTGGGAAGCGCACTCGCTGTCGCTACTGACCGACGGTCGTTTCGAGTTCGGCATCGGCACCGGCAGGCCCGGAATCGAGGACGAGCTGCGCGAACTGGGACTACCCGTGGTCCCGCCGAGCGAGCGGCTGGCCGAAGTGCGTGAGACCATCACAGCGCTGCGCGATCTCGACGGCCCCGACCGTCGCACGCCCGTGGTGATGGCCGTGCGCGGGCCCAAGGCCAGGGCGCTGGCGGCCGAGGTCGCGGACACGGTCACCTTCGCGCTGATGCCGGATGAGCCTCGGGCCGAAGTCACCCAGCTGGCACAGGAGGTCAGCGCGCTCCGAGATATCGAGCTCGCGCTGCACGTGCCGATCATCGGCGACACGGTCGCCCCGTTCATGGCGCCTCCCGACACCGACGTTGCCGCGCTTCCGGCCGACTCGCTGGCGATACTTCCGGACGATCCGGCGGCCGCAGCCGAGGAAATCCAACGGCGGCGGGAGGAGATCGGCTTCTCCTATTTCGTGTTCGGTGCCGACTCCGCCGACAAATTCGCACCGGTCGTCGCCGAACTCACCGGGCGTTAGTCGGGCGGCGAGGGACGACGCGAGGCGGCACCCGCCGGTTTCGTGAACCGACGCCATGGATTCTTCCTCTGTCCCTCGCCGAAACCGGGCCGCCCGGCGAACGGAGCCACGATCGCGCCGCGGAACAGGTGCCCGCCTCGCGCGCGAGCAAAGCACTAGCGGAGTCGGTGACATGAAGAGCATCATGAATACCTCGCGAATCCACCTCTCACGACGTCGCGAACGGGGGAATCATCATGCGTCATCTGGGGCTGACTCTGCTGGTCGCAGCTTCGATCGCAACCGGAACCGCCTGCACCACTTCCCCGCCGACCGACCGTTCGACGGATCTCGCATCGGCGACCAGCCGAGAAGCCCTGTCCGAGAGCTCAACCGAGACTTCACCGGCCGCGGTGACGCCGGGTGGCGGTTTCCCCGGGCAACCCGGCAAAACCGGTTCAGGTGTGGTTCCGGCGGCGCCGATTCGGATCCCGAACCTCGTCCAGTTGGGGGGAGTTTCAATCGACGCCGTGAAGAATACGGCCATCAGTCGGATCAGAGACGCTTGCGGCGGGAGTCTGTGCATTCGGGTCGAGGTGCAGACAGGCGACGATCCGTCCCACGATCGCTGCCAATACTCGGGCCGGTTACGCGGTGCGACGGTGGACTACTCGGACTCGGACGAGTCGGCACCGAACGGGAAGCTGGTCATCGACCGCGCGGCGACGCTGGTACTGCTGACCGGCTCGAAGACACCTTGCGCGCACGACACCAACGGGACCGAGAGTACCGGCGGTAGCGGCAGCCCCACCACCACCACGACAACAACAACAGCAGCAGCACCGAGCACTACTCGGTCCACCGTCACCGGGACCAAGCCACCTTCACCGTCGGACGCCGATGTCCCCACCAGGTGAGAACGACGAGACAGCCTCTGCGCCCAACCGCAACGATACGGCCCCCGCCGCGGTGTCACCGTTCGCCGGATTCGGCAAGGTGGCCCGAGCACTGGGCCAGCTCGCCGCCCCGACAACACTGGTTACCGGGCTGCTGTTCTACTTCGGCTGGGCGCACGTCTACTGGTTCTTCCACTATTTCGGCGTCGACTCCACGACCCTGCACCCGAGCATCCGTGACTATCTGATGCGCAGTGTCGATGCGCTTTTCATTCCCCTCATCACGACGGGCGTCATCGGGATGGCACTCACGTGGGGATATCTCGCTCTGCCCGACTCGGTGCGCCGGGGCCGCCGGACACGATGGCAGCTGCTGAGTGTCACCGGAGTCGCGGTCATCGTTCTCGGCAACGGCCTGACCCGGCTGCTGTTCATCACCCCGGTCAACGACGGCCTCGGCGTGGCGCCGGTGTCGATCATCGCCGGTGTCGCGCTGCTCTGGTATGTCACTCTTCAGCGTCGGCAACAGCTGCGGGAACGCAACCCGGATATGCCGCAATCGTCCGAAGCCGCCGGGATCATCGAATGGACGATCCTGTTCATCGTCATAGGCATCAGTTTGTTCTGGGTCGCCACCGATTACTCTGCCGCCGTGGGCCGATCACGCGCTCTCTTGGCCGCGGCCGAGATCGCCACCCAGCCGGAAGTGGTTGTCTACAGCGAAAAAGACCTCCACCTGTCCAGCACCGACGTGCGGAAAGTCGAATGCGGCCCGGCCGAGGGATCGGCCTACCGGTATCGGTACGACGGACTCGTGCTACTGGCACACGTGGGTGACCAATACGTGCTATTACCGCGGACCTGGCCCACACGACGCGGCGCCGCCATCGTCCTGCCTGCCGCACCGCCGGGCGCGGTGCGATTCGAATTCCGCCTGGCCGGCAATCCGGCCGCAGGCGACTGCACTTAGTCGTCGCAAGCCGGAGCCGGTGAGCTCGGTACGCCGCTACCGCTGATCAACCCGGTCGCGAAAGTCACTCGAATCGCAACAGCATTCCGGTTTCCGGGTCGTACCAGCGGCATGCCTCCGGCGGCAAGAACAGATCGGACGCGGAGCCCTCGGCGGCGCGGAAGCTCGGCGGCGCTTGGACTTTCACAGTCTGCCCGCCGACGCGGGTGGTGAGCAGGGTCGAGGAGCCGAGCGGCTCGAGCACTTCGAGCTCGCCGCGCACCGTCGCCTCCGCCGGACCTTCGCGCACCACGATGGCCTCGGGGCGGATGCCGAGCCGCAGCGTGCCGCCCGCATACGACGCCAGCGCCGGGGGAACGGCGAGCGATTGGCCGCCCAGGTCGATGCGCGGCCCGGCCTCTGCCGCGGAAACCGTGCCGGTGAGGAAGTTCATCGGCGGGCTGCCGAGGAACCCGCCGACGAATTCCGTCGCCGGGTCGTCGTAGACCTCGGTCGGCGGGCCGCACTGGGCGATCGATCCGTCCCGCATGACGGCGACGCGGTTGCCCAGCGACAGCGCCTCGACCTGGTCGTGGGTGACGTAGATGGTCGTGGTGCCGAGTTCCGCGACAAGCCTTTTCAACTCGGCCCGGAACGACAGCCGCAACAGGGCGTCCAGGTTGGACAGCGGCTCGTCCATGAGCAGCACGTCGGCGTCCATCACGATCGCCCGCGCCACCGCGACCCGCTGGCGCTGCCCGCCGGACAGCCGCGCCGGGTACCGGTCCAAATACGGGGTCAGCTGCAGCAGTTCGGCGGCCCAGGCGACCTTGCGGCGGATCTCGTCGGCGGGCACGCCGTGCACGCGCAGGCCGAAGCCGATGTTGTCGGCGACCTTCTTGTTGGGGAAAACCGCGTAGGACTGGAACACCATCGACAGGTTGCGCCGCCGCGGTTCGAGGTAGGTGACGTCCTTGCCGCCGATCACGATCTGCCCGGAGTCGGGCAGTTCCAATCCGGCGATCATGCGCAGCAAGGTGGTCTTGCCGCAGCCGGACGGCCCGAGCAGCACCATGAACTCGCCGTCGGCGATCTCCAGCGAGACCTCGTCGGTGGCACGCGCCGTGCCGCCGGGATAGGTCTTCACCAGATCCCGGACAACCACCTCAGCCATCAGCCAACCCCTGTCATCTGAGCGTCGTCCCCCACATGTTCACCAGGTAGCGCCGCATCACGAAGATGAACACCAGCGCCGGGATGATCAGCGCGAAGCCGCCCGCGAAGCGGTACGCGGTCGACGCCTCGCCCAGCGCCGTGAGCACCTGCGCGGGCAGCGTGCGGTGCCCGAGCGTCACGATCGTCGCGCCGAGGATCTCGTTCCAGGACAGCACGAACGTGAAGATCGACGACGCGGCCAGCCCCGGCAACGCCAGGGGCACCACCACCCGGCGAGCGGCCTGCCAACGGGTGCACCCGAAGACCTGGGCCGCCTCCTCCAGATCCGGAGGCACCGCGACGAAGATGCTGGCCGTGATGAGCACGGTGGTCGGCAGCGCGAGCGTGGTGTGCACCAATGTCACGGCGAACACCGTGTCGTACACATCGATCCGCAGGAACACCGTGGCCAGCGGCACCGAGAGCACCACGATGGGCAGCGCGCGCACGAAGAGGATGAAGACCTGGTAGCTGTCCTTGCCGCGGAAGGCGTGGCGGGCCAGCGCGTATCCCGCGGGCGCGCCGATCACCAGCGACCAGAACACCGTGTAGACGCCGACGAGCACCGAATTGCCCAGCGCAGCGACGGTTCCGGTGGCACGAAAGAACGCGACGAGGGTCTCGGTGGAGAACTCCGTCGGGATCAGCGGCTTCGGGAACGCGTTGAGCGCCTCTCGGGAGGATACCGCGGCGAGTCCGATGAGCACGATCGGCAGCGCCATGAACAGGCTCACGGCACAGCAGGCCAGCTGCGCCCACACGGCGCGTCCGCGGCGCCTGCGCAGCGGCGCGCGATCGATCGGCGGCAGTGCGCGCCGCGACGGCTCCTCGACTCGGTTCATCGCGCTCCTCGCCTTCCGCGCGCGTTCCCGCGGCTGTGCGCCTCGATCAGCGCGGCGCGATCGGCGATCATCGGGCCTGCTCCGGCTGCCGGACCGCCCGCAGGTAGAACACCGCGGTGGCGAGCGAGATCGCCAGCACGATCAGCGAAACCGCACTGGCGACCGCTGGGTTCTGCAGATTCGCGTACCACTCGTAGGTCTCCCCCACCAGCAGCGGAAAGTCCCGGCCGGTCAATGCCTGCGCCACGGCGAAAGCCTGCAGCGCGAGGATGGTCCGCAGGATCAGCGCCACTTGCAGGCTCGGCCCGAGCAGCGGCAGCGTCACGTGCCGCAGCCGCTGCCAGAGGTTCGCGCCGAACACCTGCGCGGCCTCGTCGTAGTCACGTGGGATCATCTGCACGCCCGCCACCACGATGACGAACACCAGCGACGTCGCGCGCCAGATCTCGGCGAGCACCACGGCCAGCAGCATGGTGCCCGCGTTCCGGTAGCTGAGCCATTGCACGCCGTCGTCGGTGAGCCCGATGCCGACCAACAGCGAGTTCAGGTAGCCGCGGTTGTCGAAGATGGACAGCCAGACCAGGCCCGCGGCCAGTTCGGAGATCGCCAGCGGCAGGCACCACAGGTAGAAGTGCACGCCGGCGAACCGCGGCCGGGCCTGCATGAGCAGCGCCATGCCGACGGCGAGCACGAGCTGGATCGGCACGACGATCGCGATCAGCAGGAGGGTGTTGCGCAGCGCGGTGAAGACGTAGGGATCGTCGAACAGCCGGCGCCAGTTGGCGAGGGTGAATCCGTCGCCGCCACGGAACGCCTCGAACACGGCCTGCACGAGCGGCCAGCCGAACAGAGCCGTCATGAGGACGATCGACGGCAGCAGGAGGATCCACGGGGAGCGTAGACGCGACATCATGATTCAGCCCACCCGGCAGAAGTCGGCGGCCGGGTCGGGAGCCCAGCACGGCACTTTCAGCTCGTCGAGGATGCCTTGCAGGACCCGGGCCTGCTGATCCAGCGTGGCGCGGATATCGGCCCCGTCCAGCACGATCGAGCGGAAGCTGTCTTTGAACACCTTGCTCACCTCACCTTCACGCTGGCCGAGGCCCACCGGCGGCAACGAGAGAATGGCGCCGGGCGCCTCCTGCTGCCTGCGCACCGCGTCGGCCTCGAGCCGGATGGCCGGTGGCAGGTCGTCGGGAATCGCCGTGTCGACCGCGGGGAAGAAACCGTTGGAACGAAGCAGGCGCAGTTGGGTTTCCGGGCGGCTGAGCGTGCCGATGGTCCGCTGCGCGAGTTCGGGATCCGTACTGCCCTTGGGAATCGCGAGCCCGGCGACCACGGCCATGTAGCCGAGGCCGTGCGAGCCCCGGGGCGCCGGAAGCATCCGCCAGTTCCGCGGGTCGCGCTCGGGCGCGTGGACCAGGCGCACCACGTGGTCCCACGCCATGCGTACCTCGCCGCTGTCGAGCGGTTCCTGCATGAAGTCGGAATTCGTGCTCGATTGGGCGCAGTTGGCCCACAGCTCACGCAGGTACTGCCACGCCGTCACGGCCTCGTTCGAGCGGAAGGTGGTGATCTGACCGCCGGTGAACGAGGGCAGCAGGAAGCCCTGGACGAACCGGTGCAGCAGGCCTTTGGGACCCGCGGGCAGACCGAGGACAGGGCGATTGCCGTTGGCGCGGCGTGCCGCCACGGCCCAGTCGAGGAACTGGTCGTAGGTCAGCGACCCGGCATCGACACCGGACGGCAGGTGCTCGAGCGCGTCCGCATGCGCGGCGAGGACGTAACTGGCGGTGGCCCACGGGATGTACCACGTGCGGTCGGTGCCGACCTTCGCCAGTCGCAGGTATTCCGCGGACCAGCCGCGGGGGCCGAGGTCGGCGAGCAACCCGGTGAGGTCTTCCAGGTAGCCGCCCGCGAGCGGCGCGATGTCGCCGTGCAGACCGCCGAGCAGACCGATCCTGGTCGCGCCCGCGTCGACCTGGCTGCGCACCTGGCTCGCGAACGGACTCTCCTCGATGGTCACATAACCGACGCCCGGCGCGGCGGACGCGAGCAGGCCGCGGAAACGTTCGGCCTCGTCGGCGGGGCGGAACTGAGTGGACAGGAAGATCATGCCGCCGTTGCCGCTGGTGGCGAATCCGGTGCAGGCCGCGGCGGACAGGGCCGCCGCGCCGGAGCCCACCGCGCGCAGGAAGGATCTGCGCGTCGAACCGGATACCGGCATGCATGGCTCCTGTTCGGGCACAATGTGTTTCGAACCTCTGTCAGGTTGGCCAACATAACAGGAATTCACCGGGCTTTCGAGGGTGACGCCTACCCAGCGGCGGGAGGCCTCGCGTGGTCTCGGGCGGGGCACCGGGAATCGCGCGGAGGACGACGCCCGCCGCGCTCGGTTCGGGGCGTGGCAGAGGCGGTCGAGTGGGAGGTTGCCGGGTCGTCGCCCCTGGAACACCGGGTCGCCGGGATCCGGCCGTGCACCGCAGATGGCAAGCCTCGCCAGCGATTGCGGAGCCAGGTAGCTACCGTTAGGTTCATCCCATGAGTTCCGCCTTTCCGCATTTGCTGTCGCCGATCGAGCTGGGGAGGGTGAAACTCCGCAACCGAGTTGTGATGGGCTCCATGCACACCGGGCTGGAAGACCGGGCCTGGCACATCGACCGGCTGGCCGCGTTCTTCGCCGAACGCGCGCGCGGCGGCGTGGGGTTGATCGTCACCGGCGGTTACTCCCCCAGCCGCGACGGCTGGCTGTGGCCGTTCGCGTGCGCGATGCTGGACGAGACCGACGCCGAGCGGCACCGCGTGATCACCGACGCCGTCCACGAGGCAGGGGGCAAGATCGCGTTGCAGATCCTGCACGGCGGGCGCGATTCGAACATTCCCACCAATCGGGCTCCCTCGGCGGTGGCCTCGCCGCTCACCGCGTTCGAGCCGCGGGCGTTCACCGAGCAGGAGATCGAGACCACGATCGCCGATCATGTGCGCTGCGCGCAGTTGGCGCAGCTGGCCGGATACGACGGCATCGAGATCATGGGCGGCGAAGGCTTCCTGATCAACCAGTTCCTCGCGCCGCGCACCAACACGCGGACCGATCGCTGGGGCGGATCGGCGGCGAACCGGCGGCGGTTCCCGGTCGAGGTCGCCGCCCGGACCAGGGCCGCCGTCGGTGACGACCTGCTCATCATGTTCCGGATGTCACTGGCCGAATTCGTCGAGGACGGGCAGACCTACGCCGAGATCATCGACCTGGCGAAGGAACTCGAAACCGCCGGAGTCGACGTCATCAACACCGATATCGGCTGGCACGAGTCGCGGGTGCCGACGATCGTCACTTCGGTGCCACGGGCCGCGTTCGTCGGATACACCGCGGCGCTCAAGGAGCACATCTCGATTCCGGTGTGCGCGTCGAACCGGATCAACATGCCCGAGGTCGCCGAGCAGATCCTCCAGCGCGGCGAGGCGGACCTCATCTCGCTGGCCCGCCCGCTGCTGGCCGACCCGGAATGGGTGAACAAGGCCGCCGGATCCCGCGTGGACGAGATCAACACCTGCATCGCCTGCAACCAGGCCTGCCTGGACCACACCTTCACCCGGCAGACCGTGTCCTGCCTGGTGAATCCCCGCGCGTGCCACGAGACGCTGCTGCAACTGCTGCCCACCAGGCATGCCAAGCGCGTCGCCGTCGTCGGCGCCGGACCGGCCGGGTTGTCGGCGGCGATCGGGCTGGCCGAACGCGGACACCGGGTGGAGCTGTTCGAGGCCGAGGACCGGATCGGCGGCCAGTTCGACCTCGCCCGCCGCATTCCGGGCAAGGAGGAATTCGACGAGACGATCCGCTACTACCGGCGCAAGCTCGAACTCACCGGCGTCACCGTTCATCTCGAGGCCCGCGTCACCGTCGAGCAACTCGCCGAGGGTGGCTGGGACGAGGTGGTGCTGGCCACGGGCGTGCGCCCGCGTATTCCCGACATCCCCGGCATCGATCACCCGATGGTGCTGT
>NZ_BAFR01000334.1 GCF_000308435.1 Nocardia araoensis NBRC 100135 | reverse complement strand
GTGAACCCGCAGATGCTGGTCGCCCGAAGACAATTCACGGCACCGCACCGATTACCCAGAGGGCCGTGAGCCTGCGGATGTAATCGAGCGGTTGCACCGTCAACCGGATCCGTCGCGATCGCATCCTCCACGAGGCCCACCGCCGGCCCCGGCCCGCTGCACCTGACACTGGTCTTCGGCATCTCCCACAACACCGTCGCCCGCTATGCGGCCGTCGCCGAGCAACTGCTCAGCGACGAACTCGAACATCCACCGGCCGACTGAGCCCAGTCGGCGACCGCTACACTTCCCCCAACTCACCGCGGTTCCCAGTGCCGCACATGGAAAGCCGTGAGTTCCCGCTAAAAGTCCCTCAGTCAGCGTGCACCCGCGGGAGACGTGCGGTTAAGGATTGTGTCACCAGGTACACGAAGACTCTGGGTTGCGGGCAGAGCGGATCGAGCCGCTTTTGATGGTTCGCGGAGTCCGTGGTCTGTTCCCGAGCTTGGGGCAGTTACCATGGCCCGGGGCCGAACTCGATTCGTAGGTCCGCGACAAGCCGGCCCCAGTCTTGGCTGAGACTGCTCATCGTCTCTCTTGTTACTGTGCCACCCCAGCCTCTTCCTTGACTGAGTGGACTTCCTGGGTCTCGGTAGAACGAATACAGGACAGGCGATCCAAGGGGATCGACGCGGCCGGTCGCTACGGCCAGGTGCACCCAATCCTCGGGAGCGCCGCGAAGCATCGAGCCATGCAAAAACACCAGATCACCACGGCGCGGGCGCGGGCCACCGGTCACGAACTCCTGCCGACCGTTGGGAGTGAGGCGGTCGGGAAGTTCGTCGAGCCAGCGAGTGTATTCTTCGACACTGTCGCCGCGGCTGTAGAGCGCGCGGACTTGTGCGCGAGTGAGTGCACCGGACTCGGTGGCAGCGTACAACGGCATATCGATGCAACTTAGTTCCAGGTTTCCGGTCAGAGCAGGCATCGAGTCCTCCATATCCGACCTGGCCCATGAAGGAAACGGACTGTCCGAGCCCAGCGGCGCCCACCTGACTTCCGGTTTCCGTATGTGGTATTCCCACAATCGGTCCGTCATCGGGTCCGGGGCAAGCACTTCAGGCCGAGGGGCAAGCACTCCAGACCGCGGGGACGGCCACCTGAGTTCCGGCATTCCCTCACCTGCCTTCTCGACCTCGTGGCTGCCGCGCTGGTCGGCGTACACCTTCTCCTCGACATCCCGTCTGACAAGGCGGGCCGTGCCGGCGGTTTTGTCTGCGAGAAACTTTGCTTCCTTCCTGGTCAGGCGTTTCAGCTCGCTCAAGGCCTGGCCCAAAGCCCTGGTCACACCATTGCTCACTTTGAGCCTCACTATGGGGCAGGTGCGTGCTGTGTGGCCGCGATGAGGCGTGCGCAGCGAGGTCGTCCGCGCCTGGTATTTAGGTGCCGCGGCTGGTGTTTACCAGACAGCTTCGTCGTCCGGTGCTGATACAGTGTCGGGTCCGTCGTCCGGTATCGCGACTGTGTCGGGCGCGGTGTCCGTGGCACTGTCGTCGTAGAATTCTGGCGCCTGCCGATCACGTGCTGCCTTGACTGCCTCGTAGGATTGATCACTTGGGGAGAAATCGCGACGTCTCTCCAGTAGATGCTGTTCTTCGTCACTAACCGGTAAGTAATTCTCGCGGTGATCCGGATCGAGCCCACCCTTCTTCTCCTTGACTGTCATGCGAAAGCCGCCGCGGAAGCGTAGCGGCACCTACCCATCACGACCGCATCTCCACAGCCGAGACCAGCTGCCGAACCCAAGAAGGGACCCAACGGACATGACGTTCGAGGAATTCCGTAAGAATACTATAGTATTATGGGTGCATCATTTAGGTCGCTCTCGTTGAAGCTATCGGTTCGCCTGAGTGCTTTGATCGTGTCTCTGTAGGAATGCGCCATCGCTACAATTCCGCTCCGGGTGATGTCGATAATATGTTGAGTGCAATTACGTATATACGTCGAAACGTTGAGGTTCATTAGAATTCCCTGCTGGCATGGACAACGGTCGGGCTGAACTGCACGGCCCGGGTTCTGGCGGCCAAGCGAGGAATGATTAGCGAACGGGGCGGCGGGGTTGCTTTGCTGATGCGAATCTACTGGTTTGCGCGGAAATGGGCATAACTAAAGCGTACTCGTGAAGTGAGTGGCCGGCGCTTCTCCAAGCATTTCTTGTTGCAGTTATGATTCTTCCGATGTGCGCGATCCCTCGAAGTTTGTGTTTGCAACCTCTGTTTTCTTCTTGACGTTTTCCTTGATGTCGCCCACACGGCGGTCTTGTGGTTGCGGATGCGTCGGAGGACTCCCCGTCGAGGATGCGAAAACCCTCGGGGCGGTGACTGCAGGACTTCTGGCCTTAATCCATGGTGAGGTTGATGCTGATCGATCGGTGCCTGCGGCGATCGTCGGCGCGGGTGCGGTGGGCTGCGCGGCTACTGGCCGCGAACGCGTCCATGGCGTCCTGGGCGTCGTAGAAGTACCTAAAATAGGGGCTTTGCCGCCTGTCGCAGCGGGTCTGTCGTGCCCTGCTGGTTGTGTGGCGGCTGGTGCGGCGTTGCTGTCCGGTGGGCGTAGATATGTGTCATTCGGTTGGCTACTGTCTGTAACTGAATCGGTCGCTAGAATCGGTTCGTCGGGATTTAATTGGACCGCTGGCTGGATGTCTACAACGGAACGCTCCGTGAAGGCGAGTTCCGGACGTGCTTCTTGCTGTACTTGGGCTTGCGAAGCAGCCGAATCAACGCTTCGGGGGTGGATGCTACGTTCTATTCCAGTGCTGCCGGTATCCACGGCCTGACTGGTGGGCGGGTGCACTGGGGGCGAGGCGGTGGTCGGTTGAGCCGTGGCGGACTCGGCGGGTGCGCTTGCTTCGCTTGGTCCGCCTGGGTTCAGTTTTCCGGCCACTACCTCATGCTTACGACCGTTTCCGTGGTCAGTTGTGATCCGTTCGGCGTCTGCGACTGATGCGACGATCGGCCGTGTTGCCTCAGGCTGTATGCGGGGAGCTGGCGTTCGATTGGGTTGGGAATTGATCGTCGGAAGTAGGTCGGGGGCGGGTTTTTGCCTTGAGAATACTGTTTCAGCAGCGGCACTGGAATTGATTGTCGGAAGTAGGTCGTGGCTGGTTCTTTGCGTCGAGACTGTTGTTTCTGTAAGGGCACCAGGCTGATCTGTTTCGGTGGTGAAATCCAACTGTGAGACGTTGTCGGCGAAAATTGTGGCATGCCTGAGAACCTCGTCGGCGTGGTTGGTTAGAATGTCGGCATAACGCAGCACTTCGTCCGGTTCGATGCTCAGCATTTTTGCGGCCGCACTGTCGGATGGCATGCCCGGCGTGCGAGCCATTGCGTCGTATACGACTCCGTTGATCATCCTGTCTATCGTGTCTTCGAACGGCTCGATCGCCTTGCTGACGATCTCGATGGCGATGTATTGAACCAGCGCCTCCTGCATTTCGGTGCACAGCCGACGCGCTGCGGCGGTGAGGAGCGGGGCGGCGGCTGGTCCGGCCGGCGAGGCGATTACGGCTGCGTAGCTCGCGGCCATCGCGGCTAGTTCGGCGATCACCGCAACCTTCATCGCCGTGATGACGCCTGCCGCGACATCCAAAGCTGTCGCCACAGTTCTGCAAGCATGGTCGAAGTCCGCAATATGTGTCGCGCTTACCTGCGCCCATGATGCGGCTAGCTGGTCGTAGGAGTATCCCGAGTAGACCGAGCCGATGTCCTTGACCGTTTGCGTCGCTGATTCGTGAGTTTGCTGAATGTTGGTCGAGAAGGTGCGAACGTGGTCCGCGAAGTCGCGGACATGATCCTCGTTAATGTCCGGATACGGCACACCACAGAGATCGAGGAAGAACACGACTTCACTCGGAAGCGTTATAGGCACGTGGGACCTTTGCTACCTTCCGTGGTTGGCTGAGGATCGTCGGCAGTCGCATGTGACCAGCGCTCCCGTCGAGGGCCCGGGTGCAGATGTACCAGTCAATGAAGGCGATTCGGCACGGCGGTGTACCTGCCACTGGCGTCGAATGCTGAGTAAGCGAGCGGCAGGCGAAGTAATTCGTCACCAGTTGGGCGCTACGCCGCGTCCGCGGCAGTGCACTTAGGACGTCATCGCACTTAGGACGTCATCGTGGTAGACGTCTACCAGCAGGGGGCGGAGCCCCTGCGGAGAAACCCACCGGTCCATATCCCGCGAATACACAGCCGCGCGCCGATTTCCCAGGAGCAAGGACGCAGACCGGGTTAAGAGTGCAGAGACCGATCAACGTTTCGTCGCGGGCCAACAACGTGTACGCGTGGGAATTTTTCCGATGGCGAATGGTACTGCGGCTGCGCCTTCGCCGAAGGTTGTGTCCAGCAACCCATGCAGGCCCATACGCCGAATTGTGAACCAGGTTAGGGCTGGGGTGTCGGAGGAGACCGGGTCTGCTTCTTCGCTCCGGGCCGTTCACCGAATCCAGTATGCGGTAGGGCACAGGCTGCGCCAAGACGCCCATGGGATCCCTCTCCGACGATCCGAGCTAGTTGTACCACTGAGCGCTATGGCCCGGGTGTTCCACAAGTTCGCCTCTGCAACACGTCCCACTCTGCAAACCCGTGGAGTCACCGATGCTCTATTGCGTGCTTGGTGCGGAGCGCGGCGTCGAGCGCGAGAGTGTCTTCCAAGACGAGGTCCTCGATCATGCGTCCCCACCGCAAGGTAAGCCATTGGATTGCCGTATTGCAGTACGATGTTCCATCAGCAAGGGTGGCAGTGACGCGCAACTGAGTCGCGACTTTGGTGTTCCAGGGCCAGCCGTCGGCCACGACATCTACCAGATCCAGCCGGACGCCGGGCAGGTGGAACTCGAGAGCGCTGAACCACTTTCGGAATGATTCGCGCCCACGGATGTCTGCGCCGAGTGCGGTGTCGCCCACGAACCGGAACCTGATATCGGGGTGGGCCATGGCCACAGCAGCGTCGAAGTCTCCCGCGCTGACGCGACGCCAGGTTCTCCGGACCAGTGATCGCACAATAGCGTGATACATATGTAGACTCTAAACTGCTGACTTGCGTAAGGCAAGTGACCTTTGCGGCGTCGCGCGGCGTACACCGGTGGTGGTGGCGCGGGCGACGATGGAGAAGCGCCGGTTCTCGGTGCCAGGATTGATCAGCGGGCGGTGAGGGAAATCGAGGACCTGAACTCGACTGTCGTTCGTCAGGGTGACTGGTTGGTGTTGATCGAGCCGGGCCGGCAGGAAACCGTGCGTGAGGTAATGCCGCCGGCCGAGGTGATCCTCGGTGGCTGGATGATCGGCGAGGACGGCGTTCCGGGTCCGTTCGAACCCAATCCAAACTACGTCCCTGCTGACGAGGCGTTGCCGACCGATCCCATCGATGCCGTGCTGCGGCGAGTCGCCAACGGCGACAACATCGGCGGCGACGAGATCATCGCTGCGCTGCGCGGTGCCGTGGTAGAGATCGCATGCGACGATCAGGACGAACCACTGGTGGGACCGGCTCCGGATGGGGTGCCATGCGTCGCGGTTGCCACCGCCACGATATACAAACACCGGGTCGAGGCGGATCGCTGGCGGCCGGTGCTGGGCACCGTGCTGCCCGACATCGTGCCTGCCAGCACCGATATCCTGCTCAATCCGGGCAGTCCCACACAGTTCCGGTTACTGACCCGCAGTCTGCGACCGGCCGAATGATGCTCGCCGCTAGCCTCGCCCGAATGACCGGGCGGCTTCGCACAGCAGTCACCGAGGCGGGCGGCGCGCTGCAAAGAAGTGTGCGTGGAATCTCCAGCGATATCCGCACAATTGCCGACAATCTCGTCACAGCCGACGGAACAGGCGCCCGGGCGATAAGTCGAGTTGCCCCGGACACGCCACGCCTTGTCGGCCAGAGCATCACCGGACGCCTTCATGGTTTCACACCCGACGAAGTCCGCAGCGTGCCGATCCTGGGCCCCGACAGAAAGGTTGTCGGGGTGCACTTTCCGTCGCAGCTCACAGACTTGAAGACGCCAATGATTTTCTCTCCCGTCGAACTTGAATCCGCGAGACACACGTACACACAGTGGACCAGGGGCCGAGGATCCCAGCAGCCGAAGTGGGTCCTCCGAGGGACGTTCCCGGCCCCTTGGGGTGAAGAGACGGTATCCGCGTCGGCACACGCCGATGGGTCCGGATACGACGTTCAGGTCAAGAAGAAGATTCCGTTCACCAGATGGAGCAGATGGGTTCCCGTGTGGGTCGACGGAGGGACCTACGGGACGATCCTTGCCGCCGACAAGCACTTCAAACAGGCCGTCAAAGGCGCACCAACAGCCGAACTGATCCAGATGTCGTGTTCAGCCGCCGCAGGCTCAGCCGCACGCGAGTCCGCCGAATCGCTGCATTCAGCAGGAATAGGCTTCGACGTACACGCAACCGAAAAGAAATACGGCTACATAGAGCCGGGACCCAGCAGGGGGAAACAGGACCCCGGCACCTTCATCGGACACAGTTCCGAGGTGGAACTGAACGAATCCGGTGACACGAAGTCACCCTGGGTCAAATACGAGGCACCCAGACAACGACCGAACACACAAGACTGACGCCCGCACGACCCGGCCCCGCTGCACATGACTTCGAACATCAGCGCAGCCGACTTCGAACATCGAATACATCGAGGCGGACGTGGACACCGTGTGCGCCGCGTCCGCAGTCTGCTCGCCGCTGGCCTGAACACCGCCATCATCGCGACGATCCTGCCCTGCCTGCGTGACGAGGGCGAACGTCTGGTGCCGACCTGCTCCGATGTCGTCGCCGACCTGACCAAGGGGCGCGAGCGGATCACGAAGGCCATCACCGATTTGCAGACCTCCCGCGCCGCGCTCGACAAAGTCATCGCCGCAGCTCCCGCCGATGTCCAGGCCCGACGGGTGTCAGCATCATTTGCGGACCTGGTAGTGGTCGAGGCCGCATTGGCCTTTGGCGGCTCGGAAGCATTCCTCGATCGCCCACCTCGCGCCGGCGACGGCCACGTGTACGAATCCGGGCGGGATGTTATCGAAGACCGGCAGCGTGGCCCAGGCGAAGCGTATTCGGGTTCCGAACCAGCGCCGCTGCCGTGGCCGCCGAACACCTTGCGGCCTTGATTAGCGGCGCGTTGGTCTGGCCGTTGCGCGGCGATCCGCGCCGTGGCGGCGGCCTGGGCCGGGTCGGGCGCGACCAGGGTGGCGCGGACGGCGCGGCCGATGTTGGCGACGGTGGCCCCGATCGCGGACCCCAACCGCGAGTTGGTCACCGGGTCGTCGTGGGGGTCGGTGCCGACGATGTCGAGCCAGCGCTGCCTGAACTCGAGCATCGCGGCGGCGTCGGTATCGGCGACCGTGTGCGCTGCGCCGCCAGATCGCCGCAACTTCGCGTGAGTGTCGGTGCCGAGGATCGACTCGATCTCGAGCGCGGCAGGCGCCTCGCCGAGCAGTCGCACCCGAAACCAGCGCGCAAGAAGTATCTTGATAAGACTGGTCGGCGCCCACCAGCGCCATCGACGGCGGGGCGACTTAACCAGCTCAGTTGATGACCGCACAAAGAAGTCCACCCGTCTGCGGTTTTCGAGCGGCAGATAGTCTTCTGGCCAGGCCCGCTCGATGCCGCCATCGAGATGCCGGATTCTGGGGCCCGATGATTACAGGCCATGTCCGCGGCTGGAGTTCGGCGATCACTTGGCAGCAAAGCTTTCGGCACTTTGGGTCATGTGAACTGTGTAACGCACATACAACGCAGCGCCCGGACGGATCGGTACCAGCTGCCTCGCCCAGCATTCAGAATGCATGTGCCGCATCGCGGTGTCCACGCACCCGGTGAGATCTCCGGCCGCAAGGTCACCAACATGACCTCTCGTAACGGGGACACCTTCGCCAGGGCAGGTAGTCGCCGACCTCCCCGGGCGCATCCACAAGACGCAGCATATCCTCCACCTGACCGACGACGACCCTACCCGCGTCAGGGCAAATGCCCACGCCGACCTCACCGAACGCGCCATGAAGCCGTCGTGACACCATCCCCGCAAAGCCAACGGACCACCGATGTTCGCGACTGATCTAGCGGCCGAGCGTCTCATACGATCGAAGGCCGTGCGCCTGACCGTCACTATTCGAGCTCCTGTTGCCCCGAGCACGACGACCGCCAGCGGCAACAGCACGTCGAACAACACGACAACACCGCTCGGTGAAGGCGGTACTGGTCGAGGACGAGACCAGCGCCACCTCGCGACCCGCGCCCGGCGCCGCCCCCAGCGGCCGGGCGCTGGCGGTGCGTTGGTGCGGCATCGGTTACCGCCGAGCCCACCGTCCCCGGCCGCACGGCTCGTCTCGCCGATGGGGCCGATGCTGCTGTTAGCTAAACGTGTGACGAAGACGCTCGCCGTTCAGACTGCGGCCGAGCCTCGTGTTCGACAGCGTTGATGGTGCGGGGCACGGAAGGAAGGTCGTAACATCCCCGCCGACGCATGATTCGTCTAGAGCAAGGCAAACGGGTTGTCGTCGCTCTCCTGGAGTGGTTGGACGACCTCCCAGTGCTCGGCGATCAGGTCGTCCTGGATACGGAAGACGTCGGCCACGGCGATCAGCGCCCCGCCGGGCACCCACCTACGGGAGAGCATCGTGACGTAGTCACCTTCGGCGAACAGCCGACTGATCTCCATCCGCATCTCATGAAGTGGATAGTTCCTGAAGGCTGTGATCCAGTCGGCCCGGTTCGTGTGCGGCACATCCGCGGCGTGGTCGACGAAGTCCTCGCGCAGGAGCGACTCGACTACATCGAGGTTGCCGCGTCCAACGAACTGGGTGACCACTTCGTGGACCAACTTTTTGTTCTGATCGTTCTTGTTCTGATCGTTCATGCCTGAAGTTTCTCGGTGCCAGCGGCAACTGTCGATGAAATCGGATGTCATGGATCGGCTCCGTCCGGCTAGCTAGGCTGTCGCCATGAAGAGCGTCGGCGAACTGCTGCGGGAGTGGCGGACTTACCGTCGACTTAGCCAGCTCGACCTCGCGATCGCCGCCGAGGTCTCGGCGCGGCATGTCAGCCTGGTCGAGACCGGAAAGTCACACCCGAGCGCGGCGATGGTACTTCGTCTCGCCGATCACCTCGACGTGCCGCTGCGCGATCGCAACCGGCTGCTGCTCGCCGCGGGCTACGCGCCCCGCTACGGTCAACGCTCGCTCGACGGGCAGGAACTCAGATCGGCGCGCCACGCCGTGGAATCGGTCCTCCGCGCGCACGAGCCGTTTCCAGCGCTCGCGATCGACCAGCGCTGGAACATTGTGCTGAGTAATGGTGCGGTGGGGCCGTTCCTCGCCGAGTCCGACGCGGAACTGCTAGTTCCGCCGATCAACCTGGTCCGACTGGCTCTGCACCCGCGGGGACTGGGCGGACGGGTCGTCAATGTCGCACAGGTGCGTGCGGTCCTACGTGCTCGTCTGGCGCGGCAGCTCGCACGAACTCGCGACCCTGTCGTCGCCGAGCTCTACGATCGGCTTATCGAAGCCGGTCCCGGAGATGACGCAGATTTCGTGTCGATCGGAACGGAGATTGCGACTCCGATGACGTTTCGACATCGTGGCGAGGTCCTCTCTCTCTTCTCGACCACCGCCACTTTCGGCACGGCGCTGGACATCACCCTCGAAGAGATCTCGATCGAGCTGTACTACCCGGTGGATGCGCAGACGGAAGCCCACTTCCGCCGCCTCCAACCAGCGCCTGCCGCCACCGACTCGACGGCCCCGTGATCTGCATAGACGATTCCATCAGCCAGTGGTCGAGGAAGCAGACGAGCGAGTGGTGCCGATGCGGTCCCGCTGCGCGTGACCATAATCGAACGCCACCGCACGACTGCTTCCGCCTTGGTGCATCACTGGCTATCGCGCCGAGCGCACCCTCCCGCGCCGGCGGTCGAGCCCTATGTAGCGACCCATGCCGAGGCGGGGGACTGTGCCGAGTTGATCGCGGCGCGTCTCGGAATCCTCTGCGACGATATGTATCTGGAGGTCGGACGAGGTGCGCGGTAGGCATTGAACAGGGTGGGTAGGGTGGATACTGAGTGACCAGAGGAGGCAGATCGGGATTCTGCTGTTTCCCGGCGTCGAGGAGTTCCACGTTATTGGGCCGTGGGAAATCCTGTACTGCGGGACTGAGTGCTTTCCTGGCGACGGGTTCGAGGTGTTCACCTTCTCGTTTGATGACGAGCCGGTCGGCTGCGCGAAGGGCATGACGATCAGTCCGCAGCATGGACTCTGCAGTGCGCCCGCCCGGGACGTGCTGTGCGGGACGTCGTCGCCCGCCACGCCGCGTGGTGTGACGGCACATACTGGACGGTTTGATGAGGCTTCTCTGTGTCACCCAGACGCGCCGCACAACGACGTCCGTGGCCGTAGATCTGGAGCTCTGTCAGGCTGCGGTGTGGCGTCGTTGGTGGTTATATCGGGCGCGGGACTGTCCCGTCGTTGTGAATGGAGAAGTGTGACCGAAATACGAAAGGCGGTCCTAGCCGGTGGGTGTTTCTGGGGCATGCAAGACTTAATCCGGAGGCAGCCCGGGGTGGTGTCGACCAGGGTCGGTTATACCGGTGGGCGACCGAACAGTCGGCCAACGTGTCGCAATCATGCAGGTCATGCTGAGGCCGTTGAGGTCGTCTACGATCCCGCGCAGACCGATTACCGGACGTTGCTCGAGTTCTTCTTCCAGATCCACGATCCAACGACGAAAGATCGGCAGGGCGGGAACTACGGCGCGCAGTACCGTTCAGCAATCTTCTATGTCGACGATGATCAGAAGCGTGCCGCGCTGACTACGATCGTCGACGTCGAGGACTCCGGCCTGTGGCCCGGCAAGGTTGTTACCGAGTTGAATCCAGCGGGCGAGTTCTGGGAAGCAGATTCTGAGCAGCAGAACTATCTGCTGCGGAACATGGACGGCTACTCATGCCATTTTCCGCGTCCCAACTGGAAGCTGCCGAAACGGTAATGGACTGGGAGTCTACCGACATTTCTATGCGATCTGCGGTTCGAAAGGCGCACTCTCACCTGATCGGCGAGAACCAAGCTGTATGGCCCTCTTGCCGCGCTCAACGAGAAATTGACCAAGACCAGGACCGAGAACCGAACGCTCCGGCGGTCTCTGGACGGCCCACGCGCCAATCCAAACGCGAGCGAGAGCGCAACGTCACGCAGATTTTCTGCCAGTGATTTCGGTCTCGCGGGCACGTCGTTTATCTTCGCCGACCTGACGGCGGCCATGTTCACCGGAGCGGATCTGACCCCCTCGCAGGGTTTGATACGGCGGAATTGACGGACACTGTCTTCCTCAGCTCGAATCTCGACAGAGCGACCCTTAAATATGTGGACGCAGATGGATTTCGGTGATCTCGACGTCACCAGGCCAGGCCGGAGGCGCGCACCGTCGCGGTGACGACGGCGCTGGCGTGGGCGTGCCCGAGCCCGGGCAGGGTGCCGCGCAGGTCGACCGGGCGGCCGTGGGCGATGCTCACCGCCAGCCGCAGCAGCCCGTCCGCGGCGTCGCCGAGCGGGGGCGATTGCGTCGGTGTTCCACATAGCCGATGCCGCAATTCGCGACCGCGCCAGCGATCCCCCACAGGGCGTACTGCCACATACTTCAACACGGTAGATGTTGCCGCAGGGTTCCAGCGCGGGTTAGCGCTCCTCCATTCCATAGATCTTGGGGTATCGAGAATCGATCGGTTCTGCGAGGCCTCGGCTTTTCATCCGCAAGAGCTGTCCATGCCTTGGGGGCGTTCATACCCTGTGTTTCGAACGGAGGGGAGGCCACCGTGCGGTCTGCGGCAGGCAATGCCTCGGCTGGCCACCGGCCATGACCATCGAGCAGATCCGCGAGGGCCGCGCCATCCCCACCCGGCCGGAGGAGACCGTCTTCTCGGTCGCCCGGCTGCTGGGCGTCTCATGCAGCACGATCTACAAGTACGTGCCCGAATTCGGCAAGCAGCTGGCGGCCGGTGAGGACCGCCCGATGCCGGACGTCACCGAGTACGACCAGCTGCTGGGCTCGCGCCGCGAGGCGACGGCGTAGGTGCTGGTCGGTGCCCCTCCCGGTTCATTCGAAAGAGGTGAATCGGTCGCGCTGGGATGCTCCTACAGTCGACGGGTGTGGCCCTTGGCTGCTCTGCCGGGGGCTCCATCAGCAGACCGGGGCTTCGCTGAATCCGCGGCGGAGCCGATCCGCGTGACGCAATCGCTCATCTGATGGCATATCTGGCCAAGGAGGGTTCGACTATGACGACGTATGCACCGGTCACCATCCAGCAGGCACAGTTCCCGATCGTCGAATCGTTCACCCAGGACACCGTGACCAACCCGCACTGGCAGTTGCTGGGCAGCGCGCGGCTGCACGACGGCAGCCTGGAACTGACCCCCAACGCCAATTCCCAGGCCGGGACGGCGTTTCTCGATCAGCCGTTCTCCTCCACGCTCGGGGTCACCATCGACTTCGACTACTCCTGCGAGGGAGCAGCCAGCCTCGGCGACGGCTTCAGCGTCTACGTGATCGACGGCGCGCATACAACCCAGCCCGGCGGTATCGGCGCCGCACTCGGCTACTCCATCACTAAAACGGGGTCGGGGCAGATCGCCGCGCCGGGCGTCACCGCCGGATTCGTCGGCGTCGGCTTCGACAACTACGGCAACTTCGCCACACCGCTGGCCGGTACCGGCGGCGGTACGTCACGGCCCAACATCATCGGAGTCCGCGGAGCAGGCAACCTGCGGGAAGGATTCAGGTGGCTCACCGGCGTTGCGGTGCCAGGTGGCTTCCGCGCGGATTGGGAGCGCGGCGCCCACATCCAGATCTCCATCATCGCCGGCCGGCTGACCGTGCGCCACGCCGACAAAACCCATCCGAACGGCACCCTGCTGATCGACAACTTCGATCTCGCTGGCAGTGACGGTCAACCGCGTGTGCCCGAGACCTTCAAACTGGGCTTCGCAGCCGGAACCGGCGCCGCGACCGCCTCCCACCGCATCCGCAACCTGAAGGTGACCCTGCCCGCGGAGATGCCGCTGGAGATCCACGGGCCGCGGACAGCACAGTCCGGACAGCGGATCACTTACACCATCGGTGTGCAGAACCTCGGCCCCAACGACGCCCCCGACGCCGTGCTGGACGCCGCCGTCCCGACAGTGCTGACCGACTTGGAAGTCACCTGCCAGGCCGAGAACGGAGCCGTCTGTGGCACCGGTTCGGTCCGCGACGGCCTGCGCATGCCGATCGACCTGCCCAAGGGCAGCAAAGCGACCATCACCCTGACCGGTACCATCGACCCGCAGTACGAAGGCAGGCTCACCTGCACCAGCCTCATCACCTCACCCTCCCGCGCCAACACCGCTGAACGACACTCCGGCTCGGTCACCACCGACGTCGATCGACCACCGGTCACCGTGTCCCCCGTGATCGTCGGGCAGTGGCCCCAGACCTGGCCCGAGGACGCCAAGGGCTGGGTCATCAGCTACGAGCTCACTCTGGCCGCCCACCAGCAGCGGGTGGTGTGGTGGGAGATCGGTTTCGACGTCCCGCCCCAAACCCGCATCAATCCCCAGCAGAGCCAGTGGTACCAGGTGATCAAGGACGGCACCGACGGATCAGTCGTCATCACCACACCGGATGAGAACCACACCATCGAACCCGGCACACCCCTGACCGTCGCCGTGCAACTGCTCTACCCCTCCCAGCACGAGGCCGGAGACGGCACCCTGCGCAACCTCCACGCCACCGAGATCACCCGCCCATAAGCCGAACTCTCACCCAACCTGTTCGGAGCTGGTGCTGAACGAATCCGTCGAGACGCAGGAAATTGTCCAGACAGAGCCGAGCAGGGCTGAGCCAGCCTGCGCGAGGAGGTGTTGTGCTCACGCTGGAAGTGTTGGGCCCGGAACGGTGCTGCGAGCGCAAGCCCTTCCGGGCCCAACCTCTCTGCGCCACACCGCGACACGCGTGGACTGTAGTTTCAAGCACCTGCGCTGCACTGGATCTAGCATGCCTGTCGTTCCGGGCTCCGCTCCGAGGCCCGGGACAGCGCAGAGGACAACCGCACACCGGGGCCCGCTTGGCACCTCCCTCGCTGAGCGGGTCCTGGGGCGTCCGTCGATGCGAATCCCCCACGTGATCCTCACATTCACAGGTGATGGTCAGTCCCGCCCACATCCCACGGAACCCTTCTGGGGCGGGCCGTCCATCTTCCGAACGCTCGACGAGCACCGCGAGGGGTTGCGGCGATTGCCTCAGCGCGGCCAGTGCTCGGGCTACTGGCCGGTGGCCATGAAGATGGTGCGCCGGCCGACTTGTACCGCGTGGTCGGCGAACCGCTCGTAGTAGCGGCCCAACAGAGTGAGATCCACCGCGGCGGTGGTCCCGCCGTTCCAGTCGTCGGCCAGGATCGCCGCCAGCAGTTGCTGATGCAGGTGATCCATGGTGTCGTCCCGCCCGTCGAGCTGGGCGGCGTCGTCGAGGTCGCGCGAACCCAGTACCGCGGCGGCGCTGGTGGCCATCGCGATGGCAGCCGCGCCCATGCGGGCCACCAACGGACGCACCGTTTCCGGGACCGCGTGCTCGGGGTGGCGGCGGCGCGCAACGTTGGCGATGTGCTCGGCGAGTGTGGCCATCCGCACCAGATCACCCACGAGCTGGATGGCGGCGACCACCTGACGCAGTTCACCGGCGACCGGAGCCTGCAACGCCAGCAGGCTCACCGCCGCCTGCTCACACTCCTCGCGCAGGGTCTCGATCTCGCGGCAGGTGTCGATCGCCTGCTCCGACAACTCAAGATCCGCGCTCATCAAGGCGTTGGTGGCGGTGGCGATGGCGTTGCGGTCACGCAGGCACATTGCCTGCAGCCGATCAGCAAGCTGATCGAGGTCCTCATGGAAGCGAGTCCGCATACCGGTCATCCTTCACCCCGCCGGAATATTCGGCGCAGCCACCGCCATGTCGGCGGGTCACCCCTGCGTGGCGGGCACGAGGGTTTCGTTGCGGACGCTGAACGGGTAGCGGCCGGGCGCCTCGAGCACGGCCTGCACGATCGCGTGCTCGTCGTCTTCCAGTTCCAGGACCTCGAACACCGAGACCCCGCCCGCGACCAGCAGCACTCGGTCACCGACCTGAACCATGCCGGTGAGCCTATCCCGCCAGACCGACCAGTGCGCGACATGATCGAAAGCGTGTTCGACAACCCTTGCGTGGTGTACCGGCTCAGCGACGGCCGGATCGTCGAACCCGGCCGCCTGTATCGGCTGCGCAACGGCAGGTGGGCCGAGCCCTGGCCCGGCGCCTGCCCGCAATGCGGCCAGCGATTCGGCCCGAGGAACATGCTCGTCGGGTCACAGGCCTACTGGTGTGGTCACGTTGTCTACACCCCGCCGGTCGATGCGGACTGCGAGCACCCGACAACGCGGTCGACATGACCGCGGTCAGCTGGCCAGATCGAGAATATAGCTGGGCAGGTCCTCGTCTTCGGCGGCGCCGCGTAGCAGGTCCCGGCGCAGTCGGTGCACGTCGACCAGGCACCACGCCGACAGGTGATGGCCGCACTCGGCGTTCCATTCCGCGTCGAGGGTGCCGGGTACGGGAGGAGCGGCCCGCCCTGATGGTATGAGCGAAACTGCATGACTCGAGTCGCCACCCCGGCCACCGACACGAATTGAGCGCACGGGCGCGGGCGGGCCGAAGAAAGTCCCGCACCGCCCTCCCCGCGGCGAATAGAAGTAGACATCGCCCGATGAGGTGCTCAACGCCTCGGTCGGAGAGAGCACCGGGGCTGGTTTGTCGCGTCAGTCTTTCTTCGAGCGTGGGGGCGTCAACACGACAGGTATTACCGCCAGCGAGACACGTCGACCTTCCTCATCAGCGGTGAAAACGTAGTCGACCTGCTTCGCTGGATCGTCGGCTGTCTTGGTGAGCACGTGCCGCGGATGAGCTTCGACGGCATCGTGGAGCTTCTTGATGGTCGCGGCAGGGTCTGCGGTGTTGATGAACATGACGATGGCCGCCTTGCTGTCTCGCCACACCATGTAGCTCAAGATCTGATCGATGGTCTCGTTCACGACTTTGGGACCGCGCCAGATTTTGAGTTCGCCGATGAAGACGTTGCGCCCGTCTGCTCGAACGAGGATGTCAGTCTTGCCGTCGCCGTTGAAAAGCTCGCCGCCAGCACCACCTTGCCAATACCCGTTGAGTGCTCCGAGCAGCAGGTCGCGGAGTTCTTCCTCGTCGAGTTTATTGCTCGTCTGCGGTACTCGCTCCATGCTCCTCGCCCACCCATGCACCTGTTGGAGCACATCCCTGTACATGGCCTCGTCCATCTCAGGCTCGGGAACGAAGGAGGCAGACTGATTGCGGCGCTGCGCCAGCGACACTTGCTTGCGGCGGGCCGGTATCGGTTGCCGTGGTGCGCCAGTAGACGCGACCGGAATTCCGAGTGCCTCCTCGACTTTCCGGTCATCCAGGGTTCGCTGTTTGCGGCTGACGTATCTGTTGCGAATCGCCTGTTCAGCGGTGGGGATGAAAGAGTTGAGATCGGTGTTGGCCCATCCCACTCGTTTGTCCAGGTCGGTCTTCAGGCTCGCGATACGCCCCTGGATTACCTCAGGTGTCAGGGTGCGCTCGACTATCTCCAGAACGAGAGAATCGTTCAGCACTTTGCCATCGGGGTCGTCGTACATGGTGAACTTCGAAGCCTGGTGGTCGAGCAAGGCCTTCGTACCGGTGAAGGGAAACCGCAGAGTCACCTTGCTCGCGGGAACCGTGTAGATCTCGTCATGATCAAATTGGTCCCGAACCTGAATCTTCACTTCCGAAAGCTGAGTTCGAGTCACTCCATCCCAATCGACTTCGATCGGTTGCGGCATGTGCTTCTGGATCAGTGCCGTCACCAGGACTTCTTCGTTCTCGCTCAGGAGGTAGTCGGCCTCCAGACTGTCCAGTTCCGCCAGGGCCGCCTGCAACCGCTGGTTGAGGTAGTCGGCAAGTCTGGGTCTGTTTCCCCACATCCGGATAACGCTACAGGCCATCGACACCGCCTAATGGCAAATCTGTAGCGGCTGCCTGCCGCATCACCACGCAGCCGTCGTTTCGGTTACAGTCCGTAGGCTCAGTAGCTATGCCGAACAAGCGTACGGGTGGGCCAAGGAAGGGCCGGCCGCGGAGGTTCCGCCTCCCACTGGGTCTTTCATACAACGAGTACGTGGGCGAGTTGGGGCCTGCCAGCGGATCACTCT
>NZ_BAFR01000335.1 GCF_000308435.1 Nocardia araoensis NBRC 100135 | reverse complement strand
CGAACCATGCCTCCGGAACCCGAATCCGTCTCGGCGGCCGATCGTGCGGCCTCGGCTGCTCCGAGCGCCGAATCTGCCTCCCCCGCAACCGGATCCAGCGCAGCGGTGGCTGCGGTCGCCGGACCGGCGATTCCCACGGCGAGTCTCGCCGACTCGAATACACCGGACGTCCGGCAACGCCCACCCAGGTGGCGGCGGGTGGTCTGTCCTCCCGGCGTGGTGCCTGCCGCGCTCGTCTCGGGTCTGGCAGCGGCGATCCTCGTCCACTGGGACCGGCCCGGCATCGGCTGGGTCCTAGCCGCCGCGATCGCCGCCACGGCGGTCTTCCTCGTCGACCGGAACGCCCGAAGGGCGGTGGCGAGCGTGACGGAAGGCGCCACCGCCGAGGCGGAACCGACGGCTGAACGCTCCACGGCGACAACGCAGTACGTGCAGAGAGCGCGGTTCGCCGGGCGTGTGTGGTGGGCGACGCTCGCACTCGCTCTGCTGGCGGTAGGGGCCTTCCGCGCCGCGGGCTGGCTGTTCGCCCTGTGTGTGGTCGCGGCGGGTGTCGCCGCTTCGCTCGCGGTCGTCGGACGACGCTCGGCGAACGGCATCCTCTACGACACCCTGGCCGTCGGGCTGGAGGTGGTCGCCGCCGTGCCGTGGGTGTACGCCGGTACCGCCGGGGTGCGCGGTGCGCACACGCCACGGGCCTGGCGGCTGGGGTTGTCGGTGGCCGTGACCATCGCGCTGCTCGCGGTGTTCGTTCCATTGCTCGGCAGTGCCGATGCGATGTTCGCCGCGCTGCTCGAGACCGTGACACCGGACCTGGACATCCCCTCGGTGGTGCGGTGGACAGTCCTCTTCGGGTTGGCCGCGCTCGGCGCGCTCGGCGCGTTGTTCGTGCTCGCGGGCCCGCCGCCGCCCGCCATCGCGCGCACGGGTGGGCGAACGCTGCGCCGTTCGGAATGGGCACTGCCGGTCGGTGCGCTCGCGATCGTGTTCACGGCGTTCGTCGCGACCCAATTCGTCGTGCTCTTCGGCGGCGACGACCACGTCAGGAAGACCTCCGGCCTGACCTACGCCGAGTACGCGCGCAGCGGGTTCTGGCAGCTGTCGGCCGTCACCGTCCTGACCCTCGGGGTGCTCGCGGTCGTATTGCGCTGGGCGGCTCAGGACACGCCCGCCGACCGGTGGTGGCTGCGCGGGCTGCTCACGGCGGTGAGCGTGCTCGGGCTGGTGATCGTCGCCTCCGCGCTCGGCCGGATGTGGACCTACCAGCGGGCCTACGGCTTCACGGTGCTGCGCCTGCTGGTGGAAGCCTGCGAGCTGTGGCTCGGCCTGGTCTATGTCCTGGTCCTGGCCGCGGTGCTACGGCTGCGCCGGGCGTGGCTGCCGCGCGCCGTGCTCGGCACCGCCATGGCGACGCTGCTGGCCCTGGCCGTGGTGGACCCGGAGCGACTGATCGCCGAGGAGAACGTCGATCGCTGGCAGCGGGGCAAACAGCTGGACACCGAATACCTGGTCACGCTCTCGCCGGACATCCTGCCCACGCTCGACCGGCTCCCGGAGCCGCTGCGTGCCGACACGCGCGCCAGGCTGCTGGCCGACCTCGGCGACGACACCTGGCAGAGCTGGAATCTGTCCCGAGCGAGAGCGCGGTGAGCTCGGCTGCAATACACTTGTATTATCGCTGATCGTGGGTTATAACTGGCCCGAGTGGGCACTGTTGTCGCTGGTGGGCATCGACCCGCGGGAAGTGCTGCAGGTGCTCATGGGCGCCCGCCGATGGCCTCGGCGGGCGCGCGGCCGGAACGAGCTCGCGGTCCTGACGGTGTGGGGCCGGACCGAGGCGGGCCGGCCGCTCATCGTCGCTGTCCGCCGCACCGAAGGCTGGCAGTGGGACATTCTGGGCGCGGTCGAGATGACCGAGGTCCAGGTGGCCGAACTCGAGCGTTGGGAGCACGCCGATGACTGACTATCCGACCAACCCGCAGGACGTCCGGGACTTCCTCTCCGGTCTGGAATACAGCGACGCGCCGGTCGACCCGGCCGAGTTGCCCCCGCCGCTGCGCGCCGAGGACACGGTCACCGTCACCACGTCGCTGCGCATCCCGTTGGAGTTGCACCAGCGGGTCAAGAAGGCCGCCGAGCAGCGCAACGTGACCATGTCCGCGCTCATCCGCGACTGGATCGAACTGGAACTGGCCGCCTTGGAGAACGACCAGCCCATTTCCCGCGCCGACGCCCTGCGAGCGCTGGCCGCTCTGCACCCTTTGCGTCAGTCGGCTTAGTCCGCGGCAGGTGTGTCGCGGGTCAAGACGTTGTCGAGTTGCGCGGCGAACTCGTCTGCGGCGGTGCGATAGCCGACGTGGTCACCGGCGAACTCGACCAGGTCCAGGCCGAGTTCCTTTGCGAGGACGGCGTTCGGGAGTCCGGGGAAGGTGTCTCTCGATTCGCGCCCGACGCCGAGTACCAGCCGGTCCGACGACGCGCGCAACGCCGCGAGATCCGGGGTGTACCGGGGATATTGCCTCAGCTCGTGTTCCATCCAGAAGACCAGGTTCTGCTGGATCCTGGTGACCATCGCGACGGCTTCCGGCGGCAGCTGCTCGACCGGGAGCGGCGGTGTGGGCCGCATGCCGATGCCGGCCGCGAACGCGGCCATGGCGGCGGACGTGCCCTCGGTCTTGCTCTGTTCGTGGATGCCGTCCAGGAAGGCCAGCCACTTCTCGCCGTCGGGCAGCAGCGTGGCCAGCGGTGGCTCGTGTGCGACGAGCGTGCGCACCAGTTCCGGCCGGGAGCGCAGCAATTCCAGCGCCACGATCGCTCCGGAACTGCTGCCGAGGACGTGGGCGGGTCCGTCGGTGAGGTGTGTGAGCAGCGCCGCGGCGTCCGCTCCGTCGGTGACGATGCGATCGCGCGGCGGTCCGTCGAGGGGACTGCGGGTGAAGCCGCGCCGGTCGTAGGCCACCACGGTGTAGCGGTCGGCGAGCCGTTCGGCGATGGCGTCGAAGCCTCCGGCGTCGCCGTTGCCACCGGGAATCAGCAGCAACAGTGGTCCGGTGCCGCGGATCTCGTAGTAGAGGGTCGCGCCGGGGACGGCGAGAGTGTGCTGGGTCGGTACGTCCATGGGGAACGCTCCTGGGAGAAGGGACAACTGTCGCAACGCCTCCCGGATGACCGGTAGCGCGGGAACGGGGGGATCGGCATCGACCCAGCGGTCGATGGCCACGTACAGCGCTGCCGTGAGAGCGCCTGCCATGATCCGCGGGAACATGTCGGCGTCGATCGCGCGGCCGGTGCGCTGCGCGATGGCTTCGGCCAGCGCGGATTCGATCACCGACTGCGATCTGCGGTACTCGCCCTGCAACGAGGGTGCGCGGGTGATCAGGCGAATGCCCGCGGTCCACGCGGGATCGGGTGGTTCGGCGTCGCGGAACTCCGCCAGCACGGCGTGGATCACCGCGGGCCACAGCGGCTCCGCCGCCGGGCGGGCGCGCAAGTCGTCCGCGATCCGGCGGGCCCGGTCCACCGCCACCGAGCAGACGGCCTCGTACTTGCTCGCGAAGTAGTTGTTGAACGTCCGCGCCGATACCCCGGCCGCCGCGGCGATGTCCTCGACGAGAACGTTGTCCAGCCCCCGCTCCACGGCCAGCCGTAGCGCCGCGAAGCCGAGCGCCTCGCGGGTGGCGAGCTTCTTGCGCTCGCGCAGGCCGAGTACGAATGCCACAGGTTCACGGTAGCGAAACTTGCGTCATGCGCAAGATTGCGTAATCGGAAAGAATTGGGAGAGCGCGAGTTGGGTAGCTTGGCAACCGGGATCGGCTGTGGCAGGGTCGATCTGGCTACGGATAGCGAATTCTTGGCGGGGCGAGCCGCGCGCGGCACGGTCGCCTCCCGGCACGTGCGCATTGCGGAGACTGGTCGCCGACGGTTGCCTGTCCGACTCGGTTCGATCGGTGCTCTCAGGTCGGCTCGGCCCGTGCGGAACCGATCCCGTCCAGTGCCCGGCGCACCGCATCGGCCGGGTCTGCCGCGCCCACTGTCGCCGCCACCGGCCGCCCGTTCGCGTCGCGGATCTCCCAACCACCAAGGGAGACAACCGGAATCCCGCCGCGCCGCCGGGCGAGGGCGACCTCCGACAGCGTGCCCCACGAGCCGCCGATGGCGATCACCGCGTCCGCAGACTCGACGAGGATGGCGTTGCGCGCCTCACCCATGTTCGTGAACAGCACCGCCGACAACCCCGGACACACCGCGTCGCGGTCGGTGTCCGGACGCACGCCGATCACCAGCCCACCGGACGCGGCGGCGCCGGCGGCGACCGCGGCCATCACCCCGGACCCGCCGCCGCACAGGACGGTGACCCCGGCTCGCGCCAAGAGTGCGCCGACCGCACGGGCCCACTCCGCTTCCTGTCGCGTGCATTCCCTGGGTCCGCAGACCGCGACCTGTCGCACCGGCGTCATCGTCGTCATCCCGCAGGCCGTGGCGACACGACCGATGCCAGGCGCTCCCGCAATGCCATGGCATCGCGGGGCGCCCGCACCTTCGCGTCGTTGTCGAAATAGGTGTAGACGTCCAGCGATGCGGCCCACGAGCGAATCTTCTCCGCCCACATGTCCAATCCCTCGTCGGTGTACCCGCTGACGTAGAGCTCGTCGTGGCCGTGCAACCGGATGTAGACGAAGTCGGCGGTGACCTCTTCCAGCAGCGGAAACCTGCCCGCCGCGTCGGCGACGACCAGGGCCACTCGGTGGCGGGCGAGCAGGTCGGTGAACTCCGGGGTCACGAAGCTGTCGTGCCGGATCTCCAGAGCATGCCGCATCGGCCGGTCGGCGTCGGTGCTCGTGTGGGCGGGATCGACGCGGTGATCGTGCCTGCGTGCGATCTCGGCGGCCTGCTCGGTGCTGCGCGGCAGCCCGGCCAAGAAAGCGTCCAGCACGTCGGCGTCGAAGCGGAAGGTTGGCGGCAGTTGCCACAGAATCGGCCCGAGCTTGGGCCCGAGCGCAAGCGGGCCGGACGCGAGGAAGTTGGCCAGCAGTTCGTCACCGTCGCGCAGCCGCTTCATATGGGTGATGAACCGGCTGCCCTTCACCGCGAAGAGGAAATCGTCCGGAGTCTGCTCCGCCCACTTCAGATAGCTCGAGGGGCGTTGCAGCGAGTAGAACGAGCCGTTGATCTCCACGCTGTCGAGTTGCTCGGATAGATAGGCCAGCTCGCGCTTGTGCGCCAAGCCCTGCGGATAGAACGTCCCGCGCCAGGGCGGGTAGACCCAGCCCGACGTGCCGATCCTGATCTGGCCCATCTGTCCATGGTGACAAATTCGCTACGCCGATGCGGTCCTCGCCGCCACCTTGCCGAGCAGCCAGGCCACCGCCAGCGCCGCCAGGAACGACAGCAGCGACGCGCTCATCCACGCCTGCGCGGTGAAGTGCAGAGCCTGCCGAGCCCGCTCCCAGAACTCGGTCCACACACCGGCGTCACCGGGGTTGATCAGTTGATACACCGCGAACCCTGCCAACCATGCGACCACCATGCCCCAGCGCGCGGGCGCGTCGGGCGCGGTGTTCCACTCGCGGCGGGCACGCAGGAAGAAGTCGGCGACCAGCACGCCGAGCAGCGGCACGAACACCGAACCGATGAGTCCGAGGAAGCCGAAATAGTTCGTCATGTCCAAGCGGAGGGCCAGCACCGTGATCAGGGCGCCGAGGCCGATCGAGAGCACTCGGCGGTCGACGCGCGGCGCGAGATTCTGGATCGACACGGCGGTGGAGTACACATTGGCGAAGGATTGGTCCGCCTCCCGCAGCACGAAGACGAAGAAGAACAGCGCGCCGAGGCTCACCTGCAAAAACGGTGCATACGGCCCGCCTTCGCCGGTCGCGAGCGCCAGTGCGAACAGGCCGAGGACATAGGCGATGATCTGGGTGAGCGCGTACGCGCCGCTGGCCGCGCCGAACGCCGAGCGACCGGTGCGGGAGTGGCGGGTGTAGTCGGCGGCGACCGGCACCCACGAGATCGAGACGGCCAGGGCGGCATCGGTGGCGACCCAGAAGAGGCTCCAGTCGACGCCGAACGGTCCGCTCCCGCTCGGTCCCGGGTTCGCCCGCAGATCGGGCAGACCGGCGCGGAAGAACTGCGCGTAGAACCAGATCAGGGCGATCACGACACCGGCGGTCACGAACCTGCGCAGCAGCCGGACCGAGCCGAGCGGCCAGATCGTGAGGACGGTCGTGAGCACGCCCGCGACCACGACATACAGCCAGTGCGGGCCGCCGCCGAACAGTTCCGCGGCAGCATCGCCGATGACGATCAACTCGAACGTCCCCCAGCCGATCAATTGCGCGATGTTGAGCACGGTCGGCAGATAGCTGAGTTTCGCGCCGAACAGCCCGCGCAGCAGCACCATGGCGGGCTGCCCGGTACGCGCGCCGGTCAGCGCCGCGGCCCCGAGCATCAGTCCGCCCACCACGGTGCCGAGGACGGTCGCCAGGATGCCGGCCGCGATCGAGATCTGCGCCGCGCCCTCGGAGTTCGGCGCGAGCACGGTGTAGGCGCCGGAGAACGCGATGAGGCTGACACCGAGATTGGCCCAGAACGCGCTCTGGTCCCAGAACGAGAGCACCTTCGGCGCGGGCTGGTCGAGGGTCAGCGGGGCTTCTTGCGCCGTGCTCGCGCGGGTCGACGACATGACGGAAACGCTCTCCCTACGCCGGCATTACCCGGACAGGTTCATGCGGTCGGCGACGCGTGCGGTCCGCCCTCTCAGCCCGGCCGTTGCCCGAGCTCCCGCGGTGGGGTGATTCCGGCGAATAGTACACCCGCGCCAGTTTCGTGAGCCGGGGAACGAGGACAAAGTCACCTCGGGGCGACCGCGCGGCGGCGAGTTCCTATGGTGACGAGCTGTCACGTGTGCAGGTGTGCGGCTCAGCCCATGAGGAACGAGGCTGCGAACCATGCGAGCAGGACCAGCACCGCACCGACCAACGCGCCCGGGAACATCGCCCGTCCCTGCCGCGCCGCCAGCACCGACAGCAACGCGCCCAGGGCGAATCCGACGATCCCGCCGCCGACCATGATCCAGACGCCCGCGCTGGTGTCGACCCGGCACTCCGGCTTGGACTCGCAGATGCCGCCCGCCATCAGGAACCACGGCGCGAGGACCGTCGACATCGCCGCCAGCGTCGCGGGCAGGAACCACAACAGCGCGCTGACGACGAGATCCGCGGTACGCGGCGGCTCGACGGCGCGGGTCTCGGGCTCGCGCGTCGGATAGCCGGAGGGGGTCGCGCCTTGGGACACCTGGTTCAGGTAACCGTGCATCGTGTCTCGCTATCGCTTGTCGGTGGAGTCGACCGGGCCGAAGGAAGTTATACACCAGCCACTTGCGCGTCGAAGTGCTTGTCTCCCCGGCAATGCGGGCGCGCGGCCGACCTGCCGTCTGGGATCGGATGGGTCCGCCCGTCCTGCCGCCGGTGGCGAATACGCAGCGTCACCGCGGGATTCGCGCGCGCCCGGTGTGGCCGGGGCGCGCCTGTCGGTGATCGTGGCCGGTCCGGGGCGGTGAGTCGTCTGCGAATTCGTTGCGGTGCGGCGGAATTGGTCGCATCGCCGCAGGTCGCGCGCCATTACCGATGCCCGTGAGCTACCTACGCGACGATCCTGTGTGTCGATCCGCTGCGCGGTCGGGACGATGCGTCGCAGTGGTGCGCCGTAGGGGCCGAACGCCGACGATCCGCGCCGAGTGCGCCCGCGCTCGGCGTGCACGCTTCTACCGTGGGAGTGACGCGTTGACCACGCCCCGAGACATCGACCGCACCGCGAATGTACCTGGCACGCAGCACGGTTCGCCCATCGACCACGACGTCGAGCGCCTATCGCTGTATTCCGCGGAGTTCGCGGCCGATCCGCATCGCGCCTACCGCGACATGCGCGCCCGCTACGGTTCGATGGCGCCGGTCGAACTGGCGCCGGGCGTGCCCGCGACGTTGGTGCTCAGCTATCACACGGCGGTGCGAATCATGCACGATCCGGCGCACTTTCCCGCCGACCCGCGCACCTGGCAGGCGAACGTCCCCGCCGACTGCCCGGTGTTGCCGGTGCTGGAGTGGCGTCCCAACGCGATGCGCAGCACGGGCGAGGAACACGCTCGCTACCGCCAGGCGAACACCGCGAGCATCGACGCCGTCGACCTGCACGTCTTACACGAGACAGTGGAGCGGATCGCGGTGCCGCTGATCAACGCCTTCTGCGTGACGGGCAGCGCCGATCTGGTGTCGCAGTACGCCTTACCGCTGGCCTTCGAGGCGATCAACGCCATGCTGGGCTGCCCGCCGGAGATCGGGCAGGAAGTCGCCGCCGCTACTCGCGCCGTGTTCGACGGGGTGGACGCGGAGGAGGGCAACCGGCTGCTCGTCACCGCGCTGCTGCGGCTGCTCGAGCACAAGCGCGCCGAACCGGGCCCGGACATCACGACGCGGCTGCTGCGGCATCCGGCCGGCTTGGACGACACGGAGGTGATCCACCAGCTCGTCGTGCTCTACGGGGCGGGGATCGAACCGCTGCAGAATCTGATCATCAACACCCTGATGCTGATCCTCACCGACGACCGGTTCGGCGGCGATGTCGTGGGCGGGAGCCTGTCGACGCGAGACGCGCTGGACGAGGTGTTGTTCACCGATCCGCCGATGGCGAATTTCTCGGTCACCTATCCGCGCCAGCCGATCCTGATCGACGATGTCTGGCTGCCTGCCCATCAGCCGGTCGTCATCAGTTTCGCGGCCTGCAACAACGATCCGGCGATCAGCGGGCACGACCACAGCGGCAACCGATCACATCTGGCGTGGGGCGCCGGACCGCACGCGTGCCCGGCCCGCAGCGCGGCCTACCTGATCGGCCAGGACGCGGTCGACCAGTTGCTGGACGCGCTGCCGGAACTGCGGCCCGCCGTGCCGGTGCACGAATTGACCTGGCGGCCAGGGCCTTTCCATCGCGCTCTGGCCGCGCTGCCGGTCGTTTTCCCCGAAACGCCGCCCTGGCAACACTGAGGCCGGGAATCGGTCAGGACGGCGCGGTCGCCGCGAGCCGGGCGAGGTTCGCCGGCCGCGCGAAGGTGTTCGCGAAGGCGTCGGCCAGTGCCGTGTCGTGCTGGGCGGCCAGCATCATCTCGCGCATGGCCGGCGGCGGATCGAGCACCGTGGCCGTCCACCGCGCTGCGGGGTGCGCCACAGCCGTCAGCCACGGCGCGGCCGCCCATTCCATCCACGCGCGGTCGTAGGGGCCGTCTGGGTCGTGCAGGATCGCCTCGCCGTAGCGGACCGCGCAGTGCACGGCGTTGTTGGCGCCCTGAGCGCCGCCCGGGTCCATCCGGCAGACGACGTCGCCTCCGCCCAGTACCGGCCTGCCCGACGGCAGGATGCCCACCGGACGGCGCATGACCGGAGTCACCGCGCCCACCAGCGTCGCCCCGGCATCGGTCGGCTCGGCGTGCCGGTACCGTTCGGCGATGTGGGCGGGCAGGTGCGCGTTCAGCAGTTCCCTGGCCCGCGCCCAGCGTCGCGCGGGCGTGCCGTGCTGATCGAACACGTCCAGCGCACCGCCGGGCCGCGCCTCGAAAAGGAGCATCTCGCAGCGGCGTTCCTGCCCCGGCCGTCCGGTCAACCCGGGATAGGAGATCACCTCACCGTGCTCGGGCAGGGCAGTGTAGGAACCGAGGCCCTCCGGATCCGGCTCGACGCCGTCGAGGTACAGCACCGCCAGCCGTCGCATCGGCGCGGCGGACGCCGGCCACGCCGCGTCGGCCTCGAAGCAGCCGGCCAGCTCACGACCCGCCCGGGTCACCACGGTCAGGTCGTGGTCGGCGGCGCGCTGGTCGAGTTCCGGTACCGAGGGATCGGCGATGCGCAGATCACCGCCCTCGGCCACGAACTCGCCGAGCCAGCGTGCGAACACCGTCCGCTGATCCACGCTCTGCGCCGGGCGGGTGAATCGTCCGGTCCAGGTGACCACCACCGCGCGATCGACGGCCATGGTGAACCGGATGCCCTCGATGTTCGGCGCGGTCGAGCGCCAGAAGCCGAGGCCGAGGTCCGATTCGAGGTCGAGCGTCGGCGGGAATTTGACCTGGGTGCTGGTCACGGTGCCCGCGAGCACCGCTTCGGCATCACGATCGGCGACCAGCGTCACCGACCGCCCGCCGCGCAGCAGACGGTGAGCGAGGGGTAACCCGCATTCGCCCGCCCCGATTACCAGTATCCGTCCCACCGTCGTGTCCTTCCGGTCGTGCGATCGACTGCCGCGCCAGCGCAATCGTCCGCGTATAGGTGGGTCGCGCACATCGGTAGAGACTCGGGAATCGCGGGATCGACCCGACTACGCTGCCCTGCTGTGTCGGTAGGACGTGCGTCGGGTCCGGGGTCTGCGCCCCCGGCCGCCAGTGATTTCGTAGGGCGTGAGCGGGAACTGGAGAAGATCGGGATGGCGCTGCTCGGCGGCACCCGCTTGGTCACGCTGATCGGTGCGGGCGGCATCGGCAAGACAAGACTGGCTACCGAGGCGGTGCAGCGGTTCCACAAAGCGCGGCGCGTTCCGGTGCATTGGGTGCGCTTGGCGCTGCTGGCGCGGGGCTCCGACGCGGCGGCGGTGGAGGAGCAGGTCGCGCGCTCGCTGATCGATGCCGACTTCTCCGGGCGATCGGCCTGGGAGGCGGTGCTGGACACGCTGCGCCGCCGCGACGCGGTCGGGCGCACCTTGCAGACCATCCTGGTGATGGACAACTGCGAACACGTGCTGGACGGCGCGGGGCGGGTGATCGCCGATCTGCTGGAAGCCGCGCCGGGGCTGACCGTGCTGGCCACCAGCCGCGAGGCGATCGGATGGGTCGACGAACAACTGGTGCCCGTTCCCGCGCTGTCGCGGGAACAGGCGCTGACGCTGTTTCGGGCCCGTGCCGGTCTGACCGGGCACACCGTCACGGAGGAGGAGAGCGAGCTGGCGGTGGAGATCTGCCGCCACGTGCACAACCACCCGCTCTACATCCGGTTGGCGGCCGCACGGCTGTTGCGCCGGCCGCTGCCGATGATCCTGCGTGACCTCACCGGCGAGGTCGGCGACCGGCGGCTGCGCTGGTCGCACGGTCCCCGGGTCGGCGCGGAGGCACGGCACCAGGGCATCCGCGACGTCATCGCCTGGTCCTACGATCTGTGCCGGGACAAGGAGCGGCTGCTGTTCGACCGGCTGTCGGTCTTCGCGGCCGGATACGACGCCGATCCGGACAACGCGGACCCGGCGCAGTCGGACGTCGGCGCCGAACTGGAGGCGATCGAGGCGGTCTGCGCCGACGACGAGCCGGACGGGTTGCATCGCGCGGAGATCGACGGCCTGCTCGAGCGGCTCGCGGACCAATCGCTGGTCACCGTGCATCTGACCGCCACAACGGTGCGGTACTCGCTGCTGGAGAGCGTCCGCTTGTTCGCCCAGCAGCGTCTGGCCGAACGCGACGGTGAACCGGCGCGGCTGGCGCGCAGGCACCGCCGCTACTACCGCGACAAGGTCGTCGCGGCTCGAGCCGGATGGTTCGGGCCGGGCGAACAGGACCTGCTGAATTGGGCGCGCGCGGCCTGGGACAACCTGCTGTGCGCCATGGCGGGCAGCCTCGCGAGTCCGGAGGAGGCCGCGGTCGGGCTGGAGATCGCCGCCGGTCTGATCGCGCTGCGCAGCCCGTTTCTCGCCGGTTCGCTGCGCGAACCACGCCGCTGGGCCGAGCGCACGCTGGCCGCCAGCAGGGCGCTGGACCCGCAGCCGGTGCGGCTGCAGGTGACGGCGATGTCGCTGATCGCGTGGATCTGCCTGTGCCAGGGCATGCACCACGACGCCGAACGGATGCTCGACGAAGGCGTCGCCCTCTGTCTGCCCGACCCCGGGGCTCGAGCGGGGTGGCGGGAGCGACTCGACGACCTCGATCTGCCCGCCTCGATCGAATTCGCCAGGGGCGCCGAGCTGATGCTGTTGCCCCGTGACGTGCGCGCGATCGCCGTGCTGGCCCGCGCGCGAGAGAAGTTCTCCGCCGAAGGCGACCGCGGCGGTGCCGCGATGAGCGAATTGTTCGAAGCGCTGGCCGCGGCGTTGCTCGGCACACCGGCGCAGGCCTTGGAGATCTCCCGGCGGCACCTGGACCACGCCGAGCGCTCCGGCGCGCGGTGGGCGGCGTCGTGGGCCGGTTTGGCGCGGGGGATCGCGCTGACCAAGCACAGTGACACGGAACAAGCGCTCGCGATGATACGGGCCGCGCTGACCACGCAGCTGGCGATGCGCGATCAGTGGGGCGTGGCGTGGGCCGTGCACCTCAGCGCCTGGGCACTGGCGCGCTCGATCCGTGACACCGGCGGTGACCGCACCGCCACGGTGACGGCTCGAGCGCGCGATGTCGCGCGCCTGGTCGGCGGCGGCGCCACGTTGCGCGACAGAATCGGCGTCAACTTCGTCAATCTCGGTCCGTTCGCCACCGAGACCGAGATCGCCGCCGACACCGCTCGCGCGGTCCTGGGTGAGTCCGATTTCGCGGAGGCCGAGCGCGAAGGTGCGCTGCTGCGTCCGGAGCTGGACGAAGTGGCGCAGCTGGCATTGGGGGAGTTGTCGTTGGACCGGCTACCCGTCGAACATCCGGTCCGGCGCCGCCGACCCTCGCACTGGGAGGAACTGTCGGCGGCCGAACAAGAAGTGGCCGTACTGGCGGCGGCCGGTTGGACGAACACCGCTATCGCCGCCCGGCGCGGTAGCTCCTTCAAGACCGTCGACGCCCAGATGAGTTCGATCTTGCAGAAACTGATGATCGGCTCCCGAGACGACATCCGCGCCTTGGTGCCCGCCGAACGACAGGCGCGGGTGGCCGACGAAGCCGCACGCAATCCCCAGCGCGCCCGGCGCTCGTGAGAGCACCGGATCGGGCCGGGCGACGTCTCGGCCGTGACGCCGCCCGGCCCGATCACCGGCCGGATTCGCCGACGTGGCCGGCGCTCACTCGTCTCGCTTGCGCGCGGTGATCAGAATGCCGGGCTCGCCGGCGATGCGGCGCACCGTCGCGTCGGTGACCGGGAGACCGGCCACGAGCTCGCGGCCGTCCTCCAGGTCGAGGCCGTAGCCCGCGATATAGGTACGGAAGAACGGCAGGCAGGCCCGGGCCATCGGCTGCGGCAGCTTCCAGCGGTCGACGAACGACCGCGCGTCCTCGAAGGTGCAGCCCCGATCCGCCTCGATCACCACCAGCAGGCCGCCGGGCCGCAGCACCCGGATCATCTCCGCGAGACCCTTGCGCTGATCGGGCCAGTGTTTGATCGAGCCGGAGCTGATCACCGCGTCGTAGGCGGCGTCGGGGAACGGCAGGTCCATCGCCGACCCCTCCCGGAACTGGATCCGGCTGCCCAGCGCCGCGCCACGCTTGCGCGCCCTGCGCACCTGCTGCGGGGACAGATCGATGCCGGTCAGCCGCAACGTGGCGCCGGTGGTGGCCAGCCCGACCGCGAGTTGCCCACCGCCGCACCCCACGTCGAGCACCTGCGCGCCGTCGTCGAGCTGCGCGACGATGTCGTCGAACAGGGTGGGAGTCATCTCCCGCACGGCGTCGGAGATGAAGTTGTCGTAGAACCACGAGTCGATCGGGTTGTAGCGTTTGGTCTTGTCCAGCAGGACGGTCATGGCGTGCTCCTAAACGCGGGTGGCGAACTTGATCTTGCGGCCGAGAGTGTGTGGTTGCTGCTGGGCGATGATCGTTTCCTGGACGCGCTCGCGGCTGCTGCGCACGATCTCCATCGCCTCCTTCACCGCGACGTCGATGTCCATCACGGTGGGGATGTCGAGCATCGAGACGATCGATTCCAGGCGCTGTTCGGGGGTGCCGCGCACGGTCACGACCGGCTGCCCGAGCTCGCTGATCGCGTGCAGCAGTTGCCGATCGGAGATGGCGCGGTAGCGCTCGTCGACCGGACGGTGGCCGTCGGGGTCCATCGGCACCTCCACCGGAAGGTGGAAGAAGATGTCGTAGTTCTGCCGCGCCCGCTGCCTGGCCATGTCGCCGTAGGCGTTGAGATAGCGGCGGTAGAACGGCCGGCCGGGCAGGGTGAGTGCGTTCTTGACGGCCTTGTGCCAGCGCGCCGAGCCGGGGTTCGGGCCGGTGACGAGCCGCGTGGTGCCGTAGATCCACTCGTTGAGCACCGAACCGTCGGCGATGAATCCGCCTTGGGCGTCGAGGATGGCCTCGGCCTGGATGCGCAACTCCAGCCTGCGGAACCCCAGCGCCATCAGTTCGGTGGTGCTCAGATCCTGGAAACGCATGCCCGGATAGAGCTCGGTGACCACCTCGCGAGCGGACGAGGCGTCCACCCGGGGAATGCCGGTCAGCAGGGACAGCGCCGTGGAAGTCGTGGTCTTCCCGGTCGAGTAGGTCCCGGAGATCACGATGCGTCGATAATTGTTTCCCGACATGGGGGTGCCTTTCTGAACGTTCGTCGATTGCGCGGGTTAGGCGGGCAGTCGGTGCGCGAGGTCGTAGCGGATCTCGCACCCGGCGAAGTCCGACGCCCAGCTGGAGATGCGCCAGTCGCCGCCGCCGAAGGCGAGGACCATCGATCGCGCCATGTGCGTGGTCGCGGTGCCCGCTGTGCACGGCACCGGGGGAGCGGACGCCCGCGCGGTCATCCGGCGCATCCACAGCGTCTCGCTGTCCTTGCGGGCGATGTTGTCCAGCTCGTAGAGCACGACCTGGGACAGTTGCGCCAGGATCACCGTGGCGTCCACCAGCGTGACGGAAGGCTGGTAGGCGTCGGCCACGCCGTGCCAGGGACCGGCCGAATCCGGTTCGGCGAGAGCGAAATCGGCTTGTGCCCGGCTGCCGCCGTCGGAGACGACGACGTTGCGCAGATACTGTCCGCGGGCGTATACCCCGCCGTGGAAGTAGCCGCGATCCGTCTCCTGCACGGTGCGCGGTTCGGCCTGCGCCGGTCGTGGCGGCGACGGTAACGCCACGGTGGCCTCCAGGCTCATACCGCCGCCGAGCGCCCCGGTGATGCTGATGGTGTCGCCCTCCACCGCGACGACCGTCGCGCCGATCGAGAACTCCTCCAGCGACTCCGTCGCGATGGTCCCACTGCTGAACTGCACGAAAGGCACCCAGCACGAACGGATCTCGCCGTCGGTGAGTCCGTAGCACTCGCGCAGGATCACCTCGAGCAGCCGGTAGCCGAAGATCGAGCAATCGATGCTGCTCACATGCGGCACCAGCACCCGGGTGCTCTTGCGTGACCAGTCCAGCGGATAGTGCACTCCCGCGGTCGCCGTCAGCCGTGGCCTGCCCTGCGGGTCGCGATCGAGGGTGATATCGAAGATACGGTGGGTGATCCGTTTGTAGCCTTCGCCGAAGAATCGCCCGTCCCGGTGCCCCAGTACGGTGTCGATGTCGGCGTAAGCGATGAGTTCGGTGGACATGTCGGTGCCTTTCATGCCGCGGCCTGTGTGTCGGCGGGCTCGGAGAACTGGCTGACCACCTTGGCTCCGATGCCGCGCAGCGACAGGCCCCTGCTGAGTTCCAGCGCGGAGATCTTCACGTCGAGCTCCTTCTCGGTGCGGGCCCCGAACTCCATCGCCATGAGCGAGTCCATGCCGAGATCGGTGACCGGCTCGTCGATGTTGATCGTCTCGGTGTCCACGCCGAGCACCACCGCGAGCTGATCGGCGAGGCGCTGGGCGACGAAGTCGGCGCGCTGTTCGGTGGGCAGCGTGAGGATCTCGGTGCGCAGCGCGCCGCCGGCCTCGCCGCCGACACCGATGTCGGCGAGCAGCTGCCGGAAACGCCGGGTGTCGGTGGACGGCCGGGCCACCCGCGACCACACCGTCCAATCGATATCCGCCACCGCGGCCTGAGTGGTGTCGAGAGCCAGGCATTCGCGCAGCAGAGCGGTGGCCCGGTCCATGTCGATGGGCAGGAAGCCGATCGACTTCACATAGTCCACCAGTGCCTCGGTCTTGTCGGCCATGCCGCCGCCGCTCATGAAGCCCCAGTTCACCGCCAGCGCCGCGGCGCCGCGGGCGCGGCGGTCGGCGGCGAGCGCGTCCAAGGCGGCGTTGGCCGCGGCATAACCGATCTGCGGAGTGATGCAGCCCAGCGCGCTGATCGAGGAGTAGAGCACGAACATGTCCAGCTCGATGCCCGCGGCCTCGACCGCCCGGTCCAGATGCTGCGCTCCGAGCACTTTGGCGAACAGTTCGTCCAGCGATTCCCGGGTGATCTGCGGGATGGGCAGGTTGTTCACCACCCCCGCCGCATGGAAGATCCCGCGCAGCGGGGCGACGGACCGAATGCGCTCCACCAGCGCGGCCGTCGCGGCGTAGTCGGCGACGTCCACCCGCTCCTCGACCACCGAGACACCCGCCGCGGTGAACGCCGCGACCTGCTCCCGAGCCTGTGGCGTGGACGCGCCGCTGCGGCCGACGAGCACCAGCGTCCGCGCCCCCTCGGCGACCAACCAGCGGGCGGTGGCAAGGCCGAAGCCGCCGAAGCCGCCGGTCACCAGATAGCAGCCATCCGGGTCGATCCGCGGATGGGCGAGTTTCGGGCGCACCATCGGCTGTTGTTCGCGCAGGTCCAGCACGACCCGGCCGATCTGGTCGGACCGCGCGACCGACTCGAACGCCGCGGCCAGCTCCGACACCGGATAGGCCGTGTGCGGCAGATACCGGTACGCGCCCGCCCGCAATGCCGCGTGGCTGGCCCGCATCGGTGTGCGCAGCAATTCCGGATCGTGGGCCAGCGCCCGGTCCATGTCGACGGAGAAGAACGTGAGGTTGCGGTCGAAGGGACCCAGATCGATGACCCCGCCGGTGTAGATGTCGGCCTTGCCGATGTCCACGACGCGGCCGAATTCCGCGGCCACCCGGAAGTTCTGCTGCAGGATCTCGCCGGGCGCCGAACTGTAGATCACGTCGACACCCCGGCCGCCGGTGAGATCGGCGATCTCGTCGACGAAGTCGGCCGTCCGCGAGTCGAGCACGTGGTGCGCGCCGAGCCCGCGCACTTGCGCACGGCGCTCCGGCGTGCCCGCCGTGGCGATCACCGTGGCGCCGATGTCCAGCGCGACCTGCACCCCGGCCATGCCCATGCCGCCCGCCGCGCCGTGCACCAGGACGGTCTCCTCCGGCCGCAGGCGCGCCAGCGTCCGCAAACCGAATTCGGCGGTGAGATACGGCAATCCGGATCCGCAGGTCAACGGGTCGTACGCCTCGCCGGGCAGTAGCCGGTGCGGCATGGTCGCACCCGCGTCGGCGGGCATGGTGACGTATTTGCGGAGGATGTCGCGGGCGCACACCATCATCCGGTCGCCGACCGCGACGTCGGTGACGCCGGGCCCGACGCGCTCGACCACGCCGGAGCCCTCCATACCGACCGTCGTACCGAAATACGTTCCGCCGAGTTCCTTTTCGGTGAGCACGCCGATGACCTTCATCGCGTCCTTGTAGTTGAGCCCGGCCGCCTCCATCCGGATCTCGATCTCGCCGGGGCCCGGTGCGACCCGTTCGGCCTCGCGCAACGCCAGATCCGACATCAGCCGCGATTTCGGAATCTCCACCACGAACGAGGCCTCCGGGTCCGACAGCGGGGTGGCCCGGTTGCGCTCGTCGAGGTGCGTGCCGAAGTTCCGGTCCAACCGCACCGCCCAGTGATCGGTTCCGCGCACACCG
>NZ_BAFR01000336.1 GCF_000308435.1 Nocardia araoensis NBRC 100135 | reverse complement strand
TGCCGTGTCAGGCAACGTTGGTTAGGTAATCCGGGTGGCGGATCTTGGATCCGACGGCGAAGTCACGGATGGGTCCGGCGTGCTGGTTGCGCCATCGAACGTAGGTGCCGATCGCGTCGTCTTGTTCGTCGTGGCTGCGGTGATCGGTGCCGTTGAGAGCGAAGTACCGCAGCGCGGCGAACTCGCATTCGATCCGGTTCAACCACGACGAATACGTGGGCAGGAAGACGAGTTCGACCGCGTTGCCCGCGCACCACGCCCGAACCTCGGCGCGTTTGTGAACCGAGTAATTATCGCAGATCAAGTACAGTTTCTGGCCTGGCCACCGGGCCCGCAGGGATTTCAGGAAGTCCAGGAACTCGGTCTATCGCTTCGGGTCCCGGATCCGGTAGTACAACTGCCCGGTCCGCAGGTCCAGGGCACCGAACATGTGCCGCACACCCTGAGTTCGGTGGTAGGTCGCCCGCAGCCGCCGGGGGCGCCGGGCGGCGAACCAACCTCGGCCGTCGCGGGGTTGCAGATTCAAAGGCCCGAACTCGTCCACACAAATCACGCGCCCGTCCGCGGGCGCGTGGTCATAGAGGTCGAGCACCCGCGCCATCTTCGCTTGAAAGTCTGGGTCGTTGCTGGCTTTCCATGTCTTCGTGGCCTGCCACGACACCCCACCGGCCTTGAGGATCTGCCGGACGGTTTCGCGGCTGATCTCGGCAATACCGTTGATACGCAACACTTTCACCAGTTTCGACAGGCTCCACGCCGAGAACGGCCACCCCAAGTCACGGGGACAGCACCCGGCGATCTGACAGATCCGATCACGCGTTCCCTGATCGGTCTTCGCCGGCCTGCCCCCGCTCCATTTTGGGCCCAGAGCGTCGAAACCCTTCGCGTTGAAATCGTGGATCACTTGCCGCACATACGATTCCCAAACCTGCATCAACTTCGCGATGAACCCGACCGGCTGATGCTGCGCCGAGGCCATCACCACCACCGCCCGCCGCATCCGGACCGGCTGCTTGCTCCGCCGCGCGATCTGAGCCAGCTTGCGGCCCTCTTCCGGGTCACCGCTCTGACGAACACATCCGGCTAACGAGCCACCGGCATCACCACCACTGGCAGCATCACCGCTCACCCGCCGACGATCAACCCGCCACTCCGGAACGCAGTTACAGCATCAACCTTCTCGGACGCGGCACTAGGGTTGAGTCGCAGTGCCAGTGCCGTACCGCCGGAGGGAATGAGGATACTCATCGGCGATATCGTTACACTGCGGAAACGTGAATGAAGCGAGTCCCCGATCGTGAAATTTTAGTTAGCGACCATGTGTTAGAAACTAGTTGATTCGGCGGACAGGCTCAGCAAACTATATCCATGGATTTACATCAACCCAGGTAGGAGGAATTGGTTGATGGTACAGATGAGGCCGCAGCACAGGCTGGCCGGGCGCGGGTTACGGGCGGACGGTGACAATCTGTCAAATATTCTTCAGCTATCGGCCAGGAATATTCGCCCGACACTATCATTCTCGTCCTGCAAGTGATCGAGGCGTGAGTCGTGTCCGCCAAAGGCACATTCATACAATCTCAGCGTAAGGGTCGCTCTGCATTATAGGCGGCGACGATGCGAAGAATCGTCGCGCCGCGTTCTTTCAATACACTGCCGGTGATTACTGGTGCATCATCGGCTCTATTAGTCATGTAAGTCATGTCATGAAATCTCTCAAAGTTGTTAAACTTCTCACTCGCGTCCTCGTGGGTGCCGCTGCGCTGTCAACTCTCTTCGTGTTCGCGACCCCGGCCCAGGCGGGGTCCTATGACTGGTGGGCGGTGGAAACCAAAGCAGCAGACGGCTTCGCTCAAGGTGCGGGGTTAGCGCATTTCGATGCCTATGGCGAGCACCTGTATGTCTATGACAACGACGCAGACGGTTATGGCCCTGCGGCCTTCCTTTTAATAGACGGCAAATATTACGGCCCCTTCTACGACAAGAAGGGTTACAACACGCATGAACCGTACGATCTCTCCTTCGCGGAGAATCTCAAGGGCAAGTTGTGGGTGTGCATGATGAACGGGAATAAAGAATTTTTGGACACCTGCAGCACTCGCGTGGATATTCACACGTAGTCGACGCTCGGCGAAGTCGGGTTGATCCCGCTGGACAATGTTGCCGCCTACAGCAGCCTTGGCGGCAACAATCTATCTATGGATCGGATCGGCCTCAGACAACCCGCCTGCGGAATCTTTCGAATCGATGGATAGGGCCGAGTTCGTGCGCCAGCACCGACTGGCGAGAGTGGCCAGGGAGATCCGGGCGGCCACGCTCGGCATCCGCGTTCAACTGCCTACAGGTCGACGCGGCGAGCGGCACCTGCATCTGTATCCGGCAAGACAATGCGGTGTCACACCGTCCAGGCCACCATCCTGGACAGCAAACAATATAAAAGGGAGATCGCGTTGGCCAGCGTGCCAACCCGCAGCCGGGACGGGCGACTGATGGCCTGGAAGATGTTCGTTGCGGACAACTCGTACACCAGCGTCCGACCCAGCGAAGTCTGGGGTAATTGCTTCCGCAGCCGACAACAATACCTTCTTCGCCCCGATATCCAGTAACGGACAGCAATACTTAAGTCAAGGTGACATCGCGGCGAAAACCATCCATACGTCGAGCAGAACATGGAATCCCCATCTTTCCGCGAATTGGCAGACAGATCGCCTTCAACCCGGCGATCCACGGGAACCCGCGAACGGCTGGTGGCGGTCCGTACTGGTTCCGATCTCGTCTCGTCTCCGAGGACCGTTCGTCGAAAAACACAGCGCAGACGAGAGCACTACCGGTTATGTCCTTATTCCACAGGATCCCAATGACTCGGACATCGGGGGACGGGCGGACGGGGCCGGCTGGCCGACTGCTCATCTCGCACGCCGAATCCCTGCCGAGCTCGGCTGATCGGAATACGGAATAGGAAAGCTCGAATCGCTGTGAAAAGAAGACAGACTGATGCAATCATTGGATAGGTACGGAACCGGCCGGAACGATCCTGCGGCAACCGAAATCATCGGCACGCCCGATCCCGATACGGTTGCCCCTGAAGCGACCGAATTGATCAGCACCTCGGACAGCGAGACCGACGATTGCCGCGCAACGATGCGCAAGCTAACGCCTGAAGATGTCATCGCTGTGCCTGGCCGCTCACTCGAGGCCCGCGACGTTCGCCGGCACCTGCCCTACGCCGCGGCTGCGGTTGCACTGATTGCACTCGTTATCGGATTCGTGGTAGCAACGGATTCGAGGCGAAACGACCGGGTGGACACTGCCATGGCGTCGTCGGAGGTCGCCGCGAGGTCGAACACAGGAGATCCGACCAGGCAGATCGGGGCGATTGCAGGCGATGATGCTGGCACTTCGGGGGACTTGAGCAATGTGCCCATTGCAAGTGATACCGCAACAGACATCGCCGACACCTCGACCGACACGACAAGCAGCGAGTCGGCCGAGGCAACCGATACCACCACGAGCGAGCCGAACACCGATACCTCAACCACAGCACCCAGTCTGTCGGTCAGCGTGAGCGCGAGTTTCTCGGTGCAGGCCACCCCTCAAACGGACACGGGTCAGACCGTGCAGCCCTTCGGGGGCTCCAGCCAGGATCCGGCCACCAGTACCCTCTCGGCGAGCCCCTCATCGATCGAGACAACACCCGTCGGCACGACGACCACAACGACCGGCACGACACCTACGACGCCCATCGATACGACAACACCATCGACCACCGGCACTACAACAACACCGGCCACCAAGACGACAACCACATCGGTCCGACACATTCCGACAACTGCCACAACCACCACCCCAATCACACGGAAGCCGGCACCCCCACCGTCCACGCCGACGATGACACGTCCACCGACGGCCAAGCCACAGCACCCGACGGCGCCCACCGTGCCCAAACCGACCAAATTGCCCACCGTCATTCCTGTCCCGTTACCGCGCAAATAGCCCAGGCGACCCGGGCGGCAGATCGAGATGCAACAGCCAACTTCGCCAGGCGATGACGAATTCGCACCCGCCCACCCCACGCAGTCTCAGTGCGATCTCGTAGAACAGGTACAGCACCGGGACACCGGGCTGCGCGGCTCGGCGTCGGCGAAGATGGTCGCGATACGGATCGACCAAGCACGCCCGCTATTGTGGTGGCAAACGCAGCTGATCAGGTTCTGCCGCCCGGGCGTAACGCTTCACCGTGTTCAACGCCAACACCAGCCGCCGTGAGCAGTCCAGCAACCCGACGCCCTGATCGAGCAAGTCGTGCACCGCATGCCAGCGTTGCAACGTGGTGGTTTCCCAAGCCAGTGTCTGTCGTTTCGGGCCGGCCGCGGCACAGCACCGGCCGTGCGCGGCGACATCGCTGGCCGATCGAGCCAGGCCGTGCCACAGGTGTCACCGGTCGCTGACCGGCAGCGCGCCGGGCAACGCCCAGCGGATCGCCTCGGCGTAGGCGGTCGAACCGTCGCGGACGACGACCTCCACGTGGCGATTGCCGCGCAACCATGCTTCGAGTGTCTCGGACCTACTGTCAGCCAGGACGTCGATCCGCTGATGGGTGATCGGCCCATGGGGTCCAGTGACGAGAAAAGTCGCGCTAAGCACAGGAGCGGGCCTGAATCCTCACTGGATAGGTGTCCGGTTGTGGGAAGAGGCCGACGAGATCAGCATTTAGCCTGGGCGTCGGACCGCGGCAGCTTGCGCGTGCCGCCCGGGCACCGATGCCGGCCACATGGGTGAACGACTCGGCGGATCCGGCAGCGCAGCCAGCGCCGCGACATGCAGTTTCCCGTCCTTGTCCACTGAGGCCGGGGTGTCGTCGCCCAAGCGTTCAAGCCGCCGTCGCGGGCCTGTTCCCACGCCATCCCCGACAGCAGATGCGCGCGCGGGTCCCGCCATTTCGATGCTCGGCGAAGATGTTGCGGTACTCAGCCGGCGGCCGCGTTGCGACGCAATCAGTTCCGTCAGCTCCCGCATCGCCTTCAGCACTGGCAGGCCGTCGCCGACAGCGCCGAAGTCGATGTGCCGCATCATCGCCGGTAGGAACGCCCGCACCGTGGCGAACCGGCCGGCCAGCTCCTCGAGACGCTGGCAATCGAACTCCGGATCCGCCTGCGGCACCAGCTCGTCGATCGCTGCGACCGCCGCGGCCAGCTCGGCCTTGGACACGGTGTTCTCGATCAGATCCCACACCAGCTGCAACGACAGCTCCGGTTCGGTCTCGGTCATCTCCAACGCACCCGCACCGCCCGCGCGAGCTTGCCGGTGTTGCGGCTCATCCGCGGGTACCGGCGCAACTTCTCCTCCTTGGACTGCCGTTCCGCCCGCGCCATCAGGTTCGTCACCATCAGCAGGTCGAACAACTCGAGCACATCGTCGACCGCCTTGGCGCGCAACGTGAACACCGTCGCACACAGCAACGCCAGCAACCGTTCCCGCTGCGTGCATCCGCCGCAGATGCGCGGTCTTGCCGGTCAGCCCGTGCGAGGCCAGCGCGATCAGCCGCCGCGCCGACACCTGCGAGATATCGACCGACGCCGGGATCACCGCGTTCAGGTCCCGCACCCGCGCCAGCGCGTTGCGCATACCCGTCGACGACGGCACGAACGCGCCCTTGCGCAACCGCTCCAGCTCCACGTACTTGCGGCGGTTCTCCTCCCGGGTCTCCAACAGCCCGAGCAGCACACCCGGCTGCCCGGCCGACAGCTGCCCGGCCAGGTGCGACCACAACCGCTGATCAGCAGCCTGCTTGGTCTCGGCGACCAGCCGCTCCAACGTGGTGATGCCGGGCAGCAGCACACCCTTCTCCCGCAGCCACCGCACCGACCCCGCAGTCAGAACCTTCGGTCCGTCGCCGGTCGTCCACGCCTGATCGGCGATCCACGCCACCAGCTCACCCTCGATATCGGCGAATGATCTCGTCCTGATGATCATATCGGGTCTGCTTACGGTCCAGGTACGCCTTCACACACGACAGATCGTCGATGCCCAGCTGCCCTGCCAGGTAATCGACCATATTCGCCGGCACCTCCAGCTGATCCGGCAAGAACATCCCCAGGTACCGGACCGTCACCAGCTGTACGGCGAACCCCAGCCGATTGCTGTCGCGGCGACGCCCGGCAACCAGCTCGCGGTCCTGGTCGTCGAGATAGAAGAACCGCTCCAGCTCAGCCCGCGTCAACACACCGAACTGGCCGTACCCCGGCACCAGTGCTACAACGCTCAGCGAGCACCCGAATCAGCCGAACCGCTCCCACCGGACAGGCTTAGCTCGACTTTTCGCGCCCCTGGACCCCACAGGCCTGATCGCGTCGACCAGCACGGTGCCGTAGCGGTTCCGGCGGCGCACAGCGGAATCCGTCCACGCTCATCACACGAGCAACCGTCCGTGCCAGCAGCGGTATACCGAGCACAGGATCCGCACCGCGGTGTGAAGCGGCAGCCGCGCCGGCAGCGCGGCAAGGAGCCGGACCACTGCCAACCCGGCCAGCTCCCGCACGACCACCCGAACCTAGCTGGTCAGCCGGGCGGTGCGGCGCTGGTAGCGTTCGAGCACGCCGGGGACCTGCTCACGGAACGTTCTGCAGCACTGTGGGGTCGGGCAGGTGAGTCGCCGGACTCGTACCCGCACGATGTAGGCGGCCGTCGATCGGCACGTCCGCGACAGTGCGATGGTGGTAGCTGTGCAACGCTATCGACCTGGCGCCGCACCGCGCACAGGCTGCAGGGCCGGGCGCGGTTCTGGCCGACACCACGATCCGCTGGCCGTCATCGACCACATCATCGATCGCTACCGGTGAGCGACTCGAAAAGATAAGCCCAACTTCGTTCTTCCGCGCGGTTACTGTCAGGACCCCTCTGCCTGTCGAGATCCAGGCTTCCGACCGGTGGCACCTGTGGCGCGGGCTGGCATGAGCAGTGGAGAAACAGTCGCCGCCCACAGCGGATGCTGGGCCAAGGCCGGACCGAAACGACAAACTCTGACCCGCGAAAAGACCACGCTCGAACGCTGGCACGACTGCTGCTATCGCCCCAGTGCGCGTGCTCGTTCGCTGGCTCGGCGTGGGCGCTTGGCTGCTTCGGTGCGGACCTGGCCGGTCAGGTTTTGGGGAACAAGTGTGATGATTTCTTGTCGTGAGGTGATCGCGAGTTTGTGGAAAATTGACGCCATTTGCGCGTCGACGGTTTTGCGGGAGTTGCCTCGACGGGCGGCGATCGCGGTGTTCGTCCATCCTGCGGCAGCCAGGATAGCCACCTCCCGTTCGGCTGTCGAGAGTTCGTCCCAGTGAGTTGGGGTGTTCTTCCTGGCGGGGTGGTTTACCGACATCTTATCAATGGACAGCGTGCCCAGTGCCAGGCGCTGTACCTCGCCCAGTTCGGGACGCAACAGGGAACCCTGCCGGTAGGCGGCGGCGAACGCTTCGCGGCCCAGCGCACGGCGGCAAACCTCGCCAGCCTTCTCAGTTTCATCGGCGAGCAGGGCCAAGTCACCGAAATTGACGCCTGGCCCCGCTCGCACGGTTGCGGCTCCTCCCGCGAGTTGAGCGGCTTTCGTGGCAAGGGTCTTGACCTCGGCTGGGGCCGCATTTCCGGAGTCGATCAAAACGGAAATTATCTCCGCCGATGTCCAATACAGAACGTGCAACGCGAACGACACACCCCATTGGTCACGGGAAGCAACATGGAACGCGAGTGCGGATCGACCGACGGCCAGCGCCTCGGTGGGATCACCATGTTTGGTCAGAGCGATCGCCCAGGCCAACTCGGCCCACGCCTTCGCCCATCCGGCTCCGGAGCCGGTGGCACGGTCGAGGTGACGCCGAGTGATCTCCAATGCCTGCTGTGCGGTTCCAAGGGAACCAGCCGCCACTGCCTGGTAGAATTCGCTCCTCCCTTCGCCACCGCGATCGTCGTGTGTGTGGAATTTTGCGCGAGCACGACCCAGTACGGTGATAGCCTTCGGATCGCAATGGGTCAGCATCAGTTTTGCGCCCCAGAGGAACTCGACGCTAGCCGGCAAACCGAGGTCGGTTTCCGGGATCTTTCGCCAGTGCTGTCCGATATCAGGATCGACGCAACGGCCTACACATTCGTCGAGTATGCGGTCAGCCTCGTCGTTTCTATTTTGCAGCACTGAAAGCCACCCGAGCATCGTCATAGCCGCTGTCTGCAGTTCGGTAGGTTGTGACGCTTTCGTCCGAGTCGCCTGTAAGGTGCGTTCGGTCCAGCGACGTATTTCTCGGGGCGGACCTTTGACTATGGGAAGGGCAACCAGGCCGGCCGCGATTTCCAAACCGAGCTCGGGCTCACGAGCGGTAAGACTTGTCTCGATCGCGGTCACGATGTTGTCCCAGGCGGTCCGAGCCCCCCAGTTCTCTTCACCAGGGCTGAACCATTTGATCTGCGCTTTGACGACTTTATCTCGATAGTACCGACGGTGGCGGCGTTCGAGCCGTGCCGGCTCGTCCACGTCACTGGTGGAACGCTCCCTCAACCGTTGCGCGGCAAACATACGAATACTTTCCAACAGAAAATATCGCACCGTCGTCGGCGTGATGTGGGCCGTGACCAACGACTGATCGACCAACCCTTCGAGCAAAGCCTCAATCTCCTCCCGCGCCAGGCGCACGACCGTGTCGCCGCTCGATGATGGTTTCGAATGTCCCGCCTCCTCGTCTGCGCACACGGCCTTGATCGCTTCCAGACCGGCACCTATATCCGGTGCCGAGCCGGTGTTGTCCTCAGGGTTGGTGTCATAGCCCGCGGCGAAGACCGACATTCGATCCAGAAGCAGTCGTTCCTTGTCCGTGCACAGGTCATAGGACCAGGCGATGACATCAGGAACGCTCTGGTGGCGTAGTTCGGCTCCCACCCGGGGCCCCCTGGACCAGCGCATCCGTTTGTCTGCGGCCCCCCTTCCAGATCCGCAACGATGGCCGCCATCGGTTGACGCAGCAACCGTGCCGCTGCCAACCGGATATACAGAGGATTGTTGTGCACATGACGGCAAATAAGCTTGGCCTGCTCGATCTGCCCCGCAGTGGTTACGGCGTTACCGGTGAGTTCGGCTCGATGCCGGAACAAGGTCAGTGCCTGCCGCTGCGACAACGGAGGAACCAGGACGATAAACTCGTCTACCCACCCTATCGGCCTGCGGCTGGTCGCCAGGATGGTCAGACCCGGTACCGCCTCGGTCAACTCCGCGATCAATTGTCCGGCAGCGGCCAGGACGTGCTCACAGTTGTCCATCACCAGGACGGTCTGCAGGTTCCGCCCGAGCGCATCGGTGCTGGTCAAGGTATCGACCAGCGCATCCCAGGTCGATGGTTCCGAGGAGTCCGCATCGACCACCGCCCCGGTGACCTCGTCTTCCACTGCGGCAATGTCGGCACCCTTGGCCAGTCGCGCCAAACGCACCCAATACACCGGCCGGCGGGTGGACATACTGAATCGGCGCACAGCCTCGGTGGCTAGGCGCGTTTTCCCCACCCCACCAGGACCGATTAGGGTGACCAGCCGGGCAGGGCGCAACAGTGAGGTAGCGATCTTCTCCAGCTCCGAATCGCGGCCGACGAAAGGATCCGTTGCCGACACCACATCCCCACGACGTTCACGCCGCGTCACTGCCATATCACCTCAGTTTACCCGCCAGCACCCAGTTTCATCGCATCGACCGCGTCGATCACCGAGGAGCTTCCTTCGATGCCTACGCCTCGCCCGCGGCCGCGTAAGGACGCCACGGTGAACTGGCAGGTCCCCTTTCACTATTACGAGACCGACGGCACACGCCGTCAGTCGTCGCAATTCTTCAACTACTACGGCAAGGCCCAGTGGTGGGCCAGAGAGGACCAGCACGATTGCTTCGGTCGTGACAACGGCCGAGAGCAGGCCGGCCCCTGGCATACGTCTGCCGCATCGTTGCGGCTCCGCTGTCCTCGGACCGGAACCTGGCCGCCGCCACCTGACGGAACGCCCTGTCGCATGTTCATAGCTATCGGTCGATGGGATTGCGACCCTCACTTACGGCCGTTACGCTGGACGGCTGCACGCCGTTGTGCACCGCAGGAGATTACAACCAGCCCTATCGCCTGTAGGGGTTATTTGCTTGCCACTGGTTGCGGGTTTAAGGGGGCATGGTATCTTCCTTCTCGTCAGCGTTGTCAGTAAGCTCGACGTTATGAGCGCACTCGTGCTCGTTCGACTTGATCTGCGCAGGCGACCCACGAAACGCGCAAGCCGCCGGAAGTAGCTCATGGCACTTACTGAGCCATATCTCGTAGCGGAGGCCGACACCGCTGCGGTCTCGGCTCGTGAGTCCGCCGACTTCTGGGTCCAGCACGTCTGCCGTAACCAGGGCACCCTGCGGTTCCGTTTCGCCGACGCGTCGGCATTTCACGGCATTACGAGGGTCCAGCACTACGGGGACTACCAGTTGATCGGTTTTCGGTCCGATAGCATCACCTACTCACGCACGCCCACAGACATCCGCAGGGACGACGATGCGAGCCTGCGCCTTGTCGTTCCAACGGAAGGCGCGATGAATTTCCGCCAGGACGACAGCACGGTTCAGGCCGTGCGCGGACAGGGCGTACTGGTTACGAAAGCCCGCCCCTTCGATTTCGCACAATCGCAGAACGCACATGGGTGGGTGATGAATATCCCCGCCGGTGCGGTGCCTTACGCTCTTGGCACCGGACCTGTGGTGATCGACGTGAGACAAGGCCTGGGATTGGTCGTCTCTGGCATGATCCGCGAACTCAACGAGCAGCGAAAGGTCGTTGACGGCCTCGGCTTCGCCACGGCGTGCGATGTAATGGTCGATCTTCTCAGACTGTGCCTACGGCCCTATGGAAAGCTGCCGACCACTCTTGCGGCAGTCGACGCCGCGGTCCGCGACCACATCCGCCGACACGCCACAGATCCCGAACTCACCCCGACACTGGTCGCTCACAACCTCGGTTGGTCGTTGCGACAGGTCCAACTGGCACTGCAGAGCACCGGTACAACACCGAGCGAACTGATCCGCACAGAGCGGCTGGAAAGGGCACGTCTCCACCTACGCGAAGCTACTCCAGACCGCACTGTCGCCGATATCGCCTACGCCAGCGGCTTCACCTCTCTTAGCGCCTTCGGTGCTTCGTTCAAGCGTCAGTTCGGGTTTACACCGCAAGAAGCACGCGGCCGCTAGACTAGCCAGCTGTCGCGGGCCGCACACCGCGCTGTCCGAGCACGCGGACCCCGGATCTACCTGGCAGGGCGGGCTTCATTACCTGCGAACGCGATTTTCTCTGCCGCGCAGTCATGTCCGCGGCAGGCCACTTTGGAGGTGCCGCGATGCGCCGTAGTCGTTGGATCGTGCTCGGCGGGTGTTTCCTCGCCTACCTGCTCGACGCGCTCGAGATAGTGCTGCTGTCCATGGCCCTGCCCACCATCCGCAAGGACATGGGGCTATCGGTCACCCAGGGCGGACTGCTGGCCACCACCACCTTGATCGGCATCGGCGTCAGCAGCGTCCTGGGCGGTTACCTCGCAGACAACTTCGGACGTAAGAAGGCACTGATCGCGTCGCTGGTCACCTTCGGTGTCTTCACCGCCGTGATCGCCGTCGCCCCGAACTTCGAGCGAGCGGACAGGTGGGTGGGCCGATATGCCGAGTCCGCGGATCGGCACTGACCGCGAAAGACCGGGAATCGGTCCTCCCATGGATGGGGCCGGAACCGGACGCGCACCGCCCCGCCCGGCGACGAAAGAATCTCGCCTGTCGACGTTCACGTTTTCCCGGCCCGTTCGTAACTCCCGCAACCGCTTGTCCCAGGTCCGGTCGGCGTGACCACCGGCCAATGTCGCCAGCAGCCGGCTGGTCTTGGTGAACCGGACCTCGGCGCCTTGACGGATCGCCAGGTGTCCGAGACTGTGGGCGACATGCGTTTTGCCGACGCCGACGGGCCCATACAGGACCACGGACTCGCCGACCGGCAGCCAGCGCAGCGCCGCGAGGTCGCGGATCTGCGCGGCGGGCAGTTTCGGGCTGGCGGCGAAGTCGAACTCCTCCAGGGTGAGTTGCTGTTCGAAGTGGGCGCGGCGGATGCGGCGGGCGATCGACTGCGCATCACGGCGGGCGATTTCGTCGTGGCAGAGGACCTGCAGGAACTCGATATGCCCGAGGTGACCGGCGCGGGCCTGGGCCAGGCGGGATGCGAGGGTCTGCAGCATGCCCGACAGCTTCAGCGTCCGCAGCGCCTGCTCGAGCGCGACATCCACGATCATGCCGACACCCCCTCACCGTGTTCGCCGTCCGCACCGTCGTCCTGGGCGAGGTCCGCGGCGGTGGTGTCCATGGCGGCGTTCGTGGTGGCGCGGGTCGCGGCCACGCTGTCCGGGTTGGGCAGCGCCAACACGTTCCGGAACAGCCGCGAAGGACCGTGCAGGAACGCTGAGGCGCCTCCATCGCCGTTGCTGGGTGGCGGCGGATCGGCTTCCAGGCCGGTGGCGAGGATGCCCTTGATGGTCCGATAGGACGGGTCGCCGACGGCGATCGCTTTGGCGCACGCCAATTCGAGCCGCGCTTCGCCATAGCGGTCGGCCAGCCCGAGCACGCCCTGGGCCGCGCGCAGCCGGAACAACGCGTTTTCGCTGAGCAATTCGGCGATCACAGCGACCGTCGACTGGCCGATCTCTTCGGCTCGTTTGCGGCACCAGGTCGGGCCTTTCATAGCGAAGGCGATCCTTTCCGGCGGGTAGTGCGATACGTCGGATTGCTTGCCGAATGGTTTGCGCACGTGGGTGGCGATCAACTCACCTCGGTCGAAGGTCTGCACCATCGAATACGTCGAGCGCACATTCACTTTCCGGTCGATATAGCGCCACGGCACCGAATACAGGCACTGTCCGGCCTTGACATGGGTGTCCGGGCGACAGTGCCGGTCGACCAGTCCGCGACTACGAAGTCCTTGTCCGGCAGGGCATCAGCGTTTCGCGTTCGACCGCGTCGAACACCGCCATCGGCGCCGCGCCCTCCAGCGGCCGGCACCGACGCTGCCCGGCCACGTCCCGGCACCACACGAGGGCGGCCTGCTGCATCTGCTGCACCGATGTCCACTCCCGACCACGCCAGAACGAATCCCGCACATACGGCATCGGCCGCTCCACCCGCGGTTTGTCCTTCGGCTTCCCGCGACGCGCGGGATCGACGAGGGCGCCGTAATGGTTGGCCAACTCGGCATAGGCCCGGTTTATCTTCGGGTCATACAGATCCGGCCGCGCCACACCGGTCCGCAGATTGTCAGGCACCAGGCGTTTGGGCACGCCGCCGAAGAAGGCGAACGCCTCCACATGCGCCTCGGTCCACGCCCGCTGATCCATCGCCAGCACCGGGCGCACGAACATCAACCGCGACAACGCCAGCACCATCACGAACGCCCAGATCCGGATCTCGGAACGGATTTCGGTCACGTCCCGGTCCGCGCCACCGGCCAGCACCCGCGCCGCCGCGTCCTGCTCGACAGTGCGCACCCGCCCGGCCAGCTCGCGGACCTGCTCCTCCAGCGCGGACACCCGTGCCTCGAGATCCTCCGATGTCATAGCCCGCGAGCCTACGCGGCAGCGTCACAGCTGCGGGCATTCATCCAGGCAGCGTCGGTCGTGTGTGTGGCCTTGGAGTGTTGCTCCACGGCTGGATCGGGCGGGTGGCGGCGGAGGATGCGTCACTGTAGTCTGGCCGGTCATCGAGGCTGGATCGGGCCACGACGTCACGAGCGGAGCCCGGGATGCCCAGTTTGGAAGAACGGATCGACGACATCATCGAGGATGCGACGCGGCTTGGGCACACCCCGGATCCGAACCGCGTCGAGCAGCTGCGCGCACGGCTGGATGAGCTGGTCGCCGACGTGCGCCGCACGGTCCCGACCGACGATGGGCGCCGCTACGAGTTGATCCTGCGCAGCCGCCAAGCCAAAGGCCTGCTGCTGGATGCCACCCAACGCCTCCGCCACAACCGCGACACCGCACACACCACTACTCGTCAGCACAAGCCGCCCGCATCGGCCTGAGAACACCGTCCCGGCCCCGGATACGCCGGTGAACAACCACCCGTTGCGCGGACTCACCAGCAAAGCCATCACTCCAGCGACGAATCCCGACGCGGACGCACTCGGCCAGTGAGTGGGGCCTGATCGCACCACCCCTCGAGGTGGCCCGGCAGCCGCGCGACGAACTGGTCCCCGCCCCTGCCCGGTTCGGCAAACGCAATCGAATCGCTAGTGCCGCGTGGTGGCGTTCACCTCTGTCCACCCGGCAAGGGGACTCCGCCCAGGTGGTCTGCCTGTGGAGCAGCGGCTTCGTGTTCGGTGGCCGGCGTGCTGAGTCGGTTTCAGTGCCGGTCGTGGCGGGTCGCGCCGCCCCACAGCGGCTGCAGAGCCGGAAGGTCGGCGAGTCCGGGGTCCGGCGGCATCGGGCTGCCACCGTCGTCGCCGTCCCAGCGGCGTCCGTATTGGTCGGGGATCGTGCCCCACCCCCAGTACGGTGTCGGCTGCTCCGGCTCGATACCCACGGCCTCCACCGGGTCGAGGGTATCGGCAGTCACCGTGCACAGGTGTGTCCAGCAATCGCCGAGATCGAAAACGTAAACGAACTGCTGCCCCTCGACGAGACGATCCAACCGGATCACCCGGTCATCCAGCACGCCCTCGTCCCAGCCTTCCTCCGGGTCCGGCTCGCCGACGCGATCCCCGTCGCCGAGCTCGAATTCGTGCAGGTGAGAGCGATCCCACCGGGCAAACCCATCATCGATCGCTGCCGCCAACTGCGCGAAGGTATGGCGTCGGGAGGCGGCGAAAATCCGGCCGGGACGCGGCCACACGTCGATACCACCCCCACTGACGAGATCGACTCGGATGGACAACCAAGCACGGCTCACGGTGGCTCATCCTGCCACCCGCGCCCTGCTCACCCAGCCGTTGGGAAAGTATGACGGCGCACGTGTCCGACGATCGAGTTCCGGCATTCGGCCGCCGCGACCTCGCGCGGCGGAATCTTCAAGCCGCAGGGCGAAACGACACACACCTGCTGGTTGGGCAGGGCAGACGAATTGTCAGCCCCCGCGTCTGGTCTTGATCTTCGTGGTGTGGTGGCCACCGTCGACCCGGGTCGTGCCCCAAGCGAACTCCGCATCCAGGACAGGCCGCCCGCGTCCTGGCGATGATGAGCGGCGACAGCGGGTCGTCTCTCAGCCGCTGCGCGCAGTTCCCTCACGTGGATCGCTGATGTCCATCGTCGAGGACTGTCCCGACGCGTGCCGCATGCGCTGGGCCGCGATCAGAGGTTCGGTGTCGGCGGGGATGATCAGCAGGGCCAGCTCGGCGCCCTTGATGCCGAACAGTTGCATGGTGTCGGGCGGCTGGCCCGGCACCGGGCCACACATGTCCACTCCGTCGTCGTCATCGATCCGGCGTTGCGCGAGACTCTTCGCGTTCCAGGCGAATCCGAACCTTGCCAGGCGACCGAGCCTGGGGGGGGAGAGCGGTGATCAGGTCGTGCAGTTCACTGGTGAGATTCGCGGTCCGCGGCCACCAGGCTCCATCGAGGAGCTCGGATCTCGAATCGCGACGGCGGAGCAGGACGCGTGGTGTGCGCGTCGGGGACGGGAACGGCTGCCGGCTCCCCGAACGGAGGCTGTTTGACCCATGGCGGCGTGGTTGGTGATGGGACGTGTCGCGCTGTCATGGATCATGATCGACCTTCATCCCGGGGTATTCGATGCCGCTGCCAGCACCGCGTTCGCGATGCCGGCGCCGGTGTGGAGGGGATGACCTGCCGTGAGGGCCGCGCACACCACCAGCAACGCGGTGAGCACCCCGATGACATTGCGAATGCGATGGGAGGCCACTTCTCCACGTTGCCACCTCGGACACTGCGAGGTAGCCCAGGCCGTTCCCAAGTCAGAACTTGCTGTAGCCGCCGTCGATCAGCAAAGTGTCGCCGGTGTGGTAGGCGCTGGCGGGGCTGGCGAGGTAGACGGCGACGGATTCGAAATCGCTCGGCAGGCCCCAGCGGCGAACCGGGATCCTGGGGTGGACGCGTTCGCGGAAGCGGTCCCAGGCGAAGGCGTCCTCGGTCATCGGCGTCTCGACCCAGCCGGGGAGCACCGAGTTCGCGCGGATGCCGTGCTTGGCCAGTTCCACCGCGATCGAGTTGACCATGGCGATCAACCCGGCCTTGCTGGCCGCGTAGGACTGCCCGCGCGGAACGCCCTGCTGGGCGGCGAGGCTGGCGGTGGCGACCAGGCTGCCGCCCTCCCCCTGGGCGAGCATCGCCTTCGCCGCTTCGCGCAGGGTCACGAACGCGGCGTCGAGGTTGAGGGAGGTGACTCGGCGGAATTCCGCGAGATCGGTCTCCACGAACGGGATGAACCCCTGGCTGACCCCAGCGTTCACGAAGCAGGAGTCGATGCGGCCGAGTTCGGCGGCCGCGCGGCCGATGGTGTCGATCACCTGCTGTTCCTCGCCGACGTCGCAGCTCAGCGCGAGCACCCGCCCGCCGAAGGCGCGCAATTCGGCGGCGGCGGCCTCGTTGCGTTCGGTATTGCGGCCGACGACGCAGACATCGGCGCCGGCCCGCGCGAGCCCACGGGCGAACCCGAGACCGATACCGGAATTGCCTCCGGTGACGACGGCGACGTGGCCGGTCAGGTCGAACAGCGAGCCCTCGGTCATGGTTCATCCCTAAGTTTGTAGGTGTCTGGGGTTGATGCTAGGTGTCTGGGGTTGATGCCCTGGATGCCCAGGGCGGTGGGGTGTAGCTGATGGTTGTTTGCCTCTATCGAGGCTTGAAAGGACTGGCTGCCCCGCCGTGCTGGACGCTCCGGCTGCTGATTGAGAGCTTGTTGCGGTCGTCGCTGGTTAGGGATCTGACGGCGGGGTTGTCCACGGGCCGGAACTGCAAGGTGAGGAGCATGTGGGTGGCAACTCGCCCTCAGATCTGGGTCGGGATCGATGTCGGCAAGCACGCGCATCACGCGTGCGGGGTCGATGAGACCGGCAAGACGGTGTTCAGTCAGAAGTTCGGTAATGACCAGGCCGCGATCGAGGCGTTGATCGCCCGCGCCGGCCAGGCCGCCGACCGGGTGTGGTGGGCGATCGATCTGACCAGCCCGATGGCATTGCTGCTGATCACAGTGTTGTTGGCCGCCGATCAGACGGTGACGTATGTGCCGGGCCGGGTGGTGAATTCGATGACCGGCAGCTTCCGCGGCGAGGGAAAGACCGACGCCAAGGACGCGCGAGTGATCGCGCAGAGCGCCCGTCTGCGCGAGGACCTGAACCAGGTCGTGATGCCTGATGAGCTCGTGGTCGGACTGACCCAGCTGACCAGCTACCGCACCGACCTGATGGCTGACTGGGTGGCCGGGATCAACCGGTTGCGTGCCCTGCTCGGGTCGATCTTTCCCGCGTTGGAAGCCGCGTTCGACTTCGCGAACCGGACTCCGCTGATCCTGGTCGCCGGGATGTGCACCCCAGCCGAGATCAGGACAGCCGGAATCGACGGTGTCACAACATATCTCGGCGAAAACGGGGCCTGGAAGCCGGGCATCGCCAAGACTGCCGCTGCCGCCCTCGACGCCGCCGGACGCCAGAGCCTGGCTCTGCCCGGTGAGACCGACACCGCGATGCTGGTCAAACGCATCGCG
>NZ_BAFR01000337.1 GCF_000308435.1 Nocardia araoensis NBRC 100135 | reverse complement strand
TGTACCGAGCTGCACGTGCGGTACGGCGAGCGCGACGGACTCTATCTCGATTGGGCCATCACGGTGGTTCTGCGCCGCGGCGGATTGGGTGAGTATCTGACTTCGGGTGCTACGTCGCTGGAGAGGCGGCGGATGCGGCGGTACGAGGTATCCGAGGCCGGGATCCGACGGATCACTTACGACCCCATGAGATCTCCCACCGCGGAGATCCTGCGCACGCTGTATGCAGGCGATGAGGAGATCATCGACCAGGGATATGACGAGGTCATGACTCAGCTGAGTCAGTCGTGGAACGCGAGGTACCCCGAGCCTGATCCGCACACGGTGGCGACCTTCGGTTTCGCGTCGCTCAATCGGCGCCCGGAATTCCGTGCCAGCGTGCCCAACCTGACCAGCACTCTTGTTGCGATCGATCCCGATGTTGCCGAAGAGGTCTGGGTCGAGCGGGGCAACGCCTACTTCGATAGGCAGTCGCGCTCCGCAGCGGTTTGGATGCCAGACCGTGAGCAGTGGAGATTCCTCTTCACCGGAAGCCACGCCAACGAGTCGGCAGATGGAGAAGGCAGCCAGCCTGAGAGCCTTGGTGTACCCGCACTTCAGTCCACGATGGGCATGCTCGCCGACTTGGTCAATCGCGGCTCGGATTGGCCCGAGGAGTCGCTCTGACCCTTCGAACCGCTTCCACCATGCGACCTATTCGAGGTCGAGAGTCGTTCAGCGAGTTCGTGGCTTCAGCAGCCGCCACCACCAACGGACTCGGCTTGGCTGGTGTGTGCAGGAGCTGGAGAACGAAGTGCTCGCCAGCGTCACCGATGACCCGCTGCGCCGCCGCAGACTGCTGAACCAGGCCGAACGAGCCCTCGCCCTCGCCGTGGCCGCGCTGCAACGGGAGCTGTACGCCACCGAACACCCGAGCGTCAGCCCGCAGCCACAACACCGACCCCGGCCAGGAACCCAGCGGTGAGCCTCCCCGACGCAGCCGTGAACCAGGGACAGTCACCGAGCTGACCCACAGTGATCAGGACGCGCCGGTGACCGGTGCCTGGTGCTCGCGCGCTGAATGCAGTCTGGTTGTCGATCCGCCACGGTGGCTGCCCGGAGATAGGACTGGCCGGCGTGCTGCGTCGTGGCTGTATGACCGGGGTGCATGCCACTGCCCAGGGCGGCTGGGATGTTGTCCTGGGTAGCGCGTGAGGAATCACACCCGCATCCTCGGACCACGTCGCCGGACCGGGAGGATCCCGGCGACCCGGCGACGCACTACACCAACCGATCTGTTTTGGTTCGGATGGAATCGATAGAGGGTTGATGGGCTCAGGTGAGTCCGGTGATGTCCCTGGCGATGGTGGTGAGCCGGTTGCGGGCGGCGGTGAGCACGCCCTGGCGGTACTTGTTGGCTTGTTCGTAGGTGAGGATCGCGCGGATGTCGGTGGGGTCGGTGAGTTCTTTGATCGCGGCGGCGGCCTGGGTGAGGTTCAGCTCCGGGTAGTCGCTGATGGGTAGTTCGTCGGGATCCAGGACGCTGGTGGCGGCGCCGCGGACCGACCGCAGCGCGTCGGCGGCGGTGTCGGCGCCTTCACGGCGGGTGACCTGCTCGGCGGTGGCCAGCGCCGCGTCCCGGGACGCGGTGAAGGTTTTGACCGCGACGTCGCCGGCGCGGCCGCCTTGGGCGAGTAGTTCCCCCAGGGCAGGTCCGGTGGCGCGGACGGTGTCCAGCGCCCGGTCCAGGCCACGCGCGGACCAGTCGACGGGCAGGTTGAACAGTCTTACCGCGGTCCCGGTGGCCGCTTGCAGCAGGGTAGGGCGCAGCGCGGCGGGGCCGCCGAGGGCGTCTTCGGCCAGGACGGTGGTCAGCCAGTCCACTGCTTCGGTGTGGGCGGTGATCAACCGGTCGGCCAACCCCACGACCTCGCGATGCCCGGCGGCCGTGGCGAGGGCTTTGATGTAGCGGGCGCGATCGAGCAGTTGGTGTTCGAGGGTGAGATCGCCCAGCAGGGCCTCCTCGAACGGCTGCGCTTGGTCGGCCAGCGCTTTGACCGCGGCGACCGCGCGGCCGAGGAAAGGGCCGATCACCTCCGGGACACCACCGAGTTCGCGGATGGCGGCCTCGATGGCGGCGGCGCGGTCGCGGGCGCGCTCGGCGTTGGCGGACAATTCCTGGCGTATCGCCTCGGTGCGGGCTTGGGCGATGCGGGTGTCGGCGATCTGGATTTCGGTGTTGGTCAACGCCAGCACAGCGCGTAGCTGCGCCAGCAACGTCGTGGTCTCGCGGGTACTCATATCGACTTTCCCCTCCTTCCGATGGTGAGACAGCGTCGAGTCGGCGCAACGGCGCACCGCTGTCGGGCTTACCCGCGTTCCGGACCGGCAACCCGCCCGTTACCTTCCCCTTCTGCTCTCGCCGGGTAGGGGTGTGCGTCGGGCCCGGGCGTCCATCCAGGAGAGACAACCGATCGATAGGAAAACGGCCCGCAGACAGGAGGTCTGCGGGCCGCCGTGTTGCGCTGGTCGAACGGTACGGCGGTTGGGGGTGTCTACCCGCGCCTGAATCTGATTCGTTACCCGTGGACTCGCCGCCTCCACAGCGTAAGTCCCCGGGCGGCTACGGCCCCGCAGCCGCCGGCGAGTGTCGCGGCACAAGCGTGGAGATAGACTCCGATCGAACACCTGGTGATCGGTGCCGGTCGTGACGCGGGCGCATGTCATGTCGCGAGAGAACACAACACCGGCCCGGTATCCCCGCTTGCTGGTTCGACCGACGCAACAAAGCGTTCCCGCACCGTTCCGGGTTTGCGGGCCGCTCGCTTGCGGCAAACGAGCATCCACTGCGAGCATCGAGGAAGTGCCCGCGCAGGTTCGCTGGGCGAACCGCGCGAGCCCTGACCCACCCCCGGCGTCGGTCCTACCGGCGCTCGCTGCGTTCGACCAGGGCGGTCACCAGGGTGAGGATGCGGGCTTGCCCGGCCGCGGCGGCGGCGAGCTTGCCGCGCATCTCGGCGAACCCGTTATGCACCTCGGCGAACTGGTCGTTCACCCGAGTGCGCAGGTCGCTCAGACCCGACACGGCGGCCTGGCGGAAGTCACGGATCTCCGATCGGATTTCGGTCACGTCCCGGTCCGCGCCACCGGCCAGCACCCGCGCCGCCGCCGCGTCCTGTTCGACATTGCGCACCCGCCCGGCCAGCTCGCGGACCTGCTCCTCCAGCGCGGACACCCGTGCCTCGAGATCCTCCGATGTCATAGCCCGCGAGCCTACGCGGCAGCGGTCACAGCTGCGGGCATTCATCCAGGCAGCGTCGGCTGTGTGTGTGACCGACGGTGAGCGCCGCTACGAGCTGATCCTGCGCTGGCGCCAAGCCAAAAGCCTGCTCCGTCGTCGTGGTGTGGTGGCCACCGTCGACCAGGGCCGTGCCCCGAGCGAACGAACTGCGCATCCAGCACAGGCCGCCCGCGTCCTGGCGATATGAGCGCCGGCAGCGGGTCTTCTCTCAGCCGCTGCGCGCAGTTCCCTCGCGTGGGTCGCCGGTGTCTATCGTCGAGGACTGTCCCGAGGCGTGCCGCATGCGCTGGGCCGCGATCAGCGGTTCGGTGTTGGCGGGGATGATCAGCAGGGCCAGCTCGGCGCCGTCGGTGCCGAATAGTTGCATGGTGTCGGGCGGCTGGCCCGGCACCGGGCCGCACATGTCCACTCCGTCGTCGTCATCGATCCGGCGTTGCGCGAGACTCTTGGTGTTCCAGGCGAATCCGACCCGGTCCAGGCGACCGAGCCTGGGGGTGAGAACGGTGATCAGGTCGTGTAGTTCACTGGTGAGATTCGCGGTCCGCGGCCACCAGGCTCCATCGAGGAGCCCGGATCCGGAATCGCGACGGCGGAGCAGGACGCGTGGTGTGCGCGTCGGGGACGGGAACGGCTGTCGGCTACTTCGGGCGGAGGCTGTTTGACCCATGGCGGCGTGGTTGGTGAGGGGACGTGTCGCGCTGTCGTCGATCATGATCCACCTTCATCCCGGGGTATTCGATGCCGCTGCCAGCACAGCGTTCGCGATGCCGGCGCCGGTGGTGGAGGGGATGACCTGCAGCACGACGACGATGCCGTGCGCACCGCAAACGTACATCGTGTTGAATCGCTCGAAACGATGAGCGTCCAAGCGGGTTCGGTGACTGCCCAGCTGCAGGTACCCAGCGGAGGGGAACCATCCGGCGGGATCGTAGACAACCCGCCAAACCGGTCCCAGGCGCGGCCGCAGGACGGTGAACAGTCCGGGGAGCTCGGCGGCAAGGTCCCGCGTGCGAGGCCACCAGACCCCCTCGACACAGTCGGTGCCCTCACCGCGCGGACGCAATCGCAATCGTGGTGTGTGAAGCGGTAGGTGATGAGGCGGTGCAGGATGCGCGCTCGTCGATCGTGGCGTCATGAGACGCTCCTGTCGCAGCCCCCCGCCGGGGGGCCGGAATTCGAATCGGCGACGACGCGACCTTGGCTGGTCGGCATGCGAGGTGCCGCCGGATATCTCCAGCCTACTCGCTGACACTCGCCGGTGAGCTGCACGAACGGAATCGGGGGTGGTGCATGCTGGGCTGTCGGTGTCAGATCCGGCGCTTCCCACGATCACCATTGGCGCTGTGCCGACACCGACACCGCGGCTCCGCCGGTGGCGGCATGCGGGTGACGGGCCAGCACTCCCGGTCCAGGCGCAGCTGATTGAGGGTGTGAGCGTCAGCGCCGCACCACCACCCCGCTGTTGTAATCGGTGAAGTCGCGGCCGCGTTTGTCGTTGACACGGGCGGTGTCATGAATCCGGGTGTTGCCTTCGCCCTTCCCGAGTTCGATCTTCGCCTCGTGGCGCCTCACCCCTCCGACCCGCGCCGCCGGGTGGCCCAGCCGACGTTCTCATCGCGGGATCGTCCGGCTTCCGGGCTCGGCGCCGTCACCGTCGGGCTGGCCACTTAGTGATGAAGTGGAAGAACCTGGCCAGATGGATATAGGGGAGGCGGGCGGCCAGCGCCAATTAGAGGCGTTCGAGCTGGCGGTAGAACTCGGGCAGACCGCGGTGACGGTCTTCGCGGGTGTGTTCGTGCAGGCGGTGCCGTTCTTGCTGCTGGGGGTACTGGTCAGCGGCGCGATCGCGGCGTTCGTCTCGCCCGCGGTGCTGCGGAGGGTGCTGCCGCGCAACGAGTCCGCCGCGATCGGAGTGGCCGGGCTGGCCGGTATGGCGCTGCCGGGCTGTGAGTGCGGGGTGGTGCCGGTCGCGCGTCGGCTCACCTAGCAGGGGGCACCGGGTTCGGTGGCATTGGCCTTCATGTTGTCCGCGCCCGCCATCAACCCTGTCGTGCTGATCGCCACCGCGGTGGCGTTTCCCGGCGAGCCGGGCATGGTCGCGGCGCGGTTCACCGGCTCGCTGGCCACCGCGGTGGTGATGGGACTGATCTGGGCGAGGATCGGGCGGCCGGCGCGGCTGCTGCATGGTGGCAGGCGCGACCACTGCGCGGTCGGCCGCAACCGATGGGAGGTCTTCACCGAAGCCGCCCGCCACGACTTGTTGCAGGCCAGTGCGTTTCTGGTGCTCGGCGCCGCGACCGCCGCCGCGCTGCACGTGCTGGTTCCGCCCGCCTGGTACGAACACCTGGCCGGGCGGATGGTCTTGGCGGCTGTGGTGCTGGCGGTGCTGGCGATCGCGCTCGCGCTCTGCTCGGAGGCCGACGCGTTTGTCGCGGCGAGCATGTCGGCGTTGCCGCTGCTGCCGCGACTGGTTTTCCTGGTGGTCGGCCCCGCGGTCGATGTGAAGTTGTTCGCCATGCAAGCGGGCGCGTTCGGGCGCTCGTTCGCGCTGCGGTTCGCTCCGTTGACTTTCGTGGTGGCCGTAGTGTGCGGCATGATCGCCGGATACGTTCTGCTGGGAGGCGCCCGATGAGGCGGGAGACGCAGAATCTGCTTTTGCTGTTGATCGGCGGCGCGGTCTTGTGGACCGCGCTCGACGGCTCGTACCTGCGCTACGTGAAGCCGAGCCTGTATCCGTTCCTGGTGGTCAGTGGCATCGGATTCGTCCTGCTGGGAGTCGTGGCCATCGGGCGCGACATCAGGCGCGGCGCGGCGGCGCCGAGCACGACCACGCGCACGGCGGCGGCCGAGTCCAATGGCTGCTGTTGCTTCCGGCTGCCGCACTGCTGCTCATCGCTCCGCCCGCGCTGGGCGCCCAAGCGGCGTCGACCAGCAGCCGAGTCCAGGTCGTGTCGCGCGAATCGTCCGGCGCGGGAACGGGCAGCGGTCGTTTCCGCCGCTGCCCGCGGACGCGGTGCCGACGCTGCGGCTCGTCGAACTGGTGAACAGGGCGCTGCTCGACGCCGATCGCTCGCTCGACGGCAGGGAGGTGATGGTCAGCGGATTCGTCATGCGGCCGGACGATTCCGGGCGGCGACATCCTGGCACACCCGACGCCGACCTCGCCCGAGTAGTCATCACCTGCTGTGTCGGCGATGCCCGATACGTGCAGGTCCACTTGGCCGGGATGACCGAGTCGATCGAGGACGACGCGTGGCTCGAGGTCCGCGGTTTCGTCGAGCCGGGCAGCGCACAACACGATCCCGAGCTCGTACCGACTCTCCGCGTGACCGGCTATCAGCGGGTAGCTGCGCCGGAACACAGCTACGAACAAGATCGATGAAGACACCCTGGCGGCAAGGGGCGTCGATCACCTCGTGCGCACGGTGGCGGTGGCCCCCGCGAAAACCGCGACATCGTCACACTGCGCGGTGAGCGAGATGGTCGCCCGCCCGCTGGCGTCGTCGACGGATCGGACCACGCCGCCGATGGAGATCTCGGCCAGGCTGTCGGGCGCCACCGGGACCGGGCTCGCGAACCGCACGTAGTAGCCGACGACGCCGTCCGCGACGCCGAGCCATTCGCTCAGGCACGTGGCGCCGAGACCCATCGTCAGCATGCCGTGCGCGGTCACCATGCGCAGACCCGCGTGCCGGGCGGCCTCGTCACTCCAATGAATCGGATTGACGTCGCCGGAGACACCGGCGTAGTGCACAAGTTCACCGCGGGACAAGCGGAACACGCGCCGGGGGAAGCGTCGGCCGACCGTCAATCCCGGCACGGCGACCCCGGCGTTCGCCTCCGTCGCGAGCGAGCTCGATCGCACGGCTCGCGGCGCGGGCCGGGCCGACACCGGTGCCGGGAGGTCGAGCATGGCGACGGCCCGCACGGTCGGTGCCAGCTCCCGAGCGCGTCCGGCCAGGGTGGTGTGCACGGTCTGCACCGGGTCCGCCATCGCGTCGCGGATGACGGTGGTGACGGCGATGAGGTCACCGCTCGGTGTGGACCGCCGGGAATCGACGATGACCTCGTGCGTCAGCCGATCTCCCGCGACCACCGGCCGGTGACAGCGGATGTCCTGATCCACGTGGAGCAGGTGGGCCGGATCGTATCCGTCGAGCGCGGCCCGCATCTGCGACCGTTGCGCGAGAGAGCCGACCGCCGAGGCGAACGTGATCGGCGCGACCAGGCCACGATGACCGAGCGCGGCGGCGCTGGAATCGTCCCAGTGCGCGGGATGCGCATCCTGCACGGCACGGGCGAATTCCCGGATCTTCTCCCGGCCCACCTCGTAATGGTCTGAAACGCCGTGGCCGGTGGCGACGGCAGGGCGCGGGGACATGACGAACTCCTCGGGTCACCGTGGGGCGCGAGCGGCGAAGATCCGCTGGCCGTGCGCGGCCAACGCGTGCTCCGGCCCGGGCAGAACCAGCCGGGCGGGCAGATCGGCCGCGATGAGCGCGGCGCGCCACTGGGTTTCGGTCAGGAAGATGCGGTCGGTCCCCGCGCGCACGTCGTCGCGACCAGGACGTACACCGCCGGGACGGGCGGACATCAGGAAATGCATGGAGGTGAGCAACTGGCAGTGTTCCCGGCAGGACTCGATGACGACGAGGTGCCCGCCGGGGCGCAACAGCTCGCGCAGCCGTCCCAGCGTCGCGCCGCAGTGGTGGGCGTTGTGCAACACGTTCGCGGCCAGGATGATGTCGAAGGACCGCTTCGGCGGCAATTCGGCGTTGAGATCGAGCAGGTCGAAACGTAGCCAGGGGTAGCGCGAGAAGCGCGCCCGCGCGGCGTCGAGGAAGAACGACGACACATCGGTGAAGTGGTATTCGACGGGAAGGCCGTCGAGCACCGGGAGAAGGTCGGCGGTGGTGCCTCCCACACCCGCGCCCAGTTCGAGGATGCGGACGGGGTGACGGTCGGCGGCGAGTGCGTCCACGGCCCGGGTGACGATCGCGCCCGCCGCCGCGTTCAAGTATCGGTTCACCGGGTTGTCCCGGTACGCGGCCTCCGCGGTGAGCAGGTCGGCGTCCGGGAACAGCAACTCCTGGGCGAGCACTCGGTCCCGCAACAGATCGAGCGCATGGCGATTGGCAGCCGCGAAGAAGCGCGCCAACTGCGGAGAGAACCCGAGGTCGGCGCACACTCGATCCAGATCGGCGCGTTGCGGCGCGGTGGCCTCCCGCAGCGACGAAAAAGTCTGTCCGTCAGCATGTTCCACCCATCCGTGCGCGGCGAGCACGCCGAGCCAGCGCCGCAGCAGCCACCGATGTCGTGGCGCGACGTCCAGTGCCGCCGCGATGTCGTCCTCGGTGCGCACCCTGCCGCCGGACAGTGCCGGTCGCAGTGCGGCGGCCATGGCGCGCAGGCCGAACAGATCGAGGTCACCGCGCGCGGAAAGGCAGTGCCGCGCATCGAAATCGGCGATCGCCGCGGCGGCGCGCGCCGCGATGTCGATGGCTTCGCCGGTGGTCATCGCGCCTCGTTCAGCGGCGGGATGTTGTGGTTGCAGCGAAAGAGGTTGTCGGGATCGTAGCGGCGTTTGAGCTGTTGCAGTCGCGGATAGGAATCGCGATGGTAGGCGCGGCGCACCCGTTCCGGTGACGCGGTGTCGTCGAGGATCCCGATATAGGGCCCGCCCGCAGAACAGTGCTGCAGCGCGGCCACCACCTCGGCGATCCACCGGCGTGACGGGTCCAGATCCGTCCCGCCCGGCCCGCCGGAGAACATGACCGCGTGGTAGGCGGCGTCGTGGTAGCCGAACGCGGTCGCGTCCACCGGCACCCGGCGCAGCGCGCCACCGAGTTGATGGACCGAGACCAGCGAATAAGGGGTGGGCATGTCGGCCGCGAGGTCGATGAGCGCGTCGATGGCGTCGTCGTCGAACGCGCGCAGCCATTCCGTTCCGGTGGCGGTGCCGTGACCTTCGTGGAACGCCTGCTCGGTATTGCGTTGCAGCTGTGGGTAATCCAGCGGCCGGATGAGGTCGAGCTCCGGTTCGCCCAGGCGTTTCAGTCCGGCCAAGGCCGCGCGGGCCCGGTCGTCGGGCCCGAAGTACGCGACCGTCACCGCGGCCATCGCAGGCCCCTCGGGCGCGGTGGGCGGCCAGTGCAGCAGGGTCGCGCGCAGCGCCAGCTCGTCCGGGGCTTCCGCACAGAGCTCCCGGAATTCGCGGAACACGGCGCGCCCGGACTCCAGCCGGAACAGCAGCGTGCCCGCGTGCACGGAGCCGATCGGATGCAGTGCGAACTCCACCGACACGACGACACCGAAATTGCCGCCGCCGCCGCGCAGCGCCCACAGTAGTTCGGGGTACTGGTCCTGGGTGGTGTGCACCAGTCGGCCGTCGGCCAGCACCACGTGAGCGGAGCGCACGCTGTCGCAGGTGAAGCCCGCCATCCGCTGCAGCCATCCGCTGCCGCCGCACAGCGTCGAACCGATCACGCCGACCGTGGACACGTCCGCTCCGGTCACAGCCAGGCCGTGCCGGTGGCAGGCGCGATCGAAATCCGCCCAGGTGACGCCCGCGCCGACCGTGGCACGCCGGGCGATCGGATCGATGGTGATCGTGCGCAGCCGCGACAGATCCAGCACCAGCGAGCCGTTCGCCGCCGGGTGGCGCGCGACTTCGTGGCCGCCCCCGCGCACCGACACCACCAGTCCGTGCCGCCGCGCACTCGTGACTGCGGCGCGGACGTCGGGAACCCCGGCGCAGCGTACGACGGCGGCGGGCCGCTGGTCGACGGCCGAATTCCAGCGTTGCCGGGCCCGGTCGTATCCCGGATCGCCCGGCGTCAGGACGGCGCCTCGGCAGGCCGCGCGCAGGTCGGCGAGGTAGTCCGTCGATCGGGTAGCGGTCATGTGGTGGCGAACTCCTCGGAGACGACGATGGAAGGCGGTACCGTTGCGCCGCGGAGTAATTCGAGATAGTCCGCGAGGACTTCCGGCATCCGGCGGCGCACGTAGCGTGTGAACGGGTCGTTGCAGGCGACGAGCGGCGGCTCGGCGTCCATCGTCCGGCTGGTGCTCGGGGCGGCCTGCGGCCAGCAGCCGCGCGTCGGCCGAATCGAGCAGGACCGCGCAATCCGGCGGCAGCGCCGCCGCGAGCGCAGCGGGCGCGACCGCGTCCGCGGCGTCGGGGACGAGCAGCGCGTTCGGTATGCCGGTGACCATGGCCGCTTCCCGGCGCACGATGTCGGCGAGCGCGGCGGTCCGGTCGGCGGCGTCGCGGCCGGAGAACTCGCGCCAGGCGACGGTACGGTGCGGGCCCGGCGACGGCGCGTCCACGGTGAGCACCACGTCGTAGCGGTATCGGGTCAGCTCGGTATCGTCTCGCATCGGTTTGGCGTAGCAGGCGACCCGCACCGATCGAGGATGGCGGCGGGCGATCCGGGTGAAGAGGCGAGGATCGCACAGGAGTTCTTCGTCCGCGTCGAGCCGGGCGGCGGCCCGTCGCGCCAGATCGTCGGCACTCAGGCCGGGATCGCGCGCCAGTTCCAGCCATCGAGCGAAATTCCGGGCCCCGAGGAGATTGCGGATGTCACCGACGACGACAGCGCCTCCGGGTGCGACGACGTCGAGCGCGTCGTCGAGTACGGCGGTGAGGTAGCGCTCGTCCGGGAAGCACTGGGTCACGCTGTTGAGCACTACGCAGTCCGGCCGCCCGCTCGCGTCCAGCCCACGTAATGCCGCGCGCACCCGGTCGGCGGCGAGCTCGTGCGCGGCGGCGCGCAGCACCGAGACGCCCGGCAGGCGTCGAGCGCGCAGCCTCTCCACCACGGGCGCGGCCGGGTCGAGGCCCACGTAGCCTCGGGTGGCCGGAGCCAGCCGGTGAACGAGAAGCCCGCTGCCGCAGCCGATCTCGAGCACGGTGTGGGGCCGGCCGCGCCGCACCAGCCCGACGGCGTGATCGATCCACTCCAGCATGTGCTCGCGCGGGAACGCCGCACCGGTGTCGGAGGCGCGCCATCCGGACAGATCGAGGTCGTCGCCGTGGCGCAGCTCTTCGGAGGAGTAGACGAACTCGTACACGTGCCGCCAGTGCTCGAGATACTCCACGAGCAACGCGCCGGGCCCGGGTCGCACCGCGACGGCCTCCGGGGCAGGACGCACCACCAGCGCCGCGCGCCGCTCGTCCCACCGCGCCGAGTCCACCCACGGGTGGCGTCCGAGTACGGCGGCCAGTTCATCGGTCACGGCTGGTGCGCCTGCGACGCGGCCGCGAGCTCGGCAGCGGCGAACATGCGGTACACGCGCTCGGGATCATTGGCCGCATGCGCTCGGCCCCCGTGCACGTCGCGCCAGAAACGCTGCACTGCGCTGTCGGGCCGCAACGCCCGGCCGCCGGAGCTTTCGAACAGCCGGTCCATGGCGGCCACGGCGCGCTCGGTGCCGCGGACCTGGTCGCGGCGCAACCGCAAGCGATCACGCGGTCCGATGGGCCGGTCGGCCGCCGCCAGCGCGTACATGTCTTCGATGTTGCCGGTGAGCTGACGCCAGGCGGCATCGATCTCGGTCGCGGCGAACGCGATCCGCTCCAGCGTGGCCGGGTCGTCGCGGAACTGGTCACCGCGGTAACCGGTGTCCTTTCGCGCGTCGCCGGGTAACGCCGCCCGCACTCGGCCGCTCTGCTGCTCGAGATACGCCCGGTAACCTCCGCGCGCCATGCCGACGATGGCCGCCGTGATGGCGCTGGTGTGCAGACAGCCGAACGGGATCCGGTACAGCGCCCCGGCGTTGACCTGCTGGCCCGGCGTGCGGCATGCGGTCACCGCATCCGAGGACAGCGCCCGGTGGGCGGGCACGAACACCCCCTCGACATGGATGTCGTTACTTCCGGTGCCGCGCAACCCCACCGCATGCCACACGTCCGACACCCGATAGTCACCGGCAGGCACCAGGAACGTGCCCGAATCGACCGGCTCACCGTCGACGATCACCCGCGCGCCCAGCAACGCCCACCGCGCGTGGTCGCAGCCGGAAGCGAAACCCCAGGTGCCGCTGAGCCGGTAACCGCCCTCGACGGGAACGGCGGTGCCGGTCATGGCGTACGAGGAGCACAGGGGGACGTCGACGCCCGATCCCCACACCTCGTCCTGGGCGCGACCGTCGAACAGCGCCAGGTTCCACGGCGACACACCGAGGACAGCGGCGACCCACCCGCACGAGCCGCATGCGGAGGCCAGTTCGGCGGCCGCGGTGTAGAAGACGGCCGGATGCGCCTCCAGCCCGCCGTAGCGCCGCGGGCGCAGCAGGCCGAAGAATCCCGTAGCGGTGATGTCTTCCAACGATTCGATCGGGATCCGCCTGGCCAGCTCGGTGTCCTGGGCACGCTTGCGCAGCGTCGGCAGCAGATCGCCGACCGCGGCCAGCACCACGGCGGTGGCGTCGTCGGTCATTACGTTGTCCTCCATAACGGGTCGAGTGATCCGGTCGGCCGTCGCCGTCGGTTCCCGGGCAGCACGGATGCCGCGATCGGTCAGCGGGTGAAGCGCAGCAGCCCGGTCGCCGAGTCCACATCGGCGAGCCGCAGACCGGCCGTACGCGCCTCGGCGGTCAGGCGGTCGACATCGGCCGGCCATACGTGGTGCTCGGTGCACACCTCCTGCACCAGCTGGTCGCCGTCGTAGGCGCGGTAGATCATCCGCCAGACGAGCGACTCCGCGTCCAGCGGGTCGGCCCGGCTCCAGCCCTCGTACCGCAGGTCACCGGCCTTGGCGGTGGTGTATCGGCGTTCCGCCGACGGTTCGACGCGCCCGGGACGCTGCACCTCCACCACGGCATCGGCGCCCGGAGCGAGCGCGTCCGCGACAGCGCTCCACACCCGGGGCCGGGTGGCGGGATCGAAGTGCCCGATGACGCCCAGCGCGACCACCGCCGCACACCCCGTCGGCAGTCGCGTATCGAGGCAGCCGCGGGGCAGCACGGTGATCCGCTCGCGCAGGTCCTTGCGGGCGGCAAGCCGCGACAGCAGCACTGCGCGCATCGGCGCCGCCGGTTCCACCGCGACGATCCGCGCGTCCGGCAAGGCGTCGGCGACCAGCATCGTGGACAGGCCGGTGCCCGCACCGATATCGACCACCGGTCCGGCGATGGTGTCCACCTCGGCCAGCAACCTGGCGAGCACGGGTTCCACGGTGGCCACATACGGTGTGGCCATGAGGTCGTAGAACTCCGCGGCGGCGGCATAGTCGTCGGTCACGACTTCTCCGAATCGTCCAGGATCGCGAGCAGTTCCGACACCAGATGGGCGACCGTCGAGACGGCGGGCGGGCGCAGCAGCGCATAGTGGTGGGCCGCGACCGGCCGGGTGTCGATGACGACCTCGGTGTGCGCTGCCCATCCGAGGTCCTCGAGATCGGAGCAGTCGTCGACTCCCATGCCGACCCCGGAGTTGTGTGGCGCGGGCCGTTCGGCGCGCACCAGGAGGATCTCGAGCCCGTCGCCGTCGAGATGACCCGTGTGATGCGCGCCGAGCGCACGCAGATGACGCCGGAAGATGTCTTCCCTGACCCGCTGGTCGGCCGGGTCGCCCCGCTCGACGAGGCCGGCCGCGGCCAGCAGGCGCCGGATCTCATCTCGTTGCTCCTCGTCCGCAAGCCCGTCGAAATCCGCGCCGGGCGTGCCGGTTTCGAGGTCGAGGTAGGCGGCGAGTGAGCCGAGGTAGCGGGTCCAGAAACCGCGTCCGTCGACATGGTGGATGCGATCGGCGATGTTCGAATCCAGCAGAACCAGTGCGTCGACGGTGTCACCGGCCGCGCGCAGCCCGCGTGCCACCTCGTGCGCGATGATTCCGCCCATCGACCAGCCGCCGATCCGGTAGGGACCGGTCGGCTGGTGCGCGCGCACGACGTCCTCGTACACCCGCGCCAGCTCGGTGATCGTCTCCGGGCCGGGGGCGCCGGCCAGTTGCGGGTCCTGTATCCCGATGATCGGTATGCCGGTGTCCAGCGTGCGGGCCAGATCGACATAACAGAGCACATCGCCACCGGTCGGGTGGATCAGGAACAGCGGCCGTCCGGCGCCGTCGCGCAGCGGCACCACCCAGTCACCCGGGACCGACGGCTCCGCGGTTTCGCGTCGCGCGGACGCGGCGACCGCGGCCAGGGTGGGATCGGCGAGGAATTCTCTTGGCGTCAAGGCCAAGCCGAATTCGGCGCGCAGCCGATTCAGCATCCGGATGGCCAGTACCGAGTCGCCTCCGAGAGCGAAGAAGTCGGTGCCGCGGTCGAGGTCACCGGAGACGTCCGTCATCCGCTGCCACAGTTCGGCGACGGCGCGCTCGGTGTCGGTGGCGGGCGGGCCGCTCGCCACCGTCCGGACCGGTGCGGCGTCGATGTGGGCGGGTTGTTCGGCATCGGGCACCTCCAGCGGCGCGGTCCAGGTGCCGTTCCGGTCGACGAGCGCGGTGATCATGTCGCACACCTGCGCGAACAGCGCGTCGAGCACACCAGGGGGGAACAGTTCCGCGACCGCGTCCAGGTTCACCACCACCGAGTCGTCCCAATCCCACTGGAACACTTGCATGTCCAAGGCCACCTGCGGCGTGCGGACACGCTGATAGAAATCGCGGACGACGACCGTGTCGGGGGTGCCGCCGGGCGGATTGAGCCCGAGGGTGCTGTGGAAGACGACGGGCGCCTGCGGCGCGGTGTCGCGCCTGCGCCGTGCCAGCTCGCGCAACACCTCGACGCCGGTGACCTGTCCGTGGTCCAGCATGGTGGCGATGGACTCCTGCACGGTCCGGGCTGCGGTCAGGAACGTCGGCCGCGCGGGCAGGGCGATGTCGAGCAGCACGGTCCCCGCGTAGGGACCGATGGCGTGGTCGAGATCGCGCGGCAGGTGCAGACGGTTGAGATAGAGCACGTTGAGCAGGAAGCGGCGGTGCCCCGCCATCCGGGCCAGCGCCGCGGCCCAGCAGGTGGCGAACATCGTGGTGGGTGTGATGTTGTGCTCGGCGCAGCGGTCGCGCAGGACCGCCATGTGCTCGCCGGATACGCGGAATTCCCGCCGTTCCAGCGTGTCCGGACGTACCTGATCGAACGGCGCCGCCAGGGGCAACGCGGGAGCGGGCGGAAGATCATCGATGCGTTCCCACCACCAGTCCCGCTGTGCTCGCCATTCCGGTTCGCCGCGCTGGCGCCCGATGGTCTCCACGTAGTCGCCGAAGTGGGCGGTGAGGGCGGGCAGGACTGTATTGGGTTCGTCCAGGTAGGTGAACAATTCGGTGAACATCAGCTGCACCGACCACCCGTCGGCCACGAGCAGGCTGCACACGATGTGCAAGCTCAGCTCGTCGTCCGGGAGCCGGACGGCGGTGACGGCGAACGGCCAGGGATTCAGGCGCGGACCGGTGCGCTGCACATCGGCGCGGATGGCGGCCAGCCGCTGGTCGATGTCCTCGGCCGCGGCCGATCGCAGGTCGAGATGGATGATCGGGAGCGCGGCCAGTCGCGGATCGTCGACGGGCAGCACCTGCTGGGTGCCATCCGGCAGGAAGATCGCCCGCAGCATGGGCTGGCGTTCCACCTGCCGGCGCACCGCCTCGTCCAGGACGGTCGGATCGATTCCGGTGAGCCGGAAGTCGACATAGTTGTGCGCCGAGTCGTAGCTGAGGGCGTATCCGTGCTGCTGCCCCACCCAATAGGCCTGCTGCAGCGGGGTGAGCGGGAACGGCGCCGCGGGGTCGGCCTGCCGCGCCAGCTCGACAGCCGTCGCCGCGATCCCGGAACGGCGCTGCGCGATCAACGCGACGAGATCGGCGAACGAGAGGTCCCCCACCAGTTCCGCCACGGGCACCGCCACACCGAGCCGTGTGCGGACCATGGTGGCCATGCGCACCGCCAGCACCGAATCGCCGCCCAGACCCACGAAGGTGGAATGGGCTTGCACGGCCCGGGTTTCGACACCGAGGACCTGCGCCCAGATCTCGGTGACCGCGGCGGCCACGTCCTCGTCGCGATCACCGCTGCGCGTCCCGGAATCCGGTGCGGTCCACGCTTCCGGATCACCGGAGAGGAGGCGCAGCCACTCCACGTAGGAGGTGAACGCGGTGTCGGTGTCCGCGGGATCGAGCACGGTCTCCAGGACGTCCCACTGCAGCTGCACTCCCCCGGCATGGACGAACGCCTGATGGTCGAGCCATACCTGCGGTGTCTGGCTCACGCCGTGCGCTATTCGGCCCGCCCACTCCAGATCCGGGGCGCCGTCGACCAGATGGGCCGCATCGAGGGCACTGGTGAACACCACCGGCAGCAACCGGCGCTGCCCGGTGCGGGTGGACAGTTCGGCGAGCACGTCCAGCGCCGAGTAGTCGCGGTGATCGATATCGTCGAAGAGTCGTCGCTGGGTGCGTGCGACGCGCTGCGCGAACGCGCCCCCTTCGGTGCGATCGACTTCGTGAGCCAGCAGCGTGGTGAAATCGCCTACCACGCCGTCGATTCCGGACAGCGCCACCGGCCGGTCGATCAGGGTCAGCGACAGGGTGAACCGCTCGTCACCGGACCAGGCGGCGAGCACGTCGGAGTAGGCGGTGAGCAGTACGGCGGACGGCGTGACGCCGTGGTCCGCCGCCAGCCGCCGCAGCCCCTCCCATTCTCCTGGCGCGAGCCGGGCCTCCCGGCGGGCGAACCACGGCTGGGCCTGGGTGCGGGTGCGCGTCGGCAGGGCGGGCGCGCCGGGCAGGCTGTCCATCCGGCGCTGCCAGTAGTCGATCGCCCGCCTGCGGTCCGCGGACTCGGCGCGGGCCTCGGTATGCGCCACGAAATCGGCGAAGCGTGTCTGCAGGGGCGGCAACACGGCAGCCGGGTCGGTGTAGAGCAGCCGCAGATCGCGGTCGAGGACGAGAAAACTGCCCGCATCGCAGATCAGCGCATCGATGCCGACGAACAGCCGGGTGGTGGTGTCGTCCAGGAGCGCGGCCCGCACGTCGAACAACGGCCACCGGTCCGGGCGGTGCACCCGGTGCGACAGACGACGCCGCAGGTCCGACAGCGTGTCCTCGCGGGCCTCGGCGGCGGAGCCGGTGAGGTCGTGGCGGCGAATCCGGAATCGCGGCACCTCGGGGAGGATGTGGTTGCGCCCGTCCTCGGTGATGACCGCGCGCAGCATCTCGTGCCGGTGGATCACCTGGTTCCACACCTGCTCGTAGCGATCGAGATCCAGCTTGTCACAGTCGTATTCGAGATAGATGTGGCAGGACACGTCACTTAACCCGAATGCACCCGACCGGCCGACCCAATACGCGTGCTGTACCCGGGTGAGCGGGAAGGTGATGTCCACGCTGGTCACGTCTTGCGGACGTGCGATCTCGGGCGCGGGCGGCTCGGGTGCCTCCGATGCGGCCGCGATGGGCGCCACCGGGCGGCGATCTCGCAGCAGCACCGCGAAGGCGGCAACGGTCGAGTGAGTGAGCAGTTCTCGCATGCGGATATCGGTGTGCTCGCCGTCGTTGAGGATGTCGAGCATCCTGGTCGCCAGCATGGAGGTGCCCCCGAGCGCGAAGAAGTCGGCGTCGGCGTCCGCCACCGGCTCACCCAGCAATTCTTCCCAGAGTGCGGCGATCCGCTCCTGTTCCGCAGTCGCGAACCTGGGCGACACGGCAGGCTCCGGGGCGGGCGGCGCCGCCGGCTCCGAGCTGCCCTGCGCGACAACAAGGTCGCGCGACGGGACACCCGTCGCCGGTTGCGGTCTGCCGTTGCGCGCCGGCGATGCGGGCGGAGGGATCGACTCCGTCGCGACCGGTCGGCCGTTGGGCAGCACCGGTGCACGGGTGGACGATACCGCCGACCGCTCCACGGCCGCTCGAGCCTGCGCCACGGACGGTGCGAGCACCACCGCGGGCGCCTCGATCCCTCCGTCCGGGCCGGGCTGCGGACCGGCGCCGTTCCGGGCTGCGGACCGGGGCGCGGGCTGGGTCGCCGCTGTCTCGGTGGGCGAGTCGATCCAGAGACTGCGGCGTTGAAATGGGTAGGCGGGCAAGCGAGTGCGGCGGCGGCGACGATGCAAGGCCTCGACGTCCACAGCCGCGCCCGTACACCACAGCTGACCGACTGCCGTGAGCAGCGCCGCCCGATCGGGGGCCGGGCCAGCGGCCTGCTCCCCGGGGTCTGCCAGGGTGGTCAGCGCGGCGGTCAGCGTAGGCGGCGCGTTGCGGCGCGCGAGCGCGGCGAGGGAACTGCCCGGACCGACCTGGACCACGGTTGTCGGCGTCGCGGCCGTTGCGGCCTGCAGCGCGGCCGCGAAGCGCACCGGTTCCCGCAGATGCCGTGCCCAGTGCTCGGCGTCCAGGACACGAACCGGCCGACCGGTGCGGGTGCTGTAGAGCGGCAATGCGGCCGGAGCCGACGGCACCTCCGCCGCCGCGGCGCGCAGCGGCGCGACCGCCGCCGCGACAGCGGGAGAATGCAGGGCGGCGTCGACCCGCAGCCTGCTCGCGGGGATCCCGGCGCGACCGAGAGCCGCCGACAGCGCCTCGATGGCGTCGACCGGTCCCGAGACCACACAGGCGTCCGGGCCGTTGACGGCGGCGAGCGCGATCTCGGGGTACCGGGACACAGCGGCGCGCACATCCTCCTCGCCGAGGGTGACCGCCAGC
>NZ_BAFR01000338.1 GCF_000308435.1 Nocardia araoensis NBRC 100135 | reverse complement strand
CCTGTCATGCGAAACGGTGTGGACGGCGGTGGGCGCTCGTCACGGGCGCGGGCCGAACCGCCGGACCAGGGCAGGCACCTGCTCGGGAGTCACGGTGCCGACGACGTCCACCCCGGCGTCGTGGAAGGTGCCGACCGCGCGGTCGAGGTGGTCGGCCGAGGTGATCAACACGGCGTCGCGCGCGCCGATCGCGCGCATGATCGTCGCCGAGCGTTCCGCGTTCTGCGCGGTCGTGGCCGCCTCCGGTTCCAGATGGACGCGCGCGGCGGGGACGCCGCGCGCGATCAGCCAGTCGGCCATGGCCCGTGCCTCGGTGACGCCGTTGTGCGCGTTGCCGCCGGTCACGATGATCGGCGAGACGGGAGCCAGCAGGGCCTGCAAGTATCCGGCGTGCAGGCGGTCGACCAGCTCCGGGCGCATGCCGCCGTCGGGCAGCAGTCCGTAGCCGAGCACGACGATGGCGGTCACCGGTCCGCGCGGTGTCGGCATGGGCGCTGGGATCGGCGCCTGTGGTCCGGCGGTCGCGGGTCCCACGTCGGCGGACCCCGAGCCCTCCGCCGCGGCGGCGGGGAGATGGGTCAGCGCGGCGGCGACGGCGACCACGCCCAGCAAGGTGCGGGCGAGTGGAATCACGATGGCGGACATGGAAACTCCCGGCGGTCGGCCACCGGATGGTCACCGATGGCTGGGGTGCGGCGTTCGTCCATGATGCGGCCGCGGGCCGTTGCGGAACCGTGATCGCCTGGTGATCTGGACAATTCACCGATTCCGTGCCGCTCGCTTGTGCCGGACGACCTCGTCGCCGAATTCCGGGAGCTTGTCTTCATTCTTCTTTGTGCCGATTCCCTGGCCGCGCCGAACGCGTTCGTGAGGTCTCCAGACCCGGTCGTTGCGCATAGGCGGCCGCGTTCGCCGGTTCTAGCGTTGGCCCGGCTTCGGTGCCGTCGGCCGGCAGGCCGCCAGGCACCGTGCGCAACCTGTTTCCGTCGAGCGGCGTGGCTCGTGCCCTGACTTCGCCCGCCCGCTCGACGGAAGCACCGGCCGCCACGCGCTTCGCTCGCCGGACGGGATCCCGCAACCCGCCTCTGTCCGGCGCGCACGTCCCCGGCGCGCGGCGGTGTGCCCACCGAGCGGACCCTCGCACCCTCCGCTCGGTGGGCATCAGGGCGTTCCGGGCCCGGCCGACCGCACTCGGCGGCTGCTGTGCCGAATCTCGGTGGTCGCCGTTCGCGCTCGCCAATTCTTTTTGCTCCATCGCCTCGGCAATAGTTTTGTTCACGTGAACAAAACCTCTGATTTCGTCGGAGGCTGCCGTGCCGGCGAACCGCGATAATTCGGGCATCGATCGACAGGGTGGGGTCGTGTTTCCGGTATGCACACCGCGGCGGGAGTGATTATGGATTCGGCGTGCCCGGAAATCGGATCGGAGTCGCATTCCTGTCCGGCTTTTTCCGGGTGATTTCCACCTGTCCGTCCACCTTCGTGAATTCGATGGGAAACAGTTCGGGCGGGCCGAGAAACAACGGTCTCCTGTTTTCGGGCTCGGTGCAGGAATCGCCGGCCAGCAACGGTGTTGTTACGCCCCTTCGCCGGTTGGCACGTAGGCGGACCGCATGCCTTGCTCCGTCGCGCAACGGGTCCGGGCTCGGGATCCGCAGCTCCGCCCGGGGTCTCGGCGGTGGTTTGCCCATAGCGCCGGGCGGTGCACACTCGCGGCATTCACACATGACATCGATGCGAGCGGCCTGCCGCCAAGGGTTCGCCCCGCCGGTTCCATGCGCGCGGGACGGGGCTCGATTCCCCTCCGGGGGAAGCTCTGATCCGTGCCCGATCCGGGAAACAACGGCGGTCCACGTATCACTTGCGGGAAACCGGAACGGCTGGCAGGCTAACGCTCAGCACGCGACTGGACGGTCGTCCTGGCGCTTTGCTCTGCCGAAGAAAGATTGTGCATGTGCTATGGGTTCATCTTCTCAGCAATGGGAAACCGGGCGCTCGCCACGGATAAAGATACGTGGTATATGAAGTGCTCCACGGTGTCGGGTTTACCGTCAGCGAAGGTGACTTCGAGATGTCCATCTCGGTAACCGCCGAGAAACATTCTTCTGCTGGAATACGCAGTCACGTCGCTGACCGCCGGGCACGGTCGTCGAAGTCCGGGATCACCGCGCTCGGACGACCTCGTACGCCCCGTATCCGGCGGTGCCGGGCCTGCGCGCGCGAGCGAGCCGTGCCGCTCGCCCGGGCCTGGGCCGGCGGCTTCGTCACCGATACCTGACCGAACTACTCGGTAGTTCTCTCGCCGACCCGCGCCGCTGCTCGCGACGCCGGGTTCCTTCGTCGACCCTGCGATACCCGGGATGTGAAACGTGAACTCGAGCGCTGGTGAATCGTCCGACCGCATGTTGGAGTACCTGAAGAAGGTCACCGTCGAGCTCATGACGACGCGCGACGATCTGACCCGGTTGCGGGAGAAGATCGACGAGCCGATCGCGATCGTCGGCATGAGCTGCCGCTATCCGGGCGGCGTCGAATCGCCGGAGCAGCTGTGGGAGCTGGTCGCGGCGGAAGTGGACGCGGTGGGCGGGTTCCCGGCGGACCGGGGCTGGGATCTCGAGGGGCTGTTCGACCCCGATCCGGACCGCTTCGGCAAGGTGTACACGCGGGAGGGCGGCTTCCTGCGCAACGCGGGCGACTTCGACGCGGGATTCTTCGGCATCGGCCCCCGGGAGGCGGCGGCGACCGATCCGCAGCAGCGGCTGCTGCTGGAGGCGTCCTGGGAGGCCTTGGAGAACGCCGGGATCGCCCCGACCTCGCTGCGCGGCAGCGATACCGGCGTGTTCGCCGGTGTCATGTACGAGGACTACGAGCACACCGCCAGGGCCGCCGGACCGATCGCGGAGGGCTACGCGGGTATCGGTTCGACGGGCAGTGTGGTCTCGGGCCGGGTGGCCTACACGTTGGGTCTGGAAGGCCCCGCCGTGTCGGTGGACACGGCGTGTTCGTCGTCGCTGGTGGCCATCCACCTGGCCTGTCAGGCGCTGCGGCGCGGCGAGGCGTCGCTCGCGCTCGCGGGCGGCGTCACGGTGATGTCGACGCCGTTCCTGTTCATCGAGTTCTCCCGGCAGCGGGGTCTGTCGCGCGACGGCCGCTGCAAGGCGTTCTCGGCGGCGGCCGATGGGGTGGGCTGGGGCGAGGGCGTCGGCGTGCTGGTGCTGGAGCGCCTGTCGGACGCGCGGCGGGCGGGGCATGAGGTGCTCGCCGTGATCCGCGGTTCGGCGGTGAATCAGGACGGGGCGAGCAATGGCTTGACCGCGCCGAACGGTCCGTCGCAAGAGCGGGTGATCGCCTCGGCGCTGGCCGCGGCAGGGCTGACGCCCGCCGATGTGGACGCGGTCGAGGCGCACGGCACGGGGACGTCGCTGGGCGATCCGATCGAGGCGCAGGCTCTGATCGCCGCGTACGGACAGCAGCGGGAGGAGCCGCTGCGGATCGGTTCCCTGAAGTCGAACATCGGCCATGCGCAGGCAGCGGCTGGTGTCGGCGGTGTGATCAAGATGGTGCAGGCGCTGCGGCACGGGGTGCTGCCGAAGACGTTGCACGTGGACGCGCCTTCACCGCACGTGGATTGGTCTGCGGGTGCGGTGCGGCTGTTGACCGAGGCGGAGGCCTGGCCCGCTTCGGTGGAGCGGGTGCGGCGGGCGGGTGTGTCGTCGTTTGGGATCAGTGGCACGAACGCGCACGTGATCGTGGAGGAGGCCCTCGCGCCGGTCGCCGGGTCCGACGGCGAGTCCGCCGACGGCGAAGCCGGACCCGCCTGCGCGGCGGACGTCGTCCCGTTGCTCGTGTCGGCGAAGACCGACGACGCGCTGCGCGACCAGGCGGCGCGGTTGCGCGCGTGGCTGGTCGAGCATCCGGACGCCGACCTGTGGAGCGTGGCGTCCGCGCTGATCGAGACGAGGGCGCAGTGGAACCGGCGCGCCGCGGTGGCAGGCAGCGATCGCGACCAGGTGCTGGCCGGGTTGGCGGAACTGGCGGCCGGCGCTTCCGCGGGTGTGCTCGAAGGTGTGGCCGGATCGGGGAAGACGGCCTTCTTGTTCACCGGTCAGGGCGCGCAGCGAGTTGGTATGGGGGCGGGGTTGTACGCGGCGTTCCCGGTGTTCGCCGCGGCGTTCGACGAGTTGTGCGCCGAGTTCGATCGCCTGCTCGGTCCGGGCGTCTCGTTGCGCGACATCGTCTTCGGGGCGGCGGGCGGGGAGTTGGTGCATCGCACCGAGTTCACGCAGCCCGCGCTGTTCGCGTTCGAGGTGGCGCTGTTCCGGCTCGTCGAGTCGTTCGGCATCACTCCCGACGTGCTGATCGGTCATTCGATCGGTGAGTTGGTGGCGGCGTATGTGGCGGGGGTGTGGTCGCTGGAGGACGCGTGCGCGTTGGTGGCGGCGCGTGGGCGGTTGATGGGTGCGTTGCCCGAAGGCGGCGCCATGCTCGCCGCGGCGGTGACCGAGCAGCGGGCCGTCGAGATCGCGGCCGCCCACGGTGGCCTGCTGTCGGTGGCGGCGGTGAACGGTCCGTCGTCGGTGGTTCTCTCCGGCGACACGGACGCCGTCGGTGCGGTCGAGCGGCAGTTGACCGACGCGGGGGTCAGGGTTTCTCGGCTGCAAGTGAGCCACGCGTTCCATTCCGCGCGGATGGATCCCATGCTCGCCGAATTCCGCACTGTCGCAGAGCGGCTGACGTATCGCGCGCCCACGGTCGCGGTGGTGTCGAACGTCTCCGGCGCGCTCGCCGGGGTCGAACTCACCGACCCGGGCTACTGGGTCGAGCACCTGCGCGGTTGCGTGCGGTTCGCGCCGGGCGTGGACGCGCTCGTGGCCGCCGGGGTCCGCCGCTTCGTCGAAGTCGGCCCGGACGCGGTGCTGGCCGCGTCGGCGCGTCGCTGCCTGGCGGAAGATCCGCAGGTCGAAGCCGAGTCGATGGTGGCGGCTGCGACACGTCGTTCGGCCGACGAGGTGACGCAGTACGTCACCATGCTCGCGCAAGCCCACATCGCCGGTGTCGAGGTGGACTGGCGCCCCCTTTTCGCCGGACGGGCAACGGAACGCGTGTCGTTGCCGACGTATGCCTTTCAGCGGCAGCGGTACTGGTTGGAGCCGCTCGGGATCGAGCCGTCACTGGAGTCATCGGATCATCCGATGCTCACCGGCGCCGTGCCGTTGGCGGGGCGGGACGAATGGCTGTTCACCGGTCGGCTGTCGTCGCGGACGCACCCGTGGTTGGCCGAGCACACCGTCTTCGGGTCGGCGCTGCTGCCCGGCGCCGCGTTCGTGGAACTGGCGCTGACGGCGGGGGCCCGGCTCGGCGCCGGATTCGTCGAGGAACTGCTGTTGGAAGCGCCGCTGTCGTTCACCGACGACACCGCGATCGATGTCCAGCTGACCGTCGAGCAGGCCGACGACGCGGGCGCACGCCGGTTCGTGATCTATTCGCGTGCGGCCGTGCCGGGTGAAAGCGATGCGGGCGAATGGGTTTCGCACGCCAACGGTGTCCTCGTGCCGACCGAGGAGAGTGTGCCGACCTGGGTCGGATCAGGGCCGCACGCCGCGCCGGAGGACGCGCGATGGCCGCGGGCCGAGGCCGAACCGGTGCCGGTCGACGGCCTCTACGACCGGTTGGCGCGGCTCGGCTTCGGCTACGGTCCGCTGTTCCAGGGCGTCACGTCGGCTTGGCGCGACGGTGCCGACCTGCTCGCCGAGGTGTCGCTCGCGACCGAGCCCGGTGCGCAGGGACCGGCCTTCGGCATCCACCCGGCCCTGCTCGATGCCGCCTTCCACACCGCGATCACCGAACTGGCCGACGACATGCCGACGGGCAGGCTGCCTTTGCCGTTCTCGTTCGCCGGGGTACGGCTGTACCGCGCCGGGGCGACGGCCTTGCGAGTGCGTCTGGAACGGACCGGAGCAGGACGCATCCGGGTGGCCGCCTATGACGAGTCCGGAGCGCCCGTGCTGAGCCTCGACGCGCTGACGGCTCGCCCGGTGGATGCCAAGGCGCTCGACCTGGGGGCCGGACGCCGGGCATCCCTGTCGGATGTCGAATGGGTACCGGTGGCCGCGGACGCGGGCGGGGCGGCGGGGACGATCGCGCTGCTCGGCGCCGCGACTGTCGCGGGTGCCGATCGCCGCGCGGTGGCAGCGGCCGATCTGTTCGGCGAACAGGCGCCGCCGGCGATCGTCGTGTGGTCGCCGGACGCAGCGGCGGACGGTGACATGACCGCGCGGACGCGCGCCTGGCTGCGGGCGGCGCTGGAGTTGGTGCGGACGTGGCAGGCCGAGGAACGGTGGCGCGATGCGCGACTGGTCGTTCTGACGCGGGGCGCCGCGGGCCTGCCTGGCGAGAGCCCGGACCCGGCCGGCGCCGCGGTGTGCGGTCTGGTGCGCAGCGCCCAGGTCGAGCACCCCGGCCGGTTCGTGCTCCTCGACGCGTCCCCCGAGGAAGACCTCACGGCCGAAGTGATCGCCGCGGCGGTGCGGTCGAAGGAACCGCAACTGGTCGTGCGCGGCGGCGAACTGCGCGTCGCGCGGTTGCGCAGGCAGCACGCGGGGACGGCGGACGGGAACGGTCTGGGTGCGGGTGCGGTGCTGATCACCGGCGGCACCAGCGGATTGGGAGCCGAGGTGGCGCGTCACGTCGTCGCCGCACACGGCGTGCGGCGGCTGGTGCTGCTCTCACGGCGCGGTGACCGGTCCGACGGAGTGGCCGGCCTGGTGAGCGAGCTGACCTCGGCGGGCGCGCAGGTGCGGGTGGCGGCCTGCGATGTGGGCGACCGGGCCGCGGTCGCGGCGCTGCTGGCGGATCTGCCCGGCGAGTTCGCGCCCAGCGCGGTGATCCATTCCGCGGGTGTGCTCGACGACGCCACCATCGAGACCCTGACCGCCGAGCAGCTCGACCGAGTGCTGGCGTCGAAGGCCGACGCCGCCTGGCACCTGCACGAGCTGACCGCCGATCGGGGCCTCGCCGCGTTCGTGCTGTTCTCCTCGGTCGCGGGTGTGGTCGGCACGTCCGGCCAGGGCAATTACGCGGCGGCGAACGCGTTTCTGGACGCGCTGGCCTTCCGGCGGCGGACCGCGGGCCTGCCCGCGGTATCGATCGCCTGGGGCTCGTGGAATCAGAGCATCGGCATGACCAGCGGTCTGGGCGGTGCAGCGATGGCGCGGATGGGCCGCCTCGGCGTGCGGCCGTTGGAAACGGCGGATGGCTTGGCGCTGTTCGATCGCGCCGTCGCCGCGTCGTCGCCGGTCGTGATCGCGACGGAGTTCGACACCGAGGCGCTGGCGGTGCAGGCCAGGGAAGGGATGCTGCCGCGGCTGTTGCAGTCGATCGTCACGGTGCCGGTGCGGCGGGCCACGGAGACGAGCGGGACATTGGCGCGCAGACTGGCCGCCGCGCCCGCGCCGGAGCGGGCCGCGATCGTGCTCGACGTCGTACGCGAACAAGTCGCCGGTGTGCTCGGCCATATCTCCGGCGACGCCATCGATCCCGCCGCGCCGTTCACCGAACTCGGTTTCGATTCGCTCGCCGGTGTCGAGTTCCGTAATCGTCTCGCCAAGACCACCGGCGTGCAGCTGCCCTCGACGCTGGTCTTCGATCACCCGACCGCCGCGGCGGTGGCGGCTTTCCTGCGCTCGCGACTGGGTGAGGCGACCGAAACCGAGGCCGGGCGGCCCGCGCGGGTGACGCGTCGGATCCGTACCGATGAGCCGATCGCCATCGTCGGGATGAGCTGCCGGTATCCGGGCGGCATCGCCTCGCCGGAGGGACTGTGGGAGCTGGTCGCCGCCGGTGCGGACGCGATCGGCGAGTTCCCCGCCGATCGGGGGTGGGATCTGGATCGGTTGTTCGATCCCGACCCCGATCACCCGGGCACCTCCTACCTGGACCGAGGTGGATTCCTTTCCGGCATGGCGGATTTCGACGCGGGCTTCTTCGGGATCGGACCGCGCGAGGCGGCGGCGATGGATCCGCAGCAGCGGTTGCTGCTGGAGGCTTCGTGGGAAGCGCTCGAGTACGCCGGTATCGATCCGTCGGCACTGCGCGGCAGTGACACCGGCGTGTTCACCGGGGTCTCCTATCAGGACTACGAGGAGATCGCCAAGGCCGCGGGTGCGGTGGCCGAGGGCTATATCGGTACCGGTTCGACCAGTAGCGTGCTCTCCGGTCGCGTGGCCTACACCTTCGGATTCGAGGGTCCGGCGGTCACGATCGACACCGCCTGCTCCTCCTCGCTGGTGGCCATCCACCTGGCCTGCCAGGCGCTGCGCCAAGGGGAGAGTTCGCTGGTGCTGGCCGGTGGCGCCCAGGTGATGTCGACACCGTTCATGTTCGTCGAGTTCTCGCGGCAGCGCGGGCTGTCCAGGGACGGGCGGTGCAAGGCCTTCTCGGCTTCCGCCGATGGCGTCGGCTGGGCCGAAGGCGTGGGTGTGCTGGTGCTCGAGCGGCTGTCGGACGCGCGCAGGCTCGGTCACGACGTGCTGGCGGTGATCCGGGGTTCGGCGGTGAACCAGGACGGCGCGTCCAACGGGCTGACCGCGCCGAACGGTCCGTCGCAGGAACGGGTGATCGCGGCGGCGCTGGCCACCGCCGGACTCGCGCCCGAGGACGTGGACGCGGTGGAGGCGCACGGCACGGGCACCCCGCTGGGCGACCCGATCGAAGCGCAGGCGCTGATGGCGACCTACGGGCAGGGCCGGACCGAACCGCTGTGGGTCGGATCGCTGAAGTCGAATATCGGGCATGCCCAGGCCGCCGCCGGGATCGGTGGCGTGATCAAGATGGTGCAGGCGTTGCGGCACGAGCTGCTGCCGAAGACGTTGCACGTGGACGCGCCGTCGCCGCACGTGGACTGGTCGGCGGGTGCGGTGCGGTTGCTGACCGAACAGCGGCCGTGGTCGGCCTCGGTGGAGCGGGTGCGCAGGGCCGGCGTGTCCGCGTTCGGGATCAGCGGCACCAATGCCCACGTCATCGTGGAGGAAGCGCCGGTCGCCCCGCAGCGCGCGCAGGCGCCGAAACCGGCGGGTTCGCCCAGGACGCCGGGAATCCCCCTGCTGATGTCGGCGAAAACCGAAGCGGGGCTGCGGGCGCAGGCCGCTCGGTTGCGCGAGTGGATCGAGGCCAGGCCCGACGTCGATCCGGTGGACGTGGCTCATTCGCTGCTGACGACGCGGGCCCGATTCGATCGGCGCGCCGCCGTGGTCGCGCGCGACCGCGAGGCCATGCTGGCCGGGCTGGCGGATCTGGCGACCGGCGCGGGGTCGCCGGGAGTGACCGAGGGCGGCCCCGTCGGGGGGAAGGTCGCGTTCCTGTTCACCGGGCAGGGGGCGCAGCGGGTCGGCATGGGCGCCCAGCTGTATGCGGCGTTCCCGGTCTTCGCGGCGGCGTTCGACGAGCTGTGCGCCGAGTTCGACGATCTGCTCGAATTCCCCGCGCCGGGAATGTCCTTGCGGGACATCGTCTTCGGTGCCGCGGGTGCGGACCTCCTGCACCGCACGGAGTACACCCAGCCGGCGTTGTTCGCCTACGAGGCGGCGATGGTGCGGCTGATCGAGTCCTTCGGGATCACCCCGGATGTGCTGATCGGGCATTCGATCGGGGAATTGGTCGCCGCGTACGTGTCGGGCATGTTGTCGACCGCCGACGCGTGCGCGTTGGTGGCGGCGCGTGGGCGGCTGATGGGCGCGCTGCCCGAGGGCGGCGCGATGCTGGCCGCGGCCATCGGGCGGGAGCGAGCGGACGAGGTCATCGCCGGGTTCCGCGGAAAGCTGTCGATCGCGGCGGTGAACGGACCGTCCGCGATCGTGATCTCCGGTACCGAAGCGGCTGTCGCCGAACTGGAACCCGTGCTGGCCGCGGAGGGAATCAAGACGTCGCGGTTGCGGGTCGGCCACGCGTTCCACTCGGCGTTGATGGAACCGATGCTGCCGGAATTCGAGGCCTTGGCCGCGACTGTCGACTTCCGGAACCCGCTGCTGCCGGTGGTGTCGAACGTCTTCGGCGTCGTCGGAGGCGAGGCGCTGTCCGATTCCCTGTACTGGGCCGGTCACATACGCGACACCGTCCGCTACGCCCCGGGAGTCGACACGCTGGTGGACCTCGGTGTCCGGAAGTTCTTCGAAGTGGGCCCCGATGCGGTGCTGACGGCGATGACCCGTCAGTGCTTGTCCGAGGAGGTCGGGTCCCGCTCCGTCGTGGCGGCGGCGAGCAGGCGCGGCGTCGACGAGGTCACCCAGTTCCTCGGTTTTCTCGGGCACGCCTGCAACGCCGGTGTCGAGGTGAACTGGGAACCCTTGCTGGCGGGCCGGGCCCCGCTGCGTGTTCCTCTGCCCACCTATGCTTTCCAGCGTCGGCGCTATTGGCTGGACGTGGTCCGGCCGGTCGCGGCGGGCGCCGTCGAGCATCCGATCCTGCTGGACGCGGTGCCGGTCGCGGGCAAGGACGAATGGCTGTTCACCGGGCAGTTGTCCCAGGCCAGGCAGCCGTGGATCGCCGACCACGTGGTGTTCGGCACGCCGGTGGTACCGGCGACCACCTACCTGGAATTGATGTCGGCGATCGGCGAGCGGCTCGGCATGCGCTCGGTCGAGGAGATGCGGTTGGACATCCCGCTGGCCCTCGGTGAGCGCGCCGCCGATGTGCAGGTGTCGGTCGGCGCCGCCGAAGCGGACGGGCGGCGGCGCTTCACCCTCTACTCCCGCACCGCGGACCTCGACGACGCCGAGGCGTGGGTTCCCCATGCCGGTGGCGTGCTCGCCGCCGACCCCGGCCCCGATCTCGCCACCGGCTGGGATCGGGTATGGCCCCCCGCGGGCGCGGAACAGCTCGACGAAGAGGCGATCTATCGGCGGATCGCGGGCCTGGGAATGGAATACGGTCCGGCCTTCCGCGGGATGCGTGCGGCGTGGCGGCGCGGCGACGAGGTGTTCGCCGAGGTGTCGCTGGACGACGCCACCGCCGCGGCGGCCACGGGTTACGGCATCCATCCGGCGTTGTTCGACGCCTGTCTGCACCCCGCGCTCGATTTCGTCATGGACGAGCTGCCCGCCGGGCGGGTTCCGCTGCCGGTCACGGTCGGCGGCCTGCGGCTGGCCCGGTCCGGCTCCGGACCGGTCCGGGTCCGGGCGGTGCTGTCGGGCGGCTACCGGATCCGGATGGATGTGGCCGACGAGTCCGGCGCACCGGTGCTGAGCACGGAATCCCTTGTGGTGCATCCGGTGGAGCGGCGCACGGTGGAGCGGGTCAGGTCGAATACGGCGCCGGTGCCGCTGCACGGTGTGGAGTGGGTGCCGGTGTCCACCGGTATCGCGGAGGCGACGGGATCGATGGCGCTGCTCGGCGCGGGAGATGTGACGGGAATCGACCTGCGCGTCCCCGAGCTGAGCGAACCGATCGACGCCGATCAGGACGCGGCGACGATCGTCTGGGTGGCCGAGACCGCCGAGGCGGGCACCGACCCGGCGCGGGCGGGCAGGCAGTGGGTCACGCGGACACTGGAACTGGCGCGGTCGTGGCTGGCCGACACGCGGTACGGCCGGGCGCGGCTGGTCGTGGTGACGCGGAACGCGCTCGGGTTGCCCGGTGAGTCACCCGACCCGGCGGCCGCTGCCGTCGCCGGCCTGCTGCGCAGCGTGCAGGCCGAACATCCGGGGCGGATCGTGCTGCTCGATCGGGACGGCGATATCGACGCCAGGACGGTATCGGCGGTGCTGGCCGCGGAGGAACCGCAGGTCGCGGTGCGCGACGGCCGGTTGTCGGTGCCCCGGGTACGCCGGATCACGGCCGCACCGGAGGCCGGGGCGATGTCCTTCGGGACCGGCACGGTGCTGGTGACCGGTGGCACCAGCGGGCTGGGCGCGTTGATCGCGCGACACCTGGTGACCGAGCACGGCGTTCGGCGGCTCTTGCTGGTCTCGCGGCGCGGTCGCGCCGCCGCAGGGGTTGCGGAACTCCTCACTGACCTGTCCGCGCTGGGCGCCCAGGTGGATGTCGAAGCGTGTGACATCGCGGATCCCAGCGCCCTCGCCGAGGTGCTGGCTGCGGTGCCGGAGCGGTTCCCGTTGTCCGGCATCGTGCATGCCGCCGGCGTGGTGGACGACGGCACGGTCGAGACACTCACCGCGGGACAAGTGGATCGGGTGCTGCGCCCGAAGGCGGACGGAACCTGGCTGCTGCACGAGGCGACGCGGGACTCGGATCTCTCCGCGTTCGTGGTGTTCTCGTCGCTGGCCGGGCTGGCCGGTTCCCCGGGGCAGGGCAACTACGCGGCCGCGAACTCGTTCGCCGACGCGGTGGTCCGGTCGCGCAGCGCCGCGGGGCTGCCCGCGCTATCGGTGGCCTGGGGTCCGTGGAACGCGGGCACCGGGATGACCGGTGAGCTGGGTGAGTCGGGGTTGGAACGCCTGCGGCGGTTGGGTTTCCGTCCGCTCGGCGACACGACGGGACTGTCCCTCTTCGACGCCGCGCTCACCGCGGGCTCGGCGCTGGTGGTCGGCGCGGAATTCGATCGATCGGGACTGACCGAGCAGGCCGAGGCGGGAGCGCTCCCGAAACTGCTCGGTGCGCTGGCCCCCACGTCCGCGCGGCCCGCTCGTGCCGGCGGCGACCCGGTCGGGCGGCTGGCTTCGGCCGCGGCCGCCGACCGTGCCGAGGTGGCCCTGGCCGTCACCCGGGAGCAGGCGGCAGCGGTGCTCGGGCACGCCACCGCGGAGGCGATCGACCCCGAAACCGCGTTCACGGAATTGGGCTTCGACTCGCTGGCCGGTGTGGAATTCCGCAACCGGCTGGCCAAGGCCACCGGGCTGCCACTGCCCTCCACCCTGGTATTCGACCACCCGAACTCCCGTGCGGTGGCCGAGTTCCTCGTGTCCAGGATCGCGGACGCGCCTGCCGCCCGACCACGCCCGGCGCGGGTGACACCGCGGATCCGCGCGGACGAGCCGATCGCCATCGTCGGCATGAGCTGCCGTTATCCCGGTGGCGTGAGCTCCGCGGAGCAACTGTGGCAGTTGCTGGTCTCCGGTACGGACGCGATCACGCCGTTCCCCACGGACCGGGGCTGGGACCTCGATCGGCTGTACCATCCGGACCCGGACGAACCCGGGACCACCTACGTGCGCGAGGGCGGATTCCTCACCGACGCGGGCGCGTTCGACGCCGCCTTCTTCGGCATCGGCCCGCGTGAGGCGACGGCCATGGATCCGCAGCAGCGGTTGATGCTCGAGGCCGCCTGGGAGGCATTGGAAGACGCCGGTATCGATCCGACCGCGCTGCGCGGCAGCGATACCGGAGTGTTCGTCGGCGCTACCCCGTCCGGCTATTCCGAGCGGGTCGTCGGTGCGTACGAGGGATTCCGGATGACCGGGAATTCCGACAGCGTGACCTCGGGACGGGTGGCCTATGTCCTCGGTCTGCAAGGCCCGGCCATGACGGTGGACACGGCGTGCTCGTCATCGCTGGTGGCGCTGCACTTGGCCTGCCAGGCGCTGCGGAACGGGGAGACGTCGCTGGCGCTGGCCGGAGGCGTCACGGTGTCGGGCAGCCCGGAACTGTACGTGGACTTCGCACGGCAGCGGGGATTGGCCCCCGACGGGCGGTGCAAATCGTTCGCCGCCGCCGCGGACGGTGTCGGCTGGTCCGAAGGGGTCGGCGTGCTGGCCCTCGAACGGCTCTCGGACGCCCGGCGCTCGGGTCATGACGTGCTGGCGGTGATCCGGGGCTCGGCGGTGAACCAGGACGGTGCGTCCAACGGGCTGACCGCGCCGAACGGTCCGTCGCAGGAGCGGGTGATCGCGTCGGCGCTGGCGGCGGCGGGCCTGGAACCGGCCGATGTCGACGCGGTGGAGGCACACGGCACGGGAACGCCACTGGGCGATCCCATCGAAGCGCAGGCGTTGATCGCGACCTACGGGCAGGGGCGGACCGAGCCGGTGCGGATCGGCTCGTTGAAGTCGAACATCGGCCATTCGGTCGCGGCCTCGGGTGTGGGCGGCGTGATCAAGATGGTGCAGGCCCTGCGGCACGAGCTGCTGCCGAGGACGCTGCATGTGGATTCGCCGTCGCCGCATGTGGATTGGTCGGCGGGGTCGGTGCGGCTGCTGACCGAGGCGGAGCCCTGGCCCGCTGGGGAGCGGGTACGGCGTGCGGGGGTGTCGTCGTTCGGGATCAGTGGGACGAACGCGCACGTCATCGTCGAGGAAGCGCCCGCACGCGACGAAGGGGCCGCCGTGCGCGACCACCGATCGGATCCGGACGGTGTGGTCGCGTGGGTGGTGTCGGCCAAATCGGAGGCCGGTTTGCGTGCGCAGGCGGACCGGCTGCGCGCCTGGGCCGACGAGCACCCGGACGCCGATGCGCGTGCTGTCGGGCGCTCGCTGGTGCGGACCCGCGCGCAGCTGGAGTGGCGCGGCGCCGTGGTCGGCCGGGACCGGGAGCAATTGCTGGCGGGACTGGCGGAATTGGCGGCCGGTTCGGGTTCCGGCGTGGTCGAGGGGACGGCCGGCTCCGGTAGGACCGCGTTCCTGTTCACCGGTCAGGGCGCGCAGCGGGTGGGCATGGGCGCCGAGCTGTACTCGGCCTACCCCGTATTCGCCCGCGCGCTGGACGAAGTGTGCGTCGAATTCGACCGGCTCGCGAAGAACTCGGCCGGCGCGGCGCATGGGCCTTCGGTGAGCGATCCGGCGCCGTCGTTGCGGGAGGTGATGTTCGCCGACCCTTCGGGCGTGCTGCATCGGACCGAGTGGACGCAGCCTGCGTTGTTCGCGTTCGAGGTGGCGCTGTTCCGGTTGGTGGAGTCGTTCGGGATCACCCCGGACGTGCTGATCGGGCATTCGATCGGTGAGCTGGTGGCGGCGTACGTCGCGGGGGTGTGGTCGTTGCCGGACGCGTGCGCGCTGGTCGCGGCGCGCGGACGGTTGATGGGCGCGCTGCCGGAAGGCGGGGCAATGCTCGCGGTATCCGTCTCCGAAACCGATGCGGCGCGACTGCTCGCCGGTTTCGGCGACCGCGCGTCGATCGCCGCGGTGAACGCGCCGGACGCGGTGGTGATCTCCGGGGACGCGGACGCGATCGACGAACTGGAACCGACCCTGGCGGCACAGGGCCACAAGACGACGCGGCTGCAGGTCAGCCACGCATTCCACTCCGCTCGCATGGAACCGGCGCTGGCCGCCTTCCGCGCCGTCGCCGAAGAACTGACCTACCGGGAACCGATGCTGCCGATCGTGTCGAATGTGACCGGGGCGGTGGGGGAGTCGTTCACCGACCCGGAGTACTGGGTCGGGCAGATTCGCGCGGCCGTCCGGTTCGCGCCCGGCATCCGGGCACTCGCCGACACCGGCGTGCGCCGGTTCCTCGAAATCGGTCCGGACGCCGTGCTCACGGCCATGACCCGCAGCTGCCTCGCCGACGAACTCGGGACCGGATGGTCGACGGCCGCGGCGGCCCGTCGCGTGGGCGCGGAAGCGCGGCACTTCGTGACGTTCCTGGCGTGCGCGCACGTCGCCGGACTGGACGTGGACTGGGAGCCGCTGTGGGAAGGCGGCTCGGCACGGCGAATCCCGTTGCCCACGTATGCATTCCGTCACCAGCGGTATTGGCTGACCGCCCCAGGGCACACCCCGGACGTTCGGTCTTCCGGCCTCGACGATGTCGACCATCCGCTGCTCGGCGCGGCGGTCTGGCTGCCCGACTCGCACGGCGTGGTGGCGACCGGCCGGTTGTCGCTGTCGAGCCATCCGTGGCTGGCCGATCACATGATCGGCGGGACGGTGCTGTTGCCGGGCACCGCCTTCGCCGAATTGGCCCTGTACATCGGCGCGCTGACCGGCAACCCGCGCTTGGCCGAGCTCGTGGTGACGGCGCCGCTGGCGGTGCCCGCCGACGGCGCGGTCGAATTGCGGGTGCTGGCCGACGGCCCCGACGACACCGGTGCCCGCGCGGTGTCGGTGTATTCGCGTCCGCATCGTCCCGGCGCGCCGGAACCGGCGGAATGGATTCGGCACGCCACCGGAACCCTTGTCGCGCGACCGGCATCGGCCGAGGCGACCCCGCTGCCGGAGACCTGGCCGCCGGCCGGGGCGCAGCAGGTGGACATCAGCGATATGTACGCCGAGTTCGCCGGCCGCGGTTACGGGCACGGCCCGCTGTTCCAGGGGCTGACCGCGCTGTGGCGGCGCGGCGACGAGGTCTTCGCCGAGGTGCGCCTGCCGGAACAGGAGCATTCGGCGGCCGACCGGTTCGGGCTGCATCCGGCGCTGCTGGATGCGGCGCTGCACGCGATCCGGTACACCGGCCTCACCGGGGAGCCCGCTGCGGACGAGATCTATGTTCCCTACTCCTGGGCGAACGTGGACCTGCACGCGGTGGGCGCGGGCGCGGCGCGGGTACGGGTGACCGCGGCCGAGCCCGGATCCGGTGACCGGGGCAACCAGCCGATCGCGGTGACGCTCACCGATCCGCACGGCGAGCAGATCTTCCGGATCGCGGCGTTGACCATGCGCCCGATTCCGATCGATACGCTGCGTTCCGCGGGCGCGGGAGCCGGACACGACCCGTATCGGCTCCGGTGGGTGCCCGCGCAGGCCGCGGAGCGCACCGGCTCTGCCGCGGACGAGCATTGGGCAGGCAGCGGGGCCGACGAGACCGTGAATGTCGACAGAGGTCCCGTCGCCGTGATCCGGGTCGAGGACACACCGGCGGACAGTGATGTGCCCGGCGTGCTGCGTACCCGGCTCGCCGAGACGGCCGCACGCGTCACCGGACTCCTGACCCGCCACGACCGTGTCGTCGTGGTCACCCACGGGGCGGTCGCCGTGACGCCCACCGCGCCGGTGGATCTCGCGGGCGCGGCGGTGTGGGGACTCCTGCGCAGCGCGCAGCACGAGCACCCGGGCCGGATCGTCCTCGTCGATGTGGACGACCGGTCGGAGTACCGCCGTGCCGTCGCGACCGCGCTGGCCATGGCCGAGGAATCCCAGGTGGCCGTGCGCGACGGTGCGGTGTATGTGCCGCGGTTGAGCCGCGTCGGGTCGGACACGGACCGGACCCGGGTGCCGCGACCGAACCCCGACGGCACGGTGCTCGTCACCGGTGGCACCGGCAGCCTCGGTGCGCTCACGGCCCGGCACCTGGTGGTCGAGCACGGTGTGCGAAGGGTGCTGCTGGCGAGCAGGCGCGGCCCGGATGCCCCGGGCGCCGCGGAACTGGCGGCGGAACTGACCGAACTGGGCGCGCACGTGCAGGTGCGTTCCTGCGATGTGAGCGACCGGGCGGCCGTCGACCGGCTGCTGTCGACCGTTGCGCCGGAACATCCGCTGACCGCGGTCGTGCACACCGCGGGTGCGCTCGCCGACGGTCTGCTGGCCGACCTCACCCCGGAGCGGCTCACGACGGTGCTGGGACCCAAGGCCGACGCGGCCTGGCACCTGCACGAAGCCACCGCCGATCTCGATCTGGCGATGTTCGTGCTGTTCTCCTCGTTCGCGGGGACGATCGGCAGCCCGGGCCAGGCCGACTACGCGGCGGCGAACGCCTTCCTCGACGCGCTCGCCCAGCACCGGCGCCACCGCGGGTTGCCCGCCACGTCCCTCGCGTGGGGACCGTGGCGCGCGGACAGCGGAATGACGAGCACCCTCACCGAGGCCGGCATCGCGCGGATGCGCCGTGAGGGCCTGATCCCGCTGGACGACGACTACGGAATGGCATTGCTGGACAACGCCATAGCCGCGGGCGAGCCGACCGGTGTCGGCGTGCGTCTGGATTCCACGGTGCTCAACGCCCTGGCCGCCGCGGGCGCGTTGCCCAGGATGCTCGGCTCCCTGGTCACCGCGGCGCCGCGACGGGCGGGCGGGGTGCGGTCGCTGGCGCAGCAGCTGGCCGCGACCGCCGAAGCCGACCGCGCGGGCGTGGTACTCGCCGCCGTTCGCGAGCACATCGCCGCGAGCCTCGGCCACACCTCCGGCGACGCGATCGATCCGCGAGCTCCGTTCACGGAGCTGGGCTTCGACTCGCTCGCGGGCATCGAGTTCCGCAACCGCCTGGCGAAGGCCACCGGCCTGGCGCTGCCCTCGACACTCGTCTTCGACCATCCCACCGGCGAGGCCCTGGCGGCCTACCTGGGTTCCCGCATCGCGGAGATGGTGCCCACGGACGCGCCCGTCGCCGTGCCCGCGGTGTCCGTGGAGACCGGGGCCAGGGGCGCGCTCACCGAGCTGGTGCTGGCCGCGCACCGGCGCGGCCGGGTCGGCGCCGCGATACCGATGCTGCTGGAGAGCGCCGAACTCGTGGACACCTTCGCCGACGCGGCGGGGCAGCGCCCGGCGTCGATTCCCCTGAGCAGGGGTGCCGGACAGGCGACACTGCTCTGTGTTCCGTCGTTCGTGGTCGGCACCGGTCCGCACCAGTTCGCCCGGCTGGCCAGGGAACTCGGCGGCGACCGGACGATCGCGGCGCTGCGTCTGCCCGGTACGCAGCCGGGCGAGGCGCTGCCGGAGTCGTGGGACGTGCTGCTGGATCATCTGGCGGCGGCGGTGCGCAATCGCGGCGACGACCGGCCGGTCGTGCTGCTGGGCTATTCGGCGGGCGGCGCGATCGCGCATGCGCTGGCGCATCGGCTCGAACAGGACGGGCGCGGCCCGGCCGCGGTGATCCTGCTCGACACGTATTCACCCGACGATCCGGAACAGAACCGCCGGGTGCTGCTGAGCGCGATCGGCTCCGTGCTCGACCTCGGACACGAGGTCACCGAGATCGGTGATCACGGTCTGGTCGCCATGGCGAAATACGCGCGGTTGTTCGACGCGCGCAAACCGTTGCCGATCGACGCGCCGACGTTCGATCTGCGGGCCGCGACGCCGCTGCCGGGGCTGGACCTCGACGAGCCGGTACCGGCCTGGCTGCACACCGGCGAGACGGTCGAGTTGGACGCCGACCACTTCTCGATCATCGGGGCCGCCACCTCGGCCGTCGCGGCCGAGATACGGCGCTGGCTGGGCGAATTCGACGACAAGGAGCCGACGCTCGCGCGGTCGGCGGCAGGCAGTGACGGGGATCCGCGATGACCGCCGGACGGGCGCGGCACGTGGCATCGAAGCGGCGAGACAGAGGAAATCCCATGGTCGAAGCGGCGAGTGACATCGCTATCGTCGGAATGTCGTGCCGGATGCCGGGCGCATCCGACCTGGAGAAGTTCTGGCGATTGCTGCGCGAGGGCCGCGATGCCGTCGGGCAGGCGCCCGCCGACCGGCCCGGCATCGCGGAGACAGCGGGATTCCTCGACTCGGCAACGGAATTCGACGCCGGATTCTTCGGGGTCCCGCCGAACGAGGCGAACGCCATCGACCCCCAGCAGTTGCTCGGACTCGAACTCAGCTGGGAGGCCTGGGAGGACGCCGGTCTCGGCGACGCGACGGGGGCGCGGGCCGGCGTGTTCCTCGGTTGCACCGGCACCGATTTCGCCGAGATCGTGGCCTCGCAGGGCAGCACCGGCGTCGGACGGCATTCGCTGTGGGCCGTCGGCCGCGGAGTCGTCGCCAACCGGATCTCGAACCACTACGGGTTCACCGGACCCAGCATGGTCGTCGACAGCGGGCAGTCCTCGTCCTTGGTCGCGGTGCACCTGGGCTGCGAAGCGATCCGCAGGGGCGAATGCGACGTGGCCGTGGCGGGCGGACTGAATCTCATCCTGTCTCCGTTGAGCGGGGAACGGTACGAGAAGTTCGGCGCGCATTCGGCGACCGGGAAATGCCACACCTTCGACGACCGGGCCGACGGTACCGTCCGCGGCGAAGGC
>NZ_BAFR01000339.1 GCF_000308435.1 Nocardia araoensis NBRC 100135 | reverse complement strand
CGGTGACCGTCTTCCACCGCTGCGTATACCGCGCCCACTTGCGGAAGCGGGCCGCGATCCGGCCCGAGACCCACCGCCGGAACGACACCGGCCACCGCCACCACCACAACCCCCACCCGGCCACCGACACCACCCCGGCCACGGCACCGAACGGCCACCCCAGCCAGACTCCCAACCCGACCGACACCACCACCGGCAGCGACAGCATCGGGAATAACACCGCCCACCACACGCACAGCACCAACCCGTAGGCCAGGGCGATCAGCGCGTCCACCAACATGTTCTCGATATCCGTCGCCGGATCGGACACACGCCGCCCATCACGACGCGGATCGAATTTCGCAGAGCGAACCATCACGACAAACTCCGAAAGGTCGAGTCATACGCGCCAGGCATGAGCTGGAGCGTGACGAAAAAGGTTGTGCAGCACGGTGATTGCCGTGCTCTAGGATTGGTGGGGCGGGTTCATGACACGCAGACCGTGAACCCGCCCCACCAAGGCGGCTAACTCGCCGCGGACTTGCCCGAACCCGCGCCGGAAGCGCCGGAACTACGCGCCCCAGAACCAGCACCCGACGACGGCGGCGCGGAGGCGGGTCTGGGTGCCTCCGCTCCGGACGCGCGGACCGCGTAGGCGATGTGCCGGAACTCCCCCGTGCCACCCACGCGGGGAGAGACCCGCAGACCGGTGAACCGGATCGGCGCACCCAACGCGAACTCCCCACCCGGCAACACCGGTTCGGTGTCCGACAGCAACGTCACGTCATACGACATGCGCGCTGCATTTCCCGCCGCCGGATCGGTGACCGGTAACTTCCACATCAGAAGACCGGTGTCGTCATCGCGTAAATGCTTGCCCGGTCGGCGTGGATCATTCGAATATTCGGTGAACGGACGCACCGGCCCGACCACTAAACATCCACCGAAGAAAAAGTCTTCGTGTTCGATACCGAACGAGATATTCCGGCGACGTTCCTGAGCTTCGCTCCGAACAGGTTGTGTCATAACAAAAACTCCATCGAGTTGCAGAAACAGCGACGAGCGCGCGCCTCACGCGCCAGGTAGACACCCCTTGCCCCGCAGCCACCCGAAAGCGGCCCGGCATACAAGCATCTACCAGCACAAACGGCGGATCACGGCCTCCGGCCGCTGCCGTCGCGGCAGCTGTGCAACCCAGTGAAGTTGACGGGTTCCCGTTCCCACGAGACACCCCATGCACTACTGTGGACACAGCAGAACTCCGGTTTCTGCTAGTGGGGTAAGTACACACTTCGAGCTAGGGGTGGCAGCCCCTGTGATGCTCGAAGTCGCCTCGCCAGTGCTGACCCCCCGCACCAACGGGGGGCAGCCAGCGAAAAATAAAGAACTTCGCTACGCCGCTACACCAATCCGAACTCCTTTCCTCTCAATGCCGAACATTCCATCGGACCATGCCCGAGGAAGGTTGTCCAGTAAACCTATTCGCGATCTGCGCGCCCGGCTAGCCAATCCACACAGCCGGTGTGCCCTACCCGCAGCCGCGCTACTGCCGACACCAGGGCATGCGTGCACACACCCATGACTGTCGGAAACACCGGGACACCACACGGCCCGAGAACACACGCGATACCGCGCCTTCACCAACGGGGACCCACTCACCCGCAGTGGAATCGACTGCACGCCACCCGCCTTCGCCTTGCAAGGGTGACGGCCGCCGCACACACAGGGGACCATCATCCGGGCTCGCACCCGATCCATACCTTCCGCACTCGTCCTCGCCGCTGGGGCTCCGGGTACCCGTCCGGACCAGCAGCGTTCTTCAGTCAGTCTCCCTGGCTACCATCCATGAGACCCGCGCCAAACGCCCAGGTCAAGGTGAAACTTTCATGCAAATTGCAGTAAACCGGTACGGGCGTGTCGAATTGACTAAACCACCGCAATAAGGTAGACGCAACCATCGACGTAACCAGCAGGGTCGACGAAAACGGTTTGCCTACAGTGGATTTCGGAAGACGCGGCCACTCGCAGCCTTGCGGCAGAACGGGCCTTGAGCACTCGGCCCGAACAGACGACACGCCGCTACGACACGAGGGAAGAATTTATTAACCCAGAATTAGCTACATCACATGAATAACAACAGCAACATCAACGATACGCCCGCACCGAGAACTACGACAGCTTCCAGAGCGACCCAGGGTCCGTGGTTGCTGTTACTGCTGTCGTTGCTGAACGGCGGACAGCGCAGCCTCAACAGCGGCCTGCGGCGTAGATGTCACCACAGCCGACTCGACGGGTTTGCCGTCACTGTCGAGGATTTGCCAACCACCGATTGAGACGACAGGGACGTTCCCGCGCCTGTTCGCCAGTGCAAGTTCCGACAGAGTGCCCCATGAGCCGCCGACCACGATCACAGCATCAGCGGACCATACGAGGATGGCGTTTCGCGCCTCACCCATGTTCGTGTACAGCACCGCAGAAAGGCCCTCGCATACGCGGTCGGGATCAGTGTCGGGCCGCACACCGATCACGAGACCGCCAGCCGATGAAACCCCTTCGGCTACTGCGGCCATCACACCACTTCCGCCGCCGCAGAGAACCGTTACGCCCGCTTCGGCGAGCAGTCTGCCGATCTCCCGCGCGTTCAGTGCATCAGCGTCGGCGGCAGATCGGGGACCACATACGGCAACCTGGATCGGGGGCATCTCACTCCTTGCTGGCCTGTTGTGCCGTGTTGCTGGTGAACAGGCTAATCCGGCTGGGGAGTTCCCGCGCCACCCGTGTTGTGGCAGAGATCGCGCGCAATTCGTCTGCCGACTTCACGACCCGTTCCACGATTGGGATGGTTCGAAGTTCTACCGGCAGTTCCAGGACGGTGCTGATACGGTCACTGGCGGCGTCCAGGTCGCCGAGGCCGAGGTGTGCACGGGCCGCGTCGAGTTCGGCCGCTGCGATGAATTCCGGCGGACTCGTATCGTCAAAGATCCCGAGCGCAGCTTCAGCGTGTTCCAGGGCGAGCCTGCTGTGATGGTGACCGCCGAGGGCGAGATGGACTTCTGCGGCGTAGTACCGAGCCTTGCCAGGATCGAACCACATCACGCCGGGCGCGCCAGAGGTCGTGGGCTGCACCCCTGTCAGGGCGTCCATTGCAATGTCCAGAGCCGCCAATGCCGCTCGTTCGTCGGGCAGCGCAGCTCGTGCACGCGCGAGCTGACTAGCGAGCCGGAGTCGAGTCGACGGATCGGTCATGTCACGGAGCCCGTTCTCTGCATACTGCGCGGCGCGGCGGTAGTCACCGGCCCAGTACGCAATGTTGGCTTGGACCCACCGGACGTAAGCGCGAAGGTGTTGATCTTCGGCGAAGTCGGCCGCGACCCAGGCTGTGCGGGCGTGGGTGTCTGCGTCGTAGGGGCGGCCGAGGTCGGCGCAGGCGTGCGCGAGCAACGCGCAGACCTGTCCAGCGATCAGATACAGGTCGGGCACGTAGCGGGGCCGTTGGCGGGCATCGAGCAGTTCGAATACCTCGCGCCGCATCCGGGTCAATCCCGGTATCAGTTCCAACGGGGGCTTGGTGAGGTAGTCGGCGGCGAAGAGGTGGACGTCGACGTGTAGCTGTTCGAGCACATTCTCGTCGACCCCGCCAGCGCCGCGTTTGACCCAGCGTGCGGAGTCTTCCGTGGACATCTCTATCTCCTGATTCAGCTGGTCGATTGCGGACGTAGCCGCTTGTGGTAGTCCCCCTCCGACGTTGGGAGGCGACACGAGGACTTCGAAAGCCAGTTTCCACACTCGTTGTGCCACACGCCGCGCGGCTGGGCGTGCATCCGGTACGTCTCCAGCCATCCAACGACGAAGCTGCCGCTCGGACAGCGTCGCGTTCTCCTGGCTCTGTTTGGCCAGTTCGTTGAAGACTGTGCACCATTCGGCATTGCTCCGGTCTCCTGTGCGGACCAGGGCTTCTAACACGGTGCGGGGGGCTGCGCTATCCATCGCCGTTTCACCTCACGCTCTGCATCGAATCCACGGTATCCCCCCGGTACGGGCCGATCGGTCTGTCACGAAGGAAGTCCGAGAAAAGTCCGGGAAAAGTCCGGATGCCGACATTGTTACGTCCAGGGGTGCCGCGTGAGGCTAATCACTGCACGCGCCGCCGGGTTGATGCCGTAACCCTCATCGGCTCCCCGGCGGCGGGTGCATACCAGCGCATCGAGCAGGGGAGCCGCTTGTGAACTCATCGAAACAGCTTGGGCACACGCCCTTGTCGGTATGTCACTTCTACCGGGAGGTCTGTGACCTGCCCGCCGAAGTCCACCCACCGCATCTAGGCCGCATCACGCTACGCGCGGGCCGGGTGTGCGGGGTGATGATGCCCGCGTTCATCGGCTCGGATGTTAAAACGTGGATACACCAGCACGGCCAGCAGGCCGGACCGGTACTGACACACCCGCGTTCGCAGCACTGGACGTTCCTCACCAGTCCGGACCTGCCCGAGGACATCCGGTTGTTCGCGGAGATGTCGCGGTTCGGTGTGTCGATCCTGCGCGCCGGAGAGATCGCGCTGCCGGGCCCCGGACAGCGGCCCGGCTTGTTCCGGGCGTGGGTGCAACCGCCCCGCGACGCCTACCGCCCACCAGGACGGGTGGTGGTCGAGGCGATCCGGGGATGCGCGGCCAAGCGTGCGCGGCAACGCCGGGCGGCGGCGCATGCCTGAACCCATAAGCGCCGCGATGCCGTTCGGGTGTGGGCCGACCTGCCAGCCGTGGATCACCGTCGAGCAATGCGGCCTGTTCACCTTCGACCAGCAGACCGGCGAAGTGCTGTCGGTCAAATGCCCGTCGATGAATTGCTTCGGGCAGATGGTGGCGGTGGTTCGCGGTCGCATGGCCGACCATGACTCCCCGATGGACATCGCGCTCGGTGGGCAGAAATGCCCGTGGATCGGTATCCGCGTGGTGTTCGATCCCACCCGCTATCCCGACCTCGCCGCCCAGCCTGCGCCGCCGCCGACCCAGCCGCCGCAGGCCGGTCGGTGACCGGGGACCAGGACGCCGAGCGCGCCGACGCCGAACTCGACGTTCTTATCGACGTGATCGGCACTCTGGTAGCCGCCACCACAGACGCGGTGCGGGGCGGGATGAGCGACACGACCCGTGTCCGTGTGATGGCGATGGTGGTCTATGAACTGATCAGCAGCGCCCGCGCTGCCGCCGCACCGCACACCGGACGCCTGTATGCCGCACCGGTACTCGATCCGATCATCGACAACATTCCCGCCGCCGACGACATCACCTTTCTGGATTTGTTGATCCCCGCCATCATCGGCCAGCACCTCAACAACACCTGAACCACCCAGACCGCCCCGCACGAAAGCGCGTCCCCCTGGTCCCCCTTTGCACCACAGGGCAAGCGTGCCACGTGCCGGGGCACCCAAAAGGGGGAAGGCTGCGCGGACGGGACTCCATCGGTGTGCCCAACCGAACCCGCCCGCCAGCCTTCCCCTGACACGCCAAACCCATTGCCTCACAGCAACATTCAAACCAGGGTGATCCCTTCACGGAAGGCCCCCCATGCAGCCCGACACAGCCGAACCGCACGGCATGACATCACCCCTGCCGAACGAACCCGACGTGCACCTGATCGTGCGAATACGCGGCCACCAGCTGCACTACGCGGCGTGCCTGACTGCAGCCCTGGTGTTCATCCAAGACGAAAATCTCCGCCGCTGCACCGACGCCGTGTGTGTCGCCAGCAGCGCAACCGATCAGCTGCCCCGGTTGCCCTGTGAGCGGCTGTATGTCGAGCGATGATGCGACACCCCGCCTCCATCCGCGCTGCTTGCCCGGCGACACGTCCCAACGTGACACTGTAGTGCTCGAACCCGCGACACCAGACAGCCAGCATGAGGGGAAGGCTCCGCCAGTGGACGACGACCAGATCGGTTTCGATATGGAATTCGATGACAAAACCCAAGCATTCCTCGATTGGGTTGCCCCAGAACGCATGGAATCAGAGGTGCACGCATTCCTTGCCGAAGTAGTCCCCGATATGAGCCATCATTCAGAATGGTGGAAACCGCCACTGTCGACTCAAATCATGGAAACGGCGAAAGAGTTGCTCAGCGATTGGGACGGGTTCATCGCACCGGAGAACCGGAAACTAGCCGATGGATTCATCCGGTTTCTTGGCGAATGCTACATACGGCGGCACGGTGATATCACATGGACGAACAGCGGAAAGTTGGACCCGCCATTGTATCCCGATTTTGGACCGGCGGTGCAAGTGCGCGATACACATAAGCTCGATTTGATGTTCGAAGCGAGTGCACTGTTTCGGGAGAACTACGGTCCCCGGATGGTGGAGTACAGCATTACTAAGGCTCATCGCGCGGCATGGTGACATGCATGCGTGATTAGACGTTTCAAAGGGGGGGGGGCACCGTGCCCGACGAGTACGACGATTACCGGCGAAGGCTGTCCAACTACGAAAAGGGACTGTATTTCGAACTCGGTCGGGCGCGTGAACGAGGCGAAACGCCGGAACGCGGCTGGGTTCAGCAATTCGCAATCAAAATAGACGACAAAACTCGAAGGCTGGATTCAGCCCGCACGGAAGGCCGGGGAACCCGAGGGGTCGAGCGCAAGTCAGGGCGGATCAACGAGCTGGAGACGCTGAGGCAGTTAAGCCTCGAACGAGTCGGGCTCGAATCTGGTCAACTGGCCCATTCTCGATGGGAAACAGTGTCCGGCGAGAAAATCCCGCCCGCCGTAGCCGCCGAATTACAGGCTATGGCCCGCGACCTCGGCGACAAGTTTCAGCACGTGGTCATTTCCCGCGCTGACGCCCTCCGTGCAATGCAACTCGGCCGATCGCTGGTATCCCAGCAGTTGGAGCTGATCCGCCCGTACGAGCTGCAACGGGCCGACCGGGCGCGGGAACGGCTGGCGAAGATCCGCCAGATCGTGCGGGCGCAAGAGCGATCCGAGAAATTCCGGAAGATCCAGCAGTTCCGGGAAGCCGCCACGCGTGGCCGGGCGGATGCCCCGCATCAGGTCGAACGCGACCGGCAGGCCCGAGCAGAGGCAGAGCGAGCCCGGCAGGCACGCCAGACACCAGAAACTGAGCGGGCACGGATCGAACGAGAAGCCGCCGAACGAGTGGCGCAAGAGTTCCCGGTACCCAGCCAGTACCAGGAACGCGAAACCGCCGACGCCGGAGGGCAAGCGGCCCGCGAAGCAGCCGACGCCGCCACGGTGGAGCGCGAAGCAGCCGAGGCACGCGCAGCAGCAGCCGAAAAGGAACGGGAAGCGGCGTTTAAGGCGCTGGACGAGGCGCGCAACGCCGCGTTCAAGGAGCTGGACGAGAAAGGTCGTCTGTCGGAGGTGGAAAGAATTCTGTGGTTGGGGCAGGCGCATCACCCGCAAGCAGCGGTGAGGCACCCACCCGGCCAAGCCCCGAGCGTTGTGCGTGGCGGCACCGGACACGGGCAAGACCGCGCACGCGGAATAGCACGCGACCGATAACCGTCACAGCCGATCGGCTCGAGTGTGGTCGGCCTCCTGGTTAGGGGTGGGGTTCGGGTCGCACGCTGGGTTATGCGGCAGCAGTGCCGCGCCCTCGCGTCCGCTCGTCCTAGGGTGCAAGGGAGCATTCGCGGGTGAGTGGGTGCGGGGTGTTCTTGAGATTCGTTGTAGCGCAGGGAGAGAAGTTGGCGCGTCCTACTGGGGAGAAGAAAAGAGAAAAGGGAAGTAGGAATCCTCCAACAGAATTTGCCGAATTTCCCTCTACAGAATCAAGAACGGCGCGGCTACGCCGCGCCGCGCCAGGCACCCCGTCCTCGCTCCGCTGCGGGCGGGGCGCTGCTGGCGCACAACCAGGGTGAGACACGAACCCCGCCCCGACCCAACCCGCCACCCCACACATCTGCTCCAGAAGGTACTGCCGCGCCCCTTCGGGGCTTGCCACTTCATGGGAGTGGCAAGCGCAATGCTGGTCCCCGAAAGTGTCCGTCTCGCAGCGAACTAACCGCGCCGCACCTGCTGGTTGTACTCTTCGATGAAAGAGTCCACCTGCTCTTTCAGAGTCTCAAGGTACTTCGCAGTATCTCGCTTCGCATCGTCGAGGCTGTACGGCTCAAGGCCGTAGTGTGTTCGATACGCATTTATGAAGGTATCGAGCTGCGAACCGGCGACCTGCAACGTTGCAGCCTTGGCCATCGGTTCTGTAGTGCTTCGCGCCACGGCCGAGATGGACTGATACAGTTCGGTCGCATGCCCGACGATTTCTTTGGGAGCGTTGAATTTGACCTTGTTGTAGACCTTACCGATCCGAACGAGGTCTTCGGTTTGAGTTGCAGCGAACGCTATCTTCTCGTCAACCTTCGGATCATCTAGTCCGGCTGCGGTATAGAAAGCGTCGCGGACCAGATTGAACGTTCCGCGCACATCGATGGCGTTGAGCATTACCTCACTTACCAGCGTGTAGAGTTCGGTACACGCTTCATATGCCCGCTTCTCTCGCTCAATCTTCTCTTCGTGCTCTCGCTTCTCTCGATTTGTTTTGTCTTCTTGCGCGGCCTTACGTAGATCACTAGCCTTGCTGGCTCGCGCGTTGATGAGAGCGCCTCCCCAGCCGCCGAGGACGGTTCCGACGGGTGTCCCGATCCAAAAACCGGGCTGCGTGAAGAAATTCGAGAACGCGCTCATGCCCAGATCCTATAATCTACCCAACCGCACCGGGGCGCTTACGGCGATGTGGTTGATGGGTACGCCGTCCGGAGCCTCCGTCATCCCGATTCTGCGACCAGCATGGTGGGACACGAACCACCCCAACGAACCACCTACCACGCGACCCGCCAGAACCGGTACCGCCCTCCCCCTCAAGGTTTGCCACCCAACCCAATTTCCGACTGGCACATATGACTGTGCCCGAGGGCAATCGATCCCTCGGGCACGTCCCCTCAACTAAGAATGTGTGCTAGTTCACACCAATCGTCAAACCTCCAGGTCAGAGCGGTCCCCGAGACCAGTTGCCGCAGGTCAGATCATTTCCACCCGTATGGGGAGTTGATAGTGGTGAAGTACTGGATGGCGGCGCCGATCGCCACCGGGGCGGTAACCAGGATCTGGCCCGCGATGGTGCCCAGCGCGCCGACGGCGATGATGCCGCCGAGGCAGCCGATGGCAGCGGCCGGGATGAACGCGCCGAACAGGCCCACGATCGCCGCCGAGGCGACGGTCGCACCCGCGATGCCGCCCAGGATGCAGCCCACGGCGCCGCCGCCGATGCCGCCGACCAGGGTGCCGATGGTGGCGCCCATGGTGATGGTGCTGGTCATGCGGGACCAGGCGGCCTGCTCACGGTCGTACTCGTTCTTCCACGGCGCCTTGTCCTCGAACGGCAGGGCGACCGGCTTGTAGGCGGCGTGCGCCATGTCGAACTGCGGGGTCAACGTGGCGGTGTGGTCGGCGATGTCGGCCACGATCGGGAACTCGAAGTCATCGACCCGAAACTTCAGCGGCATGCCGGTGAGCACCGTGCCGTTGACGGCCTTGATCTTGAACACGCCGTCCTCGACGACCATGGAACCGGCATCGGTCGTGACGATGGACTGCGTATCGGTGGCGTAGGCGGTGAAGTCGACGGCGTCGTCGCTGCCGGGCTGCGCACCGGCCGAGCCGGCGGCGATCCCGACTGCGGCGACCAGACCAGCGGCCACCGCAACGATTTTCCTCATCCTTGATTCTTTCCTCTCGGTTTCTCACAGGAAGCGGTCGCGACGAGCGCGCCGCACACCCGCCGCGGCCGCGGCGGGCAGGTCAGAGGTCGAGGACGAGCGGGCCCGACCTGGCCCGCGAGACACACAGCATCATCGTGTCGCCACGCGCCCGCTCCTCGTCGGTGAGCAATTCGTCCCGGTGTTCGATGTCGCCGGACACCACCGCGGTCTCGCAGCTGCCGCAGGTGCCTTCGCGGCAGGAGGTGACGATGCCGATCCCGGCGGCCTCCAAGACGTCGGCGATGGATTGGTTCGCTCCGATGCGGAAGATCCTGCCGGTGGCCGCCAAGCGCACCTCGAACGGTTCGTTCGGCGCGAACTGCAGCTGTCGCGGCACGAAACGCTCCACGTGCACCGGCACCCCGGCGCGCGCGCCTTCGGACTCCGCCGCCGCCAACAGCGGCTCCGGTCCGCAGCAGTACACGGGGGTGTCGGCGAGATCGGCGAAGATCTCCCGTAGCGGCAGCAGTCCGTGTTCGTCCTGCGGCAGCAGGTTCGCCTGCGGGTAACGCGCGGCGATGGCGTCGGCGAAGGCCATGTGCCCCCGGGTGCGGCCGCCGTAATACAGCGACCACCGAGCACCCGCGGCTTCGGCGGCGGCCACCATGGGCAGGATCGGCGTGATCCCGATGCCGCCGGCGAGGAAGACGTAACGGTCACTGCCGACGAGTTCGAAGTTGTTGCGCGGCGCGGACACTCGCAGTACCGAGCCGGGTTGCGCGGCGCGGTGCAGATAGGCCGAGCCGCCGCGCCCGTCCGGTTCGTGCAGCACCGCGATCCGCCAGCGCGCCCGGTCGGCCGGGTCGCCGCACAGCGAGTACTGCCGCACGCCCGCAGCGCCGACCGCGACATCGATGTGGGCTCCCGGTGTCCACGACGGCAGTTCGCCGCCGTCGACCGGGGCCAGGTCGAGCGCGAACACGCCCGCGGCCTCGTCGCGGCGGCGCCATACTCGCACCGCTGTGTCAGTCATATCCGTCCCCTAGCCCGGCAACGTCTCCGCGATCACCGTCGCCGAGATGCGCCGCCCACGCAGCGGACGAATGGGCAGTCGATTCGCACAATCGACGTTGACTATCGCCCCCTCCCCCGAATACGCGCCGCGCCGAGACTGACGCCATGACCACTGTGGCGCAATTGGTGGACAAGACCACCGAGTTCATTCGGGACCAGGTCGTTCCGGTGGAACGCGAGGTCGTCGTGGACGGGCGGGTGATGGACGACGCGCTGCGGCTAGAGCTGCAGAAGAAGGCCAAGGAGGCCGGCGTCTTCGGACCGCTGTCGGATCCCAGGTACGGCGGCCTCGGCCTGGACACCCGAGCCCAGGCGCACGTGCTCGAAGCCGCGGGAGCCAGCCTGCTCGGCCCGATCGCGGTGAACGCGTGGGCGCCCGACGACGGCAACATCCACCTGCTCGCGCACGTCGCGAACGAAGAGCAGAAGCAGCGCTACCTCGCGCCGCTGGCCGCGGGCGACGTCCGTTCCGCGATCGCGATGACCGAACCCGCCCCCGGCGCCGGATCCGACCCCGGGATGCTGCGGACCGTCGCCGAGGAGACCGACTCCGGCTGGGTCATCAACGGCGCCAAGCATTTCACCACGGGCGCGCAGGGCGCGGCGTTCACCATCTGCGTGGCGCGCACCGGCGACGGACCGACGATGTTCCTGGTCGACCAGGACAATCCCGGACTGCGGGTCGGTCGCCGGATGCCGACGCTCGACCACACCAGCGCGCCCGGCGGCCACTGCGAGGTGACCTTCGACAACTGCGAGGTGCCCGATTCCGCCGTGCTGGGCCAAGTCGGCCAGGGACTGGCGCTGGCGCAGGTCCGGCTGGCGCCCTCGCGGCTGGTGTTCTGCATGAACTGGCTCGGGCTCGCCGTGCGGGCGCACCAGCTGACCATCGAGCACATCGGCACGCGCACGTCGTTCGGCGCTCCGATCGCCGAGCACGGCATGGCCCAGGGGCTCATCGCCGACAACGAGATCGACATCGCCGCCGCGCGCGGCGTGATCCGCACCGCCGCCGAGACCATCGACGCGCAAGGACCGACCTCCTCGCAGGCGCGGCACGAGGCGTCGATCGCCAAGACGTTCGTCTCCGAGGCGGTTTGGCGGGTGCTCGACCGGGCGGTCCAGCTGCACGGCGGGCTCGGTGTCTGCGAGGACCACCTGGTCGCTCGATTCCTGGTCGAAGCCAGGGCTTTCCGCATCTACGAAGGACCCTCCGAGGTCCTGCGCTGGTCCATCGCCCGCCGCGCCCTGCGCACCAAACGCTGAAGGAGACGTCATGACCACGCGTGAGATCGCCGGTTTCGCGGCGGCCTATCCCGAACTCGACTGCGATGCCGTCGATTACGAGTACCTGCGGGCGGTGTCGCAGGAGATGGTCCCGTTCGGCCGCCACGTCGGCACGCTGATCACCGAGATCGGGCCGGAACGCGCCGTCGTCGAGATCCCCGCCGTCGGCACGGTCCGCAACCACATGGGCACCGTGCACGCCGGGGCGCTGTTCACCGCCGCCGACATCGGCGGAGCGGCCGCGTTCGTCGGCGCGGCCGCCACCCGGCTGCGCACCGTCGAGCGGCTGGTGCTGCGCGGCGGCAGCGCGTCCTACCGCAAACCCGCCGTCGGCCGCATCCGCGCCGTCGCGACCGTCGACCAGCGCGAACTCGCCGACGTGCTCGCCGCCACGACGTCGAGCCGCTTCGAGTTGTCCGGCAAGGCGAGCTTGCTCGACGACGGCGATGTCGTCGTCGCGAAGTTCACCTTCGACTACGTCTGCGACATCACCATCGCGGGGGGCGAGCGATGACCACCGCGGCCCCGCAGAACCGTTCGGAGTTCACCACACTGGAATCGACCACGGTGCGGACCGGCGACGGTGTCACCTTCACCGTTCGCTTCCTGGAGTCGAAGAAGCCGGGCGCGCCCGTCGTGCTGATCCTGCCCGCCATGGCGATGAAGGCGAAGAACTATCTGTTCCTCGCGAAAGAGCTGCATGCACAAGGTCTTTCGGTGGCGATCACCGACCTGCGGGCGCACGGCGAGGCCAAGCCCGAGCTGGGGCTGCACCGCGATTTCGGCTACCGCGAGATGATCGAGACGGACCTGCCCGCCCTGGTCGCGGCGGTGCGGGCGCGGTTCCCCGAGGCGCCGATCCATCTGTTCGGGCACAGCCTGGGCGGGCAGCTCGCGTTGCTGTTCACCGCGGCCGAGCCGGAGCGGATCGCGGGCGTGACCGTCATCGGCACCGGCACGGTCTTCTGGTGGGCGTTCGGCGCGCGCCGCTGGTGGGAGGCGCTGAGCCAGATCCAGTGGATCGGCCTGGTCTCCCGGTGGAAGGGCCACTGGCCCGGCGGTGTGCTCATCCCGGCCCCGATGCCGGGCGGCGTCATGCGTGACTGGTCGATGCACTCGCTGACCAGCTACTACCGGCCCAAGGGCAGCAAGCGCCGGTACAACACCTTGCTGCGCGAGCTGACCGCGCCGGTACTGGCGATCTCGCTGTCCGACGACGTGCTCGGCCCGAAGTCCAACGTCGACTTCCTGGTCTCCCGGATGCCGAACGCCCGGGTCACGCATTGGCACATCGACGAGAACGCGCCGGTGGCCAATCGCGACCACTTCCTGTGGATCAAGGACTCCCCCGCGATCGCGGCCCGGGTGGCGACCTGGATCGTCGCGGGCGAGCTGCCGGGCTGAGGGGCGACGGTGGCACGACTGCGAATCGAAGCGGTGTCGAAGCGATTCGGCGCCGCCACCGCGGTGCGCGAGGTGAGCCTCGACATCGCCGACGGCGAGTTCATGGTGCTGCTCGGCCCGAGCGGCTGCGGCAAATCCACGCTGCTGCGCATGATCGCCGGTCTGGAGGATCCATCCGACGGCCGGATCCTGCTGGACGACAAGGACATCACGCACCACGCGCCGCAGCAGCGCGACCTGGCCATGGTGTTCCAGAGCTACGCGCTCTACCCACACCTCACCGTCGCCAAGAACATCGGATTCCCGCTGCGCGCCCGGCGCACACCGCGGGCGAAGATCGCCGAGCGGGTCTCGGAGGTCGCCGGAGTGCTCGGGCTGAGCGAGCTGCTGCGCCGCAGGCCGTCGGCGCTGTCGGGCGGGCAGCGGCAGCGCGTCGCTCTGGCGCGCGCGATGGTGCGCGACCCCGGCGCGTTCCTGATGGACGAGCCGCTGTCGAATCTGGACGCCAAGCTGCGCAGCGCGACGCGCGCCGAACTGATCGGGCTGCATCAGCGGCTCGGCGCGACGTTCCTGTACGTGACCCACGACCAGGTCGAAGCGATGACCATGGCCGACCGGATCGCCCTGCTCAACGAGGGCCGGGTGGAGCAGGTGGGCACGCCGACTGAACTCTACGACCGTCCCCGGTCGACCTTCGTCGCCGGATTCCTCGGCGCACCGCCGATGAATCTGTTCCCCGCCGTCGTCACCGAGCGCGACGGCTCGCTGCGCGTGGTGGCCGACGGCATCGACACCGAACTGGGCATCGGCGCAGCGGATTTCGATGACGACGTGGAAGTGGTCGCCGGCATCCGCCCGGAACAGCTGCGCCTGGATCCGACCGGCGCCGACATCCGCGGCCGGGTGACGATGGTGGAGAACCTCGGCAGCGAGGAACTGATCCACTTCACCACCGGTGATCGGGTCCTGTGTGCCCGAGCGCCGCGACCCGCGGGCGTCGCGGTCGACGACAACATCGCGCTGCGAGCCGACCCGGCGCACATCCACCTGTTCCATGCCACCTCCGGGCTGCGCCTGACCTGGCAGGAGACGCGCCGGGACGCCCACGTCGACAGCGCGGGCGAACCCGTCGCCGTCGCCTGAACCTCGAACACCCCTACTCGATGAGGAGAACACCGTGAAACGCACCGCGCCCATCCTGGGCCTGGTGTTCGCAACCACCGTCGCGCTCAGCGCTTGCGGCGGACTCGGGAGCACCACCACCGACTCGAACGCAGGCAGTGCGCAGATTCCGGAACTAAGGCCGGACCAGCAGGTGTCGATCGTGTTCGAGTCCTACAACTACGGACTCGCGGGCGCCTGGACCGACACCTTCAACTCCTTGATCGCCGACTTCCGCAAGAAGTTCCCGAACATCACGGTGACCGCGCAGAAGCCGCAGGGCAACAGCCCGAACCCGGCCACCGACACCATCTCCAGCATCCAGAACCAGATGGTCGCAGGCTCGCCGCCGGACGTCGCCCAGCTCGGGTTCAGCGACCTGGACTTCACCATCCACCAGCTCGGCGCCAAGCCGCTGGACACCTTGGTCGGCAAGCAGGAAGTGCAGCACAACTTCGACGGAGCGAAGCATCCCTTCGCGCCGAAGGCCCGCACGCTGGCCGACTGGGACGGCCACACCTACGGCGTGCCGTTCGTGTTCTCCACGCCCGTGCTGTATTACAACGCCTCGCTGTTCGCCGAAGCGGGCTTGGATCCCGCGCATCCGCCTGCCACCTGGCAGCAGGTCGCCGAGGCCGCGACGGCGATCACCGGGAAGACCGGTAAGGGCGGCATCTACGTCGACTGCCTGACCAAGACCGCCAAGGACTGGTGCTTCCAGTCGATGGTGCGGTCCAACGGCGGCCGGGTGATCTCCGAGGACCGCACCAAGCTGACCTTCGCCGACGCTCCCGCCGTCGAGGTCGCCGCGATGAGCCAGCAGCTGGTCAACTCCGGCGGCATGCCGAAGCTCAACCAGAAACAGGGCTACGAGGCCTTCGCCCGCGGTGAGATCGGCATGATCCTGGAGACCAGCGCGATCCAGGGCACCTTCGTCACCGGCGCGAAGGACAAGTGGGATCTGCGCTCGGCGCCGATGCCCAGCTTCGCGGGCAAGCCCACCGTGCCGACGAATTCCGGCGCCTCGCTGCACATCCTGTCCAACGACCCGGCCAAGCAGCGCGCTGCGTGGGAGCTGGTCAAGTTCCTCACCAGCGAATCCGCCTACACCAAGATCTCGCAGGGCATCGGCTACCTGCCGCTGCGCACCGGCCTGATGGACGACCCGGAGGGGTTGCAGGCCTGGTCGAAACAGAATCCGCTGCTGGGTCCGAACGTCGCGCAGCTGGCGAACATGGAACCGTGGATCTCCATGCCCGGCACCAACTACCTGCAGATCCGCGACGGCATGATGGACGCCGTCGAGGCGATCGTGTTCCAGGGCAAGGAACCGCAGTCCACCCTCACCGCCGCCCGCGACCAGGGCGCCAAACTCCTGCCGGCGTCATGAGCGAGGTGACGATCGTCCAGCTGACCGACACCCACATCCGGCCCGCCGGGGAACTGGTGCACGGGATGGTGGACACCTACGCCAACCTCACCCACGTGCTGCAACAACTGCGCGCTTCGCGGCAGCGCATCGACGCGCTGGTGCTCTCGGGGGATCTGACCGACACCAGCTCGCCCGAGGCCTACCGGCGGCTGCGCGGCGCGGTCGAGCCGGTGGCCCAGGAACTCGGCGCGCGGACGGTGTACGTCATGGGCAACCACGACGAGCGCACCGCCTTCGCCACCGAACTGCTCGGGGCCGACCCCGCCGCGCTGGACCCGGACGCCACGCACGACCAGGTGGCCGACGTGGCGGGTCTGCGGGTGATCGCGCTGGACAGCACGACACCGCGACGGCACGACGGGCGGCTCGAGGAGCACCAGCTGGACTGGCTGGCCGAGCAGCTGCGCGAACCGGCGCCGCGCGGCACGTTGCTGGTGCTGCACCACCCGCCGATCCCCTCGCCGGTCGCGGCCACCGAGTACCTGCGGCTGGAACGGCCGGAGCTGCTGGCCGAGGTGCTGGCCGGATCGGATGTGCGGCTGATCGTCTGCGGGCACAACCATCTCACCGGCGCGGCGGCGCTGGCGGGCATCCCGGTCTGGATCGGTCCGGCGCTGGCCTACCGGATCGACACCATCGCACCGGCCGGACGTCATCGGGGACTGATCGGCTTCGGCTACAGCCGCATCGATCTGCTCGGCTCGACGATGGTCGCCACGGCGATCGAGGCGACGCCCGCCGAGACCCTCTACGACCGGCCCGAGCAGGACGTGCTCGATCAGCTCGCGGCGCTGGCCGCGGAGGCCGGGTAACTCGATGTTCGTCGTCGAAGGCCCGCTCCCGGCCGCGCCTGCGGCCGAAACGGTCACACCGTCGCATCGCCCCGCCCGGTTCCGCCGGGCGGGGCGGTTCGCCGTGCCCTACCTGTATCTGGCGCCCGCGCTGGTGCTGCTGGTCGTGTGGATCTATCGGCCGCTGGTCCAGGCGGTCGAGCTGTCCACGTATTCGTGGAATCTGCTGCCGACCTCGCCGATGAAGCCGGCCGGCACCGGCAATTACGAACGGCTGCTGGATCTTCCGGCCTTCTGGGACTCGGTGGGCCGCACCGGCGTGCTGATCGCGGGCATGCTGCCGTTCACCGTGGCGCTCCCGCTGCTCATCGCGCTGGCCAGCCGACGGGTGCACGGACGGGCGCGGACGGTCTACCACGCGTTCGTCTTCGTGCCGTTCCTCGTCGCGCCGGTCGCGGCGGCGGCGGTGTGGCGCTGGCTGCTGCATCCCGGCAGCGGCTTCGTCGATCAGGTTCTGCGCTCGGACCGCAACTGGGTCTATGACGTGGGCACCGCCCACGGGGTGATCATCGTGATCACCGGATGGCAGTTGCTCGGCTTCGCCGTGCTCGTGATCTGGGCCGGGCTGGCCGGCATCAGCGGAGACTACGACGAGGCCGCCCGGGTGGACGGCGCGAGCGCACGGCAGATCCGCCGGTGGATCACCTTGCCCCTACTGTCGCCGACGCTGCTGTTCCTCGTGCTGACCACGGTTCTGCTCAGTCCCACGCTGACCTTCCCGCTCATCGACTCGATGACCCAGGGCGGTCCGGCGCAAGCGACCACCAACATCTACTACCTGCTGTGGGACTACGCCTTCCACAGCTTCGACGCCGGTCTCAGCGCCGCCGCGGGCGTGCTGCTGTTCGCCGGGTTCGGCGTGATCGCGGGTGTGCTGGTGTGGGTCTCGGAAAAAGTTGCCTTCCATGACGATTGACCGATTGCGCAGCGCGGGAAGCCATCTGCTGCTCGCCGTCACCGCGGTGCTGTGCGCGTTCCCGATCTACTGGCTGTTCGCCACGTCGCTGCGGCGGCCGGAGGACGTCACCTCGCTGTCGCCGATCCCTTGGCCGATCTCGTTCGCCAACTATGCCGACGCGGCCGACAAGGTCGACGTGGTGGGCCTGATCGGCAACACGTTCTTCGTCGCGGCGCTCTCGGCGGCGGGGCAGCTGCTGATCGCATTGCTGGCCTCCTATGCGTTCGCGATGTACACCTTCCCGTTCCAAAGGCTGCTGTACCTGGCGTTCGTCGGCACCTGGCTGGTGCCGTTCCAGGTGACGATGCTGCCGAACTACGTCCTGCTGACCCGGCTCGGGTTGATCAATTCCCTGATCGGCGTGGTGCTGCCGACGTTGTGCTCGGCGCTCGCGGTGCTGCTGCTGCGCCAGCACATGGCGAGCTTCCCGAAGGAGCTGGTGGCGGCGGCGAAGATCGACGGCCGCTCCTCCTGGTCGATCCTGTGGACGGTGGTCGTGCCGAATCTGCGTCCCGCCTTGGCGGCCCTGGGAATCCTGCTGTTCATCAACGCGTGGAACGAATACTTCTGGCCCGCGGTGGTGCTGCGCCAGTCCAACAGCGTGCTCCAGCTGGGTCTGCGCAGTTTCATGGGCACCGAAGGCGACCAGTGGGGTCCGATGATGGCGCTGGCCAGCCTCGCCTGCCTGCCGGTGCTGCTGATGTACCTGCTGCTGCAACGGCACATCGTCAACGCGTTCGTACGGTCGGGGTTGAAGTAGGACGGCCTGGTGGGCGATGCCAGGTGTGCCAGCAAAGGGCGCCGCCGTCGGACGCGGGCCGTCACCGCGTCCGACGGCGGCGGCTTCATGAGGCGACGCGCGACACCGTGGTGAGGGTCCCGATGAGGGCGGTGTCGTGATCCGCGGCGCGGAATCGGGGGTGATCGAGGATGTCGTGCAGGAATTCGGTCGTGGTGGCTACGCCCCTGCCGCGGATCCTGGTCTCGGCCAGCGCCCGTCGCATCCGCGCGATGGCCGCGGCGCGATCCGGAGCCCAGACGACGATCTTGGCGAGCAGCGAATCGTAATGCGGCGGAATGGCGTAGCCGGGTGCGACATGGGTGTCGATCCGGACGAAAGGACCGCCGGGAAAAGAGCATTCGGTGAGCGTGCCGGGAGCCGGAGCGAATTCACGCTGCGGATCCTCGGCGTTGATCCGGCATTCGATGGACACACCGCGCGGTGTGGCGACGTCGACGGGCAACGCCAGAGCATGCCCGGAGGCGATGCGCAACTGCTCGGCGACCAGATCGATGCCGGTGACCATCTCGGTGACCGGGTGCTCGACCTGCAGCCGGCAGTTGACCTCCATGAAATAGAAGTTGCCCTGGCGATCGAGCAGGAATTCGAAGGTTCCCGCGCCGACGTAGCCGACGGCTTCGGCGCCGCGGACGGCCGCCGCCCCGATCCGGGCGACGAGCTCCTCGGACAATCCCGGTGCGGGCGACTCCTCCACGAGCTTCTGGTGCCGCCGCTGCAACGAGCAGTCCCTGGCGCCGAGATGCCGCACCGTGCCGTGCCGATCGGCCAGGATCTGCACTTCGATGTGCCGTGCCGAGTCGAGGTAGCGCTCCACGTAGAGGCGGCCGTCGCCGAACACGGCGGTGGCGTTGGCGCGGGTCTCCTGCCAGGCCGCGGCGAAGTCCGCCGAGTCGCGCACGACCCGCATCCCGCGGCCGCCGCCGCCCGCGACCGCCTTGATGATCACCGGGTAGCCGATGTCGTCGGCGAGCGCGTGCGCCTCGTCCACCGTGTCGAGCGGGTCGCGGCTGCCCGGCAGCAGCGGCAGCCCCGCCGCGGCCATCAGCGACCGCGCCGTCGACTTGTCGCCGAGATCGGCCATGATCGCGGCGGGCGTGCCGACGAACACGAAGCCCTCCGCCTCGCACACCTCGGCGAAATCCGGGTCCTCGGAGAGGAATCCGTATCCGGGGTGGATGGCGTCGGCTCCGGTGGCCCTGGCCGCTTCGATGATCGCGGGGATGTAGGAGTAGCTGCGCTTGGCGGGCCCGGGTCCGATCCGGAACGCCTGGTCGGCCAGCCGGACGGCGGCCGAGTCGGCGTCGGCCGCGGAATACACCGCGACGGTGGCGATTCCGAGTTCGGCGCAGGTGCGGATGACCCGCACGGCGATCTCGCCGCGGTTGGCGACGAGCACCTTGTGGATCGGCCGCACAATCATCGCACCACCTCGAGCACCAGCAGCGGCGCCCCGTGCTCGACCGCTTCCCCGTTCTCCACGAGAAATTCCGCCACCCTGCCCTCCCTGGTCGCGGTCACCGGGATCATCAGCTTCATCGCCTCGACGATGCCGACCTGCTGACCGGCACGCACCGGGTCGCCCTCGGCGACGAACGGCGCCGCACCGGGCTCCGGCGCGCGGTAGAACACCCCGACGGTCTCCGCGGTGAGCGTGAAAGTATCCGCATCCGACCGGTTTTCGTCCGACACACGCTCAGCGGGCGGCGCGGGGGCCGGGGTGGCCGCCGACGGCGCGACGGCGACCGGTCCGCTGGTCCCGTTGTGCCCGTCCCAGCTGATCCGCAGCACCAGCGGGCCGTTGGCGACGGTCACCGAGGTCGGGGCGGTCTCGGCCCGCACGGACAGCGCGTGCCGGGACAGCACGGCCAGCGCCTGGTCGGCGTCGACCGGATTCAGCGCGCGGGCCGCCTGCTCGGTGGTCACGGACTCGGTCATCACTTCTCCTGATCGTTCGTGGACAGTCCGAAGAC
>NZ_BAFR01000340.1 GCF_000308435.1 Nocardia araoensis NBRC 100135 | reverse complement strand
ATTCCTTCTGAGGGATGCGCATGTCCGTGTCGCGCGGGGTGTTCAGGCCGTCAGGTCGGCATTCACGCCGGCCTCGTGCGAGGTCACGACCGGGTGGCCCTCGAGGTCGTCGGTGGGGCTCCACTCGCTGAACTGGGTCTCGGGCAGCGCGGCGGCGATGGCCGCGCCGATCTCCGCGCCGTCCCCGTGTTCGAGGCCCGTCAGTGGGTCCGGCAGCGCGAGTTGTCCGAGGCTCGCCGGATCATGGGAGTAGATGCCTGCCAGGCCCGCGTGGTAGGCGGCCTCGATGTCGGCTGGTGATGCTGCGGCGTCCGCGGCGGCGACGCGGGCCGTGCGGGCGGCATCCAGCAGGGATTCCAGCCGCTCGAGGTGAGCTTGATACCGCTCAGCTGCGGTCGGCCACGCATCCGACAAGTGGGTGTGTTCGGCGGTCGCGTCCTGAAGTTGCCGCAAGGCCGCGCGTTGGCGGGTGAGGCGTTCGTCTCGGCCGGTGTCGCGGTCTGCGGCTGCTTCCTCGGCTTCCAGGAGTTGGTCGGTTTCGGTGATGATCGCGTCGACTTCGGCGAGGCTGGCCAGGGCCGGGCCGCGGCCGCCGAGGGCACGGTCGAGCACGCTGGTGCGCTCGGTGTGCCGTGCGGGTGAGTGGCCGGGTGGCTGCCAGCGGGCACCATCCTGTTCGGAGCCGGTAGTGGTGGTTTCGATGTGTCCGGTGATTTCCGCGGCTTGGCGCAGTGTGCGCCACACCATCGGGTCGACGTCGAGGTCTCCGGCGAGCTTGGCGTGGGTGATTTGGTTGTAGGCGACCCGGGTGAATTCCGGCCGCGTCTCCCATCCGGCGACTGCGGCTTGCAGTTGCCCCCACAGGCGGCGGTGCTCGGGTGCTTCGTGGCGGCCCCATTGTGCGGCCAATTCGTCAGCCCAGGCGGTGAATTGTCGCTGCTGCTCGGGGGTTTCACCGTGTGGGGCGATCAACCGCAGCTGGTAGTAGTGGGTGAAATCCGCCCGGATCTGGGCCTCGGTGTCGGTGGCGGCGTCGCGGTAGTAGCCCGGATCGGTGGTGCCGTAGCGCGGATCGGGCCAGCTCATCGCCGCACCCGCCGATCAGCGTTGCGGACCGGTCGGAGCTGTTGCGGCGCAGGAGGATGAAAGGTGGTGTCGGACATCGACGACCTCCGGTGAAGGAAGGCGTGGACCGCGTTGCGTCCTGTGACAGCCTTTTCGCGGTGTGGATGTCCCCTGGCAGTTCGGGTTCGAGCGTTCCAGTCAGTACCCGGTGACCAGTACGTCGACGAGAAAACGCGGACAACGTATTCGTCAGTTCAGTCGATCGGTCGTCGGTGGGCGTGCTCCCTTCTCTGTGACGGCTCGGGCAGGCTCGGCTAGTACGGGTCGATACCCAGCTCGGTCGGCCCCCGGGCATCACCGACGTGATGGGAGGGATCCGGCTCGGTATCCCAGGCGTGTTCGGCGGTGGCAACGGCGGCGTCGACAGCCGCGGTGATTGCGGCTGCGGCGCCGGAGTCTGCGTCGGCGTGCTCGTTGTGGAGGGCGGCGTCGACGAACCGGGCGCGCAGTGACGCGGCCGCGGTGTCGATCATCTGTTGCGGTGTCGGTGGCGTGACTTCGGCGCCAGCGGTGGGGGTGCCGGTATCGGGGTCGGTGGGAACGTAGGGCGGTATCGCCAAGTCGGGGCTCGGGGCTGCGTAGGCGTTCCATTCGGCCACCAAATCCAGCTCGGTGTAGGTTTCCAGGTGCACCGCGTGCCCGCGGCGCGCGCCTTCCGCGGCCGGGCCCCAGAACATGTCGGCTTCGGTGGCGGTGAATTGCGCGGCGTGGGCCAAAGCGGTGACGCGTTGGTGATACAACTGCATGTTGCGGGCGAACTGCGCGGCGGCGCCCGGGTTGGTGCCGAAACTCCACCGCCCGGTAGCGATCCGGTCGGCGCGGGCGGCGGCGAGCGCGGCCATCCGCTCGAGATGCCACAGATCCAGGCTGAGCATGTCGATGTAGAAGTCCTGGGCGGCGTTGTCGCGCACCGGGTTCTCCCGCACGCCGGCCTCCACGCGGGGGCGGGTGCTGTGGCGGCCGAGTTCGCGGGCGTCGGCGATCCATGCCGCCTCGATGCCTGCGGTCAGCGCGGTTTGTTCGGCCTGCTCGCGTTGGGCTTCCAGCCCGTCCAGATGCGCTTGCCACGCGCTTTGCTGGTCGCCGTCGCTGGTGAGCGCTTCGAACTTCTCCCACCCGGCATCGGTGATGCGGGTGTGTTCGGCGGCCAGCAGCCGGATGCGCATCAACAGCTGCCCCTGCCACTGCGCCACCGTCTGCGCGGGCGAGAATTCTGATTCTGGCGTGGTCATCGTCGTGCCAGCCTCACCAGTCGGGCCCGAGCGCCGAACCGGTTTCCGGTGGCCGGATGTCGGGTTCGCCCGCAGGTTCGCTGGCCCACACCGCGGTCAGGTCTCGCGACAGCGCAGCATCGACCGCCGCGCCAATCCCGGCCTCGGCGGCCACTTCACTGGGAGTGGTGGTCGACAGCGCTTCGGCGGCGCGCTCGATGAGCAGGTGCGGGGCTGGCGGGGCGGTATCCGGTTCCTGGTCTGCCACTTGGCTGACCGCGAGGGTGGCGAGTGCTCGGCGGACGTCGTGTTCGATGCCGCGCCAGGCGTAGGTGCGCCAGCGCTCCAGCAAGGCGGTGTCGTCGTAGCCGCGCACCGTCACCGACACCAGCTTCAACCAGCCGGCGTCGTCGCGGTCCCACAACTGCGCGCGTTCCTCGGCGCTCAACTCGATGGCATGCGCGGTTTCGTTGGCTCTCGTCCACAGCGCGGCCATGTTGCGGTCGAACTGTTCGCGTGCGGCGGGGTCGTCGGTCACGGTGTCGTCGAGTCCGCGCAGCCGGTGTTCGACGCTGATGGCGGCCATGTGCTCGAGTTGCCAGATATCCGCGGCGATGCCTTCGACCATGTGCGCGCGCACCGGGTCTTCCCCGTGGCGCATGGTGGGTGGGGAGTGCACGCTGTCGCCCCACCGCTGGCCGCGTTGTCCGGCGGCGCGGGCTGCGGTGATCGCGGAATCGGACAGGCCGACGGCGGCCGCGTGGAGTTCGATCTCGCTGCGGTCGGCGTCAAGGGCGCGCAGGTGGGTGCGCCAGGTTTGTATCGGGATCTCCCCGGTGCCGTAGTGCGTCTGGTAGATGGGATACCCCTGGCGCAGGACGCGGGTGTGGTCAGCGGCGGTGTTCTGGATGCGTTCGAGCAGCCGCAGCTTCCAGCTCGGCAACCCCTCCAGCTCGGGTGATGGTTGACTCACGGGCATAAGTCCTTTCTTCGAGATGCCTGGTATGACGGCTTTTGGGTCAGTACGGGGCGGGGGTCATGGCTCGGGTCCTGGGCCGAGTTCCTGCCGCGAACCGGCCGCGTCGAGCGCGTCCTCGACGGAGTCGGGTCTGGCGCTGGGGGTGTCGGTCAGACCGGCGGCGTCGATCGCGGCGGTGATGTCGGCGGCGGGATCCGGGTCGCGGTCCGGGTCGACGATGAGTGCGGTGGGGATGCGGTCGGCGGTGGTGAGGGCGGTGGCGGCGTGTTCAACCATGCGGTCGGGCGAGTCCGGCATCTGGGTGGCGATGTCGTCGGGGGTGATTCCGGCGGCTTGCAGCACCATGACCGGCATCGCCGCGGCGGTGAAGTCCGCGCCGGCCAGCTGTCTCCACCGCTGCGCAAGCTGGTGGTCGGCCTGTCCGCGCAGTTGGTCGGCGACCGTCGTGGCCCAATGCCGGTGCCCGCGCTGCCACACCTGGTGGCGTTCCTCCTGGCTCAATCCCAGCGCGTGCGAGACTGCGCCGAGGCGCTGCCAGGTCATGCCCATCACCCGCCGAAACCGTGCCACCGCATCTCCATCGAGGCCGACACGACGGGGGTAGGCGGCGCCGATACCGGCCATGTCCTGCAATCCGTGGATCTCCCGGCGCAGCGCTGTAATCAGCGCGTGCCGCTCTACATGGCCTGAACCGAGGAGGACTTGTCCGGGCTGCCAGCGGCTGCCGCGTTCCCCGGCCGCGCGGGCGTAGTCGATCCATGCCTTAGGCACCCCGACCGCCAGCGCGACCGTCTCGCATTGTTCGCGGGAGCGCTGCCCGATCCGTACCTGCTCGACCACCTCCGGTCGCGGGTTGGGGTGACCGGCATGGTGGGCGCGCTCGAGCAGTTGCTGGCTGTCGTAGGCGAGGTTCTGCACCGCCTTCAGCAGGCGCGCCTGCAACGGGGTCGGGGTGTCCATCTCACCGGCCTCCGCTCCGCCGCGGCGCTGCCGCAATGCTTCGGCTGGTCATAGCTCGTGCCCCAGGTCGGGGGTTCGGGGCATCGCAGCATTGGACAGTTCGGTCTCGATCTCGAAATCCATTGCTGGGGTAGAGTTGTCGCCGGTGAGTCCGGTCGCGTCGACCGCGTTGCCGATCACCGATGCTTCATCGGACACGGTGTCCGGCTCGCCTACGAGATCGGCGAACTCGTGGGTGAGGTGCGTGGCCAGCGATAGCTCTTCGGTCAGCCCGATGACGTCCTCGATCGCCACCCGCGGCAACCGGTGGGCCGCACTCGAAGGGAAGTCGATGTCCTCGACGAGGGCGGCGTCGATGATGGCGGGAGGATCACTGCCGGTGTCTTCGGTGAACCGCTCAGCGAACGCCTCCGCCTCGTCGGCGTGCTGCGGCGAGAGATCTTCCGCGCTCTTGGCGGCGGCGAACGCGGCGGCCGAGGCCATCGCTTCCCCGGTGTCACCGTGCGCGCTCAAGGTGTCGCTGAAACCGGCCGCGCGGCGGCGGATGTCGATGAGCAGCTGCTTGTAGTCGACGTCGAGTTCGTGTAGCTCGTTGGCGCGGGTCTCTCGATTCTTGTATGCGGTGATCTTCGCGTCGTGAAGTTCCCGGCTTTGTCTGCGTTCGAGCGAGCCCGCCATATTCCGCCGCGTCAGATCGGCATCGGCGCGTTCGATCTGCCGCTGCTTCTGCCGCTGCTCGAGCGTATGCTGCTCACCGCCGCGCTCGATCCGGGCACGGACTTCCTCGACCCTGGCGGTGTTCAGGTCGCGCGCGTGATCTGCCGCTTCGACAGCGTTGCGCACGCGCACCCAATGTTCGACCGACGAGCGATGCTCTTTCGCATCGGCGTGTTGCATGCGCTGCTCGGATTCGGCTTTAGACCTTGCGTGTCCGCTCTGGCCGCGCATCAGCGCGGCGGTCGTGTGCGCGGTCTGCAACGCTTGGACGAAACCCTGACGTACCGCCTGGCTGGATTCCTCCACCGGATCGCCGCTCACGATGCCACCTCCAATCCCGACAGCAACCAGGCCGAACCGGCTGTGGTGCGGGTGGCGTGGGCGTAGACGGCCCACCGGATCGGCGGCTGACCGGTCGGCTGGAGTTCGACGGCCAACACCCGGTGCGCGGAGGTGGCGGTGTCGGCGGGGTGATCGTCGCTGGTCACCCGGGCCGTGATGGTGAGGATGGTGGCGTCGGTGCGCCACTGCTGCCACTGCGTCGCGGTCACCGGTGACCACACCAGCGCTGCGGGCTCGGCGCGCTCGGCGAACCCGGGATCCAACAGTGCGCGCGCCGCTCGCAACGCTCCCCGCTGGTCGACCTGCTCGCTGGGGTGGTAACCGAACACCGCCTCGACCGCCGCGGCCAATACCTGCTCGATCGAACAGGGGTCCACCGCGCTGAAGGGGCGCGCAAGATGAGTTGTGCGGCAGCTTGGTTCACTGCTGGGGTCCGGCGTCGTTGTGGCGGTCGCACCGCATCCCGCGGCGACAAGGATCGCGGTGAGGGCGATGAGCCGTGTCGGTGTGTGCGTGCGGCCGTTCATGGTTCACGCCCCGGCTCTCGTGGTGCGGGTGCAGCGCCGGGCTCGGGTTCGGTGGCGGGTTCGGTGCTCCAGGCCAACTCCAGCTCGTCGGGCAGGGCGGCGATGACCGCAGCATCGTCGGGTTCGGCACGTGTCGCGTGCCCGACGCCGTCGTCTGCGGTGTTGTACCACCAGTGGTGGATCGCGTGCTGGATCAACTGCTGAGGCCGCGGCGGCAACCTGTCGGCGTACAGGACCTGATCGCGGGAGCGGTCGATGCTGTCGCGGAGGTTGTCGACGACCTCGGGTGCTTCCCGCTCGATGCCCGGCCAGGCGTGGGTGAGCCACCGCTCCTCGAGGGTGTCCTCGTCGTAGGCGTGAACCGTGGCGGTGAGCAACGCATCCCACCCGCGCGCGTTTCGGCCCCACAACTGGCCGCGTTCGCTGTCGAGGAGGTCGACCGCGACTGCGAGCTGGCACGCGCGTTGCCATATCGCGGTCATGTTGGTGTGGAATTGACTGGCCAGCAGGGGGTCGGGCTCGGAATGGATGTCTTGGGCGGCGAGCTGGGCGCGGCGCGCGGCCGTCAGCGCGGCCATGTGTTCCAGTTGCCACACATCGTCGGCGAGTGTGTTGAGGACCCAGGCTCGGCGGGCTCCCGGCCCGCGCGGCGGGCGTGGTGGCGCGGGGTCGCGTTCAGCCCAGCGCACCCCGTGGCGCCCCAGCATCCGGGCGGCCTCGATCCACTGCGGCGGGACTTCCTCCGCGCGGGCGTGGATTTCGGCGTCACCGCGGATCGCGTCCAAGGTCCGCAATCGGCTACGCCAGCTCTGGATCTGGAACTCACTATCGTTGCCGGAGGTGTAGGTCGGGTAGCCGCGACGCAGCAGATGCGCGCGTTCCACCGACAGCTCCTGGATGTTCTCCAGCAGCCGCACCTTCCACGGCGGCAACACCTCCCACGGCAGCAGCCCTGCCCCGGTCACCGCCGAACCTCCGCCCGGTGGGCGAACCTGCACAGGTGAACGATGTGCCGGTTCATGAAAGCTTCCTCATCCGCGGCCGGAAAGCAGCCGCTCACCGGGACACGGCTTCGGCGGCGCGCAATGATCAGTAAGTGGGTGCAATTACGCATTTCGTTCTCCTGGAGATGGGCTGGTGTAGCGGCGCACGTCCATGCGTTCGCCCTCCCACGCGCTCAGCGGAGTGAGGGTGACGGCCTGCCCGGTTTGCGGGGCGTGCAGCAGCAGCTCGCGGCCCTGGGCGTCGCGGCCGTAGTAGATGCCGACGTGATGGGAATCCGTATCGCCCGGGGCGGTGAAGAAGATCAGGTCCCCCGGTGCCCGCTGCGCGAATGGCACTATCTGCGAGGACGGGTAGTCTTGCTGGGCTTGGGTGTAGTGCGGCAAGCGGATCCGGCCCCCGGAGGCGTGGTAGACGGCGTAGAGGGTCAGCCCGGAGCAGTCGAACCCGCCGCCGGTCGGACCGTTCGCATCGCCGCCGCCCCACACGTAGGGTGTGCCGATCCAACGCTGGCCGTGCTCGATCACCGCCCTGCCGAACGCACTCACTTCCGCAGGTAGCGGCACACCGGAGGCCCCCGGCCCGCACCCGGTCGCCTGGGATCCGCGCTGTAGACGGGGCATCGATGCGGGGTCGAGGTCGGCGAACATCGCATACAGTCGCCGCGCCAACTCCAGTTGCCCGGAGTATGCGTTGGGTGCGGAGCGTTCGATCGCTTGGGCCAACTCGGCCGGGGACATCCGCTCTGCGGCGGCTCCCAAGTGGGCGGCGTGGTCGTAGAACCAGTTGATCTGATAGATCGGGTCCATCAATGTCGCGATGCCGACCGAACCCCAGACGCTGGCGCGCATCTGGTGCGGGCCGACCGAGTCGTGGTCGTAGCCGAGACCGTCGTTGCTGTAGTTCAACGATTGCGGCACCACGGGATTCGCCAGGTTCCGGAAGCTCGATTCGGTGGCTTGAGCGGCGAGTTCGGCGAGGATCACGTTCTGCGGCATGCCGCGCTGTCTGCCGATCGCGACTCCGTTGCGCGCCAGCTGCAACTGCGCCTCCGACAACCCCGCCAGCGTCCTGCCGGTCGGGCCGCTCGCTGCCCCCGCCGACAACGGTGTCGAACACGAGGTCGCTTGCTCGGCACCCAGGATCACCAAGATCAGTAGGAGCAGCGCGACGGGGAGTCCGAGTGCGGTCGCTGTCACGGTTTTCGATGCGGTGTCCATCAGCGCTCACCTGCTCGCCTCCTCTGCGCCGGGAAGGTTGTCGAAACGTCGGTTGGTGTTGTGGACATCCGCAGCCCGTTCGGTCGGGGTGAACACCATCCGGAACGGGATCCCTGGCTCGTTCGCCTCACCGGTCTTCAGCAGGAAACAGCCAGTGCCGGGCGGTGTTTCACGCTGGGCGGGATCCAAATCGTCGTCGCTGGGCGGCCGCGGCGCGGCCCAAGAGGTGACCAGAAGCTTCTCGGTGTCGGTGATGCCGACCGCGTTGCGGATGCGGTTGATCTCTTCCGGCCCGACCGGCCCGATCAGCTTCGCTCGCGCCCGTTCGAAGAACCCGAGGGCTTTCGCCTGCGCGGCGGCGGAGTCGAACGCGGCGAGGTCTTTGATGGTGTGACTGCACATGATCAACCCCGTGCCCAGCGTCCGGTTCAGCCGGGTGAGTGCGTCGACGCGGTCCACCATGAACTCCCCTACCCCGAGGACGCGCCAGATCTCGTCCATGACGACCTCGAACGTGCGTGGCGGCGCGAGACCGGCGTCGGCGAGGGTGTGGGCGGCGGCGACCGCGCCGAAGCCTTCGCTCCAGCAGACCATCAACACCGCGGCCAGCAGTTTGGTGTCGCCTTCGGGGATGCGGGAGACGTCCACGCACACCGCCGGACTGCCGAGGTCGAGCCGGGTGGTGGTGGGTCCGTTGAAGATCGCCCCGAATGGGCCCTCCACCAGTGCCCGCAATGAGCGGCGCAGGGTTTTGGTGCTGGCGCGGTAGGCGGTCTCGTCGTCCTCTTCGGCGAACTGGCGCAGTTGTTCGGCACCGCCGGAGATCACGTCGAGGAGGTCCGACAGCTGGGGCGGGCGCTGATAGGTGAAGCCGCCGGTGGGGCTGTAGAGCTGGCGCAGTCCGGCGGCGAGCAGCACTTCTTCGTAGTCGGCGATCCGGGAGCCACGCACGAGTTCGACAAGTCCGGCGACGATGTTGACTTGGCCGGCTTCCACGCGCGCGGCGACTTGGCGACGCTGGTCTGGGTCGGTGAGCTGTTCGACCACGGCGCCGAGGGCGCCGACGTCGAGGGGATTCACGGTGCCGTGGCCATAGCCGAGGTCGACGACCTGCCCCTCCAACTGTTCGACGAGGTCGCGGTAGTCGGGTTTGGTATCGCCCATGCACAACACGGTTTCTCCGGCCGCGACCGCGCCGGTGACCAACCGCCGGATCAGCGAGGACTTCCCGAACCCGTTGAGTGCCAGCACGAACGCGATCGGCGCGGTGATGAACCCTTTGAGAAACCAGGACATCGGATCGAAGTGAACGGGTGTGCCGGTGATGTAGTGCGCTCCGACAGGGGTGCCGACGGTGGGAGCGCTAGCTCCGACGGCGAACGGCCACAATCCCGCGACCTGCACGGTGGTCGCGCGCCATTCCGGGTTGGTGGCCACGACGGCCGCGCGGCCGCCACCGAGCCCGCGATAGCCGCGGTCGGACAGATTCGCCAGCGGCCATCGGTTGAAGCCATCCCTGCCGCGGTCTTCCGCGCGGCGTGCGGCGGTGGCGCGTCGATGATCATCGCTCGATATCGCCAACCGCGCCCGCCAACCGCGCAGGCCGGTCTGGGCGGCAGCCGCCTCCGTCGCCGCGCGCGCCGAGGGCGAGAGCACCCGCACACCGGCGACGGTTTCGGTACGGGCGGGCCGTGGCGTTCTCTGACTGCGGGGCTTGGTCATGCCGACACCCGCTTGGAGATCGAGGTGTGCTCGGGCAGGATCAGTCCGATTCCCAAGCTGGCGGCGAAGGCGGCGGCTTGGGTGCCGTAGCAGCGGCGCACACTCAACCGGGACGCTGCGGCCATCCCCTTGACCGAGGCTTCGATCCCGGGCAGGTCACCGTCGAGGTGATCGGTGACCGTCACCAGCACCCCGAACCGTGTCAGCCCGGCGCCGCGTGCTTGTTCCTCGCGCGCGGCTTGGGTGTTGCCCACCCGGATCCGCGCCGACGCCGAGGCGATGCCGCGTTCGGTCTGCTCGGCCGCGACAGCGTCACGGAAATCGGAGTCGACAAGGGTGGTGGCCTCCGCCGCGCTGTGCAGCCGATACACGATCGCCACCCGCTTACGCGGCACATCCGCGCGTGGGCGCAGCAACTCCTCGAGTACGGTCTCCATCACCGCCCCGCGCGGAGCCGCGTCCATCTCCCACGTGATCGACCGCGCACCGTCGTGGACGTAGTGATCCCAGCGATCCTGATGCGCGACCGGGCCGACCGAATCCCACGACTGCGTGCTGGTGATCTCTGAGCCTGCGGTTTCGACGTCGCGTTGTGCGGCGAGGTCGTAGCGGCTACGTACCAGCCCGAGGATTTCCCATGCCTGCAACGGGCTCGCGGGAAGCCCCGCGCGGGCGAGTTGGGAGAGCACGCCTTGCAGGCGTTGACCGATCTCACGGGCCTGCTCGGCGTCGTCGTGACGACCCTTGCCGATCGCGCGGTAGGTGATCGAAATCCGGGCTTCGATGCGCACCCCGACCCCACCGATATCAGCGGCGGCTTCCCGCATCACCGACTGCGCGAACTCCGGCGCGCTCGGGCGGACCAAGCGGGCGACCTCCCGCGCCTGCTTGAGGCGGGTTTCGACCACGTTCTCCAGCACCGAGCACACCGCGACCACTTCCCCACCCCGGCTCTGGGTCGCTAAAAACTGGCCATACCCTTCGACCCAGGCATCGATCTGGGCTTGGTCGACCAACTCCTTACCGCGCGGAATCACCTTCAACACCACCGTGTAGTGGTCGCTGCGACGGATATGGACCATCGCGAACCGGTGCCCGCCCGCCGTCTCGTACTCACTGAGCCGCGAATCCGCCAACAGCCCGGGAAGTTTCGCGATTCCGGGGACCCGGGAGAATCGTCCGGCGCGGTAGAGGTGCTCGCCGCGGGCGTGGGCTGCGGCGAACTGCAGCCGCAACAACGCGAGCTCCCAGCCGGTGCGGCCGTTACGGGTGACCGCCAGCGGGGTGAACACCACCGTGCTGCCGAGGATCAGCACACCGGCCGCCAGCAGGGATCGGGTGATCAAGAACCCGACCATCACCATGATGATCAGCCCGAGCCCGAGCATCGACACGCCCCAGGTCAGACCGAAGAACCCGGCGGAACGCGGACGCTCCCAGCGGCCATACATGCGTGCAGTCATCGACGCACCTCCCCCGGCCCCAAAGCATCCGGGTCCAAACTTGTCGCGGCTGCCTCGCGGGTCTGGCTTTCGATCGCCGACACGGTCTGCTGTGCGGCGTCTTTGACCATCTGCGCGCCCACCACCGCCGCACCAGCCACACCACCGCCCGCGGCACCGGCCGCCTCACTGCCGCCGCTACCCGCTGCGGACGCCGACGGCGGCTTGCCTGCTCCGGGACCGGTAGGACGCGCACCGCCGCTGCCGCCGGCCGGACCTCCGCTTTTTCCGCCGCCCGTCCCAGCGCTGGTCGTGGCGGGGCTTCTGGCGCCGCCAGGCATCGGGCGGCCACCACCCCCGCCTCCGCCCCCTCCGGCTGGACTTCCAGCCATAGATGAGCCGGGGCCCCCACCACCAGGCGCGTTCTCACCCTCGCTGACCTTGCGGGCACTCGACCGTTCTCCGACCGCCGCCATAGCGATCCCGGCGGCACCGCCGGCCACAACAGCCGCCGCACCGCCTCCGCCACCGAGTGTCGCGACGGCGGGGGCGACCAACCGAATCAGCGCGGGCAGGACAATCACTGTCATGACCAGCAGGATCAAACCGAGCAGCACCAACTGCGGGTCCTGCTGATCGCGACCCGCCACCGTGAAGGCGATCGCATAAACCAAGGCCCCCACTGGTTTCCACAGCACAAAGGCCAGTGACCAGCTCAGCAGGCGCTTGTATGTCTGGGAACCCGGTCCGGTACCCGAGGCGGCTGCCACGATCGGCAGCACCGCCACGACCACGATCAGCAGCGCTTGCCGGAGAACCAGCATCACCAGTTGGATGAGCATGCTGATGATCCCGATTAGGAACAGCACCAGATAGGTCCCGAACCCCAGTCCGGATTTCGTCTCGAATTCGAACTCGGCTACTTCGGCGACGATCTCGTATGCGTCTCCTCTGGAGGCGTCGAACAGCACCCACTCCGCGAAGGCATCACCGGCACGAGTGCCTGTGGTGATGATCGCCGCGAAGGCCATCGAGGCGAACACCGCACGCGCCAACATCAGGAAGGTTTCCTGTGCCTCGCCCGCGACCCCGCCGCGTTTGGCCAGCGCAAGTCGGGCCGCGGCGAAGATGATCCCGCAGGTGAGCAGCAGCACCTGCAGCCCGCTGGTGTATTCCCGGATCCCTGACAGCGCCGGTCCCAATCCCCCGCGTTCGTCTGCCAGTTGCGGAGATGGCAGCGCGGTCCACCACGTCATGACGAATCGCAGAAGCGCGCCGAAGCTTTCCCCGAGTTGCGACGTCAGGTCGTCGAGAACCGAACCAGCGGCCTTGGAGGCGGCTTGGCCGACTTGTTCGCATGCTTGCTGGGGTCCTAGCGGTATGTCGCAAATATCCGACGGCGGCAGCGGCGGCAGCTGCGCACGCCACGACTCCGACGATGCTGTTGCTTGCGCGAGGAAGGTTTCGGTCACGGTGCGGCCTTCCATGAACCGAAACCGGTCAGTGTGGATGTCGACGTGCCCGGACCCCACAGTGCTTCGATGTCGTCGGGCACGCGGACGCGCCAATCTCCGTCGATCCAGGCCATCGGCCAGGTGGATACGGTGTAGCCCAAATCATCGTGGGCGGCGAACTGCACGATGGCCAGGTCGTCGCGGTAGCCGGGCTGGATCCGCACTCCGTCGGGGACCACGACGTAGCGGGCGGCGCCGGGAGTGCGCTGGCGGGAGCGGGCGAAGCGATCGGTGAGCGCCTGGCCTCCGCCGTAGTAGCGTTCGCGCACCACCTGCTGCCACACCCCGTCCGGAGCGGCCAGAACACGCGCAAGGGCATCTGCGGCGGCCAGCGCCGCGCCTTGGGGTGTGCGAGCGAATCCGGTGGCGATGCCGTGCTGGATGCGGGTGGGTCCGTCGCTGCCCGACACCGGCAGAGCGGCGCCACCCCAGCCGCGCTGCCATCGCATCTGTGCGGGTGAGGTGGTCAGGTAGTCCGGCCGGGTCGGATCCGGGCGGGTGCTCGGATCCTGGGGAAGTGCTGAACCGGCGTCATCGCCGGTAACTTCCAGTCGGTTGCCGAACAGATCGGTGGTCGGCGGCAGTGCCGGTGGGGACGGCGGCTGGTCGGGAAACGTTCGCGTGATCGGGGCGCTCGAATGGCCGGGATCGCCGGGGCGGTCGGGGGCGCCGTTGTCGTTGGTGACGGTCAGTACGAACACCGCGATGACGACGGCGGTGATGCTGGCGAGAAGGATGGTCAGCAGGCGACGGGATTTCATGGGTGTCGGGTCTCTTCTCAGCGCGGCGTGAGTGTGACCACATCAGGTGGGGGCACGGCGACGTCGGTGACCGGCGCGGTGGTCGGGTTGTCGGGGAGTTGCAGGCGCCAGTCGTCGCCGTGCCAGACGACGGTGGTGTGGTTGCGGGTGACGGAGTTGTCGGGGTGGATGCTGTAGATGTCGACGTCGGTGGCGTCGAGGGTGTAGCGGGTGATCACATAACCGAGGACTTTCGGCGGGTCTTTGGTGATCGGGGCGGTGATCGAGATTTGGGCGCGCGCGGTCGCCCAGGCATCGCGGCCTGATCCGGGGGCGAGCATGCGCTGCCCGACCGTGGGCCATTGGTTGTCGGTGGCGATGGACATCCGTACGGTCGCGTGGATGGCCGCCAGCGCGGCACCGGCCGGGGCCCGATCGAATCCGGTGGCCACCGGCTCGTCGATGTGGCGGGGACCTTCGTGGGCGACCGGCAGGTCAACTCCTTGGAACGGCTGCCACCGGACTCCGGTGGGTGCGATGGTGGTGGCGGTAACGCTGTGGTCGGGTGCCGGGTCGCGGGTGTCGTCACTGCCGCAGGCGACCACACCGGCGGCGATCGGTCCTGTGAGGGCCAGGGCCGTCAAGAGGGCGATTCGTCGTGTTCGGGACGGGTGCACGGGAAGGGTCTCCTCGGTTACGTGGGCAGGACGGCGAGAGCCAGCGAGCTGGCCGAGCCGAGCAGGACTGCGGCTGCCAGGGCACCGACGAGTCCTTCGACGGCTTCCTCCCGATGAAGCCGGATCGCCAGCAGACCGCCGACCCAGACCGCGCGGGCGATGCACAGCAGCAGCACGAACCACGCCAGCCAGCCCAGTAGCTGTGTCAGCGGCGAAAGCACCTGTGTGGGTAGCGGTTTAGTGGTCAGCATGGGCCGTGTCCTGTTGATAGGTGCGGTAGGCGACCTCGAGGGCGGCCGGGATCGGCTCGGCGGTCTTGACGACCACCGTCGGAGGCACCGAGGGTGGGCCCAGGCGTGCGTCCGTCAGCCGCAGCCCGTCAGAGCCGAGGATGGTCAACGGCCGCAAGCCGTCCTGACCACCTCTGGCCGCTTGTCGTCCGGCGACGACCGATCCTGTGGTCGTGAAGAATTGCGGGTGAATCCGGAGGTGGCGCATTTCTATCCGCCTCCGCTGACGGCGGCGTTCATGATCTGTCCGGCGCTGGTGGCGATGATGCCACCGACCAGGGCGGCCATGATGATCTTGGGTGACTCGACGGCACCGCCGTGAAAGCGTTCCCAGCCGAATTTTCCGCCGGCGTAGATCAAGGCACCGATTCCGGCGAGAGTGACTATCCAGGATAGATAGTTGACGAGATTGACCAGCTTGTCCGCCCCTGGCGGGGATTTCGGGGTTATCTGGATCTGTTGGGCGAGCACGGTGACCGCTCCAGTGACCGCGTAGACGGTGCTCATGGCGTTCGCTCCGAATCGTGTTGTGCCGCAGCATCGATATGTGTCGCGGCGAGGTGGGTGATGATCTGAGTTCCGGCGTGGTGCACGTCGGGGGGAACGGTGTCGGTCAACCGGGAGCGGCGCCGTGGCGGCGGGTCGAACGGCACATATTGCGCCAGGTCGGTGAGTTCGCAGCTGAGGAGTTCGTCGTGCCAGGCGATCTGGTAGACGTGCTCGACCAATTGGGCCACGACCGAGCGGTACCGGCGCACGACCATGGGGACTCGTCCTGGGCGCGCGGCGGTCAGCACGAGCCCGATCACCTGCACCCCGTCCGGGGCCAGCCCGGCGTGCCATTCGCGCAGCCGGTCGGCGGCTGCGGTCAGGCCGGGCATGCACAGCCTGGCGGCGACGATCACCAGCTGGGTTGTACGGGGTGAGCCGGGCCAGGCCAGGCCGGTGTCGGCGGCTGGTGCCCACCACCGCGCCAGGGTGGAAGCCGCCGCGCCGCCGTGCGCGCCGAGCACCGCGAACAGTGGCGGATGCGCTCCCACGGTCGGCAGCGGGGTGTCCCGCACCGGCGCAAGTTGTTCCGGTGTGGCGACCGTTCCCGCCTCGAGGCGGCCCGTGCCCCGGGGGCGGTCGTCTCGGTGCAGCTGTAGCGGTGCGGTCATCGGTCAGCCCCGCTTCTGGATGTTGGTGATCACGACACCGGCCGGGTCATTGCGGACGTTGATCAGTTGCAGGTAGTCGACGCGCTGCCCGCCGGGTTGCTGTTGGACCACATGCACTTCTGCGGCACTGTCGGCGATCGGGGTGATTGCCACGCAATGGGTGGTCCCGGCCGGGATGGAGTTGATGCCCGCGGCCAACCCCTCAATCGAGAGTCCGGCCTCGGGGGCGACGAGCCGCAAAGCTGCTTCAGCGCTGCGCTGGACGTAGTAGGCGTGCTCGAACGCCGCGATGACCCCGGCTACGCTGCGGGCATCGCCTGCGGAGTCGGTGACCGTGTGCCCGGACAACCCCGTGCACGCGCCGCTGGAGGGCGGCGTGGTCACAGGTGGACCTGCGGTCAGGGTCGGGATCGGCGTGATGGAATCCGGCCTCTCGGTGAGTCCGCTGAAACTCAGCCCAGCGACCACGACTGCGCAGGCGAGGCCGGTGGCGAGCCCGACCCATACGCGGCGCGGCACCGGCGGGCCCCCCGAGCTGGGGAGGGACGGTGGTGGCGAGGGCTGCTGCTGGTTGATCCACCGCCATTCCTCGCCCTCACGCTCTGGCCGCTCGGTCGCGGTCGACAGCGGCGATAAGGCGGTGGGTTCGGCCGGTTGCAGCCAGCCCCATCCGTGGTCGCTGCTGGTATCGGTGTGTGGGCGGCTGTTGGGCATCGTCGGTTTCACCTCCTCGGGGGTGTGGTGGCGCGGGATTGTGGGGCCCTTCGGGCGGGGCTGCCAGGGGAGAATCAGCAGACAAGGCTTGGGTACGTCTGCGGATTGGAACGGATCCGCCCGAAGGGGTCTTTACCGACCGCCGCTGCATCTCGGCGGCCCCGGTACAGGGCTGCTAGTGGCGGGTGCCGTTGCGGGTGCGGAGGATGTCGAGGCGACGGTGGACTGTGGTGCGGCGGGCGGTGAACCGGTGGCCGCGAGGTCACGTGCCACCGCGGTGAACCAGTCGGCGGTCGCGGCCAGCGCCGACCGGCCGGTGGGTGTGACCGGTGTGGTGTGGTAGGAGCCGTGGCGGCCACTGGTGTCGCTGTATTGCGCCGAAGCGGCCAGGGTGTAGAGCTGTTGGTGGTCGGTGACAGTGCTGGTGATCGCGTCGAATGCCTCGTTCACCCAGCGGCTGGCCGTCTGCGGCGGTACCAGCTCGACCACGGCGGTGGCGAGTTTCGCGCCGAGGCCGGCGGCGGCTGCCCACGGGTTGGCCAGTCCGACGGTCACCAATTCGGCGATCGTGGCCGGGGTGAACACTTTCCGCGCGACTGTGACCACCGCGTTCAGCCCGATGGTGCCGATTTTGAACAGCGCCGCGAGGGCCTCGCTCGGCCCCGGTGGGGCCGCGCCCGGGGTGGAGGCTTCGGCAAGCCGTTGCCCGAGCGGCTTCGCAGGCTGATACGACAGTTGATCCAAACTGGTTCCGGTGACGTCCTCGTTGATTACGCCCACCGCGGTGGTGAACACCGTCGTGGTCAAGGCTTCGGCGATAGTGGTGACCGCCGCGATCGGGTCACGCAGGTCCGAGCGGGCGGCGATGTTCGCGGCCATGGTGGCCAGCCTGTGTCCGGGTGGGGTGTCGCAGGTCGCGTCACCGGCCACGCACAGATCCGCCACCCGCCCTGTCAACGCCGCGTAGCCGCTCGACTCCGTCGGCGGGGCGGCGATCCCGGCGCCGGTCAACGGCTGGTTCAAAAGCGAGATCGCGGCAACCCGTTGCCCCGTGGTTCCGGGTGCCGCGGACGGGGTAGTGCTGTCGGGTCGGCCGGGCAGAACCGGGGTGTTCGTGGCACGGTTCGGGTTGGCCAACAAAGCGATCGCGGCAATGTTGTCCGGGCTGATGCGTGCGTTGCCCGCGCCGACGCGTTCGGCGAACCGCGCGACCGCAGGTGCACCCTGGGCATATCCGGCGGCGGCGATCTTCGTGTTCGGGCAGCGCGCAACGACATCGGCGGCCACGTGTTCCAGACGCTCGGCCGCCGCGGTGATCGCCGAGTCATAGGGCAGTGCCGTGCCGTCGGGTGCTCGTCCGTAGGGGACGTATGCGCGCTGCACGAGATCACCGGCCGCAGCAGACAGTGGCCCGAACATCTGCCCGAGCGCGCCGGAGTCGCTGCTGACCCCGGCGTCCGGGGCGGCTTCCTCGCTGCCCTGTACCCCGAACGCGTACAGCAGCGGGCAGGTCGCACCGATCGGCGCGCCAGTGGTATCGGCCTGCACGACCCCGGCGGCGGTCGCGAGCGACATGGCGACCGACACGAGCACCGCCGCAGTAGCGTGAAGCCGTCTGTTGGTGTGGGTGCTGGGATGCACGAGTCTTCACCTCGATCAGGATTGGCTTGGGGGCCTGCCCGCGCCGCGTGGGGACGTCAGGCGGGCAGGCCGATTCAGGTGGTCTGAGGGGTGGGTGGTGTGGGGCGACGCTGCAGGTAGCCCGCCAATCTCGCTACTGCCTCCGCGGCCCCGTCTTTCGCGGCGCCGAGGTGGCTGCTCGGGTACTCGCGCCAGCTCACATCGACTTTCAGAGAGCGGTATTGGGCGAACAACTGCCGCCCGATCGTGACGGGCACGAGTGCGTCTTCCATGCCGTGGTAGAGGTGCACTGGAACCTTCGGGTCGAAGCGGCCGCTGGTCTCGTTGGCCAGCACGTACCGCCAGATCGGGTCGTTCCACGGATCTGGGCGCTCGCACCACTTGCCTAGCGGCTGCTCGCGGTAAGTGAGTAGCAGCGCCGCAGCGTCCAGCACTCCCGCTTGCTCGATCGCTTCTCGGCCGGCATTGGTGATCAGGTGCCCGACCGGCAGATAGGCGTACGCGCGACTGAGGCCGATGAGCCCGGCCACGGCCAATCCGGCCCACGGACCGCCATCGATCTCCTCGATCAGCGCGCCAGGGTCCGCGACGACACCACCGGCGGCCACGCCGCGCAGATCCAGCTCTGGGGCGTACTGCGGTTGTTGTTCGGCTGCCCACGCCGCGGTGCGGCCGCCGTCGGCATACCCCCACACCACACACGGCCCGGCATCGAGGTCCGGGAGGGCTCGGGTCGCGCGCACAAGGTCCAGCACCGCGTGCGCGCCCGCGGCACCAGCCAGGAACTGGTGCGGCCCAAGCCCGGTCATGCCCAGGCACGGCCCATCTGGTACGGCGACAGCCCAGCCGCGCTCAAGGGCTGCAGTGAGATATGCGGACTCCGGTTCGCAACCTTCGGCCAGCAGATGCGAGGGAGCGCAACGACCGCCCAGCCCATGAAAAGACGGGCAGTAGACCAGGACTGCGCACGGACCATCGATCCCGGCGACCTGGCTGGGTGTGATCACCGCGCCGGAGGCAGGCATTGGTGCCCGCGATCCTATAGTGGCGTACACGACTTGCCACGCCGGGCCCGCACCTCGCAGCCCAGGCAGGGTGATTGGACGTCGGCGCAGGAGCTGTCCGGCTGGTGCAGCGAGGCCGTCATCGGGGCTGCTGTAAAAGTCGTCGTCGATCGCGATGGGTTCGGTCATGGCCTTGCTCCGGCGATGTCATGGGCGAGGGCGACCATCCAGGCGATCCCGGAGTTGAGTTGCCCGGTTACGGCGTAGTTGTTGTGCCGGGAGACCGTGTCGAGGTATCGGACCCAGACCGCGGGATTGATCAAGTCGGCGTTGTCGGCAACCAACTGTCCCCACGCTCCAGAGAGTTGACCGGCCAGCTTGGGCAGCACCTCGATCGGGTTTGCCGCGACCATGGCGGTGATCTCGCCCCACCGCGCCGCCGCCATACCGCCTTCTTCCGGTGTCGGTGCCGGATTACGCGGATCGGCTGCGTCGACCAACCGGTCAGCGAGCGGCAGCTGCGGGAGGTAGTCGACGTTGCCCGCGCCGACCTGGAAGTCGTTGAGAATCACACTCGTCCAGGCATCACCCAGCACCCCGGACAACAGCGCATTCAGCGAGCCGACCGCCGCGACCGGGTCGTGCAGGTCGGCTTGCGCGGCGATCTCCGCCCCGACGCGCAGCAGCGCGGCGCGCTCCGGTGCCGAGCAGGCCAGGTCGCCGTCGGTGCAGATATCTGCGACCCGCCCAATAAGTTCCCCGTAGGTGGTCGCGCCATCGGCGATGCCACCGCCACCAGCGGGGGGGTTGGATAGATGGACGGTGGACACCGCCGCACCGCTGGTGCCCGGCGCCGGATCAGGAACCGTCTGCCCCGGCCGTCCTGGGAAGATCGGCGCGCCAGGAGCGCGATCCGGATGGGCATACAGTGCGATCCCCGCGACACGGTCCGGCGGAACTGGACCGGCACCGGTACCAACGTCGTGCGCGAACGCCGACAGCGCCTGTGCACCTTGCGAATAACCGATGCCCGCGATCAGAGTGCCGGGACAAGTCTCGATGATCTCGACAGCAGCGGCATCCAGCCGATGCCGCGCTTCGGTCACCGACACCACGTACGGGTCTGGACCTCCACCGGGGACCGCGCCACCGAAGCCCGCACCGTAGCTGATGTAACTGCGTTGCACCAGGCCGGAAGCGCCTGCCAGGACCGGGGCGATGAACGCACCGACGACGCCCGTATCGGCGATCGGGTCGGCGGTCGGGGACGACTGCCCGGTGCCCTGGACACCGAGTACGTACATGGCGGGGCAGCCGGGGCCGATAGGTACCGCGACAGCCGGGGTGCTTCCGGTGGCCACCCCGAGCGCTGCCGAGGCAGCGACCGCGGCGGCGATAGTGCGCATACGGCTTCTCATAGAGACGGTCATGGCTGCCCGACCCCCACCCCAGCGCCGAAGCCCGCACCGACAGTCCCTGCGGCCACAGCGCCGATCGCCGCAGCAGGAAGCCCAGCGATGGCCGCCCCCGCCGCAGCGCCAGCGGCGGCTCCCAGCGCGGTTCCAGCGACCCCGGAGGTCACTTCGCCGATGATCGGGACCGGTACCACGGTTCCCAGCGCGGCCCCTGCGATGCCGCCGACCGTGCCGCCGATTAGACCACCGACTACCGCGCCCGCGACAGCTGCTGGGGCACCGGTGACCGCGGCGCCGACAGCGCCACCGATCCCGGCGCCGGCGAGGGTGGCGCCGCTGACGCGGTCTGAGCGACCGGCCGGGATTCCGATCGAATCCAGCGCGGTTGCGACCTGCGCTTCGGCGTTGGCCGCGACATCGTTGATGACGTCTGCGTATTCCGGCGGCAACCACTCCGGGCGTGGAGCCTGCCACTGGCCGACCCGGATCGTGTTCTCTGGGGGTTCGATCGGCGCCACC
>NZ_BAFR01000341.1 GCF_000308435.1 Nocardia araoensis NBRC 100135 | reverse complement strand
GGTAGCTCGCGGAGTAGAACACGGCGGTCAGCCCGGCCAGATCGTCCGGGCGGGCGATGCGTTCGATCTCCTGCAACCCGGCCACCATTCCGATGCCGTAGCCCGCTCCGAGCGCCACGGCGGCGGCCACCGTCGCCCACACGGTCAACAGGCCGGAGGCCGTCGCGGCGAGCGCCATCCCCAGCGTGACCGCGATCAGCGCGATCGCGGCCGCTCGCGCGGTGCCGGGCCGGTCGATCCGGCGCGCGACGGATTGGACGGCGAACCCGCAGCCGAGGGTGATCACACAGATCATGGCGGAGAACGCGATCGGCGCCGTACCGACCCGAGGCGCCATCAGCGCGGGCAGCACCGCGTACGCCGCGGCGGCGGAGGTGAACAGCCACAGCGCGGCGGGCAGTGCCACCGTGCGGAAACGCCGGTGTCCCGCCGCGGGAATGCGCAGGTCATCGCGGAGCCGGCCCGGGTTCTGCCGTCGGGGGACCGTTTCCGGCGCACGCCGGACCCACACGGCGGCGATCAGGCACAGGCCTACGTTGATCAGGTACGCCAAGGTGTTCGGCCACGGCGCCCATTGCGCGAGCACACCGGCGCAGCAGGCGCCGATGGCGAAGCCCGCCGTGAGGCTCATCGCGGCGCGACGCGCGCCCGTGCCCGCGGGAAGCTCCTGGTTGTACGGCGCCTGCGCCAGCTCTTTGAGCCAACTGCCGCCGACCGCCATCGCCAGCCCGAGGGCGATGCCGCACAGCACTCGTCCCGCCGACATGAGCGGCACCGACGCGGACCCGAACGCGAGCAGCAGTGATCCGGCCGCGGCGATCAGCGGCGCGGGCCGCAGCAGGACGCGACGGCCGTAGCGATCCGACAGCGGGCCGCCGATCAGCAACGCGGGCACGATGCCGAGCACGTAGTAGAACAGCAGCAGGTCGACGGTCGTCGCCGCCAGCCCGTCGTTCTTGTACATCACCAGCAGCGGCGTGAATTCGTTTCCGCCCCAGGCGATCGCGAACATGGCGGCGGCAACGCCTCGCCATCGGGTCGAGACGATCCGTTCGCGGGGCGCGGTGCGGGTGAGCGTCGCCATCACCGGCCTCGTAGCTCCAGTTGATGCACGCCGGACAGATGCTCGACCAACGCGTCGGCGAACCCGTCGACGTCCGACGCCGCGATCAGGTCGGCCAGTCGCACGTGCTGCTCGACGATCCGGGTGATGTCGACCGGGCCCCGACGCAGGGCGACGCTGTTCATCCGGCGCTGGCGTTCCCGCAGCGAGTCGTAGAACCCCGACAGCAGCGGGTTGCCACCGGCCAGGACGTAGGTGCGGTGGAAGTCGGTGTCGGCGAGCGCGAAGCCGTCGAGATCACCCGCGGCGGCCAGTTCGCGCTGCCGGTGGATCGAGGAGCGCAAGGCCCCGACCAGCATGCCGGTGTCGTCGGCGGCGGCGCTGCGGACCGCGGCGGTCTCCACCACGTATCTGGCGTGCGCGACGTGCTCGGCCTCATCGGGCGGGATCGGCACCACCAGCGCGCCGCGCTTGGGATACAGCTTCATCCACCCTTCGGTCTCCAGCCGCAGGAACGCCTCGCGCACCGGCGTACGGGAGGTGCCCAGGTCGGCGGCGATCTCGCCCTCGCTGATCAGTTCCCCGCCCGCGAGCGCGCCGGACAGGATGCGCTCCTTCACGGCGCGATAGGCCTGTTCAGCGGATGAATACGTCTTAGACACAAGTTGTATCTTATCCGCGGGTCCGCGGGGACTTGGCGAGGGGTGGACCGACCTGCTGGTCTCACCTGGCAGCGGTTGCGGAAGATGCGCCGCGCGCACGGCGTACCGGCAGTACTCGGGCATCGACTGCCACGCACGGTCGGCCGATCGGGACGTGGGGGCGGGTGGCTCCGATCACCGCCGGGATGGTGTGGCGCGATGTCGCGCTCGGACGGGAGCGCGCATTCGGACACGCCCACGGTGCTGCCGGGAAAGGTGGGCTCCCGGCGCTCTCGCGCCCATCGACCACTCGCAGACGACGTGCCGCGACCCACTCTGGTGACGCCGTGGAGGCTAGCGGTGCGAAAGGGCCACCGGGCGGGGATACGGGCGTGCCTGCTCGAGTTGCGCGGCGACCGGAAGAATCGTCGTCTCGCCATTCGTGGGGCCGACCAGCTGCACCGACAGCGGGAGCCCGTCGTCGCCCACGCCCGCGGGCAGCGAGGCGGCGGGGTGACCGGTGACGTTCCACAGTTCGGTGTAGGCGACCATCGGGATCGAGGCGAGCTGAGCTCGTACCGTGTTCGCCCCGTCGAGCACGCCGAGCAGCGGCGGGCGGATCGCGATGGTGGGAGTCAGCAACAGGTCGCATTCGGTGAAGACGCGGTCCATCTTGCGCGTCAGCGCCTCGCCGCGCCGGATCGCCCATTCGACGATCGGCCTGCGCGCCCAGGCGCCGATTCCGACCGTCTGCTTCGTGCGGCGTTCGAGCAGTTCGGGATGATCGATCTCGGCCAGTTCGGCGCGCACGCCGCCGAAGAACTGGGGGAAGAAGGCGTGCATGGATTCCGGGTAGCGCAGGTCGATCTCCGCCACCGTGTGGCCCAGTTCGGTGAGCAGTTTCGCGGTGTCGCGCAGGGCGCGCACATGCTGCGGATCGAGTCGCACCATGAGGGCGTGCGGTTTGGTGCTGTAGCCGATGCGCAACGGCCGGGCCGGTGCGCGCGCCGCCGCCTCGAACGAGGTCGCCGGGTCCGGCGCGTGGAATCGGTCGGTGGGGGTGCTGCCGCGGATGACGTCGTAGACGACGGCGGAGTCCAGCACGCCGCGGGTCAGCGGCCCGGCGGCGCCCAGCGCCCACCACAGGTGCTCGTTCGGGGACATCGGCACGCGCCCGCGCTGCGGTTTGAGACCGAACAATCCGCAGCACGCGGCCGGGATGCGGATCGACCCGCCACCGTCGCCCGCGAGTGCGACGGGCACCAGCCCGGCGGCCACCGCGGCGGCGGACCCGCCGCTCGACCCGCCCGCCGAGCGGTTCGGGTCCCACGGATTGCGGGTCACGCCGAAGGTACTGGACTCGGTGAACGGCCACTGCCCGAATTCCGGCATCGCGGTCTTGCCGACGATGATCGCCCCGGCCGCGCGCAGCCTGCGCACGGCTTCGGCGTCCGCCACGGCGGGCGTGGCGTTCGCCCTCGTGCCGAAGGTGGTTACCACGCCAGCGACGTCGAATTCGTCCTTCACCGCGACCGGTACCCCGTGCAACGGGCCCACCGTGTCGCCCGCCGCCCGCGCGCGGTCGCGCTCGACGGCCTCGGCCCTGGCCTCTTCCCGCAGGACACGGGTGAAGGCGCCGAGATCCGCCGCGGCATCGATTTCGTCGAGCGTCGCCTCGACCAGTTGCTCCGCCGAAAGTGCGCCCTGGGCCAGCAACTCGCGCTGTTCGAGCACACCCGCCGACACGACCTCCCGCAGATCCATCCGCCACCGCTCCTTCCGAGCCGCGCGACGTCGCGGCTGTCGCCGATGCCGACGTTTCGACCGTAGGCAGTCCAGCGACCGTTTCGCAACGGGTACTCGCCGACGAGCCCGGCGACCGGGCTCAGGAGGTCGGCGGGCCTTCCGCCGCGGCGGGCCGGGCGCGCTCGAGCCTGGAATGCCTGCGCGAGTAGGTGAAGTAGACGATCAAGCCGACCACCAGCCAGATCACGAAACGCGCCCAGGTCTCCCACGGCAGCGACCAGATCAGGTACAGCGAGAACCCGATGCCGACCAGCGGAACGACCGGCATGAACGGCAGGCGGAACTCGCGCGGCTCGTCGGGGCGGGTGCGCCGCAGCACGATCACCGCGACGGACACCACGATGAACGCCATCAGGATGCCGATATTGGTCAGCTCGGCCACCACGGTGATGTCCAGCAATCCGGCCATCAGCGCCGATCCGATGCCGACGATCCAGGTCACCCGGGTGGGCACCTTTCGGACCGGATGGGTCTTGGCGAACCACTCCGGCAGCAGCCCGTCGCGGCTCATCGCGAACCACACGCGGGTGACGCCGAGCATGAAGGTGAGCACCACGGTGACGATGCCCACGATGGCCCCGATCGCGATGATGTTCGCGACGCCCGGCTGCCCGACCGACTCGAACGCCGTGGAGAACCCGCTGGTCGGGCTGATCTCGGTGTACTTCTGCATGCCGGTGAGCACCAGGGTGGCCAGCACGTAGAGGACCATCGCGATGGCCAGCGAATAGATGATCGCCTTCGGCAGATGCTTCTTGCCGTCGGTGGACTCCTCGGCGGCGGTGCTCATCGCGTCGTAGCCGAACACGGCGAAGAAGACGGTGGCCGCGCCCGTCCACACCGCGCCGGTGCCGAACGGGAAGTAGGGGGTGTAGTTCGAGCTGTCGATGTGGAACACGCCGAGCACGATGATCAGCACGACGAGGGCGACCTTGATACCGACGGCGACGGTCTCGAACCGGCCGACGCTGCGGATGCCGCGCGCGAGCAGCCAGGCCGTGCCGAGGCAGAACAGCATGGCGAACACGTCGACGACGTGGCCCTCGCCGGTGCCCGAAGCGCCCATCATCCAATCGGGCAGCGCGATGTCGACCTGTTCCAGCAGGAATTTGAAGTAGCCGGAGACGCCGATGGCCACCACCGCCGCGACCGCGACATACTCCAGCAGCAGATCCCAGCCGATGAACCAGCCGGCGATCTCGCCGAGCGACACGTATCCGTAGGTGTAGGCGGACCCGGCCTTGGGCACCATCCCGGCGAACTCCGCGTAACACAGCGCGGCGGCCGCGCTCGCCACACCCGCGATGAGGAACGAGATCAACACCGAAGGACCGGTGACCGAGTGCGCCACCGCACCCGCCAAGGTGAAGATGCCCGCGCCGATGATGCCGCCGACACCGATCGCGGTGAGCTGCCACAGTCCCAGTGACCGCGACAACTGTTCATCGGCCGGAGCGGCTTCGTCCTCGACCTCGCCGAGCGGCTTGCGGCGCGTAATCTGGCTGCGTAAGTGGTCGAGGGACAATGCGACTCCGTGTTGGTTTTTCCAGCGCCTGCGGCGCTGGGACGGGCTCGGTCTCGCTTCGCTCGAAACCGTATGTTCCGCCAGTATGGTCGCGTGTCGTCACAAGTGGCGGCGAAAAGCGTGCCAGTACTGGTGACCGGTTCGGGCGTGCGGCCGGCCGATCGCAGGTCCTCCTGCGGCGGCTACCTCGGCCATGCCCGACGACGGAGCACCTCGTCGGCCGGCTCTGAGCACGCGACGGAGGACGCCTTCTACCGCTCGAAGCGCTGCCGCATCACCCGACGACCGCCGGCGGCCCGTGGTCACTTCTGGACTGCGTCGGGTCTTCTGGACCAGGCAGCGCCGATTCCCGCCTTCGCTCAGCGGTCGCGGCCGAGCGACCGCAGGAAGAACGCGATATTGGCCGGTCGCTCGGCCAGCCTGCGCATGAAATAGCCGTACCACTGGTCGCCGTAGGGCACGTAGACGCGCAGGGTGTGACCGGCTCCGGCCAGGCGCCGCTGTTCGGCGTCGCGGATGCCGTGCAGCATCTGGAACTCGAAATCACCGGACTTCCGCCCGCTTTCCCGGACGTGGCGCAGCGCCGCGTCGATCAGCGCCGGGTCGTGCGTGGCGATCATCGGATACCCTTTGCCCTCCATCAGCACCCGCAGGCACCGCAGATAGGACTCGTCCACCGCCGATCGGCTCTGATAGGCCACCGACGCGGGTTCGCGGTAGGCGCCCTTGCACAAGCGGATCCGTGAACCCGGACCCGCGAAAGTGCGGCAGTCCGCCTCGGTGCGTTTGAGATAGGCCTGCAGGACCGTGCCGAGCCACGGGAAGTCCAAACGCAGCTCGCGCACGATCGCCAGCGTCGCTTCGGTGGTGGTGTGGTCTTCGGCGTCCACGGTCACCCAGACCCCGGCGGCCTTCGCCGCCGTGCAGATCTCATAGGCGTGCTCCCGTGCGATGGCGTATCCGTTCTGCGGCAGCGACTGGCCCAGTGCGGAAAGCTTGAGCGACACCTCCAGTTGCGGCACCGGAGCGTCGTCGATGGCGCGCAGCTCGGCCAGCGCCGACAGCAGCCGCAGGTAGTGCGCGACGGTGCCGCGGGCACGGTCCAGATCGGTGGTGTCCTCGCCGAGGTAGTCGATGCTGACCGAGCGGCCGGAGCCGAGCAGCGCGGAGGTCGCGGCGACCGCGTCGCGTTCGGTCTCGCCCGCGACGAAACGGTCGACCAGCTTCTTGGTGGCCGGGAGGCGGGTGATCGCGCGCTCCATGCGCGCGGAACGGGACGCCGCCAGCACGGCGGGCCGCAGCAGTCCGGAGAAGGCCATCACAACTCCTGGTGCGGGTAGCGGTGGTCGGTCGCGGGGACGAAGGTCTCCTTGATCGTGCGAGCGGAGGTCCAGCGCAGCAGGTTCTGTGCCGAGCCTGCCTTGTCGTTGGTGCCGGACGCGCGCGACCCGCCGAAAGGCTGCTGGCCCACGACCGCCCCGGTGGGTTTGTCGTTGATGTAGAAGTTGCCCGCCGCGAAGCGCAACCGATCGGCGGCCGTGCCGATCGCCGCGCGATCCCGGGCGATCACCGAGCCGGTCAGGCCGTAGGGCGAACCCCGGTCGATCAGGTCGAGCACGGACTCGAACGAGCCGCGGACCGAATCGTCGTACACGTGCACGGCCAGGATCGGGCCGAAGTACTCGACGCGGAACGCCTCGTCGGCCGGGTCGTCCCCGAGCAGGACGGTCGGCTCGACGAAATAGCCGACGCTGTCGTCGGCGTGGCCGCCGGCGGCGATGGTCAGGCCCGGAGTCGCCTTGGCGCGCGCGAGGGCGTCGGCGTTCTTCGTGAAGGCGCGCCGATCGATGAGGGCTCCCCCGTAGTGGCCGAAATCGGTGACGTCGCCGTAGCTGAGCGCGGCCACCCGGTCGATGAACTCGCGGCCCATCCGGTCCCACACCGATCGGGGGAGGAAAGCGCGCGAGGCGGCCGAGCACTTCTGGCCCTGGTAGTCGAACGCGCCGCGGATCAGGGCCGTGCTCAGTACGTCCGGATCGGCGGAGCTGTGCGCGACGACGAAATCCTTGCCGCCGGTCTCGCCGACCAGGCGCGGGTAGGAGTCGTACCGGTCGAGATGCGCCGCGACGGTGCGCCAGAGGTGGCGGAAGGTCGCGGTGGATCCGGTGAAGTGGATGCCAGCGAGCCGATGGTCGGCCAGCGCCACCTCCGACACCTCGGGGCCCGCGCCGTGCACCATATTGATCACGCCGGGCGGCAGCCCCGCCGCCTCGAGCAGTCTCATCGTCCAGTAGGCCGCCACCGACTGGGTGACGGCCGGCTTCCACACCACCGTGTTGCCCATCAGCGCAGGCGCCGTGGGCAGGTTGCCCGCGATGGCGGAGAAGTTGAACGGCGTGATCGCGTAGACGAACCCCTCGAGCGGCCGGTAGTCCATCCGATTCCACGTCCCCGGCGCCGAGATCGGCTGATCGGCCAGGATCCGGCGCGCGAAGTGCACATTGAACCGCCAGAAGTCGACCAGCTCGCAGGGTGTGTCGATCTCGGCCTGGTAGGCCGTCTTCGACTGGCCCAGCATCGTTGCGGCGGAGAGGGTTTCGCGCCACGGTCCGGCCAGTAGATCGGCGGCGCGCAGGAAGATCGCGGCGCGTTCGTCGAAGGACAGCGCGCGCCATCCCGGCGCCGCGGCGGTGGCCGCAGCGATCGCGTCGTGCACCTCGCCCGGTCCGGCCGTAGCGAGCGTGCCGAGCACGGCGGCGTGCCGGTGCGGCTGCACCACCGCGACGCGCTCGCCCGAACCATGCCGATGCGCACCACCGATGACGTGCGCGACCTCCGTCGGGGTCGCGGCCAGCTCGGCCAGCTTCGCGCGCAGGCGCTCGCGTTCCGCCGTGCCCGGCGCGAAGCTGCCCACCGGCTCGTTGACCGGCGGGGGCGGGGACACGACGGCATCCATGAGACCTCCAGTTGCCAGATGAATTTTCGGTACTGGGTAGTCAACACCGGAAAACTGTCCGGACAATGAGCCGATTGGACAAAGATGAGGCAAGTGTGTTGGAGAGTTGTCCGAAGGGCGGAACCGTGGGCGCGGATGGTGACGAGCTCGCCGCGGACATCGACCTGTTCGCGCTGGCGCAGATGATCGCGGACAACGCGGGCGGGATGGTGTCGATCGAGGACGCGCAGTCGCATGTGCTCGCGTACTCGGCGTCCGACTCGACCGCCGACGAGTTGCGCGTGCGATCGATCCTCGGCCGCGAGGGGCCGGGGGAATATCTGGCCCTGCTGCGGCAGTGGGGCGTGTTCGATCGGCTGCGCGACACCGACGAGGTCGTCGACGTGCCCGCCCACGACGAGCTGAATATCAAGCGCAGGTTGGTGATCGGCATCCGCAGGCCCGCGGACGCGCGGGCGCGCACTCCGCGCATGCTCGGCGCGATCTGGCTCCAGCAGGGCGCTCGGCCGTTCGACCCGGACGCGGCGGAGATCCTGCGCGGCGCCGCGGCCATCGTGGGACGGCTGATCTCCCGGAAGCTGGACGCGCCGACCACCGAGGCGCTACTGACGCGTCGGCTGTTCGGCGCGGGGGCGGCGGTCGATGCCGCGGCGGTGGCGAACGCGCTGCACCTGCCGTCGGCCGGTCCGGCCGCGGTGATCGGTTTCGCGCCCACGGCGGGCGAGCCCGCGCCCGGCGCCGAGCCGGCTGCGCTGGGCGGCGTGCTCCGGTTGCGCGCCAGTTCGTTTCGCGGCGACTCGGTGACCACCGCGATCGGCGACCGCGTCTACGTGCTGCTGCCCGGCTACCGATCCGCGCAGGCGGTGACGGCCTGGACCCGTCAACTGATCGAGCAGCTCGAAGCTCAGCGGTCGCTGTCGCTCCGGGCCGCGATCGCCTGCCCGGTGCCCGATCTCGGCGGGGTGGCCGCCGCGCGCGCCGAGGTCGATCGGGTTCTGGACCGAACCGCAGCATCGCCCGCGAGCCGGGTGACCACCCTTGCCGAGGCGCGGACCGCGGTGCTGCTCGGCGAGGTGCTCGATCTGGTCGGAGCACGGGCGGAACTGCGCGATCCGCGGCTCGGCGCGCTGTTCGACTACGACCGCAAACATTCCGCGAGCCTGCGCGACAGCGTCGAGACCTATCTGCGGGAACACGGCGACGTGCGCGCCGCCGCCGCGGCGCTGTGCGTGCATCCGAATACGTTGCGCTACCGGCTGCGCCGGGTCGAGGACATTCTCGGCATGGACCTCGACGACCACGCCGACCGCCTGCTGCTGGAGATCCAGCTCGCCCTGCACCGCCGCCCGCCCCCGCCCGGGGCATCGGGTTGAGGGCGGCCCGGCCACGACGCGAACGCTCACCTGGGAAGGCTGCGATCCACCACGAGGTTCGCGGTGTGGCGCCGGTGCGCCCGGCCGGTGCGGAATCTCACGGTCTCGGTTCCACCGACCACCGGATTCCCTGGGCGGCGAACGAATTCAGCACATCCGCCGGATCGAATGCTTGGCTCGGCGCGAGCACGCCCGCCTCGGCGCCGCCGGTGGCGAGCCGCACCGCCGCGTCGGCCGCGGCGATGGCCGTGAACCGGTAGGTGTCGGCGCCCTCGGCGTACGCGCGTGCGCTGCCACCGGGGCCGGTGACGTCGGCCAGCACCAGGAACCGGCCCGGGTTGCCGGGGTCGTCCTCGGGAAACTCGGGGAGCGTCTCGGCGAGTTCCGGGGTGAGGTCGGCGAACAGCGCGGCCACCTCGGTCTCGGCGACCCCCTCGACATGGTCGGCGGGCACATGCCGGGGAACGGTGATCACCTCGGTGAGAGCGAACTTCACCACCTGCACCGGCCGCACCGTACCCGGGAAGGTGAGTTCGGTCGTCCGTGCGGGCAGGTCGGTGCGCCACGCGCCGTCGGTGAAGATCGGTCCGCCGGAGGTGAAGGCGTCGGCGTTGGCGATCGCGGTCCGGCCGCTGCCGCGGGAGATCACGGCGCCGCCGGTGTGCCGGTGCGCGAGCGTCACCTGCTCGGGGCGCTCGACCCGCGCCGCGGCCAGGGAGCTGACCAGGTCGCCGAGGAAGCCGCCGTCGTTGACCATCGGCACGACGGTCACACCCGCTTGCCGGGCGGGCTCGGCGTAGGCGTCGAAGACCCGCTCGACGTGAGTCTGCTCCCCGCTGGTGTCGACGTAGTGCGCGCCCGCGGCGATCGCCGCGCGCACCACCGGCTCGCCGAACTCGCGGAACGGCGCCACCGTGCTGATCACGACCCGCACGCCCCGGAACGCGTCCGTGAGTGGCGCGTCCCCGAGCTCGGCGACGCGGATGACGGCGTCCGGAAGGCCGGTCTCGGCCGCGGCCGCTCGCAACCGGTCGGCATCCCGGCCGACCAGCACCGGTTCGACACCACGGCGGCGAAGTTCGGCGAGGACGAGTTTTCCGGTGTGCCCGCTCGCACCGTAAACGGCGATTGTCATGTCGGTTCCTTGTCTTCGGCTGATTCGACATGAACGACCGTACGGACATCGTGAAATACGAACCATGTCATGAAATCCGAGATTTATGTCCGATCGTCTATCGGATGGGCGCTGGGATAGCGTAGTCGGATGGACGTGCTCAGCGACGTGATCGCGGCGATGCGAACCGGTCGCCCGCATTCCAACCTGATGCGGAAGCGGGCGCCGTGGGCTTCGTGGTTCGAATCCGCGTGCGGCGCGGGTTTCCATGTGCTGCTGCAGGGTTCGTGCTGGATGCTGCGGCCGGGTGCGGAGCCGCTTCGGCTCGGGGTGGGAGACGTGGTGTTCCTGCGCCCGAGCGCGGCCGAGCACGGTTTGGCCGACTCGCCGGCCACGCTCACCGGTTCGGACGCGACCGAGGGCGATCCGGAAGTCGTGATGCTGTGCGGCGCTTACCTGATGGACCGGTCGATGCCGCACCCACTGCTCACCGAGCTGCCCGAAGTGGTCCACCTGCCCGCCCGGGTCGGACGGTATCCGCACCTGCGCACCGCGACCGAACTGCTCGGCGCCGAACTGGAGCGACCCGGCCACGGCACCGACGTGGTCGTGACCGGCCTGCTGGACACTCTGCTGCTGTACATCTTGCGAGCCTGGTACGACGAGCAGGCCCACTGCGGGCGGCCCGGCTGGGCGGCGGCGCTGGCCGACCCGTCGATCTCCGTCGCGCTGCGCGACATGCACGACGACCCCGCGCATCCCTGGACGGTAGCGAAATTGGCCGGGCGCGCGGGCCTGTCCCGAGCCGCGTTCGCCAAGCGGTTCACCCAGCTCGTCGGCCGTTCGCCCCTGGCCTACCTGACCTGGTGGCGGATGACCACGGCGGCCAAGGCGCTGCGCGACACCGACCGGCCGCTCGCCGCGATCGCCACGCGAGCGGGCTACACCTCCGAGTTCGCCTTCGCCAAAGCGTTCAAACGCCAGTTCGGCGCCGCGCCGGGCGCCTACCGGCGAAGCAGCCGGAACCGCACGGCCGCGAGTTCGATTTCCACAGCCGATGGCCGGTAGGAGCCGCGCATCATCCCGATGACCGGTCGCGCAGCGTGCCACAACCAGGCTTCGTTCGGGAGGACCCGCTCGGTCTGGCGGTGGATCGACCGAGCGGGAGTTCGTCGGATCGCGCCCGTTCGGGTTGCCGTCCGGACGAGTTCGGAGCATCCTGGATGGTCACGGGCCTGGAAAGCACAGCCCGTTCGACCCTCGGGTCCAGTTCACTCATCCGCTACGGTCTCGGTACCGTCCGTCCGATCCGGGTTCATCGTCGGTTACTTGGTGGCGCTACCGTTTCCGGTACGCGGAAAAAGGAGCCGGCGGCATGGAGTTCCGACATCTGGTTTCGTTCATCACGATTGCCGAAGAGCTGCATTTCGGCCGCGCAGCGCAGCGCTTGCATCTCACGCAGCCCAGTCTCAGTGCCCAGCTGCAGAAGCTGGAGAAATCGCTCGGCGTGCAACTGGTCGCACGCAACTCGCACGAGGTCAAGCTGACCCCGGCGGGCCGGGAGTTCGAGAGTCAGGCCCGGCTCATCGTGGCGCAGATGGACCGCGCGGCGCAGGCCGCGAAGGCGACCGCCGAAGGGCGGGCGGGCACCCTCAACATCGGTTACAACCTTCCGGCCAGCAGGCACGTGCTGCCGGAGGCGCTCACCAGGATGACCGAGCGACATCCCGACATCGTGGTGTCACTGTGGGAGAAGCGCACCGGCCCGCAGCTGGCCGCGCTCTCCGACGGGTCGCTCGACCTCGCCTTGGTCTACGGCCATCCCAGCACGACCGATTTCCGGTACCGGCGGCTGCTGCACCGGGTGCCGTTGGTGGCCGTGGTCGGGCGCAGGCATCGGTGGGCCGACCGGCCCGGCGTCCCCTTCGCCGAACTCGAGGGCCAGGAATGCGTGCTGTTCGCCCGGGAACAGTGTCCGGCGATGTACGACTCGATCTTCCGGGCGGCGGCGGATTCCAGGATCTCCCTCGCGGTGGCGCAGACCGCCGACGACCCGGGTGCGACGGCGCACATGGTCTCGGTGCGCCCGCTGGTGGGGTTCGCCTCGCTGCCGCGGGCGATTTCGATGGGCATGGGCGGTCCGGGGAGCGCCTCGGTCGCGGTGAAACTGTTCGATCCGGTGCCGACGCTCGATTTGTACGCGGTGTGGCGTGCGGACGAGTCGAATCCGGCGGTCGGATTTTTCCTGGATTGCATCGATTCTCCGGAACCGGCGCAAATCGATATTGCCCGCGCGGTATCGGCCTGACCACGTCGATAGGTGATGACATTCGCGCGGTAGGAACCGCGATATCGGCGGCGCGGTAATTCCGTGCCGCCGATCAGAATTCGACATTGTGAACACAGTGTCTGTCATCGCAGTGTCGGTCGGTGAGAATGGTTACGATCTGCCGGACTCGGCGAGTTTGTACTCGGTGATTTCCGGCGCCGCCGCCGAGCATCCGGACCGGCTTTCGCTGTGCGACGCCGACGGAACTCGGCTGACCAGTGCCGAGGTGGACCGCAGGGCCCGCGCCCTGGCCTCGGCCCTGGCCGAGCGCGGCGTCGTGGCGGGTGATCGGGTGGCGGTGCTCGGCCGCACGAATCTGGCCTGGGTGCTGCTCGATTGCGCGCTGCTGGCCCTCGGCGCGGTGGTGGTGCCGGTCTACCCCACCTCGTCACCGAGCCAGATCGAGCACATCCTGCGCGACAGCGGCAGTGCGTATTTCGCCGCCGAGAGCGCCGAGGACGCCGAGCGGTTGCGCGCGGCAGGCGCGGGCGAGGTCTGGCTCTTCGAGCAGATCGCGGACTGGGCCACCGGCGCGATCGATCCCGGACTGGCCGCGCGCATCGCCGCGGTGCGGCCCGACGACCTGGCGATGATCGTGTACACCAGCGGCACCACCGGGGTGTCGAAGGGCTGCCTGATCACCCATCGCAACATGTTCGTGTCCTCGTCGAACACGGTGCGCCGCACCGGCGCGATGTTCGACGGGACCACCGTGCTGGCCCTGCCGCTGTCGCACGTCTTCGGCCAGACCATCTTGTTCGCCTGCCTGTTCGGCGGCAGCCGCACCCATTTGCTGCCCGGCATTCCCGATCTGGTGCCGACCTTGCCCGCCGTGCGGCCGACCTTCCTCGCGATGATTCCCTACGGCCTGGAGAAGATCCGCAAGTACTGCCGCACCCTGCTCACCGAGGACGAGGAGCGGGAGGCGGTGCGGCGCGGTCTCGAACTGATGCGGGCCGGGGCCACCCCGGAACCGTCGGCGCATCCGGTGGCGGCCGCGCTCGGCGGCGAGCTGCGCCACGTCATCTCCGGTGGCGCCTCGCTGGACGATTCGACGGTCGGGTTCTACGCGGCCTTCGGCGTGGTGCTGCTCAACTGCTACGGCCTCACCGAGGCCGCCACCGCCGTGACGGTGAGCGCTCCGGAGACCAACCGGATCGGCACCGTCGGCAGGCCGATCCCGGGGACCTCGGTGGCCGTCGCCGCGGAGGACGGCGAGGTGCTGGTCGGCGGACCGCATGTGTCGCCGGGATACTGGGGCGCCGCGGCGAGCCAGTCACCGGTGGACGCGGAGGGCTGGCTGCACACCGGTGACCTCGGGGAGCTCGACGACGACGGATTCCTGCGGATCACCGGACGTAAGAAGGAGATCCTGGTGACCTCAGGCGGCAAGAACGTGGCGCCAACGCCCCTGGAGGATCGGATCCGGCTGCATCCGCTGGTGTCCAACTGCATGGTGCTCGGCGACGGCCGCGATTTCGTGGCCGCCCTGGTGACTTTGGATCAGGCGCAGGTGCAGCGCTGGCGCGCCGCCGAACCGGGCGGCGATCTCACCGCCGCCGTGCAATCGGCGGTCGACGACGCGAATTCACTCGTCTCCCGCGCGGAATCGATTCGGGCATTCCGGATCGTCGACGGAGATTTCACCGTCGAGGACGGATTGTCGACTTCGTCACGAAAACTGCGCCGCGCCGCGATCGCCGAGGCCTATGCGGCGGATATCGAACTGCTGTATTCCGCGCCCCGGCCCGCACGATAGCCGCGGCCGATCGGCCGATGAATCAGGCCCCGCCGCGGTGGTCGAGCGCCCGGCACGGCCACAGACTCGAATCGGAATTCGACTACCGGAAAGTGATGCGAAACATGTACGACGTCATCGTTGTCGGAACCCGGGTCGCGGGCGCCCCGCTGGCCATGCTGCTCGCCAGGAAGGGCTACCGGGTGCTCGCCGTCGACCGCGCGAGCTTCCCCAGCGACACCCCGTCGACCCACTACATCCACCAGGCCGGGCTCGGCTTCCTGAAGTCCTGGGGCCTGCTGGACGAGGTCGTCGCCACCGGCGTCCCGCCGATCCGGCACCTGAACTTCTCCTACACCGACATCGTCATCAAGGGCTTCGCCGATCCCGCCGCCGACGGCATCGACGCCGTCTACTGCCCGCGCCGCACGGTGCTGGACAAGATCCTGGTCGATGCCGCGGGCAACTCCGGCGTCGAGGTGATTCAGGGCTTCACCGTCTCCGAACTGGTCTTCGACGGCGACCGCGTGGCCGGCATCCGCGGCACGATCGGCGACGGCGCCGAGCAGGAGTTCCGGGCCGCGCTGGTGGTCGGGGCCGACGGCTCGAACTCGATGGTGGCCAAGGCGGTCGGCGCGCAGGAGTACGAGGGCTCGCCCGCGGCGTGCTTCATCTACTACTCCTACTACGAGGGCGTCGACTGGGGGATGCAGCACCGCACCGGATTCGGCGAGCAGCAGTTCGCGTCCTGGCCGACCAACGACGGTCTGGCCCTGGTCGCGGTCATGCGCAAGCGGGACCGGTTCCGCGAGTTCCGCGCCGACCCGGACGCGGGCGTGCAGGAGATCGTCGACCAGATCGACCCGGAGATCGGCGCTCGCCTGCGCGACACGGGCAAGCGGGTGGAGCAGTTCCGCCCGATGCTGTACCCGGACAACTACCGCCGCCGGTCCTTCGGTCCGGGCTGGGCGCTCGTCGGCGACGCCGCCTACCACAAGGATCCGTTCACCGGCTGGGGCATCACCGACGCGTTCAAGTACGCGCAGCTGCTCGCCGACCGGGTGGACGAAGGACTGTCCGGCGCGCGTCCGATGGACGAGGCGCTGGCGGAGTACCAGCGTGAGCGCGACGCGCAGAGCGCCAGCACCTACGAGCTGACGCTGAGCATCTCGGAGCTGTCGCTGACCCCGTACTACGACTCGGTGTTCCGCGCGACGTCGCTGGACGCCGATTACACCAAGCACTTCTTCGGGCTGATCGCGGGAATCTACTCGCCGGACAAGTACTTCGGTGAGCAGGAGCTGGCCGCGCTCTACGAGAAGGTGAACTTCCCCGCGGCGGCCAGGCACATCAGCAAGGACGGAGTGACCGCATGAGCGCGCCCGTGCTGACCGCGCTCGGCGACAGTTTCGTCGAGGGCCGCGGCGACGCCGCGGCCGGCGGCGGCTACCGAGGCTGGGTGCCGCGCCTCGGCGGCCAGCTCGGGCTGCGGCCCGCGGCGGTGCGCAATCTCGGCGAGCACGGCGCGACGACCACCGTCGTGCTGGAACGGCAACTACGCGTGGCCCTGTCGGGACGCTCCGGCCTGTTCGGCGTAGTCGTCGGGGTCAACGACCTGGTGAGCGATTTCGCCGAGGACCGCTTCGCCCGCAATCTCGCCGAGCTGTTCGGCGCCCTGCGTGCGGGCGGCGCGACGGTGTTCACGGCCAGCTATCCGGACATCCCGGCCCGGCTGCCCGTGCCGGACGGGTTCCGCGCGCTGCTGCGCGAGCGGTTCGCCTTCGCCAACGCGGTGCTCGCCGACGTCACCGCCGACACCGGCACGCTGCTGCTGGACATCGCCGCCGAGCCCGAATGGGAACGGCCGGAGATGTGGACCGCCGACGGTCTGCACCCCAGTTCGCTGGGCCACCACCGGTTCGCCGCGAGCGCGGCCGAACTCGTCGCGTCGCGCACCGCGACCACCGTGGCCGCCTGATCATCCACCCGGTTCGAGAGGAATTTCCGTGACAGACGACAGACGCCTGGCGCGCAACCCGATCGCCATCGTCGGAATGTCCGGGCTGCTGCCCAACGCCCACAACCATCGAGAGTACTGGCAGAACATCGTCGACGGCGTCGACTGCACCACCGAGGTCCCCGAGTCGCGCTGGAGCCTGGACGACTACTTCGATCCCGACCCGGCCACGCCGGACAAGACCTACTCGCGCCGGGGCGCGTTCCTGCCCGACATCGAGTTCGATCCCTTGGAATTCGGGCTTCCGCCCAACCAGCTGGAAGTCACCAGCACCATGCAGACGCTCAGCCTGGGCGTCGCGCGCGACCTGCTGCGCGACGCGGGTGCGGTGGACTCCACCTGGTACGACCCCAGCCGCACCGGGGTCGTCCTCGGCACCACCGGCCCGGTGCCGCTGATGCACCCGCTGGCCGCGCGGTTGTCCACGCCCGTGCTGAAGGAGGCGGCGCGCTCGGTCGGTCTGTCCGACGCCGACGCGGACGCCATCGCGGACCGTTTCGTCGCGGCTTTCGCGCCGTGGGAGGCGAATTCGTTCCCCGGCCTGCTGGCCAACATCACCGCGGGCCGGGTGGCCAACCGGCTCGGCCTCGGCGGCATCAACTGCACCGTCGACGCGGCGTGCGCGGCCTCGCTGGCCGCCTTGCGCACCGCCATCGCCGAACTGCAGGACGGCCGCGCGGACATGATGATCACCGGCGGCGTGGACACCGAGAACACCATCTTCATCTACATGTGCTTCAGCAAGGTCGGCGCGCTGTCGGCCAGCGGGCGGATCAGTCCCTTCTCCGCCGACGCCAACGGCACGCTGCTCGGTGAGGGCATCACCATGCTCGCGTTGCGCAGACTGGCGGACGCGCGGCGCGACGGCAACCGGATCTACGCCGTCATGCGCGGTCTGGGCTCCTCCAGCGACGGCCGCGCCAAGAGCATCTACGCCCCGCGCGCGGGCGGTCAGCGCGTCGCGCTGGACCGTGCCTACGCCGACGCCGAGATCTCGCCCGCCGATGTCGCGCTCATCGAAGCGCACGCCACCGGCACGCCCGTCGGCGACAAGACCGAGCTCACCGCCCTGAAGGAACTGCTGACCGACGCGACGCCGGAGCGGGCCTTCGCCGCCCTCGGCAGCGTGAAGTCGCAGATCGGGCACACCAAGGGCGCCGCGGGCACCGCGAGCGTGATGAAGCTGGCGCTGGCGCTGCACCAGAAGGTGCTGCCCGGCACCATCAACGTCTCCGCGCCCAACGCCGAGATCGCCGCCGCCGACGCGCCGTACTACGTGAACACCCGCACGCGTCCGTGGATCCGCGACCCGCAGCGCCCGGTGCGCCGCGCGGCGGCTTCGGCATTCGGCTTCGGCGGCACCAACTTCCACGTCGTGCTGGAGGAGGCGGACGCCGATCGCGCCGCGCACCCGGTGCTGCACCGCACCGCCCGGGCGCACATCTGGCACGCGCCCGACGTGTCCGGACTGATCGATGCGGTGCGCAGCGTCGCGCCATCCGACGGGGGCGACATCCCGGAGGATCACGCGCGCGTCGGTTTCGTCTCGGTGGACGAGGAGAACGCCGCGCACTTGCGTTCGCTCGCGGTGGACGAACTGGTCCGCAACCCCGACGCCACGGACTGGGAGCACCCCGAGGGCGTGTACTTCCGCGCCGTCGCCCTGCCGGATCGCAAGGCGGGCGCGCTGTTCGCCGGACAGGGCAGCCAGTACGTCGACATGGGACTGGACGCGGCGGTGAACAATCCGGCCGTCGGCGCGGCGTTCGACGCGGCCAACGAAGCGTTCGCCGGCGCGCCGGTGCGGTTGTCCTCGGTGGTCTTCCCGCCTCCCGCGTTCGACGACGACGCGGCGGCCGAGCAGGAAAATATCTTGCGCCGAACGGAATTCGCCCAGCCTGCGATCGGCGCGCTGTCCGCGGGGCAGTTCACCGCGCTGTCGGACTACGGTTTCCGCGCCGATGGGTACCTCGGGCACAGCTTCGGCGAGCTGACCGCGCTGTGGGCCTCCGGTGCGCTCACCACCGCCGATTTCCACGCGCTGGCTCGCGCGCGCGGCGTGGCCATGACGCCCGAGCCGGGCGTCGAGGCGGGCACCATGGTGGCGCTCGGCGCGTCCCGGCAGACCGCCGAGGAACTGCTCGACGGAGTCGAGGACGTCTGGATCTGCAATCACAACGCGCCCGACCAGGTCGTGGTCGGCGGTGGCGCCGAGGGGATCGCGGCCGTCGTCGCCCGCTGCGGCGAGCGAGGCGTGGCGACGCGCGCTCTGCCGGTGTCCGGTGCGTTCCACACGCCCTATGTCGCCCACGCCACCGCGGCGTTCGCCTCCGCCGTCGCCGACGCGCACATCGGCGCGCCGGACGCGCCGGTCTTCGCCAACACGCCCGGCGTCCGCTACGGCGACGACGTGGCGGCCAACCGGGCCGTGCTGACCGAACAGCTCGGCAAGCCGGTGGAATTCGTGGCCGCGCTCACCGCGATGCGCGACGCGGGCTGCACCGTGTTCGTGGAGTTCGGGCCGAAGCAGGTGCTCACCTCGCTGGTGCGGCGCACCCTCGGCGACGACGCGGTCGTCATCGCCACCGACTCCGGCCCGATCGGCAACAGCGACCTCGCGCTGACCCGCGCGGCGGTGCGCCTGGCCGTGCTCGGATTCGGCCTGCACGGCATCAACCGCCACACCGCGCCCGCACCGGATGCCGCGGTCTCCGGCCGCGCCATGACGGTGACGATGTCGGCGCCGGAATACGTGCCCGACACCCGGCGCAAGTCCTACGCCGCCGCGCTCGAGGCGGAATACCGGCTCAGCGTGCTCGCGGCGGCCCCCGCTCCGGTCGACAGCGTGGTCGATCACCAGCCCGCCGAGCAGCGGGCCGTGCCCACCGCTTCCATCGCAGCAACGGAGACACCCGTGTACCCCACACCGCAGCCCGGCGACACCGGTTCGGACGCGCTGGAGAGCGCGCTCGTCCAGCACCTGCACACGCACCGCCAGTTCCTGGACGGTCAGCTGGACATGGCCCGCGGCCTGGCGGGCGCGCTCGGCGACGGCAGGCTCGACGCCGCCACCGTCCGCGCCATCGAGGCGGTCAAGGAACACGGTGTCGCGATCAGCCACAGCCACGCGCGAGCCAGCGAGGTGCTCGCCCAGCTGGTCGAGCTGGAGAGCGGCTTCGCTCCGGCGTCGCGGCCCTCGACGCAGGTCACCCGGCCCGCGCCCGCGCCGCGCGCGGCCATCGAACCCGCGCCGGTACGACGGCCGCTGGCCACCGCCATGGTCGTGGACGAGCCCCGCCCCGCCCGCGCGCCGGAACCCGTTGCGGTGCAGGCTCCGGCGACGAACGGGCACGCCGCGCCCGCGGCTGCGGCGGCCGAGAGCCAGGTGACCGGCGAGGCGTTGCGCAGCGCGCTGCGTGAGGTGGTCGCGGAGAAGACGGGTTATCCGGTCGAGATGGTGGATCCGTCGATGGATCTGGAAGCCGATCTGGGCGTGGATTCGATCAAGCGGGTGCAGGTGATCGGCGCTCTCCAAGAACGCTTTCCGCAGTTGCCGAGTCTGGGTCCGGACGCAGTTGGGCACGCTTCGCACGCTCGGATCAGATCGCCGATCTGCTGGGCGCGCAGGACGCCGGATCGACCCCGGCGGTGAACGCCGCCGCCCCGGCCGACGCTCAGGCGTCGGGCGAGACGTTGCGGCGTGCGCTGCGTGAGGTGGTCGCGGAGAAGACCGGTTATCCGGTCGAGATGGTCGATCCGTCGATGGATCTGGAAGCCGACCTCGGGGTGGATTCGATCAAGCGGGTGCAGGTGATCGGCGCGTTGCAAGAACGCTTTCCGAATCTACCGAGTCTGGGTCCGGAGCAGTTGGGCACGCTTCGCACGCTGGATCAGATCGTGGTGGAACTCGCCGGCGCGGCGGGAGGTGATGTCCACCCAAAAGCTGAGGCCGCGGCGGGAACGTCGCGGCATGCCGTCGAACTGGTCGCGCTGCCCGCGCCGGATCGGGCGGTAGCGCCCTACCGGGACGGGGCACGGGCGGTGCTCGTCGATCTGACCGGCGAACCGGACTCCGGCTCGGAGGCGATCGCGGCGGCGCTGACCGCTCTGGGTTGGACGGTAGGACAGGCGGATTCGGCGGACGGGCTCGACGAGGAGCCGCTCGACCTCTGCCTCGTCCTGCTCGGCGGCGCCGCCGATTGGGCGTCGGCGCAACGCCGCCTGACCGACGGCATTCTGCTGGCAGGCCGCGCCGTGCCGCTGCTGCGCGGCGGATCCGGCCGAGCGGCCTTCGTGACGGTGACGCGGCTGGACGGCGCGCTCGGTTTCCTGGGCAGCGCGCAGCCCGAGCTCGCGCTGCTCGGCGGCATCGGCGGTGTGGTGAAGACCCTGGCCGCCGAACAGCCAGAGCTGTTCTGCCGGGCGCTCGATGTCGATCCGGCCTGCTCCGCGCGGCAGTTGGCGGAGCT
>NZ_BAFR01000342.1 GCF_000308435.1 Nocardia araoensis NBRC 100135 | reverse complement strand
GACTGATCACATAGTGGTCATAGCTGCGCAGGTCGGGGCCGGACGCCAGCACAGCACCACCAGCAGAGGCCAGCAGTTCCCCACCGGGGAGTGGCCCCGTTGTTCGCCGTGGCGGAGGAGCGACTGCTGCCATGACGCGACCTCCTCGATATCGGATGGACAAAATTGGGGGTGGGCGAGGATGGGCAGGTGCGCTGGGTTTCGCGCGCAGGGCAGTAGCCGGGAGCGGGTAGCATCGAGTTCGGGAGAATCGGCAGGCGGGCCCGACATTTCAGGAGGCCGGCCATGTCCTCGCGTCGCCCACCGCGGTCCCCGCGTACCGCTCGATCCCCGGAAGTCGCCGCGCGACTGGAACGCTCACGCGCCCGCAGCAAACAACGCCGAGAACTGGCCCGCCAGCGCGAGCGCGCCATCCATGAAGCGGTCAAACGCTACCTCGCCGACTGGGCAGCGATCACCGCGTGTGAAACCACCCGCGATCACGACATCGCCGCGCTGCGCCAGCAGATCAGCGACCTCGAAGCGCGCGCCGCCAGCGAGATCGCCCGCTACCGCGCCGACCAGGCCGCGGCCGCAGCCGCCATCCGTGATCGTGGTGGCTCCGAGCAGGACATCGCCGACCTGCTCGAGATCAGCCTGAAAGAAGTCCGGCAACTGCTCACCGCCGCGCGCACCCACCCCAACCCCACCACACCGCAGCCACCGGTAACCGCCGCGCCGAGCGAACCGTCCCCGAGCGGCGACACCGCCGCCGCGTCGGCCCGTCCACGCACACCACCGGTCACCGGCACCGCCGCTCCCGGCGAGCCACCGGTGCCGCGGCATTCCGTGGACGGTGATGAGGGAAGGGGGTGATGTCCGTCGGCAGGCGGGGACAGCGGGCGCCGACGGACGGGCGGGCGGCTAGGGCTGGTCGGCGGGCACCGCGTAGGTCAGATCGGTCGTCCACGGATAGCTGCCAGAGGCGTCGCCGACGGCTTGCACCAACGCTTTGGTCGGTCGCCGTCGACGCCGAGTTCGACGATGCGGAACACGCTCATCCCGCCTGCGACCAGGTGGATCAGGGAGCCTTCCTCGAACTGCACACGCCCGAGCCTAGCGAACCACACCATTTGGTTGGTATTCGCTAGGAATACGCTGACAGGTGTGTCCGTGCCTGCGCCGATGCTCGCGACCGCCGGTCGGCCGCCCGATACACCAGGACGGTGGGCGATCGAGATGAAATGGGACGGCATGCGTGCGGTGTGTCGCCTCGCTGGTGGGCGGGTGGAGTTGTACAGCCGCAACCGCAACAACGTCACTGCGTGTTACCCGGAGCTGGCCGCCGCGCTCACGCAACGCGCGCACGGCACCGACATGATCGTCGACGGCGAGATCGTCGCCCCCGACCCGGGCACCGGCGCGCCGTCGTTCGCCCGACTGCAGCAGCGCATGCACCTGACCCGCCCTGCCCGCGAACTGGTCGCGGCCGTGCCGGTGGAGCTGTTCGTGTTCGATCTGCTCGAACGCGACGGTGTCGGCACCATGGCCCTGCCCTATGTCGAGCGGCGCGCCCGCCTGAGCGAACTCGACATCACCGGCAATGGTGTACGTGTCCCGCCGTACTGGACCTTCACTCACCCACCCGACAGTTGTCGGAACTCATGGTTGATCATTGCCCGATTGGTCATGAGACGGACGGTGAGGCTTGAACTTCGGATTATTGTCAGAGCGTGGGTGGACGTTGCGGTTCTACGACTTTCAGCGTCGGTGGGCCAACGTCGATCATCTGGTTGAGGGAGTCGGTGATGTCCTGGCACAGGCGCGGCAGAACGGTGCGGTTGACGGCACGCCGTTCTTCGTGGATCCGTGGGGTCGCGCGGATCCGTTGATCAACGCCTTCTGGCGGGCGCCGAAGCCCGGCGCGATGGGTTTGAAGGTCGACACGCTCCGGCGGTATGCGTTTTCGCTGAAGGTGTGGCTGGACTTCCTACACGTAATCGGCGTCCGGTGGGAGGAGGTCGGACGTGATGAGCTTGCGATGTTCAAGCAGTGGCGGTTGTCGACGGAGGAGAACCCAGACGCGGTGATGCCGAGTTCTTTTCAGGTCGATCGCGCGGCGATCCGCCGGTTCTACGAGTGGGCGGCTCGCCACGGCCGGGCGGAGAACCCGGTTCGGGTTCGCGCGATTGTGCGCGGAATCGATGGCAGGGCAGCGCGGGAAGTGCTCGAGGGCACGCCCGCAGCGATCCGCCGTGCCGATGTGAAGTGGTTGACGCCTGAGGCGTTTCGGTTGTGGCGCAATGTCGGATTGCGGGGCTTCGCGCTTGACGGGCTGCCGGTCGAGGCGTGGCGAGGGCGGACCGAGGACCGTGATGTTGCCTTTGTCGAGGGACTATTCGGCACGGGGTTGCGTCTCGGTGAGTGGTCGAGCCAGTTGACTATCGAGTTGCCGTCACCGCATGAGCAGGGGTTGTTCCGGGGGCAGTTGTCGGCGGCGTGCGCGAAGGGATCGGTGGGCCGGCCGTTTTGGATGCGGCGTCGGGTGGCGGGGCTGGTGAGGTTCTATGTCGAGGACGGCGGGCGGAGTGCGTCGATCGCGCGTGCGCAGGCCGCACGCCGATATGACAGCGTCGCGGGCCGATGGTTGCTTCGCGAAGTGCGCAACAGCCGGCTGATTCGGGTCGTTGATGATCTCGGTCGTTTGCGTGATATTCGTCTGGACGCGATGACGCCGCAGTTGCGGATGAGGTTGTTCCGTGAGAGTGATCGAGGGCTGGAGCCGGTGTGGTTGTGGTTGAACTACGACGGCACACCGCGGCCGAAGCAAGCCTGGTACAAGACATTCGACCGCGCCAACACCCGGGTGTCGCGGGCGCTGGGCACCGCAGGTGGGGCGCCGCGGTTGTGGTGTCGCCCGCATATGCTGCGGCATTCGTTCGCGCTGCGCTGGTATTGCATTGCCACGTTCGTGGCCTGGCATCGCACCGACTTGCTGAGCAAGGAGGAGCAGCGCGATTTCCGCAATCAGCTGGGTGATGTCTGGTATTTGATGGCGACGCTGTTGGGGCACAGCAGCGCCGAGGTCACCCGCGAGGTGTATCTGGAACCGTTCAAGGCATTGGAGGTCGAGGCGCTGATGGGGTTGATGGAAGCCGATGACCGCCACGCCTTGGAGCGTCTGGTCGACGCCTTGACGGTGGGGCAGCCGCGGGTGCTGACCGGAACGAACGCGTGAGCGGCAAAGGGCGCGCGGCGGGCCTGCCGCCGCGGGGCTGGCGACCACCGCCGCGGCAGCGTGGCATGGTGGTGGAGTTCGTCAGCGAGGACGGCCGCCAGCGCAAGACGTTCAACTTCTCGGTTCTCCCAGGCCAGGAGGAGATTCGGGAAGAATTCGCTGCGGCGTTCGCAGAGACGATTGGCCCATTGGGGCCGCGGCGGCGGCTGGGATCGGCGAACAGCGTATGGACAGTGATCCGCAAAGCGACGCTCTGGCTGGCCGAGAACCGCCCCACCATGAGCGGGCTGGCCGAACTCACCATCGCTGATGCCCGGATGATGCTCAACGCGATGCGCACACCCAATGGGGACCGGCCGGTGTCGCAGCTGCGGACTCTACTGGGCTACTGCCCGACTGTGCGGCTGGAGGTCATGCGCGAAATTTCCCGGCACATGAATGGTCGCCCCCAGAGCGGCGCCCAGCCCTACACCGAGCAGGAATGGCGGTGGATCACCATCGCGCTGCGCCGGATCATCCGGCAGGCCCGCGACCGCATCCTGACCCACCGGCAGTTGGTGGAGAACTTCCGGGCCGGGCAGTTGGACACACGCCACCGTTTGGATCCGGATCGCTGTCTGGGCGCGGTGCTGGATTACTACCTACGCACCGGCGAGCTGCCGAAGGCAACCACAAGCGGGTTCAACTCTCCGACGGTCCTGATCGCCGGCTGGGCGGCGGAGCGGCCGCTGAAGTCGCTGGTGCACCTCGAGCCCGGGGAGGTGTGGGCATTCGGTGCGCTGCTGGTCGGGTTGACGGGGTTGAATCCCTCGACGGTTTTCGAGTTGCCGGTCCCGCGCACGCGAGCGACAGCCCCGGATGAGCCGGGGATCGTGTTCGTCGACGCGATCAAATATCGACGCGGTCCGCGGGCAGCGATGACCGTGGCGCTGACGGATCTGCGCAGCGAACTACACCCGCTGCCGGAGGATCAGCGGCCGCAGCAGGTGCTGCGCACATCGCTGACCACCTCTTTCGGGGTGTTCATGCTGCTGGTCGACTTGACCGCATCCGCGCGGGCGATGATGAGAACCGAGTTCGCGTTCGCGTTCTACAACGCCAGCGCCGCAACCGGTCTCAGCGACCGCTCGCCCGGCATCAACAACTCCAGCCGCGCGCTGTGGGTCAGCGACCTGCTCACCGGTGATCCTCACCGCGACGAGGTGATCCGCGCCCTCGGGTTGAGTCGGCTACGCAAGACGCACTTGGAGCGACACCGGCGACCGGTCGCCCACAACCCGGCCACGCTGAGCCGATACCTGCGCAACATGCACACCGTCACCGAGGAGGGCTACCAGATCATCCGTGAAGCGCTCGACGCTCAGGTCACCGACGCACTCGCCCGCCGCCGAATCCAGGTGCACACCAGCCCCGCCATCGATGCCCCGGACACGGTCGTGGGCGCCTGCGTGGATTACGAACATTCCCCACACGACGGCGGCAGTCGCTGTCGGCAAACGTTTCTGACCTGTCTGGACTGCTCGAACGCACGGGCGTTCCCGCGGCATCTGCCCTTCCAGCTGGCGGTGCTCGACCAGTTGGCGGCCGCGCGGGCCGCAATGCCGATAGCACGCTGGGTTGGCGAATTCGCCGGACGGGTCGCGCAGCTCGAACAAATCATCGCCGAATTCGAGCCCGCGCAACGCGACCACGCCCGAGCCCAGATCACCGACACCCACCGCACCATGACAGTCCGCTTGCTGGCAGGAGACCTCGACTCGTTATGACCAACCCCCACCCTGCCGCCGAGGTCGTCATCGGCGATCTGCTGGTCACCGCGGAAACCCCGGTGCTGGCTCGGCGCCCCATCTACGACCCGACCGCTGTGTTGTCACGATTCGCGGATCCGGCATGGGACCTGTTCCCGGCGTTGCCCGACCGCCATCATTCCAACGAAATCATCCACTGGGGCACGTACCCGGAATCGTTTCTGCTGGCCTGCAAGTTCTATGTCTTCGCGCTGCTCAACATCATCGAGGACGCACCACGGATCTCGACCTCCCGGTCGCGGGTGCTGACGATTCCCTCGATCTGGACGGATCTGCGGCACCTTCGGGTCTTTCTGCGGTGGCTGGACAACCGCAGGATCACCACACTGACCGCGATCACCGAGTCCGATCTGGATTCCTACTACGCCTACACCCTCAGCCAGCCCATCACCTCCTCCCACCAGCGCGTCAGGCTGCTGACCGTCCAGCGTCTGCACCTGTATGCCGACTGGCTGCCCGAGTTCGCCCGGATCACCGTGCCGGTGATCTGGGGTGGGGCCAGCGCGGCGGAGCTGGCCGACGACCCGGACCCGCGCCGCGTCGGCAACCGCACACCCCGCATCCACCCCGACGTGATGGGCACACTGCTCTCAGCAACGTTGCTGGTCACCGAGACCATCGCCGCCGACATCCTGCCCGCGGCCCGGCGCTTGGTCGCCATGCGCACCCTCGCCGTTCGCGCCACCGAGGATCTGCACATACAGGACTCTCGCTCCCCGCATGGCTGGCGATCCACCCAACAGCGACTCGAACGCATCCTGCCGGTCTTCGCCGCCGCAGGATTCCCGCTACCGGGCCGCGAAGAGAACGACTGCACGGTCGTCGACTTACTGGGTCTAGCGCATGCCGGCCAGCTGGGGTATCAACAGCTTCAACGCAAATGCGGCGCCGCAGCGATCGCAGGCAGCGGACTCCCGGTTGAGCCCGGGCTGCTACGCGTCACCGGTTTCACCAAGGTCGAGGGCAAACCATGGCGTCATCAGCCGATCGAGACGCCCGAACTGCGTACGCTGATTCGTCACGTCACCACCGCCTGCTACCTGGTCATCGCCTATCTGTCCGGAATGCGAATCGGGGAGGTCCTCAACCTGCGACGCGGATGCGTCACCCGCGATGCAGAACTCGGCATGATCTTCCTGTCGGGGCGCCAGCTCAAAACCACCTCTGAGCGCGCGCAGCGAACCCCAGCCACCGTTCCCTGGGTCATCAACGAACACGTCGCTCACGCCATCTCGCTCCTCCAAGACCTCGCACCCTCCGCGACGTTGTTTCCCTTCGGGAAATTCGGAACCCTCGACTGGATCGAATCCACCCGAACCCGCACCAAAGGACAAATCAACGACGACCTGCGCGACTTCGTCACCTGGTTCAACACCACCCTCGCCGACGCCATCGGCCATCCGCACATCCGCGACGACGAGCACGGCCCCGCCACCGGCGGCCGGTTGCGGCGCACCCTGGCCTGGCACATCGTGCGCCGCCCAGGCGGCACCATCGCCGCAGCCACTCAATACGGACACCTCTACACCGGCATGACTCACGGCTACGCCGGTCAAGCCGACGCCGGATTCCTCGACGAAATCACCTTCGAGCAGTTCCTGCTGCGCACCGAGCAACTCCACGACGACCACCAACGACTGGCCCACGGCGAGCACATCTCCGGTCCAGCCGCCGCCCTTTATCGCCACCGGATCGCAGATGCCCACCACTTCCACGGCGTCACCATCACCACCGGCGCCCAAGCCAGTGCCGCATTGGCCAACCCCGACCTCCAGATTCATCACGGAGCATTACTGACATGCGTGTTCCGGCCCGAAACCGCGGCCTGCCACAGCGACATCACCGCTGACACGGGCGAACCGGTCTGGCCACGATGCCGGCTGAGCTGCTCCAACATCGCCTACACCGACCGCGACATCACCCAGCTGCGCCGCCACGCCAACGTCCTCGCCAGCGACCTCAACCGCCCCGGGCTCCCGATGCCGCTGCATCACCGCATCGCCGAGCGGCTCGCTGAGCATGAAAAGGCCATCACTGCTCACGAATCCAGCAAACCCTAGACAGGAGCCCCTCGCCTCATGTCTCGCACCGCCAGCCGCTCTGCCCAACTGGCAGACGAGCGTCGACGTATCCGCGACGCCGCACAGCGCCTACTGACCGGCGCACCGCACCGCAGCAGCGGCACCCTCACCATCTCCACCCTCGCCACCGAGGCTGCGCTGTCTCGGCAACGGCTCTACGAACACCACCCCGATCTTGTCGCCGAGTTCAAAGCCGAAACCGGCTCAGCACCTGCGTCAGCAAATGCCATTGCGGTGCAACAGCAACTGGCCGACGCGCACGATCGCATCAGGGAACTCGAGGGCCGCGAACGCGAACACCTCGACCAGATCAAAACCCTCTGCGCGGTCATCACCGAACTCACCCACGAAACCCGCGCCAGCAACCTGGTGCTGCTGCCACCGCGACGGGCGGACTCATCCGGGTCAACACACATCCTCCGATGAGCGGTCGGCACGGATTCGCCGGAGACTCAGGTGCCGCAGGATGCCCGCTTCGGTCAGTTCACGATTATTCGACGTCGGCGATGAATACCGGATCCCGGAACCGCGCCCAGCGCTCGACCGCTGCCGGCACCGACGCACCGAGCGGGTGGCTGGTCTCGCGGATGATCCGATCCAGGGACTCCGGCAGCCCGCGTAGCCGTATCCCGTTCTGACCCAGCCGGTGCACCGCAAGCTGGCGTGGCTGTCGTGGCCGGCTGCGACCAGCGCGCCGAACCATTGCGCGTTCGCGCTCGATCCCTGCACTCGGCGCTCGAGTCCGCCGCGAAGAGGAGGCATGAGAACCTCGAAGCCCTCACAGCCCTCGCGCGGCTCTCTGCATTGCCGGGCCTCTGGTCGAAGCTGGGCAAGCCGGGTGCGCTGCCGGTAAAGCGCACATCGTTGCGGCCACGAGCATCGAACCGGTCCTTAAGCCGGAGGTCCGGCAGCTTGCATGGCCGGGGTCGCCGATTCAGGATTTCCCTGACGCGCGCCGCATCTGGTGGTCTGCTTGGCCGGGTGGGGTGCCTGCGGGGATGACGAGCAGAGTCAGCTGGGCGTCGTTCGTGCCGAGCAGGTGCATGGTGCCGGGTGGTTGACCGGTATCGGGTCCGTGTACTTCGACGCCGTCCGGGTTGTCGATGCGGCGTTGGCTGAGACTGACCGCGTTCCAGTCGAAGCTGACGCGAGCGGTGGGGCCGAGGCGCGGGGTGAGGGCGCTGATCAGGTCGTGCAGTTCGGCGGTAAGGTTGTTCGTCCAAGGCCACCAAGCGCCGTCGACGCGCTCGGAGCCGGTGGCGGGTTCACGCAGCAGGAGGCGTGGGGTGCGGGTCGGTGTTCGGAAGGGTTGACGGTCGGGTTCGGGCGGGCCGGTATTCCGGCTCATGTCGTGATGGTTGGTGATCGGGCGTTGTCGAACGATTCGGGGCATGTCTGTTCCTGTGCTCATCGGGGTGTGCGGGTTGCTGATGCGGGGGTGACGGCGGCCATCAGGGCCGTGTGCGCGGTGTCGTCGGCGGTGGACGATGGGATTACGCGGAGCACGATCAGGCCGCGGTCGCGGCCGAAGACGTACATCGTGTTCCACAGTTCGAAGGGGTAGGGATCGAGCCGGACGGTGTGACCGTTGACGGTCGTCTGCCGGGGCGTGTCCGACCAGCACGCGGGGTCGTAGACGACTCGCCAGACGGGGCCGAGTCGGACGGTCAGGACGGCGAGGAGGTCTGGCAGTTCGGTGGTGAGTTCGCGGGAGCGCGGCCACCACGCGCCGTCGAGGTATCCGTCGCGGTCGGCTTTCGGCTTCAACCTCAACCGGGGTGTGTAGTTGGGCGGAACGCGATGGCGGGCGTACTGCGGGCGGATCTGTTCGGGCGCCATGATGTTGCTGGTGTTCCTGTGGAATCGCATTTCGAGTCCTCTCGAGGCGTTGTTCGCACATGGTCGCGCCATGGCGTGGGTGGTCGCCGGGGCCGCGCGTATGACATGCGGCGGCGGTCGGGGGTGGCGTCGCCCGCGGATCCGATGGCCGTTGGTGCCCGCGAGCATGAGCGTGAGCGGATACCTGATCCGGTCTGGATCGGCGACGCGCAGACCGGATAGTCGCCGTGTATGTCCAGTACACGCCGTTTCCCTCGTGATGTCAACGTTGTAGGTCTACACTCGTAACGTCATCGGAGATTGCGAGGACGATGGAGGCATCCGGGATGGACGAAGTTCCGAACCGGCGGCCGGTTCGCGCGAGAACCGGCGGGGGCAGCGGTCCGGTCACCAGGGCGGCCGTGCTGGCCGCGGCGCTCGAGATCATCGATCGCGATGGGGTCGACGGGTTGTCGATGCGGCGGCTGGCCGAGGCGGTGGGGCGGGACCCGATGGTGATCTACCGGCATGTGCCGAACAAGGCGGCGGTGCTCGATGGTGTGGCCGAAATCGTGTTCGCACAGCTGGCGGTCGATGCCGCCGACCCGGACTGGGCGGCGCAGTTGCGGGCGGTCGCCCGCGATTTCCGCCGGCTGGCTCTGGCCCATCCGCGGGTGGTGCCGCTGCTGGTGACCCGGCCGCTGGCCACACCATTGGGGTTGCGTCCCTATGCGGTGGTCCGTCCGCTGGAAGACATCCTCCAGTTGCTCACTCGCGCGGGGTTTTCCGGTGCCGACGCGCTGCACATCTACCGTGCGGTGTTCGGATTCCTCTATGGCCACGTTCTGAACGAGTTGCAGGAGATCGTGGAGCGTCCCGAGGAGACCGACGATGTGCTGCGGCTCGGGCTGCACCGCCTGCCGATCGGCCAGTTCCCGTTGTTGCGAGAACTGGCACCGGTCTTGGCCGCCTACGACGGCGCGGCCGAACTCGAACGCGGTCTGGACATCCTGCTCACCGGTCTCAGCGCCACGCTGCCGGGTCCCGGGCGATGACGTGTCACTCAGCCTGCCTCGAGGGAACCGCCTTCGAGGGAACCGCCTTCGGAATCCCAGCATTGCTGTGCGGCAATCGTTTCGGCATCGCCGGTGGACCCAAGGTCGACTCGCACGGCGAGTCTGCCGCCGCTGACCCCGAGGACATCGATGGTGTGCGCGGGCTTGTGCCGGTAGCCGTCGAGCCGGACCTGGCGCCCAGCGTTGGCGAGTTTGCGGGGTGTGATGGTCCATTCGTCGAGGTGATAGATCACTCGATGGATCGGGCCGAGCCGGACCCCGAGCACCGCGAGCAGATCGGGAAGCTCGGCCACGAGGTCGTTGCCGTACGGCCGCCACACCCCGCCGGTGCCCGCTGTGTCGAATTGGAAACGCAGTCGATGGACGGACGGTGTCTGCCACCTCGGGGCGTTTTTGCTCAGTTGTAGCGTCATGGCCGACGCTCCCATCTCGGCCGCGCCGCGGCCGGGTTCAAGGTCTCGGTGAGACCGGTGATCAGGATGTCCAGGCCGCGTTCGAGCTCGGCTGCGCCGTCGTAGGCGGCCAGATCCGAGGCGAGACCGCGAAGCAAGGGAAACTCGCCGATCGGTAGGCGGTGCAGGCCCAGACGCAGCAGGTCGGTGGTCTCTTCAGGGCGTTCGACGATTTCCTGGAGCTCGTTGAGGACGTGGCCATAGAGGAATCCGAACAGCGCCCGGTAGATGTGCAGGGCGTCGGTCCTGCTGAAGTCAGCTCGGACGAGCAGCTCCAGAGTCCGTTCCAGCGGCCGCAGGGTGCCGAGTGGCCGCAGTCCGAGCGGAGTGGACAGCGGGTGGGTGACCAACAGTGGAACCACGTTCGGGTGCGCTACGGCCAGCCGGCGGAAGTCGCGGGCGATGATGCGCAGTTGACGGCGCCAGTCGGGGTCGGCGGGCTCGACAGTCAGCTGTTCGAGCACGATCTCGGCGACCCCGTCGAGCAGTGCGGCTTTGTTGGCCGCGTGCCGGTACAGCACCATCGGGTCGCGGCCGAGCGCCTGGCCGAGGCGCCGCATCGACAGGTGCTCGACACTCTCACGATCGATGATCCCGAGCGCGGCCACCAGCATCGCAGACCGGGTCAGTGGGGTGTTCGTGGTGTCCCCGCGGTCGGCGCGACCTGCTGAAATGTCTGTGGAACCGATTGGTTCGGCCTTGATTCGGCTCATCGAATCAGCGTCTCCTCTCGGCCGGACGCTGTCATTGTTACCGTTGTAAGTCTACGCTGTAGACAGACGGTGTAGCCAGCCTTTAAGCTGGATGCAACCGGTTCGCCCAACCGCTGGTAGGCAGATGCGAGGAGTTCGTGGCCGAACTGCGCGACCGGGAGATAGGAACATTCCGATGACGATCAAGCACAAGATCACGAGCCGGGCCCGGGCAGGATGGGTGAGGTTGCAGACGCTGCTCGCCAGACCCGACGAAGACAGCCGCCGCCGAACGGATATCGGCGGCAGGCGTCCCGGCGGCACCATCGAACGAGCCGGGCGCAAGCTGAGACACGCCTTCGAACACTGACCCCGGTCTCGACCGCCTGCGGGTAGGACTTGTCCGCGGCAAGCGCTCAGGAGATTCGAGGACATAACGAATGGCAATCACACAGGTAGCCGTCTACGCACACTTGAGCGATACGGATGTCGAAGCATTGGGGCGGGAACTCGACGCGATTCGCCGTGACATCCTGGATCGGCGCGGCGCCCGGGATGCCGCCTATATCCGTCGGACGATCGCGTTCCAACGAATACTGGATGTCACGGCCCGACTGGTGATCGCCTGCACCCGAACGAAACGCGACTGGTTGCTGGGGACGACGGCGCTGGCGGCGGCAAAGAGCATCGAGAACATGGAAATCGGCCACAATGTGTGCCACGGCCAATGGGATTGGATGAACGACCCGGAAATCCATTCCAGCACTTGGGAATGGGACATGACGGGTCTGTCGTCCCAGTGGCGCTATTCGCACAACTATCGCCATCATGTGTACACCAATGTCCTCGGCATGGACGACGACATCGGGTTCGGCGTGATGCGGATGACCCGCGACCAGCGGTGGGGACCATGGCTGCTGTTGCAGCCACTGCAGAACCTGTTTCTGGCGGCGACTTTCGAGTGGGGGATCGCTCTGCACGATCTGTACTCCGAGCGCGACCGCGCGGCCACCCCGGCGGAGAAGACCGCCCAGACCAGAGCACTGATCGGGAAGATCGCGCGGCAGATCGGCAAGGACTACGTGCTCTTTCCGGCGCTGAGCGGGCGGCACTGGCGTCGCACACTCGCCGCGAACTTCGCCGCCAATACGCTGCGCAATCTCTGGGCGTATGTGGTGATATTCTGCGGTCATTTCCCTGACGGCGCAGAGAAATTCACTCCCGCTGCCGTGCAGCACGAGACCAAGGCCCAGTGGTATCTGCGGCAGATGCTCGGGACCGCGAATTTCCAGGCCGGGCCGGTGCTGGCATTCCTGAGCGGAAACCTGTGCCATCAGATCGAACACCATCTGTTTCCCGACCTGCCCAGCAACCGGTACGCCGAGATCGCCCGGCGCGTACGCGCGTTGTGTGACAAATACGACCTGCCGTACACCACCGGACCGCTGATCCGGCAGTACCTATTGACCCTGCGCACCATTCACAAGTTGGCCCTACCGGACAGCTTCCTGACCGCGACCTCCGACGACGCACCAGAAACCGCCTCCGAACGCAAATTCGGCGCACACCCTGCGATCGGTGTCGGCGCATTCCCTCGGCGCGGCCTGCGCACCGCGCTGAACCTCGCACGCCGGTTTCCGTCCTCCCGAGGGTCGAACCTCTAGTGCACTGGAACTGATCAGCCGAGTTTTTCGCGGCCGAGGCGCTGAGCCCCATCGCGCATCCGGCAATGCGGCGACGCGGTCCAGCCGGTCGGCGAGTACCTGCCGCGCGTCGGCGCCGTCGCAGGGAGCGAGTGCGGCAAGGTAGGGGTCCTTCTATGCGCTGAGGAATGAGACCGAATGCCCTACATCGCGCATTCACACAGAGCCCGTGTTACCCGAGCAACCCCGGATGTCGCACGTCAACTACACTCGCACAGCGAGTTCCGACACCAGTGTCGGGCAGTGAATGGACCGACATCCCGGTCGGCACCATGCTCGACACCGCCGCCTCCCACCGGCTGGAAGGTGTGGTCAGCAAACGCGTCGACTCCGTGTACCGGCCGGGGACACGTTCCCGGCTGTGGCTGAAGACGGCGATCCGGCAGACGACAGAGGTGATCATCGCAGGCTGGGTTCCCAGCAGCGGCGGCGGCGAGCGGGGCGCGCTGGGCTCGCTGATCCTGGGTGCCTACGACGAGTCGAACCGTTTGGTCTACATCGGGCACGTCGGCACCGGCTTCACAATGGCCGCGCGGCGGGCACTGCTCGAACGGTTGAAGGCATTGACCACAACCGACAGCCCGTTCCACTGCCCTGCTCCGTCATGGCGGGTGGCGGCGGCGCGGTGGGTGAACCCCAACTGGTGGGCACCGTCGAGTACCGAGAGTTCATCGGCGCGCTACGGCATCCGAGCTGGCGCGGATTGCGCGCTGAGATCGATCCCTCCAGGGTGCGGCTACCGACTCGAGACGTGCCCTTCCCCCGGGCTTGAAGCTGTCATGGCTGGTGAGATCAGGCGTTGGCGTAGCCACCGGCATTCCACACCAACCAGCGGAACTGCTGCGGGGCGAACGCTTGGCGAGCGGGAACACCCGAGGCCGGAGAATGCGGCCAGAACGCTACACCGCACCGATGGCAGTAGAAACCGGCCTGCCACACCGCATGCGCGGTGGAACGTCCTCGAACGATGCGGCCGTTGCGGCGAATACGGCACACCGCAACAGTGAGCATGACAGCGCCAGGCGCTGCTAACCCCCCGAGGAACATGACCGTGGCCAGGGCCGCGATACCGTGCGATACCCCCGGCACGGGATGCGCGATCCCAGCGATCGCCGGAACGATCCCTGACAGCGCTGGCACGAGCAATATGAGGGCTGCGAAGGTCATCCACCCAGCGGGGGTGCGGGCTGGCTCGCGGGCCAAGCTGTGGGCGAGTGCTGTGGTGTGGGTACGGTCGACGGTGGCCGTGCCGAACACCGGCATCAGGCCCGTCGGGGCGAGTCCCACACCGGAATAAACGCTTGTCCCGAAGCTGGTCGACACGCCATCGGCATGCAGAGCGGGCACACTCTGCACCCAGTCGAGTTGATGGCAGTGCGGACACCTCAGATCGACATTCATACGGCCAACCCCCTCCCGCGTCGTCGGGTTGTAGCGGCGTGTCTGTGGTGCGAGTACCTGCAACGAAAGCTCTGCGGGGTATCCAACACCCTCCGCGATCTGCTGTCGAGAGCGATTCCTGAGCTTCGGCATCGACAAGTCCTTCCGTGCACAGCTCGGCGTGGTGACGGTCACCCGCGCGCCGCGGATCATCCAGCGGGCCACCGACGAAGATGACGCCATCTCCGACAGGTGGTCAGGCAACGGGGGAGTGGGCAACTCGTCGACCACGATGGGACATTGTGGCGGGTCCGAGTTGTTGGCGGGTTCGGCGCGTCGTTGTGATGCCGAGTCCTGAGGATTGTGGGCCTACGCGCTGTTGTTTCAGCCTCGGCGGTTCAGGCGTTCGAAGTAGGCATCGTCGGCGGCCTGAACTTCTTCTTCGGTCATCGCTGTCGTGGCGTTCAGTGGAGGGCCGACCTGAGCAAAGGTCTCCCGAATCGCTTCTATTCCGGCTTTGACGCGTTCGCCGCGGAGGAGCGGCTGCATTGCCTTATCGACTTTCGTAGCGGCGTCGCGTTCGGCGGCGGCGGTCGCGTGCAGGATCAGTTGGGCGAGTTTGTCGCCCCAGCGGTGTGCGTCGCGGGGGAGTTTGAGGTCGCGTAGATGTCCGCTGGCGTCGATGATTGCTGTGATGGTGCCGTTTGCTGCGGTGCCTGTGCCGCGGATGTGAGCCAGGACTGACCGGATCTTCGTGACACGGGTTTGCATTTCCGCGATCGTGGTGTCGAGCTCTGGTGGCTGGTTCACATCAGGTCCGCGAATTCGGCCTGCATGGCGGGGTCGTTGGCGATCTCTTTGACGACGTCGAGGGGACTGCGCAGACCGAAGTAGGTTTTCATGGTTGCTTTGGTCGGGTCGAACGCGTCATCGACCCGATCTTTCGCCGGGCAGTCGCCGCAACTATTCCCTTCTCAGGTCATTTCGTGGGGTGAAGGTGGCTGCGTCGCTGAGAATTCGACTGATGGTTGAACGGCTCTTGTTCAGTTCGTCGGCGATTCGTGTGGAGTTCCAGCCGTCGAGATGGTGATGCGCAAGGGCTTGGGCGACGAGTTCGGGGTCGCGGCGCCGCGCTGGGTCGCGTGCACACAGTCGCGCTGCGATTTCCGCGAAGTCTCGGCGCCTACTCTCGGACGCATCCCGTGGCGTGTGCACGCTGTCGATCGTGTTCTTTTCCGGGTCGGCAGCCTCGACTCGCTGGTCGCTGACCGGATCGATCATCAGAGGCATGAGCGATTCACCGTTCGTGCGATCGGAGGCGTGTGAACGCACCTCGCTGCTGGCGGAGTGGGCGAGTGCCAGCAGCGCAACGGTGGACTGTGCCATCGATCCTTCGATGATCAAGGGCCACAACCATGCTTCGCCGTGCGGGACGCCAGCGGTGATTGCGAGCGACCGTAGTGCGGTGAATGACAGCCAGAACGCGCCGGTGGCGATCAGGGCCGTCATGGCTGTGGCGATCCAGTGGGTGGCGCGAGCTCCGGCGTGTGCACGCAGTAGTACAGACACTCCATGGACCGCGGCCAAGAGCGCGAGAGGCGGGATGATCGCGACGGCTGCGGCGACGGCGGGAAGTACGGTGTCGTGCAGGAGGGCTTGGGTAGCGTTGCCGGTGATGCTGACGGTGGCCGCGGCACCGAGGACTGTCCAGAAGAACGCGTTTGCACGCGGCTTGCGGGCGGCGAGCGAATGTGCGGTGTGCACGACGGTGGTGGATGGGGCTATGGCGATATCGGTCATAGAGGGGTCCCTGGGATGACGTGATCAGCGCGCGGACGACTGGTACACACGGGGTTGGTAGATGGACGTGACGGTGGTCGACAACGCTCTTTCGTGCCGGCGTTCCTCACGGTTCTAATGCGACTGGATGCGCGCAGTCGGGATGCTGTCGCCGTATTCGGCCGCGATGATCGGCGGCAATGGCGACCGCGATGGCAACGGTGTGGGGGGCGCATCTACATGCGCAGCAAGTAGATGCGCAGTACGACGTCTGCTCGAACAACGCTGGTTGCCGTTGCCGGGCAGGCTCGCATTGGCACGCGCCAGTCACGTCTCCAAGGGGCGCACGGCCGACATACTCACGATGTACGCGGCGGTTGAGCCGACGACCGTGGCCCAGCATGATCGGGCTATTGCCGATTTCGTCGAGATGCTGCGGTCGCAGGCATTGTTGAGTCGATGAGGCAATCAATGTCATTCGATGTCCGCCCTCTACGGTGAATCGGAGCGATCGCCGACAATGTCGCGCTCGATGTGACGGACGAGCGGATGCGGTTCTGCGGTCAGGCCGACGAGGGCTTGTGCGACTTCGACGATCGTTGCGCGGGTGTAGACGTCTGTCACGGATCCTGAACTCAGAGCGTGACCGGCGAACTCGCGAGCCACCGCTTGGCCGTAGTGCCTCTCGACCCAGGTGAGGGTCGTGTGCCGCAGCCAGTGGGTGGAGAAGCGATGCACGGCGGCTTGCGGTACATACTCGCGCATGCGATTCCAGAGGATTTCGTATCGCTTGCGTGTCATCGGTTTACCGTTGCGATTGCGCAGCAGCCGCTCGTCGGGTCGACCGCCCCGGATTTCATGATGCCGGAGAAGCGCCCCCATCAGGGTGGGGGAGACCGGTTGCCAGCGTTCGCTACCTCCCTTCTCCCGCAACCGGATCAAGCACTGCCCCGGGTCGAGGTCCAGACGCCGCAATGCCAACGCACCGCAGATCCGGCAGGCCGTCTCGGTGTGCAGGCGCAGCAGGAGAGTGTCGAGCTCCGGATCGTTTCCGGTGCTTCCGGCGACTTGGTTGATTTCTTCCAAAACCGAACTCGAGATGGCCCGGCGGCTCGATGGCTGACTTCGGGGTCTGATCAGCTTGCGAGCAGGGCTGCGACCGTCCGGAATATGTCCGTCGTTCTCGGCCTTGCGATACAGGTACCGCAACGCGGCGATCGTGTTCTGTGCGGCCACTCGCCCTCCGCGATCGTTGCTGCGGATCGGACGGAGAGTTCTCAAGGTCCCAATCAATTGTTCGAGATCAGTGGTGGTGGGGTCGTCGATCGGCCGGTCGGGCCAGCCAGGGACCTCGAGAATTCTTGTCCAGCAGCTCTTATATGCCTTCCGTGTCCCTCCTGCGGGCATAGCGGCGAGAAGTTGCGGGATATACGTGGCGAAGGTCGGTCGAGGTGTGCGGGAGGACGAGCCCGCTCCCAGCAGGTCCTCGGGAGTGACGCCGAGTTTGCTCAGGAGGAGGGCTGCGGCCTCGATACTGGCGACATCGGGAGAGTCGGCAGTCACGACAGTTCACCTCCGAGTACTTCGAGCACACTGTGCGCGACCATGTCGTCGAGCAAATACATCGGGACGAGAAGCAGCGACGGCGTAGCGGTGGGGGCAACTATCAGCACGCGGGTGCCGATCTCGGCGCCCACGAGGTGCCGCAGTTCCGCCGGCAATCGAAGGTGGCCCTTCCGCGTCACCGCGGCCGAGCCGTCCGCGCGGGAGGACAGGACGGCGACTCCGCCGCTGATACGCCAGCCGAGGCGATCACCCGGCACCCAGCCCCGTGAGGCGACCAGCTCACGGTCCATGATCTGGCCATGAGTATCGACCGGACGCAACGAGTACCCAGCCGCATTCGGGCGATGGCGGCGCATAGGGGCGAGCGGCAGCTCGACCATTGCTCCTGCCGTGGCTCCGGAATGCGTGACAGCGTGGCCGAGGCTTCCTGACCTGTGGGGAATCACAGGCGGGACAGTTCCCGTCATATGCCGCGCCTCCAGCCGCGCAGGCGCTCCGATAGGGCTATGGTGCCAATGTGCTGTTCTATCCAGGTTCGAAGGGGGAATTCGCCCCATGAGCGGGTCAGATCACGTCTTCTATCCTTGGAGCGCGCAGGCGCAGGTGCACCCGGCTCCGATCACCGGGGCGTTCGGCTCCTACTTCTGGGACGACACCGGCAAGCGCTACCTGGACTTCTCCTCCCAGCTGGTCAACGTGAACATCGGACACCAGCATCCCGACATCGTCGCGGCGATCGTCGCCCAGGCGCAGCGGTTGGCGACGATCTCGCCGACGGTGGGCAACGACGTGCGCAGCGAACTGGCCCGGTTGATCGTCGAGCGGGCTCCCGGCGAGCTGAACCGGATCCTGTTCACCACAGGCGGCGCCGAGGCCGTCGAGCACGCGGTGCGTCTGGCGCGAAGCTACACCGGGCGGACGAAAATGCTCGCCGCCTACCGCTCCTACCACGGCGGCACCGGTGTGGCGATCGGTCTTACCGGGGAACCGCGTCGCTGGGGTGCGGAGCCGACCAACGTCGACGTGGTGCGGTTCTTCGGGCCCTATCCGTACCGGTCACCGTGGGGCACGGCGACTCCCGAGGAAGAGACGGCCGCCGCGCTACGGCACCTGCGTCAGGTGATCGAGCTGGAGGGGCCGCAGCACATCGCGGGACTCATCCTGGAGACGGTGGTCGGCACCAACGGTGTGCTCGTCCCGCCGCCGGGTTATCTGGCCGGCGTGCGAGCGCTGTGCGACGAGTTCGGCATCGTCTACATCGCCGACGAAGTGATGGTCGGGTTCGGCCGGGTGGGCGAATGGTTCGCGGTACAGGCCTTCGGCGTCGAGCCGGACATCATCACCTTCGCCAAGGGAGTGAACTCCGGCTACGTCCCGCTCGGCGGCGTGCTCATGGCCGAGCGGATCGCGCAGCGCTACGACCACGTGGTGTATCCCGGTGGTCTCACCTACGCGGGCCACCCGCTGGCCTGCGCGGCGGGTGTCGCCTCGATCGCGGTCTTCGAGCGTGAGGGAATCCTCGATCATGTGCGGGCGGTGGGCGCCGATGTGCTCGGAAAAGGTCTGCGCGAACTCGCCGGTCGTCATCCGAGCGTCGGCGAGGTCCGCGGGCTCGGCTTCTTCTGGGCGCTGGAACTGGTCCGGGATCAGGGCAGCAGGCAGCCCCTGATCCCATTCGCGGCGGCGGGCGCGGACGCCGAACCGATGGCCGCGGTGACCGCGGCGGCCAAAGCGCGCGGGCTGTGGCCGTTCAACGCGGGCAATCGCTTCCAGATCGCGCCGCCGCTGACCACGACGGCCGACGAGCTGCGGACCGGCCTCGAGATCGTCGACGAAGTGCTCGACGTCGCCGACGGCTACGTCGGAAGCTGACCGGCCGACTCAGTGCGGCGTCAGTTCCACCACGACGCCGCCCTGCTGCCAGGTCTGGTAGATATCGGCCTTGGCGGGTGAACCGTCGGCGGTGAAGCCGATGCCGTTGTATTTCGCGTTCTGCTTGTTGTCCCTTGCGACGATCTCGTAGAGCCGCAGCACGTCGGCCTCGGAGGTGTGGACGACCGGGTCGAAGGTGCGCGGCTCGCCACCGAAGGAGGCCCGCACCGGATCGCCCGCCCGCAGATTCTTCACCCACGGACGCAGGGCGGTGCCGATCAGCAGGCTGTCGCCGTGCCGGGTGTAGGCCACCGGGACGTCGTAGACCTTCCCCGACTTGCGCCCGACGACGTGCAGGATCATCAGCCGCTTGCCGACGACGCCGGACAGGCCCGGCACGCGCAGCAGCGTGCGCACGACCCGATTCATCACGCCCTGATACGAGGGGATGCGTTCGGGACCGGATGTGGTCGGTGTGCCGTAAGGGTTTTCGGACGACGCGCGCTCAGTCATGGCTTCCAGTATCGAGGCATGCCCCACGCTCGGCGGGGCAACGTCCGAGATCCGCCAGTGGGCACTGGGCGGGCGCGCTGCGCGCCCTCGGTACCCTGCGTGCATGACTTCCGGGCAGACAGAGATCTGGCACAACCCGCGGTGCAGCAAGAGCCGCAACGCCACCGCGTTCCTGAACGAGGCCGGTGTCGACCACACCGTGCGAAAGTACCTGGACCAGCCGCCGACGGCAGCCGAGTTGCGTGAGGTGTTGCGGCGGTTGAACGCCGAACCGTGGGACATCACCCGCACCGGCGAGCAGATCGCCAAGGATCTCGGCATGGCGAGCTGGGCGCGGACGGCCGCCGACCGGGACCGCTGGATCGAAGCGCTGGTCGAACATCCGGGACTGATCCAGCGGCCGATCGTGCTCACCGCGGACGGCGGTGCGGTGGTGGCCCGCGACGACGCCGCACTGCGCGATCTGCTCTGACAACCGTTCCCGCCGTGGAGAAGTCGGCGGTAGGGTCGGCGGACATGAAAGTACAACTGCGCCACAGTCCCGCCGCCGCCGTCGCGCGGTGCTTTCTCGCCGGGGGCGAGCCGATGCGGGTCGAGAGCGGCGCCATGGTGGCTCATTCGGCGGGAGTCACATTGCAGGCCAAGGCCGAGGGCGGCATCCTGGCCGGACTGAAGCGATCGATGCTGGCAGGGGAATCGTTCTTCGTCTCGACTTTCACCGCGCCGCCGCAGGGCGGATGGGTCGACGTGGCGCCCGCGCTGCCCGGCGACATGCTGAATTTGCAGATCACGCCCGATCGGCCCTTCTTCATCAGTCGCGGTGGCTGGATCGCCAATTCGCACGGCGTGCAAGTGGAGAGCAAGTGGGGCGGTTTCGCCAATCTGTTCGGCGGCGAAGGCGGGTTCGGTCTGCGCGCGCACGGCGAGGGGGAGATCGTGGTGGGCGTCTTCGGTGCGATCGATGTGATCGATCTGCAGCCGGGTGAGCCGATCACGATCGACACCGGGCACGTGGTCGCCTACGACCTGGCGATGAATTTCAACATCCGGCGAGCGGTGTCGGGTCGATCGATCCAGTCGTTGAAATCCGGCGAGGGCTTCGTCTTCGATTTCACCGGTCCCGGCCGGGTGCTGTTGCAGACACGCAATCCCGGTGCGTTCGCCGCTTGGGCCGCATCCGTCGCCTCGTCCAGCTGATCAGGGCCTGGCCCCGCCGTCCTGCGCAGACCGGGCGCCTGCCAGCAGATCCGTGATCAGCAGGCGGGTGTCCGGGACGAACGGCCAGTCCGGATCGGCCAGCCGCGCGAGCAACTCGGCGTCGGTCCACCACCATCCCGCGGCGATCTCCTCGGATTGGTGGCGGACCGGCCCGTCGTAGCGCAACTCGTACGCGAACAAATGACAGCGCATCGGCCGACCGGCCCATTCGCCGTCCCAAGACACCGTCGCCAGCGGTTCCGGGGAAACCTCGGCGGGGTCCGGCGTGACGCCCAGTTCTTCGGCCAGTTCGCGCAGGGCCGTGTCGCGCGGCGTTTCGCCGGGTGCGACCACACCACCGGCCAGACAGTCGTGCATGCTCGCGAAAACGAGCTTGGTGTCGGTGCGGCGGTGCACGTAGACGCGCTCGCCGTCACCCGACCGCAGGAGCACGCCCGCGCTGGCGTGCCACAATCCGTCGCGGTAGACCGTGGCCCGCTCGGCGGCGCCCACCGGGTTGCCCGCCGCATCGTAGACCGCGATCGTTTCGGCGCTCGGATCTCCGGCGTGGGGTGACTCGCGATGCTGCGGCGGCGCGGACATGGGTCGAGAGTAACGTGAACTCCGCACGCCACAGGGAGAGAGGATCGCCGCCCATGGTGCTTCCGCACGCACTGGCGAATTTCAACCGGCATGTCACGAACCCGACCGCGGGCCTGGTCGCGGGACGCGCGCCCGGCTTCGGCATCGTGCTGCACAAGGGCAGGAAGTCGGGACGGTCCTACCGCACCCCGGTCATGGTCTTCGAGCAGGACGGCGCCTATCGGATCGCGCTGACGTACGGCCGGAATGTCGACTGGGTCAAGAACATCTGCGC
>NZ_BAFR01000343.1 GCF_000308435.1 Nocardia araoensis NBRC 100135 | reverse complement strand
AAGGCCGCGAAATCGAGGATGCAGCCGGGCCAGTGCCGGGGGCGGGCGCATCGGCGTACCACGCTCGGGCTGCCGGGGCGGCGGGTGCTGTGCTCGCAACTGTGGACGGGCAAGACCCTCGATGACCACAAAGCCGACCGCATCGAGTTTGTTCGGCAACTGCTCGCCCACGTCGGCATCACCCGCCCCGCCCGCGACCCGCACCGCTACACCTGGAACACCATCGCCCCCGGCACCCGCATGCCGTCGCGCGCCTACCTGCTGATGCACGCGGTGGCCGAACGGCTCGGGTGGCGTGCGGAGTACGAGAAAGCGCTGTTGGCTTCGCAGCATCCGCCCGAACCGACCACGGATGAGATGGGGTATTCACCGCCACCCGGCGCGGTGGATGTTTCGGCAATCGAGGCCGACGGGTGATGCCATGGCCGAGAGCGAGAAGCGCCCGCGGGAATGGACCGCTGAAGAGTTGGCTTATCTCGATGAGGTGCAACGGCGGCTGGCAAGGCCGCTGACCGCTGATCAGCTCGCCGTGTTGCGCCGGTGGTGGAACGGCGGCTACGCCTCGTCCCACCGCCGGGACAGGGCCGGTCAGGCGACAAGCGGTTGAATATCGATTGTCTCCACGCCGGGGCGTCCCCCGAAGCCGCGCTTCTTGCCCGCCGGATGCACGGTGACTGCCAGCAACGATCGAATGATGTCGCGTTTTGCTTGGAGCGGTGTCTGCTCTGGATCGTTCCACTTCGCGCGGGCATCCGGGCCAGCCGCCGCCACGACATGAGGCATCGGTGTTGCTGCTTGCGCTCGGGCCTCGGCGGCTTTGATCGCCGGAAGCTTGCGATCCTTGTATTGCTTGATCTCCAGTGGCGACAAGTCCGCTTCGATCGCCTCGGTAATCCACTTGTCGTAGTCGGCACGCAACCGTGTGGCTTCCTCTGTCGCTGCTGCCGCTTCTTCGTCACTGCGGACCAGCGCGGCCAGCAGTTGCGGGTCCTCCAGCCGACGCAACACCGACTCCTCGACCACATCATCGATCAGGGTGGCGTCACGCGACACGCAGAACTTCGGACACCGATACGTTCGGGGGCGTCCGCTGCCGCTGTGATGCTGCAATTTGGCGTCGCAACGGCCGCACCGTGGAATGCCGGACATCAGCCAGCGTGGCGCAGTGCCCCGATGGTTGAGGTAGCGAGCAGGGTCGGCGAACAACGTCAACAGCCGGTGATGTTCCTCGACGGTGATGATCGCTTCCCATGTGGCAGGCACGGTCTCCACTGCACCGGTGGCCTTGTTGCGATGCCCACGCAAACCGGCAATTGTAGTGCTGCGCAACACGTTTCGGACCGTGGTGTGGTCCCAGCGGGTCATCCACGATTTGTCGCAGGGGCAGTAACGGCGGTCGACAGCTTCGAGTACGCGGCGGCCCTGAGTGTGGGAACACGTCCGGCACGGCAACGCCATGCCCGCGCTAGGCACCGGCACCTTCAGCGCGGTCAACCAGCGGGCGATGCTTCCAGTGGACTCCAAAGCCAGTGCACGCCGGACCATTTCGCGAACGACGGGCACTTTCTCCTGGTCGGGTATCCGGCTCACGGCCTGGCCGCGCTCGTAGACGATTCGATACCCGAATGCCTCCTTGCCGTGTGGCTTGCCCTCTGCGAAGTTGCGGGCGAGCTGCTGCATCGAATCGAACCGGCTCTGTTCCGGTCCGTACTCGTTCTCCACCGCTTCCTGGGCGAGGATGCGCCGGTCTTGGGGGTTGTCCATGTCGTAGAGCTGGCCGCCGCTGTACCAATAGGTGCCGTGCTCGGCGCACAACTCCCGCAATACCGCGAAGTCGAGCAACTGACGATTGGCGCGAGAACTGGAGCGGGTAACCAAGACCCGGCGCGGCGCACCCGCAGGCCGCACCAGATGGTTGGGCAACTCCTGGTAGCCGGGGCGGCTCTTGACCGCGTGACGTGTCGCGCTGATATCCGTATCGGTGATCACCTTCTCGACCTGCCAGGCGAAGCGCTCGCATTGCTCACGGCCCCACCTGACCTGCTCGGGCACCGACAAGCCTTTCTTCTTGTCCTGGGACACGCGGCCGTAGATCACAGCCACCAGTTCAGGAAAATCATTGGGATTCAACGGCATAAGCTCAGCATAGACGCTGGTACCCCTAAGTGAAGTTATCCACTATCAACCAGCCTCCCGTCCAGGCGAAGTAGATAGCGGCGAAGAACCCGACGTCTCGTTCGTTGGGGGACACCCGACCCCGTCCGGCCTCACCGCCGGGCGGGGTCTTTTCCGTCCGGTAGCGATGCGATCAGGACGCGTCCCGAAGTCGCCGCGGCCCACCGACGCGGATACGCCGACGGGCGTTCACCTCGGTGTGGCGCACGGACTCGGAAGCGCCGACCCGGTGGCCAGATCGCAGACGCCACTGGTGAATATCTGCAAGGGCGCGGTGACCAAGAGTACGAGAATCCCGATGACGTCACCACGCTGCAGGAAGTACACGGCCGATTGCGCCGCCGCCGCCCCGGAATCCACTGCGGACGAGCCGGTTCCGGCTGCGACAGCGGTCGCCGGGGCGGAGCTGATCGGTTCGGCCGTCGCACCGTCCGCGGTGACGACGAGGGTCGCCGCCGCGACCGAGGCGGCGGTGAGGCGAAGGGGGGTACGCATCATTGCGCTCCTACGTTGGAGAATTGTCGTTCACATAATAGCGAGAGTTCGTCCGGCTGTGCGCAAGATAGCGGAAGGGAATGTCTGCGCCTCGCCCTGGCTCCGTCTGGGGTTTTGGCAAGTTTGCCGCTCGGATGAACGCCATTACCTGGTCTTTCGTCATCCACGAAGCTCTTTGTGTGATGCACGATGGATTCATCCGGCGTCGTCGCACCTGTGGGCGCCTGCCGCTTCCAATCCATGAATATGTCATCACTTATTGCGGCGGATCGCAGGCGTCGATCGAGGTCGTGCGCTCGAGCGCGAACGGTCGGGCGCCGCGCCGAGCTACTGAGCCACAGTGCGACGTCTCGAAGCCGGTGGCCGGGGTGTCTTGCGGGTTCGCGTATGTCGGCGAGAGCGCTCGGTTGAGGTGGTGAGGTCGTTCGTCGAGGATGGCGTGATGTCGGATGTGAGGTTCGTGCGACGGGTGGACGGGTTGACCTATGAGTTCGCCCGCGATGGGGAAGCGCATGGTTTTCCTGCGTACAAGCGTGTCGACCTCGACATCTGGTGTCGGCGACTACCGGAGTTCGGGTGGGTGGTCTGCTCGGAGTCCGGTGAGGTGTCCAGCCGCCCGTTCGACGATGCGGGCCGAGGCGACCTTCCGCCCGAGGGTGTGTGGGTGAGCCGGAAGGGCGATCGCTCGTACGTGTACGACCTGATCCGCGCTGACGGTCGGGCGGCGGAACTCGAATCTCGGTAGGGCTCGAGACGGAGCGGAGGTCCGGGCAGCCGATCTGCCCGGACGTCGCTACGGCCGAATCCGCTTACTCCGCAGCCGACCATGACCCGATGATCCGCGCATCAGGCCTGGACTGCCGGCTGCTTCGGAAGCAGGAAGACGACGATGCCCGCGATGACAGCGATGACGAACGTCGCGAAAGACGCGACGGCGAAGGCGTGGCCCGCGGCGGCAACCCTGCCGGCTTCCGTGGGATGGAACGAGCTGAAGTAGACCGCTCCGATAACGGCGACGCCCAGCGCCCCGCCGCACTGCTGGGCCGTCGACAAAGCCCCCGACGCGACACCGGCGGACTCCGGCTTCACACGGCTCAGCACCGTGTTCAGCGCCGGGGTGATCACCAGTCCGCCACCGACGCTTTGCAGTACGAGGGTGGGGATCACGAGCAGCGGGGTGATCCGCGGGCCGGACACCAGCAGCAGGCCGGTCGCCAGATAACCGCTCGCCAATATGAACGCCCCGATCTCGAGGACACGTCGGCCGTATTTCGGGATGATCCGGCTCGCCACCATGCTGAAGACGAAGAATGCGATGGCTGCCGGCGTGTAGACCAGCCCCGCGCCGAGCGCCGACATATCCAGGCCTTGTTGCATCGTCACCGACAAGGCCAGGTAATAGGAGTAGATCAACGCGTACAGCGCGAGGACGAGAACGATCCCGAGCGAGAACGAGCGCTGTCCGAACAGCGTCAGCGGTACCAGCGGATCCGCGCCCCGCCGTTCCAGCCGCCGCTCGATCGCGACGAACGAGCCGAACGCGACCGCACTGCCCGCGAAGCACGCCCAGACCCACCCCGGCCAGCCTGCCTCCTGCCCTTGGATGAGTGGGAGCACCAGGAGGAAGAGCGCCGCGCTGAGCACCAGCACCCCGGGCATGTCCAGCTTGCGGGTGACCGAGCCTGTCTCCGGCACGTAGCGCACGGCGAGCAGGAGCATGGCGATTCCGATCGGCGCGTTCACCCAGAACACCAGGCGCCAGCCGGAGTCGAACAGGTCGGCGCCGATCAGCAACCCGCCGATGACCTGCCCGCCGATGGTGGCCATACCCATGACGATGCCGAGCACGCCATATACGCTGTGCCGCCTCGCCGCCGGCACCAGCACCGTGACGTAGGCGAACACCTGGGGAACCATCAGGGCGGCTCCCAGGCCTTGGACGACACGCGCCGTGATGAGGCTGCCCGCGTTGGGCGCCAGCGCGCAAGCGACTGACGACAGCGTGAACAGAGCCACCCCGAGAAGGAAGATCCGCTTGCGGCCGTACATGTCGGCCAGGCGAGTAGCGGTGATGATGAAGACCGCGTAACTCAGCTGATAACCCGCCAGCACCCACTGGACATCGCCGTCGGACGCGTGCAGGTCCGCCGCGATCGAGGGGCCTGCGACCACGACGATGAACGAGTCGAGGACCGCCATGAACAGGGCGGTCAGAAGAATCGATATCGTCACCCACGGAATCGCATTCGCTTCCGCGGCCACTACCGGCCGATTGGCCGCTTGCCGACTACTCGTCACGATAAGAGACCTCTTCATCTGTCGGTGCCCAGGGACTCGGCCAGCTTCTTGACCACCTCGGCCGCCATGACGGCCTGACCCGAGGTCGAGAAGTGGATACGGTCCGCACTGAGCAGGTTGTCGCGGTCGTTGACCGGGTGGTCCCACATGTCCACCACGAGGGCGTCGTATTCCGAAGCGAGCCCGCGCACGATCTCGTTCACCGTGGCGACCCGCTCCGTCCAGTCGGGGAAGACCGGGACGACATACGCCCTGCCGAGCGTGAAAGTGGTCAGCAGGGCGCCGGTTCCCTTCGCCAGGTCGTACATCTGCCGAAGCGTTCGCTCTATCTCGCCGAAATCCGGCCTGCGCCGCACGATGTCGTTGGCCCCGCAGGGCAGGTGGAGCAGGTCGGGGGAGAACTCGAGCATGCGGGCCGCCTGCTTCTCGAGCGTCTGGGCGGTGGTCGCCCCGTTCTCGGAGGCATTGAGGTAATCCAGATCCGGCCGGACGGATCGCAGGACACCGGCAACCCGATCCGACCAGCCCTGATCTCGGTAGCCCGGGGTGGGATCGCCGGTTCCCGCCGAAAGACTGTCGCCGACAACGGCATACCTGCCCCACGGGGCCTCGGCCAGCAATGCCACGGCATCCGCCTGGTCCAGGCAGAACGGGTCGGTCTCCTCGGTGAAGACGTTGTACTCCATGAGGAAAAATATACGGTCGACCGTATGTTTTTATCAAGTCGTCGTACCGGCGCGCGGTCACGGTTGCAGATCCGGCACGGGAACCCAACTTGCGGCGCTGATGTCGTCAGGCATATGCCACCACCCGCCGACGCCGCCGCGTGTGCTCAGCGGCGCATCCCCGTATCGCTTCGACCACGATCCGGCCGGTGGGCCGGTAGGTGTCGGACGGCGAGTGCACCCATGCCCGGAACAGGCCGGGACGCTGACCGGGACCGGGCAACGCGATGGTTCCACCGCTCACAATGGACACACTGAACCGCGACATCTCCGCGAACAACCGAATGTCCTCGGGCAAGTCGGGACCGGTCAGAAATGTCCAGCGCTGGGACCGCGGATGCGTCAACACCGGCCCGGCCCGGTGACCAGCGCGGTGCATCCAAGCTTTGACTTGCGAACCGATGAACGCGGGCATCATCAACCCGCGCACCCGACCTGCCCGCAAGATGATCCGCCCTAGGTGGGGCGGGTCCACCTCGGCGGGCAAGTCACACACCTGGCGGTAGAAATGGCACACCGCCAACGGTGTGTCCCCGGCTCGATTCGGTACGGGCACAAGCGTCTCCCCTCGCTCGAACGATTGGTGCGCACCCGACGCCGAGGTCGAACCCCCGCTGCGGATCGGCAGTCGGCAGGGCCGGGACCAACCGGCGGCACCCGGCGTCGGGGCTGTCCCCAAGCGTCGTTGACCGCGAACGTGATTGGAACCGGGCGACTGCTACGGAGCCGCTACGCTCATGTCCACAAGGACTGGTGTGTGCACGATTGGACGGATGCGATGATCGTGACCAGGTGGACGGGTGTCGAGGTGCGCCTTCTGCGTACCGAAGCGCTCCGTCGCACACAAAAGGAGTTCGCGGCAATCTCCGGGTTCTCTTTGGCTGCCGTTTGCAAGTGGGAACGTCGCGGACCGACTATCACCCTTGCCAGTGAGTTCGCTGCGGGTATGGATACGTTATTGCAGCGGCTCGATGACCGGCAGCGTGTACGCTTTCACTCCGCACTCGCCAACGTGCGAGATGGATCTCGTCCTGGGCCGCCTGCGGGCGATGGCGGCGGTCGGGTTCAGCACAGTGTCCAGCGAGTCGATGCGGAGACGATCGAACGAATTCGAAGTCGAATATGCGATCTCAACGCATCCTATGAGATGGAACCGTCGACATCTCTTCTCGGGCCGGCTGGACAGTATCTCGGCCAAGTGCGATTTTTGCAGACGCATGCGGCGAATAAGCTGATCAGGAACAACTTGCTTGCCGTCGAGGCAAAGGCCGCAACACTGATGAGTCGACTGGTTTGGGATGCTTCTCAGCGGCGAGACAACTCGACGGCGAACTACTATCTCGACCAATCGATCTCGGCCGCACGGGCGTTGGGTGACCCGGTAGCTGAAGGGCACGCACTCCTGCGAAAGATATACGTTTCGCTTTACGGAGAAAAGAATCCAGATTCCGCTTTGAGTTCGACTGTTCGTCTACTGGCCACCGTGCAGAGCGTCAGTCGAGAATTGGCGTTCGTAGCGCTGCTCCATCAAGCCGAAGCATTCGCGATGATGGGTAGACAGTTCGAGTGCGAGAAGGCGTTGCGTGACGCTGAAGGTCTGCGTGAAAGACTCACTGATGGCGAGATCGTCATGGGAGTAGATGCCGAGTTGGAATACAAACGGCTCGCTGGGTCATGCTATCTCTTTCTCGGGAAGGAAAAGCGTGCTCAGGCAATCTTAGAGGAGGTGTCGGGGAGAGCTGGCGGGAAGACCGATGCGATCGTCATGGGTAATCTGAGTCTGGCTCAAATCCGGCAGCACAGATTCGAAGAAGGCGCGCTCGTTCTGAACAAAGCGATTGATACAGTGGAGCAGACACGCGGCGGCGCTGGGCTGAACATTGTATTCAATGTGTGTCGCGAGGCGCGGTCTTACCGAAACGTCGCGGCTCTGCGGGACGTGTACGACCGCGTTCTCGAGTTGGTGGCGCGATAGGAGACGCGAAGTGAGTATTGACCATCAGAAGCAGGCGATTCGCGAAGGCATATGGGAAACACTGGAGAATGAGAAGGTCACGCGTCCGGGTGCGCCGCGTCATATCCCGGCGTTCGCGGGTGCTGAGGTCGCAGCTGAACGGTTGGCCGGGCTGAGTCAGTGGAAGCGCGCTCGGGTTGTCAAGACAGTTCCGGACACCGCGCAGTTGCCGGTCAGGGTCCGCGCCCTCGCGGAAGGAAAGATCGTCTATATGGCGGTTCCGCGCTTGGCCGCGCCGAAGCCCTTCTATCTTCTGGATCCTGCTGCGTTGGCCGAGCCACCTGAACGCGCTGCCCAAAAGGACGTTGCGGCCGCGATCGGAAGAAACGTCGAAGTGAACGAAATAGATCCGGTCGACATGGTTGTCATCGGAAGCGTTGCAGTCAACCACAATGGTGCTCGATTGGGTAAGGGCGCAGGATATTCGGACATTGAGCTCGCGCTGCTGCAAGAGGGCGGAAGAATCGGTCCGGAGACGGTGATCGCGACAACCGTCCACCGACTCCAGGTGGTCGACGAGCCGCTACCGGAGGGGAGGCACGACTTTCGCGTTGACTTGATCGTCACGCCGGAGGATGTGATCTGGTGCGATCAGCGCCGTCGACCGGCAGGGATTGTCTGGGATTCGTTGACGTCGGAGAAGATCGCGGCAATACCGGCTCTCGCTGCTCGCCAGTCGACTACCGACTGAGTACGGAGGAAGCACACGCGCAGCGGGGAGTCCTCAACGAAGGTCCGCCAGCGTATCTCGTGCCTTCGCGCGTGCTGCCACTCCTTCCGCACTATGTCGAATCGCGAGATGATCGGCCTATGGGTGTCGGTGAATTGATCCGTGAACTTCGGAAGGCGCGGGGATGGTCGCGGGGACGGCTGTCCGACGAATTGGCGGCTCATTCGGGGACGAGTATTTCCCGGCAGTACATCTCGAGGCGTTGGGAGAACGCTGACACGGTACCCAGTCGGTTCTGGCTGCGCCATCTGTCGGCGGTGCTGGACGTGCCTTTAGCTGTGTTCGAGGACGAAGGCCTGAACAGACAGCATCTCCTGGCTCAGGTGGCGGCGACCAGCGTCGCGCCGATAGTGGCGTCCGATCTGCTGGCTGCCGGATTCTCGGCGCGGCTGGATCATGGCGGGCCGAGTATCGAGGCGTGGCAGGAGAAGCTCAGCGCCTACGGCACCGACTACATGTCACTCGGTGCGGTGGATATCCAGCGGCGCTTGGCCGTTGACCTGGCGATCCTGCAACAGCAGTTGGACAGTCCGCAGATGTGGGGAGCTGCTGCCCGGCTCATGACGCTGTACGCGAAGACTTTTCCGGGATCGGACGGCACGAAGGCGGTCACCTGGTATCGAATGGCCGCCCAAGCCGCAGACCGCTCCGAGGATGAGCAGACCCGCGTGTGGGTGCGGGGGCGTGCGGCCATCGCCCTCGGCTACGAGGGTGCGGCGTTGGGAGTCGCAGATCTTTTCGCCGACCAGGCGCTGGCGTTGTCGGACAAGCCGAGCTTGGGTCGGCTCAATGCGATCATGGGAAAGGCTCATGCGGCAGTGTTGCGAGGCGATGGCGAGACGGGGCGCGCTCTTGTCGAAGAGGGTCGCCGGGTGTTCGACAAATCGGGGTCCTACGAGCAGACCTCCGACTACGCCGTTCCGTGGTGGCGCATGAATGTGTTCCTGTCCCTGATCGCCGCGCGCCTCGGCGATGAGAAATTGGCGGTCGCCTCGCAAGAGCAGGCCCGAAGGGAACTTCCGGCCGAGTTGCCGCGCTTCGCAACGCATCTGGAGATGCACCGCGGTCTGATGCTGGTCAGAGCAGGTGATCGAACCGAAGGAATTCGGACCGCACGCAGCGCGATGGACGTCCTTCCGCCCGAGAAACATTCCCTGACCCTGCGGATGCTGATGGACGAGATCGCCGGGTCGAGCAATGATGCAGTCTGAACCTACGCACAGGGAGCGCTCCGCGTGCTCTCGACGTGTCGCTTTACGTCCGTAGGTTGCCATTGATGAAGCGGCACTTTCGGGAGAAACCGAAAGCGCCGCCTCAACTGACGACCGTGGTCGTGAGTGCCTACGAGCAGTCGACCTGGTTTGTCCGACCGTACTTATCGCTCAGGATGTATCCTGCGCCGTTGCCTCGTTCGCCTTCGATCTTCCACTGCTGGCCGTGGATATCGACTTTCTGGCCGTAGTGATACCCATGGCCGCATACCGCGTCACGCCAGACGTCGGCCTGGGCTGGTCCGGCGATCACGACGGAGCCGATGCCTACCGCGACGGCGACGATGCCCATGCGAAATACTGATTTCATTACCCCCACCTCGAATGCGTTGTCGGAACTCGATCTTCGACGGCCGCGAGGCCCAACATAGCACGGCCGAACGCACTGCCGCATCAGCGTTGGTCGTGGCCTCCGCACGTATCCGCTCTGTCGTCCGTGGCCTGCGGTGAGGAGGACGTCGTCACCAGCGGTCATGCCATCTCCGCCGGTGACGATGCGGCTGCCGTGGGTCGCGGTGTTGATGATGGTCGGGCCGTTCATCCGGTCGAGTCTGTCTCGGAGTTCGGCCAGTTCGCGGGCGATTTCCGCATCGGCGGATGCCGCGCGTTCGATCTCGTCGGCGAGTCGGCGGCGCGCTGCCATGCTGGCCGGGTTTCGGTCGAGGTCGTCGAGTGCGCGTCGTCCCAGTCTGCGTGTGACGGCACCGGTGAGAGCGGTCAGTCCTTGATCCAGTGATCGGTCGACCAACCGTCCACCGGCTGCCCCCAGTGCGGCAGCCACATATGCGGCGACGACCATTCGTCGATCCTGAAGCGCAAGGAGCGTGTTGGATCAGGGCTTCTCGACGCCCAGAGTCATTCCCCATATGTCGTTGGTCGCGGTCATCGCGAATGCGTAAGTGTCGACCTCCAGGCATAGCTGTAGGTCGTCGGGATGCACTCCTCGGTATCCCTTGTCCACGCCTTCCGTCAGCTGCCTCGCGGCGGTCGAGTGCAGGGCTCGTTCTAGGAACGGATGCGGATCGACGTCGTCGGCGGTGAGCAACGCGGCGATGTATTGCGCGCACGCCAAATCTTCCTCGGCACTTCCGTTGTCTCCGGTGATCACGAAGACGACGTGCTCGGGTGCCAGCTTCCGCAGGTGTCTCGCGGTCGCCTGCGCGACAACGAAACTCGCGCACAGAACCACGTCGGCGTCGGCGACGCCCAGCGCGCCCGCGGTACCCGCGGTGGTCTTCATCACCAGGGTGCGGCCTCGCAGATCCTGTGTGCTGAGCTGTCCGGGCGAGTTCGACAGATCGAACCCCGGCGCCGGTGCGCCGTCACGCACGGCGAGCCAATTCGGGTGGCGCGACTTCAGTTCCAATGCCGCGTCGTCGGTGCCGGCGAAGACGATCCGGTCGGCGGAACCCGCAAAGGCGTACGCCGCGGTGGTGAACGCGCGCATCACATCGATGACGACAGCGACTCGGGGCACGGCACTCAACTGCGCCACGCCGGCGAAAGTGAAACGCATTCACACATCGTGCCTCGGTCACCGACTTGAGCACGCGTTGGACAGGAACGACGTAACGCGTCATCGGCTGCCGGTAAACCGATGGCGTCTGGGTGGGCGAGCCTCGTAGCTTGTCCGTTCGTGACCGACGAGCGGAACATGGATTCGAATCGACACGACCTCGGCCGAGTGTTCGACGAAGTGCCGGAGCTGTATGACCGAGTCCGGCCGGGATACCCCGACGAGCTGTTCGCGGACCTCTGCGACATCACCGGCGTGCACGAAAGGTCGTCGGTGCTGGAGGTGGGCTGCGGTACCGGTCAGGCGACGCGCTCGCTGGCAGCACTCGGCTGCTCGGTGACCGCCATCGAGCCGGGGCCGGGCATGGCCGCACTCGCTCGGCGGCGGATCGCTGGTTTGCGCAACATCGAAGTCGAGACGTCGACGTTCGAGGAGTGGGACGACCGCGGCCGACGCTTCGACACCCTCGTGGCCGCGTCGTCGTGGCATTGGGTGGACCCTTCGATCGGCTGGCGGCGAGCCCACGACGTGCTCTCTCCCGGAGGCTGGGTGGCGCTGCTCGGCAACGTCGTCGTCCGCAGGCCGGGTGAGCCGGAGGTCTACGCCGAGACCTCCGATCTGCACGAGCGGTTCTGCCCCGGCAACCCCGGCTGGGGTCATCCGCCACTGGAGGACGACGTGCGCGCCACCGATGAGGGTTGGGGCCTGGTCGAGGATCCCGGAGCATTGTTCGGCCCGACGATCGTGCGTTGGTACCCAACCGTTCAGTGGTTCGACGGAGACGGCTTCGCTGATCTCCTTCGCTCGACGTCGCTGTATCGCAGGCTCGCCCGCGACGTTCGTGAGCCCCTGCTCGATGCCGTCGCCGAGCGCATCCGCACGCGGATGGGCGACCGGGTAGCACGCCGTTATCTGAGCGTCCTGCGTGTCGGACAGCGCCTCGAGTGAGGCCGAGGACCGATCGGAGGTGGCCCCGGCCGAAGGTTGGCACGCCGAGACCGACCTGTTGGATCGTCCGGACGTCAGTAGGACGAAAGTCGTCATTGTCGTTCTCCTTCTCGTATGGGGAGCGAGGGGGATGGCGGCGCTCGCCGACGCGGCGATGCATGCGATCGCTGTGAAGGCGAGTGCGGCGTCGGTGGACGTGTGACCCGCGAGAATCCCGGCGAACCAAGGTCCTCGCAAGTCATTCCCGCAGCCGACCGACATCCCGACGGCCAACCGCGACATCGAAGCTCTTCTCGGGCCGGGCCCGGTCAGTCCGGGACGACGACGGCGCGGGTGCGCCCTCGATGCGCCCAGGCCTCGCCGACGCGGCTGAGCGGGTAGTCGGTGTACGGCGCGTCGAAGGTGCCGTCGGCGAACCTGGCGAGAACCTCGGGAAGCTCGGCGATCATCGCGGCCTTCGAAACCGAACCCGCGCCGCTGCCGCTGATCCGGATCCGCCTGCTGCGCAGCAGAGCCGCGGGCAACGCGGCCTCGGTTCCGGCGAGCGAGCCGATCTGCACGTAGTCGATCGCCGTGCTGTCGTCCATGCCGCCCTTCTCCAGTGCGGCGAAGGTGGCCTCGGCGACGGAGCCCCACACGAAGTCGAGCACGAGCGTGGGTTGGGCCTCGGCGACAACGGCGGCGAGGGTGGCCGCTCCGGCATCGGGTGTTGCGGCCGCGAGCGCAACGGTGACGGCGCCGAGGCCTCGCAGTCGTTCCAGCGCGTCGTGATCGCGCCCGGTCGCGATGACGTGTTTCGCGCCGAGCGACATCGCCGCCCGCACGGCCAGGCCGCCTGACATGCCGGTCGCGCCGAGCACCAGCACGGTGCCGAGTTCGCCCATCTCGTTGCGATGTTTCGTCAAAGGCATCCAGCCCGACAGGGCGGGGTTCACGCCTGCGGCGGTCGCGAGCGGATCGGCCCCGGCGGGCAATTCCACCTCGAACGGGGTGACCAGCCGTTCGGCCATCGTTCCCCACGGCGACCGGGCGAGGCCCGTGTAGACCAGCCGCCCGTCGGCGGTCGTGGCCACGGCGTCGACACCCGGCACAAGGGGATAGACATGGTCGCTGCCGTAGTGGCGGCCGGAGGCCAGCCCGCGGACGACGTGGTGCAGACCCGCGCCAACGAGTCTCAGCGGCGCCCGGCCCGGCCGCTGTTCCGGATCGGGAAAGTCCGCGCAGACGGGTATCGCTCCCGGGGCGTTGACGACTGCAGCGCGCATGGCATGCTCCTTAACTAAGTTAAATTCAGCTTCGCCCACCTTGCCTGAACTTTGTTAAGGTGTCAACGTGGCGAAGGGCATCACCCGGGAGCGGATCGTGGCGGCGGCACTCGAGCTGCTCGACGAGAAGGGCATGGATGCGCTCACCGTCCGCGCGCTCGCTTCCCGGCTCCAAGTGAAAGCCCCAGCGCTGTACTGGCACGTCCGCGACAAGCAGGAATTGCTCGACGAGATGAGCACGTTCGTGATGCGCCGCGTCACCGACGCCCTCTCGGCGATCGCTTCCGGCGCCGACTGGCGTGACGACCTGGCCGCCTACGCCCGCGCCTTGCGCGCGGAGTACCTGCGCCACCGGGACGGCGCGCGCATCTTCAGCGGCACGCGCTTCTCCGACCCGGAAGTGGTGAAGGCGAAGGAATCCTGGCTCGCGCACTTGACCGCGGCCGGGTTCGCACTGGCGGAGGCGGACGATGCCCTCGACCTGGTCACCGCCTACGTCGTCGGCTTCGTCATCGAGGAACAGGAGCGCAGCCAGTCGGCCGAGGTCGAGCCGGCCCGGTACTCGCTCGCCGAACGCGATGAGTGGCTGGGGGAAGGCGCCGAATTGGTCAAGGCCGCCGGGCACCTCCGCGACGACGGTGACAGCAGGTTCGAACGGCAGCTCGGCGTCGTCCTCGACGGGCTCGCGGCCCGGTTGCGCTGACGGCCCCCGGCCAGGATGCCTGGCCGTGGCGGTAGGCGCAGAGTTCGGTGAGAAATCTGGGCGGCCGTGGAATGCATCGTCTCGGATGGCGCCCCGGCGTCGGCTCGGGTCGGCCGGGTCGCTGTCGTCCGGCGCCGATTCGTGCTATCGAGAACCCATGACGCCGACGCGCTCTTCCTACGATGTCGTGATCGTCGGTGGCGGCCACAACGGTTTGGTGGCCGCCGCGTATCTGGCGCGGGCCGGGCGGTCGGTGCTGGTGCTGGAACGGCAGCCGCATACCGGCGGGGCAGCGGTGTCCGAGCGGGTGTTCGCCGGCGTCGACGCGCGGTTGTCGCGGTACTCGTACCTGGTGAGCCTGTTCCCGTGGTCGATCGTGACGGATCTGGGCTTGCGGTTCGAGACGCGGCGGCGGGCGGTCTCGTCCTACACGCCGGTGGGGGATGGGGGTTTGCTGGTCTCGTCGGCGTACGCGCGGACGGAGGCGAGTTTCGCGCGGTTGACCGGCTCGGATCGCGAGTTCCGGGCGTGGCGGCGGTTCTATGCGGCCACGGGGCAATTGGCCCGGCGGGTCTTTCCGACCCTGACCCTCCCGCTTCCGTCGAAGGAGGCGTTGCGGCACATCGTGGACGATGCGGCCACCTGGGAGGCGTTGTTCGAGCGTCCGCTGGGCGAGACGATCGAGTCGACCTTCGCCGACGACACGGTGCGCGGCGTGGTGCTCACCGATGCGTTGATCGGCACGTTCACCCACGCGCATGATCCGTCGCTGCGGCAGAATCGCTGCTTCCTGTATCACGTGATCGGCGGCGGGACCGGCGACTGGGACGTGCCGATCGGCGGCATGGGCGCGCTCACCGACGCGCTGGCCACGACCGCCCGCGAGGCGGGTGCGGAGATCGTCACCGGATGCGAGGTGACGAGCATCGAAACCGATGGCGACACAGCGGAAGTCGGTCATGCGGACGGGAGGATAGGAGCGCGCCACGTCCTGGCGAACGTCGCACCGTATACGCTCGCCGGGCTGCTCGGCGAGCCGCTGCCACCGAAACCCGAGGGCGCGCAGTTGAAAATCAATATGCTGCTGCGCCGCCTCCCGCGATTGCGCGACGCCGAAGTCGACCCACGGGAAGCGTTTTCCGGTACCTTCCACATCGGCGAGTCGTACGCCCAACTCGACCGAGCCTACGGCGAGGCCGCGATCGGCCGAATCCCGTCCGCGCCGCCCGCCGAGATCTATTGCCACACTTTGACCGATCCGACGATCCTGTCACCGGACCTTGCCGAACAAGGCGCACACACGCTCACCCTGTTCGGCCTGCACGCCCGCGCGAAGCTCTTCGCCGCCGACCATGCGAAAGACGAGTTCGTGAACGCTACTTTGGCACAACTCGATTCGGCGCTGGCCGAGCCGATCGCCGACTGCTTGGCCAGGGACGAGAACGGCGCGCCCTGCCTGGAGGCGAAAACGCCGATCGAACTCGAGCGCGAGGTCGGCCTGCCCGGTGGACACATCTTCCACCGGGATCTGGCCTTTCCTTACCTCCCGGAGGACGCCGACCCGGCCGACCCCGCCGCCCGGTGGGGTGTGGCGACCGGCCACCGCAACGTGTTCCTGTGCGGAGCGGGCGCCATCCGGGGCGGCGGCGTCAGCGGGATTCCCGGGCACAATGCCGCGATGGCCGTGCTCGACGCCGGTCAGGCGGGCTGAGCGCGCAGCGCGATCTTGGCGGCGCGGCCCGGCGTCTCGGTGGCGACGGCGGCGTCCGCCGCGGCCTCCAGCGGGTAGGCGGCTTCGATGTCCAGCCGCAGTTCACCGCGGGCGGCGAGATCGATCAGTTCGCTGATGAGCCGTCCGCGCTGGTCGGCGCCGATCTCCTCGATCCGCTTGGAGCCCCAGAAGCCCTTGACCACGACCTGGCCGAAGATGAGACTCCCCGGGTCGAGCGACAGCGGCTTGCCCGAGAGAGCGCCGAAGGAGATCAGCTGACCGCCGGGCGCGAGCAACGCCAGTTCGTCGGCCGCGGCGCGACCGCCCACCTGATCGACGGCCCGGACGATGGGCGCACCCGAAGTGGCCGATTCGACCTGGTCGCGCCAGCCCTCGCTCTCGGTGTCGAGCACCGGCTCGTAGCCGAGTTCGCGCAGCGCCGCGACGGAGCGGGAGCCGCGCACGAGATTCAGCACATGCAGACCGCGTTGCCGGGCGAAGACGTTGACGAGCCTGCCGACCGCGCCGTTGGCCGCGTTGATCGCCAGCCACTCGCCGGGCCGCAGCCCGAGGTCCTCGATGAGCATCAGCGCGCTCAACGGCATGGCCAGTAGCTGGGCGGCGGTCTCATCGGAGACCGTGTCGGGCAGCGGAATGACCTGGCGGGCCGGGACCACGAAGTACTCGGCCCACACGTTGATCGCACCGGACACCGTCACGCGCCTGCCGACCGACATGTCGGTGACGCCGGGCCCCACCGCGTCGACCCGCGCGACCGCCTCGCTGCCCGGGATGGCGGGCAACTCGGGCCGGTAGCCGTACACGCCGCGCACGATGGCCAGATCGTGATTGTGGATCGGTGACAGGATCAGCGCGAGTCGTACCTCGCCCGGCCCGGGCTCGGGTACCGGGCGTTCTGCGGTGGTCAGTACGTCCTTCGGTTCACCGAATCGTTCGATGACTACGGCACGCATATCCGCTCCTTCTCGATCAGTCCTCGGCGAGGAGGACCTGGACGTCGATATTGCCGCGGGTCGCGTTGGAATACGGGCAGACCTGGTGTGCTTTGTCGGCGAGCGCTTGCGCGTCCTCCCTGGTCAGATGGGGGAGCGATACCTCAAGGGTAACCGCAAGGCCGAAGCCGCCCGCGTCGTTCGGCCCGATCCCGACCCTGGCGCCCACCGCGGAGTCGTCGATGTTCGCCTTGGCCTGCTTGCCGACCAGCCGCAGCGCCGAATGGAAGCAGGCGGCGTAGCCGGCCGCGAACAGCTGCTCGGGGTTGGTGCCCTCGCCGTCGCCGCCCATTTCCTTGGGGGCCGACAGATTCAGGTCGAGTTTGCCGTCGGTGGTGCGTGCGCGACCGTTGCGCCCGTCGCCGCTGGCCAGGGCCTCGGCGGTGTAGAGGATCGGCATGTCTATTCTCCTTCGTTCAGCTGAGACTTCAGCGAATCGGTCAATCGGTGCAGGATGTCGCGCAACGCGGCGATGTCGTCCATGGACAGGCCGCTGGCCTCGGCCATCTGGGCCGGGATGTCGCCCGCCTCGGTGCGCAGCGCGCGTCCGCGGTCGGTGAGCCGGATGTCGACGCGGCGTTCGTCGGCCGCCGACCGCCGTCGCTCGACCAGGCCCGCCGCCTCCAGTCGCTTGAGCAGCGGGGAGAGCGTGCCGGAATCCAGGTCGAGCGCGTGGCAGACGTCGCCGACGCTGCGTTCGTCGCGCTCCCACAGCGCGAGCATCACCAGGTACTGCGGGTAGGTGAGCCCGAGCTGTTCCAGCTTCGGGCGGTAGACCGCGGTCATCGCCCGGGACGCCGCGTAGAGCGGGAAGCAGAGCTGCTCGTCGAGGGAGAGGTGATCGGTCATGAGCAATAATGTAGGGCGCAATTCGGTTGTGCACAATAGAATGCTCGGTGGTGCTGATCACAGGAGGCTGCGGGCGGAACTCAGCGAGCGGGGAACCGAAGGACGCGGTCGTCACCGCTGACGGGTTCGCCACGGCCGTCGGTGTTGGAGGTGGTGAGCCACAACGCTCCGTCCGGCGCGACTGCGACGGTGCGCAACCGGCCGTACCGGTCACGCAATTCCGCACGGGGTGCACCTGTGCGGCCGTCCACGAGCGGCACGGTCCACAGCCGGCGGCCACGCAGCGCGGCGACGTACAGGGTGTCGCCGGTGACGGCGATCCCCGACGGTGAGGCTTCCGCGGTGGTCCAGGTCAGCAGCGGCTCGGTGAAACCGCGGTCGGCGCCGCCCGATCCCTCGACATCGGGCCAGCCGTAGTTGTGGCCGGGCTCGATCAGATTGATCTCGTCGAACCGGTCCTGCCCGAATTCCGCCGCGAACAGTCTCCCGTCGCGGTCCCAGGCCAGGCCCTGCACGTTGCGGTGGCCGAGACTGTAGACGGGTGAACCGGGATACGGATTGCCCGGAGCCGGGCGGCCATCGGCAGTGACGCGAAGGATCTTTCCGTTGAGGCTCGCCGGATCCTGCGATCGTCCGGCTTGCCCGGCGTCGCCGGTTCCGGCGTAGAGCATGCCGTCCGGTCCGAACGCGATGCGCCCGCCGTTGTGATTGCCCGCCTTCGCGATCCCGGCGACCAGAACCTCCGGTGGGCCGTCGAGCCGGAACCGGACGATCCGGTTGTCCGTCTCGGCAGTGAAATAGGCGTAGATGTAAGGGTTTTCGGTGTAATCGGGCGCGACGGCGAGCCCCAGCAGTCCGCCTTCGCCGCGGGCGGCGACGCCCGGCACCTGGTACACCTGTTCCGGCGCACGGCCCGCGCCGATGCGCAGGATCCGTCCGGAGTCCCGCTCGGCGACCAGCGCCGCGCCGTCGGGGAGGAAGGCCAGCCCCCACGGCACGTCGAGGTTGCCGGCGACTTCCTCGGCGGCATCGAGGTCGGGCTGCCCGGCGGGATTGCTCGGCGTGGCGGTGGCTGCCGGAGGCGGTCCGGTCGGTCCGGCCGGGGTCTCGTCCGCGCACGCCGTCAGCGCCGCCGCGAGCAGGAGCGCGGCGATCGCGGTGCACGCGTGGGACCGTCGCGGCACAGGCCGGCTGCCGCAACCGTGCGGGTGTCGGACGGCCCTCCGAAACCGCCGGTCGGAATCCGGGCCCCGGAGCGGGCCGCGGACGCCGAGAAAACCGCCCGATCCGGTCCGCATCAGCCGAGATACGTTCCGTACCAGTCCAGTACGCGCCGCCAAGCCTCGGTGGCGGCCGTGGCGTTGTACCGCTGACCGGTGTCGTTGAAGAAGGCGTGGTCCGCGTCGGGGGCGGTGAAGATCTGATGCGGGTTGCCCGAGCGGGCCAGTGCCGCTTCCGCGGCGGGCCGCGAGGCGTTGATCCGGGCGTCGGCCGCCGCATAGACCCCCAGCACCGCCGCTTTCGACGCGGACAGATCGCCGTTGTCCGGGAACGGTCCGTAGAACGGTGTCGCCGCAGCCAATGGCGACGGGCCGGAGGCCAGCAGCAACCAGGTCAGGCCACCACCGAAGCAGAAACCGGTGGCGCCGAGCTTTTTTCCCTCGACCCGGCGCTGAAGTTCGTCCAACCCGGCGCGCAGGTCTGCGACGAGCTGGTCCTGCGGGATCCGGCTCAGCTCGGCCGTCGCCTCGGCCGGATCGGTGAACGTCGCGGTGCCGCCTCCTGCGGACAGCAGGTCGACCGCAAGCGCGGAGTAGCCAGCGCCCGCGAAACGCCCTGCCACCGAACGGATGTGGTCGGTGAGGCCTTTGTTCTCGTGGATCACCAGCACCCCGCCCCGCGGCTGCGCCGCCTCCGCCCACGCGGCTTGCAGCATCCCGCCGGGACCGGCGAAAGTGACGGCGCTCGTCGCAAGAGCGGTCGCGGAACCCGGTGGCGTCGGGGGCGACGTGGGCGTGGGCGAGTAGTCGGTGATCCCGGTATCGGAGTTCGCGCAGGCGGCCAGCAGGGTTGCGGCGGCCGTGGCGCCGAGCCCGAGCAGGCCCAGCCTGCGGACTGCCTCCCGCCGGGTGAGCAGGCCGTCGGCGTGATCGGCCGCGATCTCCTCCGCGATGTAGCGTTGCAGCGGCGTCATGCTTTCCACCCTAAGCCGCGGCGTGCGTGGCGGCGCGACGTTCACCGTCTGTTCGCCCGCGACAAACCGGCCCCACCGAACCTCCCGCGTTATTCGCCAGCAGATTGCTACGTTGTCGCCCAATCGGGCGATCGATGGTCGGTCCGCACACCGGTCGAGGGAGCGAGATGGCAGCGGGGCGTGGCATGAGACGAACGACGAGCAGGGCGATCCGGATGGTGGCCATGGTGGCGGTGCTGGCGACCGTGGGACTGCTGTCCGTGCCTGCGGCCGCGGAGCCTGCGGTCGACGCCCACAGCGTGGCGTGGACCGCATTGCACGACGGTCCTCAGCCGTACGCCGACGTGCACATCGATTGGGATGTGCCGATCCGGATGAGCGACGGTGTCGTATTGAAGGCCAACGTCTACCGGCCGGTGAAGCAGGGTGGCGAGCTGGAGTGGCAGCCGCTGCCGACCATCGTGAACCTCACGCCGTACACCAAGCTCATGACCAATCTGATCGACACGGCGCTCGCGGTGCCCGGCTTGCAGCCGTTGACCGTACGGCTGGTCAACCGCGTGAATCTGTCCCGCACTCCGGTCAGCGGTTTCGGCGATCTGCTGCACGCGGTCGACGGCGGCACCGTGCAGACGGTGCTCGGCTTGGATCGCGATCTGATCCGCGCCGGATACACCCAGGTGATCGCCGACGTGCGCGGTACCGGCTTCTCCCAGGGATCGTGGGACACCCTCGGTGAGCGAGAACAGCTCGACACCCGCGAGGTGATCGAATGGGCGGCGGCGCAGCCGTGGTCGAACGGCCGGGTCGGGATGAGCGGCGGCTCGTATTCGGGCATCAACCAGCTGCGCGCCGCCGAGAACGCCCCCGCGCCGTTGCAGGCGATCTTCCCGGTGGAACCGGGCAGCGACCTCATGCGCGACGTCGTCGCGCCCGGCGGCGGCGTGGGGACGACGTTCCTTCCGATGTGGCTCAGCACGGTCAACCAGCTGAAGCTGATTCCCGACGTGCAGTCCATGTTGAAGGGCACCTTCGACTGGGGGTGGCTGCAGGAACGGATGTCCGATCCGGCCAGCAACGTGGATCTGCTGGCCCAGGCGCTGCTCACGCCCTCGCTCGACCATGTGCCGCCCGCGCTGGCCGACGCGCTGGACGCCGACAGCTATTTCCGGCGCGGCATCGAGGGCCACCCGGAGCGCGTCACGGTGCCCACCTTCGTCTACGGCGGCTGGCACGACATCTTCGCCAACAGCGCGACCAAGCTGTACAACGCGATTCCGCTGCCCGCGGGGCGGAAGCAGTTGGTCGTCGGCGACACCTACCACGCGAATCCCGGTGCGGGAACCGGAGTTCCGGGTGCGCCGCCGCGGCTGGACGTGTTGCAGCGCGTGTGGTTCGACAAGTGGTTGAAGGACATCGACCACGGCTTGGGCGATTTCGGGCCGATCACCGTATGGGAACAAGGCGGCGGCTGGATCTCTCTCGGCCAGTTCCCGCAGAAAGACCTCAACCATCGCCGCGTGTATCTGTCCGCCGAGCCGAGCGGCACCGCGGGGAAGGCCGTCCACGACGGAACCTTGACGATGACCGCCCCCGCCGAACGCAAGACGCTGACGGTGGCGCCCGGCATCGCCTCGGCGTGTTCCCGCGACACCGCGCAGGGCTCGGCCGGGATGGCCGCGGTGGTGGATGTGTGCGCGAAGGACTCGCGCATCGCCGAGCGCAACGCGCTGACCTTCACCAGCGCGCCGGTGACCGAGCGCACCGTCATCTCGGGGCCGGTGAACGTGCACCTGAACACGGTGCACGACGCCACCGACGGCTATTGGAGCGTCACCATGAACGACGTCGCGCCGGACGGGAGCTCGAAGGTGCTGTCCACCGGGCAGCTGACCGCCTCACTGCGCGCCGTCGACGAGCAGAAGAGCAGTCGCACACCGACCGGCGACCTGACCGAACCGTTCAACCCGATCACCTTGGACAGTGTGCGGCCGGTCGTTCCCGGTGAGCCGGTGGCGCTGGACATCGCGGTGATTCCCACCCAAGCGGTGCTGCAACCCGGCCACCGGCTGCGGATCGACGTCTTCGCGGGCAATTCGCCCAAGGCGCTGGCCTTCCGGCCGATGCTCAACAACACCGAGCTGAAGCCGCAGCACCTCGAGCTGGATCCGTCGGCGCCGAGCTTCGTCGTGGTGCCGACCAACCGCCCGCTCGACTGAGCATCAGGACAACTGGGACTGCACCTGCGCGGAGATCAGCTCCAGATGCTCGAGGTCGGTCAGGTCCAGCACTTGCAAGTAGATGCGGCTGGTGCCGATCTCGGCGTACCGGCCGATCTTGTCCACCACTTCGGCGGGTGAGCCGGCCAAGCCGTTGGCCTTCAGACTCGTCCACCTCGCGGCCGATCGCCTCGGCTCGGC